>VBCA01000068.1 GCA_005881575.1 Betaproteobacteria bacterium
CAGATCTTCGACAACGTGAACGGCGGATCGAACTTCATCTACAGCTACGTCGAGTGGAGGATGTGAGTATCCCCTCCTCGTCGAGGGTGAGGCGGGGTTTCGATGGACGCGCCTGCGCGCGTCCGAGCCGCCGAACGCCAGACGCGCTGTATCGCGTCTGGCCGGACGGGGTGCCCCGAAGGGGCGGGGTGGTCAGTTTTCTTCCCGCCAGAAGCCGAGTGCTTCCTGCGCGGCGCGGTCGGAGTAGCTGAAGATCACGCAATCGGTCGCCGCGGTGAAGCGGTGGATCTCCCATGAGGGCACGACGAAGACGTCGTGCGGGGCGAACTCGATATCCACCGCGCCGATGCGGACGTCGCCCCTCCCCTCGACAACACAGTGGACCGCGCCGTCGGTGCTGCGGAAGTTGCGGCCGGCGAATCCTTTCGGCAGCCATTGCATGAAAACCGCCATAGTCGGAAAGGGATCGCGGCGCGTCGCGGGATTCGAATAGCGGAGCTTCCATCCGTGAGACGGATGCGGATCTTCGCTCTTCGACATCCGCTCCAGACTCGCGCGGGTGCGTTCGAAAGGAAACGCCAGCACGCTGTCGGCTCGGGCCGGCGACGCGTTCTGCTTTTCCTCGAGGTAGTCCTCGCGGAAATGCGCTCCGAACAGATTCGCGAATGCGGTGTCCAGGCCGTCCAGCCACACGACGGGCGCCGAGCCTTCGTTGCCGTGGTCGTGCCAGCTCCAGCCCGGCGTCACGATGAAGTCGCCGGGGCGCATCGCGATGCGCTCGCCGTCGACGGCGGTGTAGGCACCCTCGCCTTCCACGATGAGACGCAGGGCATTGGGCGTGTGCCGGTGCGTGGGCGCGATTTCCCCCGGCAGGATCGCCTGCAATCCCGCGAACAGCGCGGGCGTGATGAAGGTGGTCCCGGCGAGCGCGGGGTTCTCGAGCATCAGCACGCGCCGCTCGGCCCGCTTCGCCGTGATCATCTCGCAGGCGCGCGCGAGGAGCGGCCGCGTGTCCTTCCAGCGCCAGATCGCGGCTCGAGCCGCGGTGCCCGGTTTGAGGCGCATCACCCGCTCCCACAGCGGCTTCATGTCGAGCGCGGCGATCTCCTTCGAGAAGCGCGCCAGATCGGAATCGACGACGGCGGACATCCGGCTTCCTAAGCCGCGGAGAGCGCCTTGCCGAGGCGCGCGCGGTTGTGGGGGCGCGTCCAGTCGAGCTTGGGGATCCTCGGGACGATGCCGTTGGGATTGACGCGGGCTATGCTGTAATAGCCGGTGACGATGTGGTCGAGCTTCACCGTATCGGACACGCCCGGAACCTGGTAGAGGTCGAGCATGTAATTGTTCAGATTTTCGTAGCTCGCGAGCGGCCGCCAGGTGCACTTGAACACGTGGTGGTACGCCGCGTCGAAGCGCACGAGCGTCGGAAAGAGGCGCCAGTCGGCCTCGGTTATCGCGTCGCCGACGAGGTAGCGCCGCCCAGAGAGGCGCTGCTCGAGGGTATCGAGCCCCGCGAACACTTTTTCCACGGCCTCGTCGTAGGCTGCTTGAGTCGCCGCGAATCCGGTCCGGTATACGCCGTTGTTCAAATGCGCGTAGACGAATTCGTTGACGAGGTCGATCTCGCCGCGCAGGGGCGCGGGGTAGTAATCGCCGGGCTTCGCCCCCACCGCATCGAAGGCGCTGTTGAACATGCGGATGATCTCGGAGGACTCGTTGTTGACGATAGTGCGCGTCTTCCTGTCCCACAGGGTCGGCACGGTGCAGGTGCCGGTGTAGTCGGGCTTCGCCAGCGAGTAGACCTGGTGCAGCCACTCGCAGCCGTTGACCCCGTCGCGGGTCGCGCCGGGAAATCCTTCGTGGAAGCGCCAGCCTTCCCTTCGATCGTCGGGACGCGCCGAGGAAATGGAAATCATGCTCTCGAGCCCTTTGAGCTTCCTGAAAATCAGCGTGCGGTGAGCCCAGGGACAGTTGTAGGCGATGTAGAGGTGATAGCGTCCGGGCTCGGCCCTGAAACCCGACGAGCCGTCAGCGGTGATGAAGTTGCGGAACTGGCTTTCCGGGCGGACGAAGCGGCCGGCGACTTCCGCCGGGCGCCGCTCGGTCCACTTGCCTTCGATCAGCATGCCCATGCGATGCGTCTCACTCCACCTTCGCGCCCGAGATCTTGACGGCCTTCGAATAGCGCTCCGCATCCGATTTCAGGAGCTTGGCCCACTCGTCTCCCGAAGCGCCGATAGGGTCGATGCCGAGGTTCTTCATACGCTCGACGACGTCGGGCAGCTTCACCGCCTGCGCCACGTCGGCGCCTATCTTCACGATGATACCGCGCGGCGTTCCGGCAGGCGTGAACAGACCGAAGGTCGGCGCGAAATCGAACCCGGAGATGGTCTCCGCGATCGCCGGCACGTCGGGCGCGAGCTCCGAGCGCTTGAGCGAGTTGATCGCGAGCAGCTTCACGCGCCCTTCTTTCGCGTGGGCGGCGAGGGTCGGATATCCCGACAGCACCATCGGCACCTGTCCGCCTACGAGGGCCGGCACGCTCTGCCCCGTGCCCTTGTAAGGCACGTGCACCATGTCGAGGTTCAGGGACGCGCCCAGGTACGCCATGCAAAGATGGTGCGTGCTGCCGATCCCGGAGGAGCCGTAGCTGTACTTGCCGGGCGAGGCCTTGACGAGCGCGATCAGCTCCTGGAAGGAATTCGCTTTCACCGACGGGTGCACGGCGAGGAACAGCGGCGCGCGCGCGGTGAGCGATACCGGAATGAGGTCCCGGTCGGCGTCGTAGGGGAGCTTGGTGAAGAGGAACGGAAGGATCGCGTGGGTCGAGTTGTCCGTCATCAGCAGCGTATAGCCGTCGGGCGCCGCTTTCGCGACGAATTCCGCGCCGAGGATGCCGTTCGCGCCGGGCTTGTTCTCGACGACAAACTGCTGGCTCCAGCGCTCGGAGAGCTTCTGGCCGATGAGGCGCGCGATGGTATCGGGCAGACCGCCCGGCGAATAGCCCACGATCACGCGCACCGGCTTGTCCGGATAGGTCCTGGCAGCTTGCCCGAAAACGGCGCTCGCGAAGGCGAGCCCGGCGAGCCCCAGCAGCCGCACCCATCCGTGAAACTTCGAATGCATGGACCTTCTTTCTCGTGGAAAGTCTGAATTCTACTATGTGCTTAGTTTCCCTCGGCGGTCTTGGGCGCAGCCTGCGGATTCCACTGTCCGCGCCGCATGCGCGTGACCTTCACCGTCTTGAACAAACCGGCTTTGCGAAACGGCTCCTCGGCTGAGAATTTCTCCGCCGCATCGCGATTCGGCACGTTGACGATGAACACGCTTCCCGTCCGCGTCTTCCCGTCCTCGGCGAGCGTCCCGCCCGCGAGCACGACGATGTTCTTGTGGCGCTCGAGGTACGCGAGATGCGCTTCGCGCGTCGCCTCCCGGATCGCCTGGCCGTCGGGCCGGTCTTCGTTGACCATGATGTAGAGCATGCTCCTCCCGTGAAATCCTTTCCCCTCAGACCATCTTCTCCGGCCGAACCCACTGGTCGAACTGTTCCGCCGTGACGTACCCCAGCGCGAGCGCGGCGGCCTTGAGCGTGGTGCCCTCCCTGTGCGCCTTTTTCGCGATCTCCGCCGCCTTGTCGTAGCCGATGTGCGGGTTGAGCGCGGTGACGAGCATGAGCGAATTCTGCAGGAGCTCGGCGACGCGCTCGCGCCGCGGCTCGATGCCCGCGGCGCAATGATCGCGGAAGCTGTCGGCCCCGTCGGCCAGCAGCCGCACACTCTGAAGGAAATTGTGGATGATGAGCGGCTTGAACACATTCAGCTCGAAATTTCCCGAGGCGCCGCCGATGTTGATCGCGACATCGTTGCCGAGCACCTGCGCGCACAGCATCGTCATCGCCTCGGACTGCGTGGGATTCACCTTGCCCGGCATGATCGAGCTGCCGGGCTCGTTTTCCGGAATCGAGATCTCGCCGATGCCGCAGCGCGGGCCGCTCGCCAGCCAGCGCACGTCGTTCGCGATCTTGGCGAGCGACGCGGCGATCGTCTTCAGCGCGCCGTGGGCGTTTACCAGGGCGTCGTTCGCCGCGAGCGCCTCGAATTTGTTGCGCGCCGAAACGAAAGGCAGTCCCGCCGCTTTTCCCAGCTCCCTCGCGACGCGCGCCCCGAATTCGGGATGAGCGTTGAGCCCCGTTCCCACCGCAGTGCCGCCCAGGGCGAGCTCGCACAGGTGCGTGAGCGAAGCACGAACGTGGGCGATGCCGTGGTCGAGCTGCGACATCCAGCCGGAGATCTCCTGCCCGAGCGTGAGAGGGGTCGCGTCCTGAAGATGAGTGCGGCCGATCTTGACGATGTCCTTGAACGCTTCGGACTTCGCCGAGAGGGTATCACGCAGCGACGAAAGCGCCGGCATGAGCCGGTCGTGGATGGCCTGAACGGCGGCCACGTTCATCGCCGTGGGAAAGACATCGTTCGAGGACTGCCCGCGGTTGACCTCGTCGTTGGGATGCACGCGGCGCTTCTCGCCGCGCTCGCCTCCCAGGAGCTCGCTCGCCCGGTTGGCAAGCACCTCGTTCATGTTCATGTTGGTCTGGGTGCCCGAGCCCGTCTGCCACACCACCAGCGGAAATTCGCCGTCGTGCTTTCCGGCGAGCACCTCGTCGGCGGCGGCGGCGATGGCTTTCGCCTTCTCCTCGGGAAGCTCCTTGAGGTCTACGTTCACCCGCGCGCAAGAGCGCTTGACCAGCGCGAGCGCGCGGATCAGCTCCATGGGCATGCGCTCGCCGGAAATGCGGAAATTCTCGAGCGAGCGCTGCGTCTGCGCGCCCCACAGCCTGTCGGCGGGAACGCGGACCTCGCCAAAGCTGTCGCGCTCGATGCGGTAATCGGCCATCGTCGACTCCGAACGTTCGTGTCGGAGCATGATATACCGCGGCGGCCGAGCGCTCTGGGGGATCCCTCGGCTTGCAGGGTTTCGCTCCTAGAGGATTCAGACACTTGACTTTCGGCGCGCAATCTAATCTGGCGCCCGAATCGATCGAAATCGCGGACGCTCTTGATCGTGCGTGACAATACCGGCGAGAGTAGACTGACGCGCCAGATTAGGCTGGTTTTAGGAAGATCATTTAGCGTTAGCGCTCAAGCGAATGCGCGTCCTGCTATATCAACTGATACCAATAGTGGTCCTGCTATCACCCTTCATCGAGGTTCTGGGGTTGACGCTGTACTGGAGACGGTCGCTCTCAAGCCCATGGCTCTACGGGCTAGCTGGCACAGTCGTCGCGTACGCCGTCGCAGGGGCGGTCATGCTCGCCGTTGAGAGCGCCAAACCGAGCGGGGGCGGTACCGTTATCACTAGCGGAGCAGCCGTCTGGCGGGAAGACGGCCGCGCACCCCCTTCGAAGCCCCAAATCACTCAGTCGCAAGGTGGTCCGATGTTCGCGCCGCTCACACCCAGTTGGTTTGCACTACTCGGCACAATACTCACTCTTTGTGCCGTCGCGCTCTGGGGTCTTAGGTACCTTTTCCGGAGTTCCACAACTTGAGCGCTAACAGCACGCCGCACCGGACGCGCGTGAAGCAGCGCACTTCGGCTGACCGTCCGCAGTCGCGCGCCGGTGAGCGTGGACGTTAGACAGCATATGGCAATTCGAAGAGTAGTCCGCCACCTCTTACTAGCCGTGGCTATCGCCTCAGACTGTGAATCGGTACTAGCGGAATTCCGACCACGACCCGAGCCGATTTTTCGCCATGTCAGTTTCGGACCGTTCGGGCGAATCGAACTTGGTCGAGTGCCCAGTCAGATCGAGAAGATTTCTGAAAAGGTTGGACCGGGTGTTTATCGGCTTCGGCCTAACTCATTCGGCGGTGCGGAAGCCATTGTAGTTATCACCAATAGCGCAGGGGTGATCAGCGAGATTCGGTTTCAATATGGCATCGGTTATGATTTTTCTGAAAAACGGTCCACGTACGAGAAATCTCTCGGCCCATCCTCCAGAACAGACCGAGTCGGAGATACCGAAACAGCGGTTTGGAACGATGGGCGAACCCAGATTGAACTAGTTCGTAAGATCAATCAAAGCTATGCATCTTTCTTAATAATGCGCGACGTATCCCGTGGACAATAGATTGCTGTCTAACAGCGCGCCCACCGCGACGGGCGAGGAGTGGCGCACTTCGGTCAACCAGCTCACGCGCCCGCGCGTGGGCGCGAACGTTGGGCGTATCGATACCGGGAGGCAACACTCTATGATCATGCGAATTGTTGTAGTGGTATTTCTTGCGCTCGCCATAGCACCGTCGGTTCGAGCGCAATCCTACCCGGTCAAGCCGATCCGGATGATTTCCCCGTTCCCGGCTGGCGGGCCAACCGACATATTGGGCCGTCTCATGGCGCAAACGCTTACGCAAAGCCTCGGTCAGCCCGTTATTGTCGAGAACCGCGTCGGTGCCGGGGGAACGATCGGTACTGATTTCGTGGCGAAATCCACGGGCGATGGCTACACGCTGTTGCTGGGAGCGCCTGGTCCGCTCGCCATTGACGTCTCCCTTTTCAAGAATCTTCCCTACGATCCGCTAAAGGATTTAGAACCGGTAATCCAAGTCGCCTCTGTACCGCTTGTTGTAATCGTTCACCCTTCGTTTCCTACGAAAACGCTGAAGGAATTAATCGCAATACTGAAGTCCAGGCCGGACGGCTACACGTTTGCCTCTTCAGGAAATGGCACGCCTCAGCATCTGTCCGTTGAGTTATTCAAAACCATGGCTGGCGTAGCGATGGTCCATGTTCCCTATAAAGGTTCGGGACCTGCGCTCATCGATGTGATGGGTGGGCAGGTGCCAATAATGTTTGAGTCCATGGTCAGTGTCGTACCGCATATCAAAGGAGCACGGGTACGCGCTCTCGCCATTACGGGACAGCGCCGATCGCCTCAGCTGCCTGACGTGCCTACGGTAGAGGAAGCCGGGGTTCCGGGCTATGTAACGGCATCTTGGTACGGCGTCTTGGCATCAAAGGGAACCCCTTCGTCCATCGTTGGGAAATTGAATGCCGTGATGGCGAGGGCGTTGGACACCCCGCAATTAAAGGAGCGTATCGCTGAGCTAGGCTCGGATCCCGTTCATGGTTCGCCGGAGGACTTTCGCACCCTTATCCGGTCGGAAATCGAAAAATGGAGTCAGGTAGTGAAGACATCGGGCGCTACTTTGGACTAAGGTGGGACGGATGCATGAACTCCGCCGCTTGATCACAAACGGGCAAAAAAAGAGTTCGATGCAGGAGTTGCAACGATGAAGAATGAAGCCGAGACTCGCGTGTACGACATCCTCGCCAAGGCCTTCGCGCAGGAGGATGTGCGAACATGTTTTGCTCTTCTCGGGGATGCGAACATGA
Organism: Betaproteobacteria bacterium; assembly: GCA_005881575.1. Classification (GTDB taxonomy): domain Bacteria; phylum Pseudomonadota; class Gammaproteobacteria; order Burkholderiales; family SG8-39; genus VBDM01. The sequence continues at coordinate 7,390 of VBCA01000068.1, forward strand.
ATTGGGCCGCGCGCTTGTCCGAGGGGGGATGCCGCATGGTCTATGTCAGGCACGAGCATTGCGCGCTCGCTGCCGCCATGGCGTACTCGCGAAAGAACCGGGACGTTGGGGTGGCGACCGTCACGTGCGGGCCCGGTGTGACGCAATTGATCACGGCGCTCCCCGCAGCCGTGCGCGCCCATCTGCCGCTGGTGGTGTTCGCGGGCGAAGCGCCGTTGAAAAGCGGTTGGTACAACCAGGAACTCGACCAGGCACCGCTCATCACCGCAACGGGTGCCGCCTATCACAGCTTGCACATGCCCGAGCGCATGCCTGTTGCGGTACGCGACGCGTTCCTGCAGGCGCGTCGCGAACGTCGGCCCGTGGTGATCGGTGTTCCGTTCGATCTGCAGGCCCGGCCCTGGGACGGACCCGCGGATCTGCCCAGGCCCTCGCACAAATTGTTGCCGCGCCTTTCGCCGATTCCGCCGCATCCCGACGACGTGGCCAGCGCCGCGCAATTGGTTGCCGGTGCCGAACGGGTAGTCGTGCTGGCCGGCTTGGGCGCGGTCGAAGCCCGGGCGGGGGCCGCTTGCCGGGCGTTGGCCGCCAAGACGGGTGGACTGCTGTCGACGACGCTTCCCGCAAGAGGACTGTTCCACGACGATCCTTTTTGCATCGGCATCTCGGGCAGCTTCACACCCGAGGCCGGCCTTGAGTACCTCGCGCAGGCCGACCTCGTCGTCGCGGTCGGTTGCTCGCTCGCCTACCATGCGGGCGGCGGCGGCCAGCTCTGGCCGAAGGCGAGGATGCTCCAGATCGATATCGACCCTGTCGCGGTCAGTCAAGGCCAGGAAGTAGCGCGTCATCACTTGCGTGCCGACGCACGTCTGGGAGTCGAGGCGTTGATGGCGGCGTTGCCGGCCCGCAGCATCGGGAGAAGCGGGAGCTGGCGAAGCGATGCGATGGCTGCGCGCATCCGCGATTCGAAACCCGACAGCCACGTGTTCGAGATCGAGCCGGGGCTGCTCGACCCGCGCGACGTGGTCGAAGCGCTGGAAAAAGCCTTACCGCGCGATTGGGAGATGGTGAACTCGGGCGGCCACTGTTCATGGTTCTTTGCGCAGATGCCTTCGCGTCCACAGGAGAAGTTCCTCACCATCCGCGAGTTCGGCGCGATCGGCAACGGCGTCTCGTTCGCCATGGGGGTCGCCGCGGCGCGTCCGGATAGAACCGTGGTGCTGTTCGACGGCGACGGCAGCCTGATGATGCATGTGCAGGAGCTTGAAACCATCAAGCGTCATCGGCTGAACATCCTGATCGTCGTGATGAACGACGGCGCGTACGGCTCCGAACTGCACAAGCTCCGCTCGGAAGGGATGCCCGAGGACGGGTCGGTGTTCGGCTACTGCGATTTCGCGGACATCGCGCGCGGATTCGGGCTCCCGGGAAAGACCTTTAGGAATCTGGATGATCTGCCGAAGCTCGTGGCTGAGTTCGCTGCAAGCGGCGGCGCCGCGGTCTGGGACTTTCACGTCTCCGCTAAAGTCGTGTCTCCGACCATACGCCGCGCCCATCCTGCCGCCGGGCGAGCCGCGGTACGGTGAGATTTACTTCCCGCTCACCTGCTCGTCCCAGCTCTTGGCGCGGCCTTGTCCGTTCAGGAACGGCAGAGCGGTGTCGACCAACTGCGGTGCGAGGCCCATTTCGTAGTGCGTGAGGTTCGGCAGGATCGCCAAGCGATTCTGCGACATGTGCTCGCGCTGCCAACCGGCGTCCTTCAGTCCACCGCCGAGCAACTGGTAGAACTTCACGATGTGCTCCGGCCGGTACATGTCGCTGTCGCCGAAGATCAGCATCACGGGCATGGTCAGCTTCTTGACGTCCGCCGACCAGTCGTACGACTTGCGCATGTAGGCGCCCATCTGGTCGAGCAGCTTCGGAAACTCTTCCGGGTGCGGCGCAATCGCCACGTACGACTTGTACATCGGCGTTCCCTTCATCTGCTCCAGCATCGCGGCGCCGACTGCCGCCTGCTGCGGCAGCATCTCCGGATAGAATCCGTCCTGCGAGTAGCCGGCGGAAACCAGCGCCAGGCGGCGAACCATTTCCGGATGTTGAGCGGCGAATTGGAACGCGACGCCGCCACCCATCGAATAGCCGAGCACGTCGACCTTGTCGTAGCGGAGCTCCTTCAGCACGCCGGCCATGTCGTTGCCCATGTCGACCAGGCTGATCTCGCGATTACCCAGCGACGTGCGGCCGTGGCCCTGCAGATCGACGCCGATCACCTGCCGGCTCTGCGCGAGTTTGGTCAGGTTGGGGCCGAACATCTCGATCTGGCCCAGGCCGCCATGAAGGAGCAACAGCGGCTCACCCGTACCGTAAACGGCGTAGTAGTAGTTCACACCGTCGACCGCGGCATGGCCGCTCCTGCTGGGCTTGGGCGTTGCGGTTTGCATGGCCGGCTTCTCCTGCGCTGCTTGCACGATCGTCGGGGCCGCAGAGCTGGCGGCAACAGTGACAAACATTGCGATCAGCGCCAGGTGGACGACACCTCGCGGCCTTTCCCGCGCGGCGAGCCACTCCTTCCGTGTCCCGGTCATGTGCTTCGTCATCGCTCGTATCTCCATCCTTCGGGGTTGGTCATGAGATAGATTAGCGTTTCCTAATTTTCCTGGCTATAGTCTTCGTTGGGGGCCGATCGCGTGTAAACGCCGTCCTGCCTGCTGCGTTCGACGCTCCGGAGACCAAACACTCTCACACCCATGAAAATCGACATTTTCAATCACGTCATGCCGGTGCCCTACCTGGAAATGATGAAGCAGCACCTGAAGGACCAGGGCATCTTGAAGCGCATGAGCAACCTGCGCCTGCTCTGGGACATCGAGGCGCGGGTGCGGATGCTGGATGAAAAATTCCCCGACGTGCAGCAGGTGCTGACGCTGTCGCTGCCCTCCCCCGAGCTGGTGGGAGGACCCGAGCTCGCGCCCGAGCTTGCGCGCATCGCCAACGACGGCATGGCGGGCATGACGGCGAAGTGGCCGAAGAAATTCCCCGCGTTCGTCGCCTCGCTCCCCATGAACAACGTTCCCGCGGCGCTCGAGGAGATGGACCGCGCCGTCGCAAAGCTCGGCGCGCGCGGCGTGCAGATCTGCACCAGCGTGAACGGCCGCGCGCTCGACGAGCCGGAGTTCTTCCCGGTGTTCGAGCGCGCGACGAAGAAGCACGGCGTGCCGATGTGGATGCACCCGGCGCGGCCCGGCTCGCGCCCCGACTACGTCGGCGAGCAGAAATCGAAATACGAGATCTGGCAGGTGCTCGGCTGGCCGTTCGAGACGAGCATCGCCATGGCGCGCATGGTGTTCTCGGCCTTCTTCGAGAAACTCCCGGACCTGCGCATCATCACGCACCATTGCGGCGGAATGATCCCGTATTTTTCGGGACGCGCCGAGACCCTGTGGGCGCAGCTCGGCAGCCGCACCGCCGACGAGAACTACGAGGAGGTGCTCAAGCGCATGGCGAAAAAGCCGATCGAGTATTTCCGCATGTTCTACGGGGACACCGTGCTCGGCGGCTCGGCCTCGGCGCTGCGCTGCGGGCTGGACTTCTTCGGCGCCGACCGCGTGGTGTTCGCGAGCGACTGTCCCTTCGATCCCGAGGGCGGGCCGATGTTCATCCGGGAGGGAATACGCTCGGTCGAAGATCTCAAGCTCTCCGAGGCGGACAAGCGGAAGATCTATTTCGGAAACGCGATGAAGCTGCTGCGTATGCCG
>VBCA01000085.1 GCA_005881575.1 Betaproteobacteria bacterium
CCGCGGGGACGGTGGCCGGGGGCGTCTTGGTTTCGGGTGCGACAGGCAGCGGTGCAGCCGTGTCCTTCGCCGAATCGAGCTTGCGCCGCGACCAGCGCGACAGGAACGGCTCCTTGTCCGTGCTCACGCGGCGTCTCTCTTGGCGCCTTTGAACGAAGGCGGGCGGCTGCGTTTCTTCTTCGGCTCAGGCTTGTAGTGCTTCTCGACGTACTCGGCGAGCCAGGAAATCCATTCGGCCGGCATCGGCACGCCGTCCACGCGCGCTCCGCCATCCATCTGCCGCGCCGCTTCGTTGTAGCTCGCCGTCACCGATTGCGGCACGCCCTTGCCGTCCTCCTCCAGCCAATTCACGAACACGTAGGGCTGCGGCGAGTAGAGGTTGAGGTAATAGCCTTCCGACTCGTCGTGAAACAGCTCCAGCTTGAACCCCGGATGCAGCCATTGCGTGTTCAGGCTGTCCTGCCGCAGCACTCGCGGCGCCGAGCCCGGCTCGCTGGAATCCGGCAGCACGCCGATCGGTTCCCATTTCTCCGACTGCCAGCGGTTGTCGAGCTGCGTGCGCTGCATGACGACCGCGAGGGCGAGGTTTGGGTAGGGCATTTTGCGGCTATACTGGAGCGGTTAAGGAACGCTGAATTATGAACCGCATTTCATGATGCGGCTATGCAAACCATGACTGACCGGGTCATTCCCATCAACGACGGGCGCAGGACAAAACCCTTTCCTCCCAAGGGGGAATCGGATGGATCGGGGCGCTCCGGGCAGGACAGGCTTGGCCGCAGGCTGCACGATCTGCGCATCTCGGTCACGGATCGATGCAACTTCCGTTGCATCTACTGCATGCCGCGCGACGTGTTCGGCCCCGACTACGCGTTTCTCCCGAAGAGCGAATTGCTGAGCTTCGAGGAGATCGCGCGGCTGGCGCGCGTTTTCAAAGGCCATGGGGTCGAGAAAATCCGCCTGACCGGCGGCGAGCCGCTCCTGCGCAGGAACCTCGAGCGTCTGATCGAGATGCTCGCCGACATTCCTGGGCTCGACCTCACGCTCACCACTAACGGCTCGGTCCTCGCAAAGAAAGCGCGGGCGCTGAAGGCGGCGGGCCTCACCCGCGTCACGGTCAGCCTCGACTCTCTGGACGAAGCGGTATTCCGCAGGATGAACGACGCCGACTTCCCCGTCTCCGAAGTGCTGAACGGCATCGATGCAGCCGCCGCGGCGGGGCTCGCGCCGATCAAGATCAACATGGTGGTCAAGCGCGGCGCAAACGAGGACTCCGTCATCCCGATGGCGCGTTATTTCAAGGGCAGCGGCCACATCGTGCGCTTCGTCGAGTATATGGACGTCGGCGCGACCAACGGCTGGCGCATGGACGACGTTCTGCCCTCGGCCGAGATCGTCCGCATGATCGGCGAGAAGATGCCTCTCGAACCGGTCGAGCCAAATTACACAGGCGAGGTCGCCGAGCGCTGGCGCTACCGGGACGGGTCGGGGGAGATCGGTGTGATCTCCTCGGTAACTCAGGCCTTCTGCCGCACCTGCACTCGCGCGCGCCTCTCCACCGAGGGTATGCTTTATACGTGTCTTTTCGCTACGGCGGGCTACGACCTGCGCGGGCTGTTACGCGGCGGCTCTTCCGCCGAGGAGATCTCGGACGCAATCGCGCGCATCTGGCAGGCGCGTGCCGACCGCTATTCCGAGGTCCGCACCGCGGAGACGGCCAAGCTGCGCAAGATCGAGATGTCCTACATCGGCGGATGAAGACACCGCACCGCCTCGAGCTCACCCACGCGTCGAAGCCCCTGACCTTCGAAGTCGAGGCAATCAATGAGCGCGGCGAGGCCGTGCCGACGCCAATAGCCGGCGAGCATCCGCTCACGCTCTACGTGGACAAACGCGAGATCGTCACGCTGATGACCCTCGGCCAGGCGCCCGAGGCGCTCGCGATCGGTTATCTGCGAAACCAACGCCTGGCGAAATCCATCGACGAAATCGCCGCGGTGCAGGTGGACTGGGAAACGGCGTCGGTTGCGATCACGACGCGCGCGCCCCTCAGGGGGCTCGAAAACAAAATGGAAAAACGCACGGTCACCACCGGCTGCGGCCAGGGCACGGTTTTCGGCGACCTGATGGAAGAAGTCGATTCGATCAAGCTGCGCGATGACGTCGTTCTCACCGAAGATGCACTCCATGCCCTGCTCGACGCGGTGCGCCGCCACGAGGCCATCTACAAGGAAGCGGGCGCCGTTCACGGCTGTTCGCTGGCGAGCAACACCGCCGGCGGCGTCGAGATCCTCTACTTCGTGGAGGACGTCGGCAGGCACAACGCCGTGGACGCGATCGCCGGACAGATGTGGCTCGACGGCGTGGACGGCTCGGACAAGATTTTCTACACCACCGGGCGCCTTACCTCGGAGATGGTGATCAAGGCGGCGCAGATGCGCGTCCCTTTCCTTGTTTCCCGCTCGGGCCTCACCAAGATGGGCCACGAGATCGCCAACAAGATCGGAATCACCATGATCGGCCGCGCGGCGGGCGGAAAACACTACTTGCTCTTCACCGGCAAGCACCGCTTCAGGAAGACCGTCGCGCCGACGATGGTGGCGTAGCGGCGAGCGCGCCGTGCAGTCCTCGGTCACCGGACTGATCCTCGCGGGAGGCAAAGGCAACCGCATGGGCGGGGTGGACAAGGGCCTGCAGCCCTTCCGCGGCAGGCGCCTCGTCGATCACGTGTACGAGCGCTTCGCACCGCAGGTTGGCGGCATCATCATCAACGCCAACCAGAACCACGAGGAGTACAAGACTTTCGGCGTGCGCGTGGTGAGTGACGCGATCGGAGGGTACGCGGGACCGCTCGCAGGGCTGCACGCGGGCCTGTCGGTCTCCAAGCGACCCTTTCTCGCCTCCGTCCCCTGCGATTCGCCGTTCCTGCCGGCGGATCTGATCGAGCGCCTGTACCAGCGGATCGACGAAACCGGTGCTGAGCTCGCCGTAGCGAAAACCGGCGAACAGCCGCACCCGGTGTTCTCGCTCATGCGCCGCG
>VBCA01000010.1 GCA_005881575.1 Betaproteobacteria bacterium
GCATTTCAAAAGGAGGAAGTAACTTGAGTTTCACAATCCTGCGCTGCGTTGCGCGAACAGGCGCTCTTGTTTCAGCCGTCACGCTTGCGGCGTGGCTGGCCGCTGCCCACGCTGCGGTACCGGACATTCCCACGGTCGAAGGGCCGATCACCGGCCCGGGCGAGATGCAGCCGAGCATCCGGCCGGGACCGGGCGGGACGTATCTCCAGGACCTCGGCTAGAGGAGGCAGCATGAAAACGCGTCCGATGCTTTGTTCGCTATTCCTCGCTGCGGTCGCCATTCCGACCGCAGCACTGGCGGAGATGAGCTGCGCCGAGCTCGGCGCTTGGCTGCTGGCGCAGCCGACCGTCCAGCAGTCCACGACGGTTCCACCAGCGCCGCCGGGGCTGGTTCCGTTTTTTACCTTGGTCAGCAGCGGCACGAACGCACGCTGCGAGGTGCAGTTCATCTATTCGTCGCGCGGCGGTCCGGAGTTCGGCTATGACGTGGGCGAGATGCAGCGCGTGACGATTCGCGTCGGCCTTCCGCTCAATAGCCGGGACGGCGGTACGGGCGGTGCTCCCGGCATGGGTGCGTGGAACGGCAAGACGCGCAACCTCGGCGGCGGCGGCTGCGTCGGCTCGGTCGGCTCGGTCACCTCGGCGACCAGCACCGGCTACGTCGGCTCCTCGACCGATTCCGGACATATCGGCAGCGATTGCATTTTCGCGCTGCAGCCCACACCGACGCGCCTCAATGTCGGCCGGCTGAACGACTTCATCGTCGACAGCCTGCGCGCGCAGGTGCGCTGGGCGAAGGCGATCGCCGAGACCTATTACGGGCCCGCGCCGGCGCGCAACTACTGGGACGGCTGCTCGACCGGCGGTCGCCAGGGCCTCGCGCTCGCTCAGAGATATCCCGAAGAACTCGACGGCTGGCTCGTCGGCGCTCCGGCGGTGAACTACGGCCGCTTCCGCATCGCGCAGATCTGGGGCCCCGTCGCGATGAAGGAGCTCACGGGCGGGCCGATTTCCTCGGCGAAGACCGCGCAAGCAACCCTGTCAGCAATCACGGCCTGCGACGCGGCCGACGGCGTGATGGACGGCGTCATCGGCGAGCCGCGCAGTTGCAAGTTCAGCGCTAAGGCGAACGTTTGCGGCGAGCCGACCGCGCCGGCGGCGAATTGCCTGACCCCGCAGGAAGCGGCCGCAATCGACCTGATCTGGGACGGGCCGCGCAATACGTACGGCAAGCAGGTGTTCCCCGGCCTCGAGCGCGGCGCGCAGATCAGCGCGCTGAACGGCGCGGTGCCCTCGCAGACCGCGACCGGCCAGCTGCGCTGGAACCACTCCGACGCGAGCTTCGACTGGAGCACGCTGACGCTGGCCGACTACGGCCGCGAAGCGCAGCTCGGCTCGATGACGACCGGCGACATCATCAACACCAACGACCCGCGCCTCGACCGCGTGCGCGATGCCGGCAAGAAGATCCTGATGTGGCAGGGCACGGCGGATCAGCTGATCACCGCGGAGAACGGCCTCGAGTACTACACCCGCGTCGCGGCGCATTTCGCCGGCGGCACGCCGGAGTTCTCGGTGCTGCAGCCCTGGTTCCGCTACTTCCGGGCTCCCGGCGTCGCGCATTGCGGCGGCGGGCCGGGACCGCAGCCGAATCAGGAGAGCATGTTCCAGCAGATGGTGAACTGGGTCGAGAACGGCGTCGCGCCCGACACCGTCCCCACCTCGGGCGGCGGGCGCACGCGCATGGCGTGCCCGTTCCCGCAGCAGGCCATCTACGATCGCATCGGCAATCCGAACCTGGCGTCGAGCTGGACCTGCGGCGGCAACGTGCAGACGAAAGAAAACATCTGCCAGTCGATCGTCACGCCGTACAAGCACGAGAGCGAGGACCAGCTCCAGGCGTGGGGCAAATACAACCCCGCCGCGTGCAACGAGAGCTCCAATGTGCCGATCGACGGGCACGCGGTGGATGCGTCGTCTTATGCGCCCGATCCCGACGGCGTCGACCGCAGCGAAAACCAAGGCTACAACGAGTAAAAGGAGGCGATCGTGCAACGAGTACTTCTTGTCTTGTGCGCGATTGCCGGGTTCGCCCCCGCGATCGCATCGGCGGAAATGAGCTGCGCTGCCCTCGGCAGCTACCTTGCGACGCAACCGAACCTTTCGCAGTTCGTGCCGCCGCCGCCGGCGGCGCAAGTGCCGGTGCCCTTTACCGCCCTCGTCCCGGCGACGCCGACACCGCCGAATGCAGCGCGCTGCGAGGCGAAATTCATCTACTCCGCGCGAGGCGGCCCTGCGAGCGGCTACGCGGTGGGACAGAACCAGCGCATCGGCATCGTGGTCGGGTTTCCGCTGAACACCCTCGATGGCGGGAGCGGCGCCGTGCAGGGCGCGTGGAACGGCAAGGTGCGCAACATCGGCGGCGGCGGCCTGCAGGGCAACCTGAGCTCGATCACCGCGGCGACGAACACCGGCTACGTCGGCTCGAACACCGACACGGGCCATCCGACCGGAAGCCCGGCCTTCGCCGTCATCCAGGATACGCACGAGCTCAATTACGGCACGCTCGACGACTTCCTGGTCGAGAGCATCCACCAGCAATACAAATGGGCGCTCGCCTTGACCAAGGTCTATTACGGCACGGCGGCGACGCGCAACTACTGGGACGGCTGCTCGACCGGCGGGCGCGAAGGCCTGTCGATGGCGCTCAATTTCGGCGAGGACTTCGACGGTTTCCTGACCGGCGCACCGGCGAACTTCCATACACGGCTGCAGGTGGCGACGGTGTGGCCATTCTGGGTCCAGAAGGAGCTTACCGGCGCCGCCACGCTGACTCAGGCGAAGATGAACGCGGCGAACGCTTCCGCTGTGGTCGCTTGCGACGCGCAGGACGGCTTGACCGACGGCATCCTCGGCGATCCGCGTGCGTGCACCTACGATGCGACGAACAACATCTGCGGTCGGCTCAGTGCGCCCGCGACGAACTGCCTTACGCCGCAGGAAGCCGAGGCGGTGAACCGGATCTGGGACGGGCCGCGCAACGATCACGGCCTGCGCATCTGGTTCCCGTTCGGGCGCGGCGCGAACGCCGGCGTGACCAACTCGCCGCCCTTCGGCGGCCCCGGCGGCAGCCTCGGCATCTTCACGTGGTCGCACCGCGACCTGAATTTCGATTTCACGTCCGAGCCGCTCGCGCTGTTCGACGACGAGACCAAGCTCGCGACGCGCGTGGTTGCGCCCTACAGCGACATCATCAGCACCGATCTGCGCCGCGCGAAGAAGGGCGGCGCGAAGATCCTGATGTGGCACGGCGGCGCGGACCAGCTCATCCCGTGGCGCCAGTCGGTCCACTACTACCGCGAGGCGGCGGAGCGCTATGACGGCTTCAAGAGCGTGCAGACCTGGTTCCGCTTTTTCCTCGCGCCGGGCGTGACGCATTGCGGCGGCGGCGCGGGTCCGCAGCCGCAGGCGCTGTTCGACACGATGGTGAACTGGGTCGAGACCGGCACGGCGCCCGACTCGATCATGTCGCAGAACGCGACGCTCGGCGCGCGGCCGATGTGCCCGTATCCGCAGACGGCGATCTACAACGGCAGCGGCGATGCGAAGCTTTTCGCGAGCTGGCACTGCGGCGGCAACATCGAGACGCGCGCAAACGCGTGCATGGACCGCGTCGTCAAGTACCAGCACGAGACCGGCGGGCGCCTCGAGGACGCCGAGAGCTGCAAGCGCGACGATGACGATCGCGACGGGCATCACGAAGGCCATGACGATGACAAGCATCACGACCGAGACTGAGGAGAAAACAATGAAGCCTAGTTTGCAACAGACGAAGCGGCTGTGCGTTCCGCTCTGCGCATTTTTCTCGGCCGTCGCGGTGTTCGCCGCGCTGGCGCTCGTCGCGAAGGCGAATCCGGCCTACGCCCACGACGACGAGGACAACGATCAGGACCGCCATGAGTCGAAAGGGTCGCGCAATTTCTCGATCGAGGTCCTCTCCAGCCGCCCGGACATGATCGCGGGCGGCGATTCGCTCATCCAGATCCGCGTGAAGAAAAATGAAAAGAAGATCTCGCTGGATGAGGTGACCGTCCTGCTGAACGGCGTGGACATCACGGCGCAGTTCCTCGCCAACCACGCGGCGCGCACCCTGACGGGCCTCGTGACGGGTCTGCAACAGGGGGAGAACCGGCTGACGGTCGACTCGGACCGCAAGGGCAAGGGCCGCGGAGACCGTGGGGACGCGGACGCGACCCTGGTCAACCACCCGATCGAAGGGCCGATCTTCTCCGGGCCGCATGAGCAGCCTTTTGCGTGCGCGACACAGAGCTTCAACCTGCCCGCGGGATTGGGCAACCTCGGCGCCGCGCTGGACGCGAATTGCTCCATCAACCGGCGGGTGGATTACATCTACCGCACGACCGCCAACGCATTCGCGCAATGGCCGGCCGGCGCCACTACTTACCCGGCGAATATGGCGAGCACTACCACGACGCTCGGCAAAACGGTGCCGTACATCATCCGGATCGAGACGGGCACCATCAACCGGGCGATCTACCAGATCACGATCCTGCACGATCCGCTTAAGGAGGCGGCGCCGAGCTGGAGTGCTCAGCCCGGAAACTGGAACAAGCGCCTGATCTACACTTTCGGCGGCGGCTGCATCGGCGGCTGGTACCGCCAGGGCTCGTCGACGGGCGGCGTGACCGACAACTTCATGCTCTCCAACGGCTACGCGCTCGCTTCTTCGACGCTCAACGTCTTCGGCAACAACTGCAACGACCTCACCGCGTCCGAGACGATGATGATGGTGAAGGAGCGCTTCATCGAAGCCTACGGCGTTCCGGCGCACACGCAGGGCTGGGGCTGCTCGGGCGGCTCGTATGCGCAGCACCAGATCGGCGACAACTATCCGGGCCTGCTCGAGGGCATCATTCCCGGCTGCTCGTTCCCGGAGGTCGGCTTCGCCACCATCAATTTCATCACCGACGCGTGGCTGCTCGACAACTACTTTACCGCGCGCCAGGCCGCGATGGGCTGGACCGACGAGCAGAAGCGCCAGGTCACCGGCTTCCTGCAGTACGATACCGCGCCCAACATCGAAATCGGGGCGCATCGCATCGATCCGAAGCCGGCCACGACGAGCTGCGCCTCGGTTCCCCTCGCGCAGCGCTACGACCCGGCGACCAATCCGATGGGCGTGCGCTGCACGGTGTACGACCACACCGTGAACGTCTACGGCAAGGACCCGGCCACGGGTTTTGCGCGCCGGCCCCTCGACAACGTCGGCATCCAGTACGGCCTGAAGCTGGTGAACAACGGCACGATCTCGGCCGAGCAGTTCGTCGATCTCAACGAGAAGATCGGCGGATTCGACCGCGACGCGACTATCGTGCCCCAGCGCACGGTGGCCGATCTGCTCGCGGCCCGCGCTGCGTATCAGACCGGGCGCCTTACCAACGGCGGCGGCGGGCTCGCGGAGATGCCGATCATCGACTTCCGCGACTACAACGACGTGCTGCCCGGCGGCGACATCCATGTCCGGTACCACTCGTTCTCGATGCGCAAGCGCCTGGAGAAGGCGAACGGGCGCAGCGACAACCAGGTGATGTGGGTGAACGACAACCGCTTCGGTCTTTACAGCAACTCGAATCCGCTGCTGCAAAGCGCGATCCTGCTGATGGACCGCTGGATCACTGCCATCAAGGCGGACAAACGGCACATCCGCCAGATCGACAAGGTGGTGCAGAACAAGCCCGCGGACCTGCAGGAAGGCTGCTACACGAAGGATGCGACTCCAAAGTTCATCGCCGAGCACCAGGTGCGCGGTCCGTCGACCTGCCACGACCTGTACCCGTCGAACTCCTTCCCGCGCGAGGTCGCCGGGGCGGATATTGCGGCCGACATCATCAAGTGCCAGACCAAGCCGCTCAGGCAGTCCGACTATGCCGTGACCTTCACGGCGACGCAGTGGGCGAGGTTGCAAGCGGCGTTCCCGTCCGGTGTCTGCGACTGGTCGAAGCCCGGCTATGAGCAGCAGGATCCGCTGGGCACATGGCTGGTCGTCGACTGAAGGAAGCGATCATGAAATTGCAAAAAGCACTATTTTTGGCGGCGGGCGCTGCCTCCGCACAGACCATCGACGTCGACGAGCAGCGCACCGCGCCGCTGGCGCGCCGCTATCTGCACGGCATCCTCAAATTGCTGCTGGCACTGAGCTTCGCGGTACCGGGGTTCGCGCCCGCGTGGGCGTCGCACGAGGGCTCGGAACTGGCGGTCCCGCCGGGCCCGGGCTTCCGCGGCGGAGTGGTGGCCGTATCGCACCCGCTCGCCGCCGAAGCGGGCGCGAGGATGTTGCGCAGCGGCGGCAATGCCATCGACGCCGCGGCGGCGGTCCAATTCGCGCTCAACGTGGTCGAGCCAGAGTTCTCGGGCATCGGCGGTGGCGGCTTCATGATGGTGCACCTCGCGAAGGGCCAGGGCAGCACCTTCGTCGTTGAGGGCCGGGAAAAGGCGCCGGCGAGCGCCGATACCACGCTCTTCACCAATCCGGACGGCACCAACCAGGGGTTCACGCCCGCTTCTACCAGCGGCCAGGCGGTGGGCGTCCCCGGCACCTTGAAGATCGTGGCCACGGCGCTGCAGCGGTACGGGCGGAAGCACCTTGCGGAGGTGATCCAGCCCGCGATCGAGCTCGCCGAGAACGGCTTCCCGGTGAACTTCGTGCTCGCCGGCGACGCGACTTCGTCGCGCACGAGCTTCTACGCCGAGACCGCGGCTGTCTTCCGCCCCGGCGGCGTGCCGCTTCAGCAGGGCCAGATCCTCAAGCAGCCGGATCTCGCGAAGACGCTGCGCCTCATCGCGGCGAAGGGGCCGGACGTGCTTTACCGCGGCGAGATCGGCGCGGCGATCGTCGCCGCGCAGCGCGCCACGGCGAACGGCGGCAAGCCCGGCCTAATGACGATGCAGGACCTCGCCGACTACAACATCGTGATCCGCGGGCCGATCGTCGCCGAGTACCGCGGCTTTCGCATCGCTGCGATGTCGCCGCCTTCGTCGGGCGGCCTGACCATGATCCAGGCGCTCAAGATGATCGAGCGCTACCCGCTCGGCGACGTGTCTGCGGGCTTCGGTTTCGGCAAAGCGCAGACGCTGCACGTGATGGCCGAGGCGATGCGGCTCGCCTTTGCGGACCGCGCGGCGTGGATGGGCGACGAGGACTTCGTGCCGGTGCCCAAGCACGGCCTGCTCGACCCGACTTACGTTCGCGAGCGCGGCGATCTCATCAGCCTGACCTCGATCATTTCGGGAGCCGCCCCGCGCGGCGATCCATGGCCTTTCGAGATCGCGCAGCGTCCGGGTCGCACGATGCTTGCGACCGCAGAGCCGGTGAGCTACGCCGGCGGCCACACCACGCACTTCTCGGTGGTCGACCAGTGGGGCAACGTGGTCTCGTACACGACGACCATCGAGCAGGGCTGGGGGACGGGGATCATGGTTCCCGGCTACGGCTTCATGCTCAACAACGAGCTCACCGACTTCAACTTCGGCTTCAACATGCACCCGCGCTTCGGCGGGCCCGGCGCGAACGACGTCCAGGGCGGCAAGCGCCCGCGCTCGAGCATGACGCCGACGATCCTCTTCAAGGGCCGCGAGCCGGTTGCCGCCTTCGGCTCGCCCGGCGGCGCGACCATCATCAGCTCGGTCTACAACGTGCTCATCAACCTGGTGGATCACCACATGACGATCCAGCAGGCGGTCGAGGCGCCGCGCATCTCGGTGACCACGGCCGACAACGCGATCGCGCGCGAGGCCGGGTTCGACGAGGCCGAGATCGCCAAGCTGCGCGCGCTGGGGCACAACGTCGGCAGCCCTGGCACCATCGGCAACGTCAACGCGATCTTCATCGACCTCGAGACCGGCCGCCAGTACGGCGCGGTCGACTCGACGCGCGAAGGCGGCCTGATCGGACTGCCGAAGGGCCACCGCGGGAAGGAAGACGACTAACGGGGAAGACTGAATGATCGGCTTGTACACGCCCATGCGCGTCACCGGCACATAAGGGAGGAGCGCCAATGGCGCGTAAAAATCTGAAGCAGCGGGGCTTGTCGCGCCGCAGGTTCATGCAGACCGCGGCGGCGATGGCAGCGAGCGGAACGCTGCTCGCGGGGGCAGCGCGGGCGGCGAGGGAGCACGATTCGAGGGGGCACGATCCGGAATGCGAAGGCACGCGCGATCTCAACCTCGTCAACGGCCGCTTTCTGACGCTCGATGCGCACGACAGCGTGGTCTCGGCGATAGGCATCCGCGACGGGCGCATCGTCGAGGTCGGACGCGGCGGAGCGCTCGGGCCGTGCGGCCGCACCATCAACCTGAAGGGCGCGACCGTCATTCCAGGCCTCATCGACTCGCACGTGCATTTCATCCGCTGCGGCCAGAACCCCGGTCACGAGGTACGCATTATCGAGACTGCGGCGTCGGTGGGCGAGCTGCAGCAGATGATCGTCGCGCGCATTCGCGAGCTCGACGTGCCGGCCGGCGAGTTCATCACCTGCGTTGGCGGCTGGAACATCAACGGCCTGGCGGAAAAGCGCCTGCCGACCCTCGCCGAGCTCGACGCGGCGGCGCCGAACCATGCGGTGTATCTCTCCACGACCGGCGCCGGTGGCGCGGTGACGAATTCGCTTGGGCGAACTTTCTTCCAGAACCACGGCGTGACGGTGACGATCAACGCCGCCGGAGCGGCGACGCTCAACGCGGGCCAGGCGTTTGCGGCGCTGCAGGCGGTGCAGACCGATGCCGACCGGCAACGTGGCACCGCCGAGGCGGTGGACTTCGCCGCTAGCCTCGGCTTGACCATGGTCACCGACATGGGCACGCAGGGCGCCGCGGTCGAGTACGTCGACGGCTACAAGTACATGATGAACCTGTGGCGCGACGGCAACCTGAAGATACGGCTGCGCTCGTTCCTCAATAGCTCGTTCGATACCGGGTTCGCCGCGGCGCAATCGGTCGTGACCTACAGCTTCCCGCGCCACGGCGACGATGTGTTCCGTTCCAACGGCGTCGGCGAGCGCGTCAACAGCAGCACCACCAATCCGGGCTACGTCGACCTCGTCAAGTTCGCCGCGTCCAAGGGCTGGATGGTCACCCAGCACTCGCTGACCCCGGCCGAGATCTCCTTCCATATCTCCGCCTACCAGCAGGCGAAGGCGGTCGCGCCGATCGACAAACTGCGCTGGACGCTCGACCACGTCAACCCGATCAGCGACGATCAGATCGCCGCGGTGAAGGACCTCGGCATCGGGTTGCGGCTGCAGGGCTGGAACTACACCTCGGCCAATCCTGCCGGTCCGCCGTGGCGCAAGCTCGTTGATGCCGGCATCCCCTTGAGCGCGGGCACCGACTCGACCAACGTCGGGCCGCTCAACCCGTGGCTGACGATGTACTACATGACCACCATGAAGAACAACTCCGGCGCAGCGGCCGCGCCGGCCAGCCAGCAGATCACCCGCCTCGAGGCGCTGCGCATGCACACCCTCGGCAGCGCCTTTCATTCGTTCGACGAGGACAAGCTCGGCTCGATCGAGCCCGGCAAGCTCGCCGACCTCGCGGTGCTGAGCGACGACCCGCTCAACGCGTCCGACGACAAGCTGAAGCGCCTGCGCTCGGTGCTGACTCTGCAGGCGGGCAGGATCGTCCACGGCGAGGACGACTGAGCGCGACTTTTTCTACTCAAGGAGAACTGAAATGGCTTCTGACAAGCAACGGCGCGGCTTCACGCGCCGCAGATTCATCCAGGGCGCGGCAGCCGCCGCTGCGGCGAGCGGCTCGATGCTGAGCAGCGCGGCACGCAAGGAAGAAGACGCCGAGGAAAAACACGCCCGGCGGGCACCGTCGGACGACGCGCCTGATACCGTGTTCGTCAACGGCAAGATACACACGATGGACGACGAGAACACGGTCGTCTCCGCGGTGTCGATCAGGGACGGGCGCTTCGCCGAGGTCGGCAACCCGGCTAGGGGCCGCCACGGGCCCGACACGAAGGTCATCGACCTGCGCGGCCGCACGGTGGTGCCGGGGATCATCGACAACCACAACCACATCGTCCTGATGGGCAACCGGCCCGGCTACCACACGCCGCTCGAGAACGCGCTCTCCATCCAGGACGTGCAGCGCATCTACGCCGCCCGTGTGGCGACGCTTCCTCCACGCCCGGCGCCTAACTGGGATCAGTGGATAACGACCATCGGCGGCTTTCACACCAACCACCTGTACGCGAACGCGAACGACAAAACGAGCGGCCGCTTCCCGACGCTTGCCGAGCTCGACGCCGTGGTGCCGAACAACCCGGCGTTCATGATGATCTCGTTCACCGGACCGGGTCAGGCGAACAGTGCGGGCGCGAGCATCCTGCGCGCCAATGGCGTGAACGTCGGAGCCGATGGCTCGGTCGCCGGCGGGTTCCCCATCAGTGAGTGCTCGAAGGCGCTGCTCTTCCTGCGCCAGACGTTGCTCAACCCCGCCGAGCGCCGCCGCAGCGTGATCGATGCGATGAACCATGCTCTGCTCGTCGGCGTCACCACGCACCTCGACCAGGGCGCGTTCCAGGCCACCAACACAGCCACCGACGGCGCCGCGCACGAGGACAACTTCACGATGCATATCCCTTTCCTGCAGATCTACGACCAGGGGAAGGGCACCATCCGCCTGCGCATCAACTTCCTGCACATGGAGGCGGACCAGAACACGCCGGAGCTGGTGCAGCGGCTGAAGAACGCGTTCCCGTTCATCGGCAACGAGTGGGTGAAAACGGGCGGCATCGGCGAATTCATCGCGCAAGGCGTGAACGACGCGAGTCCGTTCAAGGAAGCGGCGAAGAAAGTAGCGCGCGCCGGCTGGCGCGCCGAGGTGCACTCGCTCGGCCGGCGCAATACGCCGGCCAGCGCGCCCGCCGATTTCGAGTTCGAGATTCAGGGCTTCGAGGCGGCGAACGCCGAGGTGCATGGCATCGTGCGCGATCGGCGCTGGGTAATCGCCCACGTGCCGGGCGTCACGCAGGAATGGATCGACCGGCTGCAGGCGATCGGCGGCAATCTGTCGCTTACCGGCTGGCAGTACCTCGCGGGCAATCCGACCGCGAGCACCGTGGCGCCCTACGCCGGACCGCCGTTCCGCATGATCGTCGATTCGAGCAACCGGCCCGATGGCATCCACGCCGGGATGAGCTCCGACGGCATGCAGATCGCGCCGATGAATCCGTGGATCCACATGTACTACGCCACCACGGGCCTGAACGCGCGCGGCGTCCTGATCAATGGCGGTCAACAGGTCTCGCGGCAGGAGGTGCTGAGCCTCTACACGCGACAGAACGGCTGGTTCTTGCGCGAGGAGGACGAGCTCGGCACGATCGAGCCCGGCAAGCTCGCCGACCTGGTGGTCCTCAACAGCGACTACTTCGCCGTGCCGAACGAGGACCTGAAGAAGATCCGCTCGGTGCTGACCGTGGTCGGCGGCAACGTGGTCTACGACGGCGGCGTGCTCGACCTGCGCGGGTAATGGAAGTGTCGTTCCCGCTCGATGAGTATCGCGCGCGGCTGAGAGCGCTCAAGCGGCGGCGCTCGCTGCGAGACGGGGAAAATCCGTATCTCGAGCTGATGACGCTGCTCGTCGGCGCGCCGCCCGGGCTCTCCGCGGCGCTCGACCTCGCCGAACGGCGCCGCGAGCTCGCGTCGCTCTTTTCCTGGGCCATCCCGAATGCGCGGGCCCTCGAGGTTCTCGCCGCGCAGGCACCGCTCCTCGAGTGCGGCGCGGGCATGGGGTACTGGTCGGCGCTGCTGCGCGCTCGCGGCGTCGACGTCCTCGCCTACGACGCCGCGCCGCCGGGCCGCTCGTCGAAGAACGGGTATCACCGAGCGGCGCGCGAGCCCTGGACGAAGGTCCACAAGCTGTCTTCGGTCACAGCCGCGCGCCGGCATCGCGAGCGCACGCTCGTGCTCTGCTGGCCGCCTTACGACGACGATGCGGCGAGCTACTCCGTGCTGCGGGTCTACCGCGGCGACACGCTCATCTACATCGGCGAGCCCGACGAGGGCGCGACCGGCTCGGTGCGCTTTCATCGCGAGCTGCGGCTCAACTGGACGCTGGGCGAGGCCGTCGATCTCCCGCGCTGGCCGCGCCTGCGCGACACGCTGATGGTCTACCGGCGCAATGCGGAGCGCCGCCCCCTTCTTGAGCGGGATCACTGCTTCGAGTGCAAGCGCTTCATCACCACCGGCGCCATCGGCCGCTGCGACTGGTGCTTCGAGCGCCGGCCCGCGGCGCTCGCGCTGCAAGTCGGGAAGCACCGCGTCGAGTACGTGCAGGAGATGCTCGACGCGCTGCCGGCTGCGCAGCGCCGCGCGGTGGAGAGCAGCCCGAACAGAATCCGGTGAGGAGCTGAAACCCGCCCGGGATCGCGGTTGTGTTCCCCGTGCTGGCGCCGCTTGACTTTGGGCCTGCAGCGCCTAGCATCTAGTCGTTGCGTAACGCGGGACGCGTCCCAACGCGGCGGCTGCACATGTCGAACGCTCCGACCGACAAGCCTGCGGTGAATGCCGAGGCGCTCGCGGGCGCGCTGCGCGCGCTGGGAATGCTCTACGGCGCGAGCCAGCCGCTCGCAGAGATCATCGCCGGCGCGAAGAGCGAAGCCGAGGCGATCCGCATCTACATCGAGCGCGAGCGCCCGCATCTGCTCGCGAGCTACGATCTCGAGACGCTGGTGAAGATGGTCCAGGATGCGCGTGAAGCGAAGACCGACGCCAAGCACGGCGTGGAGCAGTTCAGCCCCAGCGACAAGCCACCCGCAAAACGCCGGAGCTAGTCAGAGGCAGCGGGTGCGCGCCTGATTCCGTTCCACGGAATCATGGATGTCTGTCAAGCTTTTACCGCTACCCCGGCGGTGCGTGGCCGCTTGACGCGGGTCGATGAGCAACCGCGCTGCATGGGGCGACAATTGCGGCTACCATCCGGGACGCGACGCAATGAAATCCACACGTGGCTCACGCGAATGACCTCGCCGACGCGCTGATTGCCGAGGGCAATAACGCGGAGTCTTCAGGTAAGCTGGGCGAAGCTTGCGAGCAATACCGCAAGGCCGTGGCTGTCGCTCCCGGCTACGCAAAGGCCCATCTCAATCTCGGCGTAGGGTTGGAAGCTCTCGGCGATATCGACGCCGCGATCAGATCGTATGAAGCGGCTCTTGCGATCGATCGAGGCGATGCCTACGCCAATTACAACCTAGGCAAGGTGCTGTGCGAGCGCGGGGATCTCGGGCGGGCCGAGCCTCTGATTCGAGCGGCGCTCGATCGCAAGCGGGAGTTTCCCGAGGCGCAGGTCGTCTTGTCCAATCTGTACGAATCACGGGGCGACCTAACCGCCGCCGTAAGCGCCCTGGAAGGCGCGCTGAAACAGCGGCCGGACTGGCCCGGGGCCTTGTTCAACTATGCGGGTGTGCTGTGGAAACTGGACAGACTGTCCGAAGCCGAAACCGCGCTGCGGCGCGCAATCGCGATCGATCCCGGACTCGTCCCGGCGTATGGGCTGCTGGGGCTTGTTCTCAGGGGCCTGGCCCGCATTCCCGAAGCCGTTGAAGTCCTCGCGGCGGCGAGAAAGCTCGACCCGGAGCGGTTCGATATCGAGTCCACTTTATTGTTCATGCTTACCTGCTGGGACGAGATCTCCAGCGACGCTCTTTTCGCCAGTCACAAGGATTTCGGAGCCCGGCTGGAGAGCACTGTCGCGCGACGATTCGCGCCGTTCGGCAATTCCAGAGATCCGGAGCGACGTCTTCGCGTCGGCTACGTTTCAGGCGATTTCTACTCCCACCCGGTCTCGCTTTTTGCGATCCCCTTGTTCGAACGGCACGACCGCTCCGCTTGCGAGGTCTTTTGCTACTCGACCGGCGCCAAGGCGGATGAGGTCACGGAGAAGGTGCGTGCGCGCGCGGATCTCTGGCGTAACGTGGCTTCCATGTCCGATACCGGTCTGGCAGAGACGATCAACCGCGATGGAATCGACATTCTCGTCGATTTGTCCGGGCACAGCGGCACGTTTCGGATGGTCGTTTTTGCTCAGCAACCGGCACCGGTGCAAGTGACGTGGCTGGGGTATCTGAACACGACGGGACTCACGAGGATCCAGTATCGTCTTTGCGACCGACACACGGACCCGCCAGGCGCGACCGATCGGTCTCATACCGAGACACTGGTCCGGCTCCCCCGCAGCCAATGGTGTTACCGCCAGATGGTTTCGATCGATTGCGCAGAGGCGCCGCCGTCTGCACGCAACGGATTCATCACATTCGGGTCGTTCAACAACGCCTTGAAACTTTCCCAGTCGACCCGCCGCCTTTGGGCCGAGATCTTGACGCGGTTGCCGGATTCGCGATTGGTTTTCGCCGGCATCCCGAAAGGTCCGGTCCGGGACGGATTGACCCGGGACTTCGAGCGCGCGGGAATTGCCGCGGACCGGCTCGCGATCTTCCCGCGCTTGGCGCTCCCTGAGTATCACCGCTTGTTCAATACCGTGGATCTGGCGCTGGATGCGACTCCGTACAGCGGCGGTACCACCACCTGCGACACGCTCTGGATGGGGGTTCCTGTAATCACGCTTCCGGGAACCCGGTCGGTATCGCGGAGCGCCGCAAGCATCCTTGCGACGGTCGGCCTGAGCGACTGGATAGCTGCGAGCCCGGAAGATTACGTGCGGCTGGCCGTCAAGCATGCGGGAGACCGGGCGCTCATTGCGGAGCTTCGCCGGACCTTGCGCGAAAGAATGCGGCGCTCACCGCTCATGGACGAGCTGCAATTCGCGCGCGACGTGGAGGACGCGTACCGGCGCATGTGGCGCACTTGGTGCGGAAGCGAAGCGATGTAAGGCGGATGCGGAACACACGGCGAGGTGAGGCCGAGGCGATCCGCAGCCCCAGCGACAAGCCGCCCGCAAAACGCCGGAGCTAGCGGAGTAGCAGGTGCGCGGCTGCTTCCGTTCCGCGAATTATTGATGCCTGTCAAGCTTTTACCGCTACCCCGGCGGTAAAATAAGCTGATGAACGACCGCGGCTCTTCGGCGTCTTCGACTGCAAAACGCGCGCGCGTGCGCGGCACGCCCAAGGGGCGTAGGGCCGATCCCAAAGCCCGCGAGGAAGTACGCGCCCTCCTGAAAGACGCGCCGCTGCGGCGCGACCTGCTGATCGAATACCTGCACCGCATCCAGGATCGCTACGGGCATCTCTCGGCCGCGCACCTGGTCGCCTTGGCCGAGGAGATGAAGCTCGCGATGACCGAAGTCTATGAGGTCGCGACTTTCTACCACCATTTCGACGTGATCAAGGACGGTGAGGCCCCGCCGCCCGCGATCACGGTGCGCGTGTGCGACTCGATCGCGTGCGACATCGCGGGCTCGCACGAGCTGCTGGCGAAACTGCCCGGGATTCTCGGCAAGGACGTGCGCGTGCTGCACGCTCCCTGCATCGGACGTTGCGAGAGTGCGCCTGCCGCCGTGGTGGGCCAGAACCCCCTGCCGCATGCGACCGTCGAAAAAATTGCAGGGCTGGTGAAAGCGAAGGCCGTGAAGCATGCCGCGCCCGGTCATCCGCACATGGAGATCGTGAATCCTGCGTACGTCGATTACGCCGCGTACCGCGCGAAAGGCGGCTACGAGCTCGCCAAGGCCTGCGTCGACGGAGCGAAGAAGCGCGAAGAGGTAATCGCGGTGATGGAGAATTCCGGCCTTCGCGGACTCGGCGGCGCGGGCTTCCCCGCGGGACGCAAATGGAAATCGGTCGCCGCGGAACCTGCGCCGCGGCTGCTTGCGATCAACATCGACGAAGGCGAGCCCGGCACCTTCAAGGACCGCTGGTACCTCGAGCGCGATCCGCACCGCTTCATCGAGGGCGCGCTCGTCGCCGCCTGGGCGGTCGGCATCGAGGAGATCTACGTCTACCTTCGCGATGAGTACCACGGCTGCCGCGCGATCCTGGAAAAGGAAATCGCGGCGCTGCAGGCGGATCCGCCGTGCAGGCTGCCGCCGATCTATCTTCGCCGCGGCGCCGGCGCCTACATCTGCGGCGAGGAATCGGCGATGATCGAGTCGATCGAGGGCAAGCGCGGCATGCCGCGGCTGCGCCCGCCTTACGTCGCGCAGGTGGGTCTGTTCAACCGGCCGACCCTGGAGCACAACATGGAGACGCTGCACTGGGTGCGCGAAATCCTTGAAAAAGGTGCCGACTGGTTCGCCTCTCAGGGACGCAACGGCCGCAAAGGCCTGCGCTCCTTCTCGGTGAGCGGCCGCGTGAAGAAGCCCGGTGTGCATCTCGCGCCCGCCGGCATTACCGTGAAGGAGCTGATCGCCGAGTACTGCGGCGGGATGCTGGAAGGCCACCAGTTCTACGGTTATCTTCCCGGCGGAGCCTCGGGCGGGATCCTCCCCGCGGCGATGGGCGATATCCCGCTCGACTTCGATACTTTGAACCAGTACGGCTGCTTCATCGGCTCGGCGGCGGTGGTGATCCTCTCGGACAAGGACCGGGCGAGCGCCGCGGCGCGCAACCTGACGAAATTCTTCTCCGAGGAATCCTGCGGCCAGTGCACGCCCTGTCGCGTGGGCACGGCGAAGACGCTGAAACTGATCGAAAGGTCCCAGTGGGATCAGCCGCTGCTGAGGGAACTTTCCCAGGCGATGATGGACGCATCCATATGCGGGCTGGGGCAGGCCGCCCCCAACCCGGTGCTTTCTGTGATGAAATACTTCCCGAACGAGGTCGCGTGACGGCGAGAGGTGACCGATGGACCGCATAAGCACCGCGCAGGCGGCGACGATGCCGGTTGAGTTCAAGCTGAACGGCAAGACCGTCGTCGGCCGCTCGGACGAGACCCTCATCGAGACGGCCAGGCATTACGGCATCGAGATCCCGCGCCTCTGCTACAAGGAAGGCATGCGGCCGGACGGCAACTGCCGCGCCTGCGTGGTCGAGATCAAGGGCGAGCGCGTGCTCGCGCCTTCGTGCTGCCGCTACCCCAAGGACGGGATGGAAGTGACGACCGACAACCCGCGCTCGGTCGCCAGCCAGAAGATGGTGCTCGAGCTCCTGCTCTCGGACATTCCCGAGAAGTCCTACACGCTCGATTCCGAGCTCGATCATTGGGCGAAAGCCCTGAAAGTCGGCAAGCCGCGCTTCGAAGCGCGGCGCCAGCCGAAGTCCGATCTCTCCCACTCGGCGATCGCGGTCAACCTCGATGCCTGCATCCAGTGCACGAGGTGCCTGCGCGCCTGCCGCGAGGAGCAGGTGAACGACGTCATCGGCTACGCGTTTCGCGGCGAGCATTCCAAGATCGTCTTCGATCTCGACGATCCCATGGGCGAGTCGACTTGCGTCGCTTGCGGCGAGTGCGTGCAGGCCTGCCCGACGGGCGCTTTGATGCCTGCGCGCGAAGTCGGCAAGATCCAGGCGGACAAAACGGTGGACTCGGTCTGTCCCTATTGCGGCGTCGGCTGCCTCCTCACCTACAACGTGACGGGCAACAAGATCCTCTGGGTGCAGGGCCGCGAAGGCCCCGCCAACAGCAACCGCCTGTGCGTGAAGGGGCGCTACGGCTTCGACTACGTGCAGCACAAGCATCGTCTGACGAAGCCGCTGATCCGCAAGCCCGGCATTAAAAAGCACAAGGACTTCGTCGTCGACCCGGACAACTGGTCCCAGGTGTTCCGCGAGGCGAGCTGGGAGGAGGCGCTCGATTTTGCGGCGAAAGGCCTGCGCGACATCCGCGACAGGTACGGGAGAAAATCGCTCGCCGGCTTCGGCTCGGCGAAAGGCACGAACGAGGAGGCCTACCTCTTCCAGAAATTGGTGCGCACCGGCTTCGGCTCGAACAACGTCGACCACTGCACGCGCCTGTGCCATGCATCGTCGGTCGCCGCGCTGATGGAAGGCATCAACTCCGGTGCGGTGTCGAACCAGGTGCGCGACGTGATGAAGGCGGAAGTGATCTTCCTTATCGGCGCGAATCCCACGGTCAATCACCCCGTCGCAGCCACCTGGATGAAAAACGCCGCGAAGGCGGGAGTAAAGCTGATCGTCGCCGATCCGCGCCGCAGCGACCTCGCGCGCCACGCGACCTACAACCTGCAGTTCAATGCCGACACCGACGTCGCGCTGCTCAACGCGATGCTGCACACGATCGTCGAGGAGGGCCTCGCGAACGAGGCATTTATCCGCGATCGCACTTCGGGGTACGAAGCTCTGGCCGAGAACGTGAAGAAGTTTTCCCCGGAAGCGATGGCCCCCGTCTGCGGGATCGACGCAAAGACGATTCGCGAAGTCGCGCGCCTGTACGCGACGTCGAGGGCTTCGATCATCATGTGGGGCATGGGGATCTCGCAGCACGTGCACGGCACCGACAACGCGAGGTGCCTGATCGCGCTCGCGCTCGCGACCGGCCAGATCGGAAAGCCGGGGTCGGGCCTGCATCCCCTGCGCGGGCAGAACAACGTGCAAGGGGCGTCGGACTCCGGATTGATCCCGATGTTCTATCCTGATTACCAGCGCGTCGCCACACCCGAAGCGAAGGCGCGGTTCGAGAAATTGTGGGGCATGGAGCTCGATCCGAAACCCGGCCTGACCGTGGTCGAGATCATGCACGCGGCGAAGAAAAGGGAAATCCGCGCCATGTACATCATGGGCGAGAACCCGGCGATGTCCGACCCCGACGTCGATCACGCGCGCGAGGCGCTCGCCGCGCTCGACCACATGGTGGTGCAGGACATCTTCCTCACTGAAACGGCTTATCTCGCCGACGTCGTGCTGCCGGCGACCGCGTGGCCGGAAAAGGTCGGCACCGTCACCAACACCGACCGCATGGTGCAGCTCGGAAGAAAAGCGATCGAGCCCCCGGGCGAAGCGAAGGAGGACCTCTGGCTCATCAACGAGCTCGCCAGGCGCATGGGACTTCCCTGGAACTACACGCATCCGCGCGAAGTGTTCGACGAGATGCGCCAGTGCATGGACTCGATCGCGGGAATCACCTGGGAGCGCCTCGAGCGCGAGTCCTCCGTCACTTATCCGTGCGAGAAAGAAGGCGACCCGGGCGAGCCCGTCGTATTCGTCACGCATTTCCCTACGACCACGGGCCGCGGCAAGTTCGTTCCCGCGGACCTGATCTCGGCGGCGGAGCGCCCGGACGATCACTATCCGATGGTGCTCATCACAGGCCGCCAGCTCGAGCACTGGCACACCGGCGCGATGACGCGCCGCGCGACCGTGCTCGACCACATCGAGCCCGAGCCCGTGGCGTCATTCCATCCGCTCGACCTTGACAAGGTGGGCGCCAAGCCGGGTGATATCGTCACGGTGGAATCGCGCCGCGGAAAGATTTCGCTCTACGCGCGCGCCGACGACGGCACGCCGGTTGGCGCGGTGTTTATCCCGTTCTGTTACTACGAAGCGGCCGCCAATCTGCTCACGAACCCCGTGCTCGATCCGGTCGGGAAGATCCCGGAGTTCAAGTACTGTGCGGTGAAAGTCGCGAAAGGCGGGCCGACGCCGGTGCACTCGAGCTTCGGCGGCGGCGTTCTGCTCGCCGTCGCGCAGAAGTAAGCATCGAAAGCGTAGTTTCTGACTGGCATCTGAGGGGCGAAACCCCGAGTGGCCGGGGCTTTTGTTTTCGGACAGCGCCGCCTGTATCTTGATTTCCGTCAATGTTCGCGCAATCGCGCAACCCTTATAGTGTCTCGCCCATAAAATCAAACACGATGCTGTCCCGCAGCAGAAGGACCCGTAGATGGCCTCCGACATCGAAATCGCACAGAAAGCCAAGCTCGAGCGCATTTCCAAGATCGCTCTTGCGAAGCTCGGCATTCCCGAAAAGCACCTCGAGCCCTACGGGCATTTCAAGGCGAAGGTGTCGCTCGGATACCTGGACGGGCTCAAGACGCGTCCGAACGCGAAGCTGGTCCTGGTGACGGCGATGACGCCCACGCCCGCGGGCGAGGGCAAGACGACCACCACCGTGGGGTTGGGCGATGCGCTCAATCACATCGGCAAGAAAGCGATGATCTGCCTGCGCGAGCCTTCCCTCGGGCCGGTGTTCGGCATGAAAGGCGGCGCCGCCGGCGGCGGCTACGCGCAGGTCGTGCCCATGGAGGACATCAACCTGCACTTCACCGGCGACTTCAACGCCATCGCGCTCGCGAACAACCTGCTCGCGGCGATGCTCGACAACCACATCCATCACGGGAACGAATTGGGAATCGACGTGCGGCGCATCGCGTGGAGGCGAGTGGTGGACATGAACGACCGCGCCCTGCGCGACATCACAGTGAGCCTCGGCGGCCCGGGCAACGGCTATCCGCGCCAGGACGGATTCGACATCGTGGTCGCCTCCGAGGTCATGGCGATCTTCTGCTTGTCCACCTCGCTCGACGATCTCAAGGAGCGCCTCGGCAAGATCGTGATCGGCTACACGCGCGAGCTGAAGCCGGTGCTCGCCCGCGATCTGCAGGCCCACGGCGCGATGACCGTGCTCTTGAAGGACGCGATCAAGCCGAACCTCGTGCAGACGCTCGAGAACAATCCCGCCTTCATCCACGGCGGCCCGTTCGCCAACATCGCGCACGGCTGCAACTCCGTGATCGCGACGAGCTCGGCGATGAAGCTCGCGGATTACGTGGTCACCGAAGCCGGCTTCGGCGCGGACCTCGGCGCGGAGAAGTTCGTCGACATCAAGTGCCGCAAATCGGGCTTGCGGCCCTCTGCCGCCGTGATCGTGGCGACGGTTCGCGCAATTAAATACCACGGCGGCGCCGACCTCAAGACCATCACGCAGGAGAACCTGCAGGCGCTGGAAAAAGGCCTCACCAACCTGGAGCGCCACGTCGAGAACGTGCAGAAGAACTACGGTATTCCCTGCGTGGTCTCGATCAACCGTTTCAATCACGACACCCAGGGAGAGCTCGATCTGCTCAAGTCGCGGATCGCGAAGCTCGGCGCCAAAGTCGTGCTCGCGACGCATTGGGGCGACGGCGGCAAGGGCGCAGCGGAGCTCGCGCGCATCGCGGTCGAGCTCTGCGAGAGCAAAGGCAACTTCCGGTTCGTGTACGAGGACGAGGATACGCTCTGGGAGAAGATCAACAAGATCGCGAAGAAGATCTACCGCGCGAGCGAAGTGACCGCGGACGGCAAGGTGCGGGCCCAGATCAAGAAGCTCCAGGACGACGGGTACGGGCGCTATCCGGTGTGCGTGGCGAAGACCCAGTATTCCTTCTCGACCGATGCGCAGCTGCGTGCGGCGCCCTCGAACCACGTCGTCAACGTGCGCGAAGTGCGGCTGGCGGCGGGCGCCGAGTTCATCGTGATGATCTGCGGGGATATCATGACGATGCCGGGGCTCCCCAAGGTGCCTTCGGCGGTCAAGATCGACCTCGTCGACGGGAAAGTCGTCGGACTGTTCTGAACGACGCGGGCAGCGGGGCCAAAGGGAGGACACCGCCAAATGCAAGAGCTTCTGACGTCGCAGTTCTGGCTCGGCCTCGGAGCCATCATCTGGGTCAACATCATCCTGTCCGGCGACAACGCCGTCGTGATCGCGCTCGCCGCGCGCTCGTTGCCGAGGCACCAGCAGAACAAGGCGATCATCTGGGGTGCGGGTGCGGCGGTGGTGTTGCGCATCGTGCTCACCATCGTCGCGGTCGAGTTGCTGAAGCTTTCCTACCTCAAGCTCCTGGGCGGCGCGCTCCTGTTCTGGATCGCGGTGAAGCTGCTGGTTCCGGAGGATGGCGGCGGCGACGGCGTCAAGTCGAGCTCGAACCTGCTGGCGGCAATCAAGACCATCCTGATCGCGGACCTGGTGATGAGCCTGGACAATGTCATCGCGGTGGCCGCGGTGGCAAAGGGCAGCATCTCGCTGCTGGTGCTCGGCCTAGTGATCAGCATTCCGCTGGTGGTTTTCGGCGCGACCATGCTGATGAAGATCATGGAGACCTATCCGGTGATCGTCACGGTCGGGGCCGCGCTGATCGGCTATGTATCGGGCGAGATGCTGGTGACCGACCCGGTCGTGATCGGGTGGTTCAGGGCCCAAGCCCGGTGGATGATTGACGTCGAGCTCTTTACGGGCTTCGGTCACAAGTTCGAGCTGTCGATGGCCGGTTTGATCGGCGCGGTTCTGGTGGTGGGGATCGGCAAGTGGCTCGCAAGGCGCAAGCCGTCGATTCCAGAGAACGAAAATATCTGATGCCTCCGCTCTCTTCATCGGAGGCGAAATCGGGCACGATTGCTTTGACTGTCGGCTGATCGTTCGAATATACTGCCTCGCGCGTAGCGGAATTGAGTTCGGCCGGCCCGGGTCGGGAAAATCGTTTGGTCGAGGAGGAGCAGATGAGCTCAGTTGCACAGGAAGTGCTGGGGGTTACCGCTAGACCGACGTACCGGTGGGTGCAATTGGTGATCGGCATCGTCTGCATGGCGATGATCGCCAACCTGCAATACGGGTGGACTCTTTTCGTCAATCCGATCGACGCGAAATATCACTGGGGGCGCGCCGCGATTCAGGTCGCGTTTTCCGTGTTCGTTCTGCTGGAAACCTGGCTGGTTCCCGTGGAAGGGTACCTGGTCGACCGCTTCGGCCCACGGCTCGTCGTTCTGGTCGGAGGCATTCTTTGCGGCATCGCCTGGGCGATGAACGCTTATGCCGATTCGCTCATGTTCCTGTACGTCGCGGCGGCGGTAGGCGGTCTCGGGGCCGGGGCGGTATACGGGACGTGCGTCGGCAACGCCCTGAAGTGGTTTCCGGATCGGCGCGGACTCGCCGCAGGACTGACGGCGGCGGGATTCGGCGCCGGGTCCGCGCTGACCATCGTCCCGATAGCGGCGATGATCAAGTCCAGCGGCTACGAATCGACGTTCCTGTATTTTGGCGTCGGCCAAGGCGTCATCGTGGTGGTGCTGTCCCTGATATTGGCCGCGCCGAAGAAAGGCGAGGTTCCTGAGTCGAAGAAAGTTCTGCAGACGCGCCGCCAATTCCGGCCGATGGAAGTCCTAAAGCAGCCCACGTTCTGGGTCATGTACGTCATGTTCGTCCTGGTCGGCGCCGGCGGCCTGATGGCCACCGCCCAGCTCGCGCCGATCGCCAAGGACTTCAAGATCGCGGAAATTCCTGTGAGTCTGGTCGGAATCACGCTTCCAGCGCTTACCTTCGCGCTCGCGATCGACCGGATTCTCAACGGCATCACGCGGCCGTTCTTCGGCTGGGTTTCGGACAACATCGGCCGCGAATTGACCATGCTGATAGCCTTCGCGCTCGAGGCGATCGGGATCATGGCCCTGAGCATGTTCGGACGCGACCCGGTCACCTTCGTTCTGCTCACAGGGTTGGTGTTTTTCGCCTGGGGCGAGATCTACAGCCTGTTTCCCTCCACCTCGGCCGATGCCTTTGGTACCGAGTACGCGACGACGAACGCGGGGATGCTTTACACGGCGAAGGGAACGGCATCGCTGTTGGTGCCCTTTGGCAATGTTCTGGCGTCTGCGACCGGCAGCTGGACCAGCGTCTTCGTCGTGGCGAGCGCCATGAATGCCGTTGCCGCGCTCATGGCCTGGTTTGTTCTCAAGCCGATTCGCCACAAGTTCATGGAGAAGGTCACCTAGCCGATTCGAAATCCGCTCCGGGGTACTTGAGGGTGTCAGTCGGCAGCACCGCGCAGATTTCTTCGTACTGTTGATCGAAATCAATTCCTGCAGGACGCGTCCTTCGTAACACTGTGTCGACTGCAAGAACCGCGCCGGTCGCGAGAAAGTCATAGCGCCCTTGCAAAGCCGATACGGACAGTGGGCGGGTTCGCATGAGAATCTGCGTAGTAGGTGCAGGAGCGATCGGCGGCTATTTGGCAGTGGAGCTGGCAGCCGCCGGTCACGACGTGACGATCATAGCTCGCGGATCGCACCTGGATGCGATCCGGAAACACGGCCTCCGCCTCGTGTATCGGGACGGCGCAGAGCATACCGCGCATCTGCCGGGCACCAGCAGCTTTGCGGATGCAGGACAGCACGATCTGGTCATCGTCGCTCTGAAAGCGCACCAGATCCCGGCGGTCGCCGCTGAGATCCCGCGGCTGTTCCACGAACTCACGACCGTCCTGACGCTGCAAAACGGCATTCCGTGGTGGTACTTCCACGGCGTAGGCGGGCGTCACGAGGGCCACGCGCTGCAAACGGTCGATCCGGGAGGCTCCATCGCCCGGCATATCGAGTCGAGGAGAGTCATCCACAGTGTCGTGTATCCAGCCGCGGAAGTGACGGCGCCGGGCGTGATTCATCACCATGAAGGCAACCGCTTCCCGGTGGGCGAGCTCGACAACCGGGTGACTGAGCGAGTGCAGAAGGTATCCCAGCTGCTGATCGACGCTGGCTTCAAGTCGCCTGTTTTGACCGACACGCGCGGGGAAGTATGGTTGAAGCTTCTCGGTAACGTGGCGTTCAATCCGATCAGCGCCCTGGCTCACGCGACGGTCATCGATATGTGCCGGTATTCCCTGACCAGAAATCTGATCAGCGACATGATGCGGGAGGCGCAAGCGGTGGCCGAAGCCCTAGGCGCCAGCATCCGGCTGCCCATCGAACGCAGGATCTCTGGCGCCGAAAAGCTGGGTCAACACAAGATGTCCATGCTTCAAGACGTCGAGGCCGGACGGGAATTGGAGACCGATGCCCTGGTCGGGGCGGTCGCGGAGCTCGGCGAATTGACCGGAGTCCCGACTCCGTCGATCAAGGCGCTCTACGCCTGTGTCAAGTTACTCGACAAAACCATGCAAGGGGCAGGCGCGCCTCTGAGATTTACGCGCACTTGAGCGGACCCTCCGGGTGCCGCTCAGGCGACTCGTTGCCTGAGGCGGGAGAGCGTCTCCGGGGTGAGATTTAGATAGGACGCCAGCTCTTTCTTGGGTATGCGGCCGACCAGGTCCTGGTGCTTGCGCATGAAACGCGCAAGGCGCCCGGGGGCGTCGAGCAGATGAAGCGTGATCGTGTGCGCCATCACCTCGGACATCAGCCGCATGACCTCGTATTCGAAGCGCAGCTTCATGTCGATGTGGCGTTCGAGGAACTCGACCCAGTGCGGCATGGACAGGCGCGCCACGCGGACCTTGGTGACCGCCGCGATGCTGTAGGGGATGGGGGTCTTCATCCGCCACGCGGCGTAGGAGGTGTCCATGTCGGTCTCGGCCGCGAAGCGCAGTATCATCTCCTTTCCCTGAGGATTGCTCACGACGCGCTTCAGGATCCCGTCCAGGATGAAGAACTGCTCCATGCTCGTGCTGCCCTGGCGCACCAGCGGCTCGCCCTTCCTGTACTCTGAGACCTCCAGCAGCGGCTCCAGATCGTTCCAGGCGGACGCGGGCATTTCGCGCAGGATCAGGTTCTGCTTGAGCTGCAGCCGGATGGTGTTGACCTGCGGGTGATTGACGATCGCCGACACGGGCAGGACCTGCCGCGAAAGGGCTCAATTAAGCGGGAATTATTGATCGCAGTCAAGGTGGAAAGGTCCTTAACAATCCTAGACTTTGGGTTCGAATCGACCCCGGTGCTTATCCGGCCGGGCACTGCACGCAAGGAGACCATCATGGGAACAGTCGAGCCGCAAGTCGCGACCGGTCAGGTCGTCGCCAATGCGCAATCGCAAGAGATGACCGATGGTTTCCAGCTGGTCATCGATGCCCTCAAGCTCAATGGCCTCGACACGATCTACGGCCTGCCCGGCATCCCGATCACCGACCTGACGCGCCGCGCGCAGGCCGCGGGCATGCGCGTGCTTTCGTTCCGCCACGAGCAGAACGCGGGCTATGCGGCGTCGATCGCCGGCTTCCTGACGCGGAAGCCGGGCATCTGCCTCACGGTATCCGCGCCGGGGTTCCTCAACGGGCTGAACGCGCTCGCTCACGCCACGGTCAACTGTTTTCCGATGATCCTCATCTCGGGCTCCTCCGAGCGCGAGATCGTGGATCTCCAACAGGGCGACTACGAGGAGATGGACCAGCTCGCCGTCGCAAAGCCGGTCGCGAAGGCCGCCTTCCGCGTGCTGCACGCCGAGGACATCGGCGTGGGCATCGCGCGCGCCATCCGTGCCGCCGTGTCGGGCCGCCCGGGTGGCGTCTATCTCGACCTGCCCGCCAAGCTCTTCGCGCAGAGCATCGACGCCGCGGCCGGCAAGAGCTCGTTGATCAAGGTGGTGGACTCCGCGCCGCGGCAGATCCCGGCGCCTGAGGCGGTGAAGCGCGCGCTGGACCTGCTCAGGAGCGCGAAGAAGCCGCTGATAATCCTCGGCAAGGGCGCGGCCTATTCGCAGGCCGATGCCGACATCCGTGCGCTCGTCGAGAAGACCGGCGTTCCCTATCTGCCTATGTCGATGGCGAAGGGCCTGCTGCCCGATACGCACGAGCAGTGCGCCTCCGCCGCCCGTTCCTTCGTGCTTCCCGAGGCGGACGTGGTGATGCTGATTGGCGCGCGCCTGAACTGGCTGCTCGCGCACGGCAAGGGCAAGACCTGGGGCGGCAAGGGCCACAAGGACTGGGGCGGCCAGAAGTTCATCCAGGTCGACATCTCGCCGCAGGAGATGGACAGCAACGTCCGCATCGACGCGCCGGTGGTGGGCGATATCGGCTCCTGTGTCTCGGCTTTCCTGTCCGAAATCGAATCCGGTTGGGCGAAGCCGCCGGCGGAGTGGCTGAACGCGATCAACGAGAAGAAGAGGACTAACGTCGCGAAGATGTCCGAGACGCTGGCGAAGAACCCCTCGCCGATGAACTTTCACAGCGCGCTCGCCGTGGTGCGCGACATCGTCAAGGCGAACCCGGATGCAATGTTCGTCAACGAGGGCGCCAACGCGCTCGACTTCACGCGCAGCATCGTCGACATGTACAAGCCTCGGAAGCGCATCGACGTCGGCACCTGGGGCATCATGGGGGTCGGCATGGGTTACTGCGTCGCCGCCGCCGTGGTCACGAAGCAGCAGGTGATCGCGATCGAGGGCGACAGCGCCTTCGGCTTCTCCGGCATGGAGCTCGAGACGATCTGCCGCTACAACCTGCCGGTGTGCGCGGTGATCTTCAACAACAACGGCGTCTACCGCGGTACCGACGTCAATCCGACCGGCGGCCCCGACGTGGCACCCACCGTGTTCGTCAAGGGCGCGCGCTACGACAAGCTGATCGAGGCCTTCGGCGGCGTGGGCGTGCACGCCACGACCCCGGCCGAATTGCGCCGCGCGATGGAGGAAGCCATCCGCTCGCGCAGGCCCACGCTCATCAATGCGGTCATCGATGAGAGCGCCGGCACCGAAAGCGGTCGTATCACCAGCCTGAACCCGAGCGCAAAAAAGAAATAGGCGCAGAGGTATAGGAGACCCAATGGAAGCTCTGAAAGGCGTGCGCATCCTCGACATGACCCATGTGCAGGCGGGGCCGACGTGCTCGCAGCTGCTCGCCTGGATGGGTGCGGACGTGATCAAGTTCGAGAATCCGCAGGGCGACGCGACGCGCGGCCAGCTGCGCGACGTGCCCAACGCCGACTCGCTCTACTTCACGATGCTCAACTGCAACAAGCGCTCGATCACCGTGAACATGAAGAGCGAGCAGGGCAAGCAGGTGTTCGTCGATCTCCTGAAGAAGTGCGACATCATCATGGAGAATTTCGGCCCGGGTGTACTCGACCGCTTCGGCTTCACCTGGGAGAAGATCCACGAGCTCAATCCCAAGATCGTGATGGGCTCGATCAAGGGCTTCGGCTCGAGCGGCCCCTACGCCGACTTCAAGGCCTACGAAAACGTGGCGCAGGCGATGGGCGGCGCGATGAGCACGACCGGAGTGCCCGACGGCCCGCCCTTCGTCACCGGCGCGCAGATCGGCGATTCGGGCACGGGCCTGCACCTCGCCATCGGCCTGCTGGCCGCGCTCAGGCAGGCCGACCGCACGGGCAAAGGCCAGTACGTCGAGGTGGCGATGATGGACGGCGTCATGAACCTGTGCCGCGTGAAATTCCGCGACCACCAGCGCCTCTTGCGCGGCGACATGCCCGAATACTCGGTCCCGACCTACAAGGGCATGGGCGAGGTGCCGCGCGCCGGCAACGACTCGGGCGGCGGGCAGCTCGGCAACGCCATCCACTGCAGGCCGCACGGGGCGAACGACTGGCTCTACATCGTCGTGCAGGAAGCGGTCTGGGAGCCGCTCGCGAAGCGCATCGGGCCTGACCTCGGCATCCCGGACCTCGCCACCGACGCGCGTTTCGCCGCCATCGGCGAGCGGCGCAAGAACCAGCAGCTGATGTGGACGCTGATCAACAAGTTCGCCGAGAAGCACACCAAGCGCGAGCTCATGGCGATCCTGAATCCGCTCGACGTGCCCTGCGGCCCGATCATGAGCACGCAGGACCTCGCGAACGACGAGCACGTCCATGGCCGCGACATGTGGGTCGAGCTCGACCATCCACAGCGCGGCAAGTGGTGGAACGTCGGCATGCCGATCAAGCTCTCGGCGTCGCCCGCGGTGATCAGGCGCAGCCCGACGCTGGGCGAGCACACCGACGAGGTCCTTAAGGAAGTCCTCGGCTACGATCAGGCGCGGATCAATTCCCTGAGGAGCGCTGGCGCGTTCTCGGTGCCGCCGAAGAAGGCTGCTTGATGAGAATCGCGATCGTCGGACAGCAGGACTTCGGCAAAGCCGTTCTTGAGGCGTTTCTCGCACGCGGCGACGAGGTCGCCGGCGTCTTCTGCGCGCCGGAGAAGGAGGGCGCGAAGGCCGATCCGCTCAAGGCCGCGGCGCTGGAAAAGGGCCTCAAGATCCTCCAGTTCCAGTCGCTGCGCAACAAGGAAGCGCTCGACGCGATGCGCGCGCTCAACGCCGACATCGGCATCATGGCCTTCGTGCTGCAGTTCGCGCCGCAGGAGTTCGTGAAGATCCCGAAGAGGGGCACGATCCAGTACCACCCATCGCTCCTGCCGAAATACCGCGGGCCAAGTTCGATCAACTGGCCGATTATCCGCGGCGACTCCAAGACCGGATTGTCCATCTTCCGCCCGACCGATGGTCTGGACGAGGGCCCCGTGATCCTGCAGAAGGAAACGCCGCTCGGCCCGGATGACACGCTCGGCAGCGTCTATTTCGATCGCCTGTTCCCGATGGGGGTCGCCGCCATGATCGAGGCTGCGGATTTGGTCATGGCCGGTAAGCATCGCGAGACGGTGCAAGACGAGACCCGCGCGAGCTACGAAGGCTGGTGCCGCGCCGCCGAGGCAAAAATCAACTGGGCGAGCCACGTCGAGTTCACCTACAACCTGATACGCGGGTGCAATCCGGCGCCGGGCGCCTGGACCACGCTGAGCGGGAAGAAACTGCAGATCTTCGACAGCCGCAAGCATCTGTTCCGCACTTTCGGCGCGGTCAAGGGCAAGATCGGCGAGATCTCCGAGATCGGCGCGGCGAGTTTCTTCGTGACCGCTCAGGGAGGACGAATCGAAGTCCTCAAGGCAAAGCACGAAGACGGCAAGAAAGTATCCGCGGCCGAGCTCGTAGCCCAGAACGGCCTCACTCCGGGCACCGTGCTCGGGAGCTGATTCGCACCGGCGCGACGGCCGGCTCGGCCGGCACGACGGTTCGTCGCGTTCTCCTTCGCGGCTGTCGCTGCCGAAGGGAAATTTGACTGCCTCCACTTTTCACTGTAAAAATGCCCCCTAGGGCATTGTTTATTCAGTAACTTGCTGCTCTTCATGGGTGAGAGGTGGTTGGCGTAAAATGCGAGCACTCGGAGCGCCTCCCTCGTTGAACAACAATAAAAACAAACGGGAGAGGCCATGACCAAAGCGGGCTTCTGGAAAGAAGACTGGTTTCTGTGTCTGGGGGTATCGCTCGTGATGCTCGCGACCGGCGGGACCCAGTTGATCGAGGCCCTTGAGCGCTTCGCTTACGATTGGGGCGTCCGAGCTTCGGCGCGAACCCCGTCCGACAAGATTTCCGTGATCGCGATCGACAAGCGCAGCATCGACAATATCGGTCGCTGGCCGTGGTCGCGCGAGATCCATGCAAAGATGATCGAACGCCTCGCGGACGCGAAGGCCAAAGTCATCGGCTACACGGTTTTTTTCTCCGAGCCGCAGCTCGATCCGGGCCTGGCCTACGTCAACAGGCTTCTCGAGGCCTACCAGCGGCTGGTGCCGGTGAGCGCAGATCCGAGCGAGCCGCCCCGCGGCGTATCGCCTGAGCTGCTTCAAATCGGCGCGACGCTGCGGGAGGCCGAGAGCGCACTCAACACCGACAGGAAGCTCGCCGAGAGTTTCGCCAAGGCGGGCAACGTGGTGCTGCCGCTGCTGTTCACGTTCGGCGAGCCGCGTGGCAAGCCCGACAAGCCCCTTCCCGAATTCGTGCGCAAGAACGCGCTCTCGATCCAGGGCGGCAGCGGCGATCTTCCGCTCTTCACCAGCGCCGTCGAAGTCCCGATCGTAGACAGTCTGGGCGCCGCCGCGGCCGCAGTGGGGCATTTGAACTCGGTCCCCGACGTGGACGGAGCGATCCGCACCGAAGCGCTCGCCGTCACCTATTACGATGAATACTACCCGTCGCTCGCGGTCATGATCGTCGCAAGAAGCCTCAATCTGACTGCCAAGGACATCAAGATCCGTCCTGGTGAAGCGCTGCAGATCGGCAATTTCCGGGTGAGCGCGGATCCGACGATGCAGATGTTCACGTATTTCTACAAGGACCGGGACGGCAGGTCGGCCATTCAGGAGGACTCGTTCTACGACGTGGCGAGCGGCAAGATCCCGCTGGAAAAGTACCGCGACAAGATCGTGCTGATCGGACCGACCGCTGCCGGGGTCGGCAGCATATTCGTGACGCCGGTGAGTCCGGCTATGCCGGCCGTCGAGCTTCAGGCGCATACGGTCTCGTCCCTCCTGCAGGGGCATTTTTTCGTCGCGCCTACCTGGGGCTGGGTCGTCGAGAGGGCGGTTTATCTCCTGGTGGCGGTCTATCTGATCGCGTTGCTGCCGCGACTTTCCGCCGGCCTCGGTGCCGTGTTCAGCGCCGGCATCGTTGCGGTTCTGGTCGCCACGCATTTCGTACTCATGACCGGCCAAGGCATGTGGCTGCAATTCATGCTGCCGCTCGCCCTGCTGGTCATCGGTCACGTGTTGCTCGTGACCAAGCGCTTCGTCGTCACCGAGCGCGGGAAGGAGGCATCCGACGCTCAGTCGGCGGCTAACGCACGCATGCTCGGCCTCGCCTTCCAGGGGCAGGGCCAGCTCGACATGGCTTTCGATTACTTCCGCAAGGTGCCGTTGGACGACACCCTCATGGATAACCTCTACAACCTCGCGCTCGACTTCGAGCGCAAGCGCCAGTTCAACAAGGCCGAAGCCGCATTCAGCTACATGGCCGACTACAACCCGAAGTTCCGCGATCTCCAAGCGAGGTTGTCGCGCGCCAGGCAGATGTCGGAAACCCTCATTCTGGGTGGCGCGCAGACTCACCCCGGCGGGACCCTCGCGCTCGGGGGAGGCGCCGAGAAGCCGATGCTCGGCCGCTATCGAGTGGAGAAGGAGCTCGGCAAGGGCGCCATGGGTGTCGTGTATCTCGGCAAAGATCCGAAAATCGGACGCGTCGTGGCGATCAAGACCTTGGCGCTCTCCCAGCAATTCGAGGCGGACGAGCTCGCCGAGGTGAAGGAGCGGTTCTTCCGCGAAGCCGAGACCGCAGGGCGTTTGAGCCACCCGAACATCGTGACCATCTTCGACGCGGGCGAAGAGCACGATCTGTGCTACATCGCGATGGAACTCCTGAAGGGCCAAGATCTGGTGCCGTTCACCAAAGTTGGCAGCACCCTCTCGACCGACAAGGTCGTCTCGATCGTGGCGAGGGTGGCCGACGCGCTCGGCTACGCGCACAGGCAGAACGTGGTGCACAGGGATGTGAAGCCCGCGAACGTCATGTACGAGCCTGATAGCGACACCGTCAAGGTGACCGATTTCGGAATTGCCCGCATCACGGATTCGTCCAAGACCAAAACCGGAATGGTGTTCGGTACGCCGTCCTATATGTCGCCGGAACAGCTCCAGGGGCAGAAGATCGACGGGCGCAGCGATCTGTTCTCGCTGGCGGTAAGCCTGTATCAGCTTATTTGCGGCAAACTACCGTTCGAGGGAGATTCGATGGCGCAACTCATGTACCGGATCGCGAATGAACATGCGCCGGATATCCTGCAATTGCACCCGTCCCTGCCGCCGGCCCTGGTCGCCTTCCTCGACAGGGCGATGGCCAAGGACGCAGGCGAACGTTACCAGACGGGCGAAGAATTCGCGGGCGCGTTGCGAAGGACTGTGGGTGGTCCTTCCGCTGCGGTGATCGGCACCGGGGTCGACATCAGCCTGTGAGCTTCCTTGGAGCATCATGACTTTGTCGGGAGCGCTTGAAGTCGCGAGTTGTACCGATCCCGGAATGGTCAGGTCCCATAATGAGGACTCGATCGCTTCGGATGGGGACCAAGGCCTCGTCGTGCTGGCCGACGGCATGGGCGGATACAACGCGGGCGAGGTGGCAAGCGGCATGGCCACGACGGTGATCATTACGGAGCTGCAGCAGCTGCTGGAGAGGAGAGTTCCATACGAGATCGACGCACAGAGCGGCCAGCTCGTCGCGCATCGGCTGTTGCACGAACAGATCGCCAAGGCAAACACGTCGATCTACCAGGCCGCACAGAGCCAGCCTCAATATGCCGGCATGGGGACGACCTTGGTCGTCGCCCTGTTCTACGACAACAAGATGACCGTCGCGCACATCGGGGATTCGCGACTGTACCGGCTGCGCGGCGGCGAGCTCCGGCAGGTGACCAAAGATCATTCGCTTCTTCAGGAGCAGATCGACAGCGGCGTGATCACACCGCAACAAGCCCGGCAGTCCCAGAACAAGAATTTGGTTACGCGTGCGCTCGGTATCGATCCGATCGTCGAAGCCGAGATCCACGACTACGAGACGCAACCGGAAGACATTTATCTGCTCTGTTCCGACGGCCTTTGTGATATGGTGAGCGACGACGACATCGGCCTCGCGCTGCAGACGCTCAGCTCCAACTTGAAACTGTGTGCGCAGCACTTGGTGCAAACGGCCAATGACAACGGGGGCCGAGACAACATTTCGGTAATTCTGGTCCGGGTGCTGCGGGACTACCCCGCATCGCGCAGCATCGTGGGCAAGATGATGAGCTGGTTCAAATAGCTTGAAATAGTCGAGCAGAGGGAACTGCTATGGCGAAGCTGATACTCAGTATGGACGGCCTGGTCCTCAAGGAGATTGCTCTGACCAAGGAACGTACCACGATCGGCCGCAAGCCGCACAACGACATCCAGATCGACAACCTGGCAGTGAGCGGGGAACATGCCGTCATCGTCACCATCCTGCAGGACTCGTTTCTCGAGGATCTCGGTAGCACCAACGGCACCGTGGTCAACGGACAGCCGATCAAGAAGCACTTCCTGCAGAACAACGACATCATCGAGCTTGGAAAGTACAAGCTGAGGTATGTGAACGAAGCCGTGGCGGGGCAAGCCAAGGCGGCGGATTTCGAAAAGACGATGGTGCTCCGCCCCGGGTCGGTGAAGCCGGCTACCGCGGCGCCTGCCGCCTCCGCGCCTGCCGGCCCTGCAGCTGCGGCCCCTGTGGCGGTAGCGGCTGCCGTAGGCGCAAAAAATTTCAGCGACACCGTCGCAGGCCAAAGTGCGACTGCCGCACCGGTCGCGCCGCCCCCCAAACCGGCAGCCGCGCCTCAAAAGAATGCGGCGTTGCAGCTTCTCTCCGGGGCCAACGCCGGCAAGGAGCTCGATCTCACCAAGCCGCTCACGACACTCGGCAAACCCGGCGTCCAAGTGGCCGTCATCACGCGCCGGCCCCAGGGCTTTTTCATCACCCATGTAGAGGGGGCTAGCTTTCCGGTCGTGAACGGCAAGACGCTCGACGCCCAGGCGCACTCTTTGAACGACCATGACGTGATCGAACTTGCCGGGGTGAAGATGGAATTCTTCCTCAAGACCTGACCCTCCGGTCTTCAGAAGAGACGATCCCGGGAGGAATACTGAAGCAGCACATCGTCCGGATCGCGCTCGGCCTGCTGGTAGTTCTGGTATTCGCGGGCCACGTCGTGGGAAATGCCTACAAGAGCTACCGCATCGGCTTCATCAACCAGCTCGACCTCATCATCTACGACTACCGGCTCCGGCTGACCATGCCGGGCACACCTGATGACCGTATCGTCATCCTCGACATCGACGAGCGCAGCCTGGATTCACGGGCGCTCGGTCGCTGGCCCTGGAGCCGCGACAAGATCGTTGCGTTGCTGCAAAAGCTCTTTGACAAGTACGGCGTACTGATAGTCGGCCTAGACGTCGTATTTGCCGAGCCCGACGAGAGCTCAGGCCTTCCGGTGCTCGAGAAGCTGGCCGGCACCCGGCTGAAGGACGTAGGGCCGTACCAGTCGGCCCTGAAGGAATTGCGCCGGGAGCTCGACTACGACGCGAAATTCTCGAATTTTCTCCGCGGCCGTCCGGTGGTTCTCGGCTACTACTTCAATAGCGACGAAAATGCGGTGGAAAACGGATCTCTTCCGGAGCCTATTTTCCCGCCCGGCACGTTTGCCGGCAGGAAAATCGACTTCTTCGAGTGGAAAGGCTACGGCGCCAACTTGCCCGAGTTTGCCAAAATAGCCAACGCCGGGCATTTCAACTCACGCGTGGACGATGATGGTGTGTCGCGGCGTGTGCCGATGCTCGCGCAATACCCGCAACGCAACGGCAGCTACTACGAAGCCCTGTCGCTGGCGGTAGTGCGCCTGTATCTCGGCATGAAGGAAGCAGCTCGCAACAAGACCGGTACGGTTACCTTGCCCGATGTCATCCCGGGGACCACACCCGAGCGTTTCATCTCCAAGACCTACACCGGTTTGGAGTGGCTTGGAGTCGGGCCCCTCAGAATCCCGGTGGACGATGAAGTCACCACGCTGATCCCTTATCGCGGTCCAAGGGGCAGCTTTCCCTACGTTTCGTTTGCCGATATATGGTCGGACAATGTGCCTGCCGAAATGCTGAAGGGCAAGATCGCCTTGATCGGTGCTTCTGCCCCGGGTCTGTACGATCTTCGCTCGGCCCCGGTGGGGGAGCGCGAGGCGGCCCCTGGGGTCAGGAAGGAAGGCAACGTCTATCCTGGGGTCGAGATTCACGCCAACCTCATCGCCGGGATACTCGACGGCAAGCTGAAGCACAAACCGCCTTACATGCTCGGAGCGGAGCTGTTGCTGCTCGTCGTCGGCGGTATCGTGCTCACCTTGCTCATCCCGATGCTGGCCCCGCTTTGGGCCACCGCCGTCACGGTGACCGGGATGGCGCTCATCACGCTGCTCGACTTGTGGTTGTGGTCCTATGCGGACTTGGTGCTGCCGCTTGCCGCCTCGGTGCTTATGACAGTGACCTTGTACACGGTCAACATGGCGTACGGGTACTTCGTCGAGACGCGCTCGAAGCGCCAGTTTGCCGAGCTTTTCGGTCAATACGTGCCTCCCGAGCTCGTCGGCATCATGGCGGAAGACCCGGAGCAGTACACCATGGCGCCGAAGAGTACCGATCTCACGATACTATTTTCCGATGTGCGCGGCTTCACCAGCATATCGGAAGCGCTGAGTCCCGAGCACTTGCGCGAATACATCAACGAGTACCTCACGGACATGAGCAATATCATCCGGGGCAAGTACCGCGGCACG
This sequence comes from Betaproteobacteria bacterium, assembly GCA_005881575.1. Taxonomy (GTDB): domain Bacteria; phylum Pseudomonadota; class Gammaproteobacteria; order Burkholderiales; family SG8-39; genus VBDM01. Next base: position 35,819 of record VBCA01000010.1, read on the forward strand.
CTCGACAAGTACATCGGCGACGCGATCATGGCTTTCTGGAATGCTCCGGTGGAAGACAAGAGTCACCCGCGCAACGGGGTACTTGCGGCCCTAGAAATGCTGCGCGAATGCCACGCATTGAATGAGAAATTCACCGCGCGCGGCTGGCCGACCCTGAAGATCGGCGTCGGCGTCAACACCGGAAACGTCCGGGTTGGGGACATGGGATCGAGACAACGCAAGGCGTACACCGCCATGGGAGACGCCGTAAACGTCGCTTCCCGGCTCGAAGGACGCACCAAGTACTACGGCGTGGGGGTACTCGTCGGGGAAACAACCCGGACGCTCGTGAAGGACGTGGTTTTCAGGGAGATCGACAAGATCAAGGTGAAAGGCAAGGACGAGGCAATTACGATCTACGAGCCAATGGGACTCGAGTCCGAGGTCGAGAAAAAGGTTCTGGACGAGCTCAGGCTCTGGCACCAGACGATAAGGTCTTACCGTTCCCGCCACTGGGATCAGGTGGAAGTCAACCTCCTCAACCTGCAGCGCATGAACCCCGGGTGCGCCCTCTACGAGCTGTACGCGAGGCAAGTCGCCGTAAAGCGCAGAAACCCGCCGCCAGCCGAATGGGCTGGCGTGACCGTTTTCGACGAGAAATAGCGGCGGACGCCGTTCCATGAAGCTGCGAATCCTGGGTTGCAGCGGCGGGATAGGGGGCCGGCACTTGCGCACCACGTCGATGCTCCTCGACAACGACATTCTCATCGACGCCGGGACGGGGGTCGCCGACCTATCGCTCACCGAATTGTCTCTTATCGATCACATCTTTCTCACGCACTCGCACCTCGACCACGTCGCGAGCATTCCGTTCATGGTCGATACCGTCGGGGGGATGCGCGACCAACCGCTCACCCTTTGGGCTGTTCCGGCAACGCTGGATACCTTGCGCAATCACATCTTCAACTGGAGCATCTGGCCCGATTTCGCGCAGATCCCGAGTCCCGAAAAACCCTTCCTTCGATACCGCGAGATCCAGGTCGGTGATACGATCGAGCTGAAAAAGCGCAAGCTCACCGCGCTACCGGCAAATCATGTCGTGCCTGCAGTCGGTTATCACCTCGATTCCGGTAGGGAAAGCCTGGTGTTTACCGGCGACACGACGACCAACGATCCTCTTTGGGCGGCGGTCAACAAAATCTCCAACCTGAAGTATCTGATTATCGAGACCGCTTTTTGCAACCGGGAAAGGGAGCTGGCGGTCATTTCGAAGCACCTTTGTCCGAGCATGCTTGCCGAGGAGCTCGCAAAACTCGAACGTAGCGCGGAGATCTATATCACGCACCTGAAGCCCGGGGAAATCGAGCTCACGATGCAGGAAATCGAGGATGACGCCGGCCAATACCGGCCGCGCATGCTGCAAAACAATCAAGTTTTCGAGTTCTGAGGAGCGAGGATCGCGCGATGAGCGCCACCAGAGTACGCATCGAGACGCTGAAGACTCTTGAACCCGTCGCTTCGCTGCCCGAAGCAAGGCTCCTCGAGCTCGTCGGTCTCTGTCACACTGAGACCGCTAGCAAGAATTCGAATCCTTTTCTCGGGCGCGAGATCGCGGGGCAGGCGGTTTATCTCCTGCGTGGAGAGCTCATGGTTACCTATCCGGATGGGTCTTCGAGAGTACTGGTAGCGGGTTCCGAGCGGTCGCGATATCCGCTGGGGCGGCGGGGCGAAGTTTTCACCAGCGTCAAGGCGATCACCGACGTCGAGCTGATGCGCATTGACGACGACCTTCTCGATGTTGTGGCGACTTGGGACGAAGCCGCATCCGCCGGCCACTCGGAAAAACAGAAGAAGCGGGAGGACGAGGGGAGCCTGCTCGCCAACTGGACCCTCATGTCCGGCATGTTCAGCGTAAGCAGCCTCAAATACGGCGAGTTCTCGCGGCTGCCGCCGGCCCACATCAACGAGCTGTTGCGCCGCTTCGAGCGCATCAACGTCAAGAAAGGCGACGCGGTGATTCGCGAGGGCGCTGAAGGGGACTTCTACTTCGTGATCGAAACCGGCCGCTGCAAGGTCGAGCGGATGGTCGGAGGAGTCTCGATGCTGCTTGCCGAGCTGAAAAGCGGCGATGCGTTCGGCGAGGAAGCGCTGGTGTCGGAAGCCAGGCGAAACGCCACCGTTACGATGAAGACGGACGGGGTGCTCCTGCGGCTGTCCAGGAAGGACTTTGCCGCGCTCCTCCGGGAACCGCTGCTGCACCGCCTGTCGGCAGAGGAGGCGCGCGACAAGATCGCCCATGGAGCCCAGTGGATTGATGTGCGCTATCCGTCGGAATATCAATATGACAAGCTTGCGGGTGCCATCAACATTCCCTTGTCGGAGATCCGCAATGCATTCGGCGTGCTGGACAAAGGGAAAGAGTACGTGCTCTATTGCCAGAGCGGGCGACGCAGCGCTGCCGCGGCATTTCTCCTCGCTCAGCGCGGGTACCGTGCGTTCGTGCTTGCGGGCGGACTCTGGGGGGAGACGAAGCATTGAGCATGAAGGGACGGAAAGGGCCTCGCACGCCGACCTTCCCCTGGGGAGCTGCGCTCGGATGGGATGGCGGGCAGGCGCGATTTTCGCTTGGGGAAGAACCCGACGCGTCGGCCGCTTGCAGTGCATTAATACGGAGAAACGCGTCGCCTGGGTCAGCCGCGCGGGCTGAACAGTGGTAAAGTAATTGATTATCGGGATATTTCACGGTAATGAACCTTAAGGTGGATTGCCTATGAGCGCGGTATTGCAAACGCATTCGGGCGCGGCCTCTGACGTCAACAGCAGGCTGACGTTTCAGAAGAACCTCCAGACGGTCACCAACAAGATCCACGCCACGAGCAACGTGGACGAAATCATGCTGGAAGTCAGCGCCGACATTTGTACCCTCTTCAACGCCGACCGGCTGACGATCTATACCGTGGGCGAGGACAAACAGACCATCGTCTCCAAGGTCAAGACCGGCCTCAACTCCTTCAAGGATCTGAAGCTGCCGATCGCCGAACACTCGATCGCGGGCTACGTAGGATTGTCGAAGAGGATGCTCAACCTGAAGGACGTATACGACGAGGGCGAGCTCAAGTCGCACAACGCGAACCTGCGCTTCCTGCAGGAAGTCGACAAGCGCACCGGTTATCGCACCAAGCAGATGCTGGTCGCGCCCGTTGCCGAGCCGGGCAGCAGCGAGCTCGTCGGAGTGGTCCAGTTGATCAACAACAAGGCCGGCGTGCCGTTCGGACAGCTGGCCGAGGAGGGGGTCGCGGAGCTGTGCCAGACACTGGCCATCGCGCTCAAGCAGCGCCAGAAACCGCAGGTACTCAAGACGAAGTACGACTTTCTGGTGAGCGATGCGGTGATCTCCGCCGCGGAGTTCGAGCTTGCGGCCCGGTCGGCACGAAAGAAGGCCGTCGACGTCGAAACGGTGCTGATCGAGGAGTTCCAGGTCAAGATTCCGGCGATCGGCGCGGCGCTTGCGAAGTTTTTCGGGGTGCCGTACGAACCGTTCAAACCCGATCGCATCAAACCGATGGATCTGCTTAAAAACCTGAAACGCGACTACGTCGAGTCCAACCAGTGGGTACCGATCGAGGAGGCAAAAGAAGGCTTGGTCATCCTTTGCCTTGACCCCGAGAGGGTGAAGAGTTCCAGAATCGTCCAGAATGTCTTTGCGGCTCGCAAGCTCGCGTACCGGGTTACGACGCTCAAGGAGTTCAGGGAAACGCTCAAGGCGTTCTACGGCGCGGAGGCCGCCGACTCCGGCGACATCGGCGATATGCTCTCGGGCCTCGAAGAGGACGAAGTGCCTGTCGAGGTGGGCGGTGACGACGATGTGTCCGCGGCGGCCGACAACGAGCTGGTCAAGCTGGTCAACAAAATCATCATCGATGCTTACAACCAGGGAGCGTCGGACATCCACATCGAGCCCTACCCCGGCAAGGGCAAGACCGAGATCCGGTTGAGGAAAGATGGGACGCTGGTTCCCTACATCGAGGTCCCGGGTTCCTACCGAAACGCCATGGTGGCGCGCATCAAGATCATGTGCGACCTCGACATTTCCGAGAAGCGCAAGCCGCAGGACGGAAAAATCAAATTCAAGAAATTCGGACCGCTCGACATCGAGCTGCGCGTGGCGACGATCCCGTCTCAGGGCGGCGTCGAAGATATAGTCATGCGTATTCTTTCCGCGGGGGAGCCCATCCCCTTGGAAAAGCTCGGCCTGTCGCCTTCGAACTTCCCGAAGCTCAAAGAAACGGTGAGCAAACCCTATGGCCTTTTCTTCGTCTGCGGGCCGACCGGCTCGGGCAAGACGACGACACTCCACTCGGTACTGGGGTTTCTCAACACTCCGGATACCAAGATCTGGACGGCGGAGGATCCGGTCGAAATCACGCAGAAAGGCTTGCGTCAGGTCCAAGTCAACAAGAAAGCCGGCCTCGATTTCGCGGTTGTGATGAGGTCGTTCCTGCGCGCGGACCCGGACATCATCATGGTCGGCGAGATGCGCGACAAGGAGACCACCGGCACCGGCATCGAGGCGTCGCTGACGGGCCATCTCGTGTTCGCGACTTTGCATACGAACAGCGCGCCAGAGTCGATCACCCGGCTGCTCGACATGGGCATGGACCCGTTCAACTTTTCCGACGCGCTCCTCGGGATCCTGGCGCAGCGGCTGGCGAAGCGCCTGTGCTCCAAATGCAAGCAGAGTTACTCGCCCAGCGCAGACGAGATGAAGCACATCCTCCAGGAATACTGCTCCGAACTGCTTAACACCGGACCGTTCAAGAGAGACGCCAAGTCCGCTTACGAGAACGTCTACAGGGATTTGGCGAGAAGCTACGCCAGCGACAAAGGTCATTTCTCTCTCTATAAAGCCAAGGGCTGCGAGGCCTGCAGCAATACCGGTTACAAAGGGCGGGTCGGTCTGCACGAACTGCTGCTCGCTTCGGATAACATCAAGAAGCTGATCCAGGAACATGCCCGCGTCGCGGAAATCCTTGCGGTCTCTCTCGAGGAAGGCATGCGAACCCTGAAGATGGACGGGGTCGAAAAGGTACTTCAGGGAATTACCGATATGCCGCAGGTGCGCGCGGTCTGTATCAAGTAGCGGCTGGCTCCGCGCCGGCTGCCGGCCAGCCCGGGGGATTGCTCTTGGAGACCGTTGAAGATCTATTTCGCCGCCTCGAGCAGCTCAACGAGATAGGAGCGGCGCTGTCCCAGGAGAAGGACATCGACCAGCTGCTCGAGAAAATCCTCCTTGCGGCAAAGGCGATCACGCGCGCAGCCGGCGGCACCTTGTACGTGCTGGAACCCTCCGACGAGGGACCACAGCTCAGATTTGCGATCATGCGAAACGAGGCTATGGGCATCGCGATGGGCGGCACCACCGGCAACCCCATACCGTTCTATCCGGTGCACCTCTACGGAAAGGACGGAACACCCAACAACCAGATGGTCGCCGCTTACACCGCCCTGACCAGCAAAACGGTGAATATCGCCGATGCGTATTCGGAAGAGGGTTTCGACTTCTCCGGGACGCGCAATTTCGACAAAAAGACCGGGTACCGCTCGAAGGCGTTCCTCACCGTGCCGATGAAGAACCACGAGAGCGAGATAATCGGCGTCCTTCAGCTTATCAACAGCGTGGATCCCGCGACGAGCGAGATCGGGCCTTTCTCGCATTCGGACCAGCGCCTGGCGGAATCGCTCGCATCTCAGGCCGCCATCGCGCTCACCAATCGGAACCTCATCAATCAATTGGAGGAGCTGTTCGAGTCTTTCATCGAGCTCATCAACACCGCGATCGACGAAAAATCCAAGTATACCGGCGGACACTGCCAGCGTGTCCCGGTGCTCACCATGATGCTTGCCGAAGCCGTCAATGAGACGACTGAAGGGCCGCTCGGAAACTTCAACATGAGCGAGAAGGACCGTTACGAACTCAAGATTGCGGGCATGCTGCATGACTGCGGGAAGGTCACGACGCCAGTCCACGTCGTGGACAAGGCGACCAAATTGGAAACAATCTTCGACCGCATCAATCTCGTCGACACGCGGTTCGAAGTGCTGAAACGCGATCTGGAAATCGCGGCGTTGAAGGAGAAGCTCAAGCTCCTTGGCGAATCGGCGCTGGATGAGGTGGTTGCGCGCAAGGGGTTGGCCCGAATCGATCAGACGTTGCGGGACAGGTTGCGCCAGGTCGAAGGCGATCGCGAATTTCTGCGTCACGCCAATGTCGGCGGCGAGGCTATGGCCCCTGAAGAGCGGGAAAGAGTGAACCGAATCGGCACCGAGTACAAGTGGATCGACGCTTCAGGAGGGACGGCGGATTTCCTCACCGATGATGAAATCAAGAATCTTACGATCTCCCGAGGTACGCTCACCGACGAGGAGCGCGAGAAGATCAATCACCATATCGTTGCGACCATCAAGATGCTGGAAGCGCTGCCGTGGCCGAAGCATCTGAGTCACGTACCGGAGTATGCCGGGGGTCACCACGAGCGCATGGACGGGAAGGGTTATCCTCGTGGACTGAAGCGGGAAGAGATGTCGGTGCAGGCGAGGGTCATGGGGATCGCCGACATTTTCGAGGCGCTGACCGCCAAGGACAGGCCTTACAAGCGCGGCAAGACGCTTTCCGAATCGCTGAAGATCCTCGGGAACTTCAGGCTGAACGGACATATCGACCCGGACTTGTTCGATGTATTCGTCCGCAAGAAGATCTATCTCCGCTACGCCGAGCAATTTCTCGATCCCGATCAGATCGACGAGGTCGACGAAAGAAAAATACCCGGATTTGCCGCTTGATCCCACTTGACCCGACATCGGTCGCCGGGTTAGCGCCCCCCTTGGACCTCATCGATGATGGCAATTTTTCAGTGGTTCGATACTGAAGAAATCGACGAGTTTGCGCGGTCGATCGCTGCGGAACTCGTCAAGCGCGTGCCCCCCGCGGGTCTGGACGCGCATGATGAGAAGACGTCCAAGCGGCTCAGAAATACGCATCACGCAGTCTTCTCCCGCGCCGAGCAATTTGCGCGTACCCACAAGCTCAACATCTACAAGAAAGCGCGCCTGGGCAATCAATTCCGATGGGCGCTGAAGGAAGCTGGATACCCCAAGGCGTTCGTCGAGACGTGGACTTACGAGCTGATCACGCTCGTCGCGCTCAAATCGGCGCCTCCTCGGGCACCGGGTCGTTGAACTTATGCTCGGACGGTTGTTCGGGTCCGGAAAGGGGGCAGCGAAGAAGCGCCCGACTCCGAGTCCTTCGGGCGCCGGCGAAGATCCCCTCGTCTGGGTCTCCCGCAAGCTGGACGCAGCGCTGCAACACCATCAGGCAGGGCGCCTGCCTGAAGCCGAGGCGGTCTACCGGGAAATGCTGGCAGTCGATCCGGAGAACATCGATGCGCTGCACTTCTTGGGCGTCATCTCCCATCAGCGGGGCGAACATGGACGGGCGGCTGAACTGATATCGCGGGCGCTCTCGCGCAATCCCTCGAATGCGCCCGCCCACAACAATCTCGGCAATGCGCTGGGAGCGCAAGGAAAGCTCAACGAGGCCGTCGTCTCGTACCTAAACGCTCTGGCGCTCGACCCGGATTACGTCGACGCACTCGTCAATCTGGGTGCCGCCCTTAGGGCCCAAGGCAAGCCGGATCGAGCCCTCGCATGCTACCAGCGGGCTCTGGCTCTCGCGCCCGTTGCTCCTGCGGCGCGCGCCGGGCTGCACGACGCCCTCAGGGATCAGGGCGATGTCGGTAAAGCTGCGGTCCGCCACGACAAAGCGCCGACGCTTGAGTCCGGATCCTGCGAATGGCATTTTGATCAGGGGAATTCCCACAAGGATCAGGCCCAATGGGATGAAGCTGTGGCCAGTTACGAAAAGGCATTGTCGCTGGCTCCCGACTTTTCCCCGGCATACGTCAACCTCGGCAATGTGCTCAATGTCCAGGGCAAGCCGGACCAGGCAATTGCTTGCTACCGGAAGGCGCTCGTGATCGAGCCCGACCTGCTCGAGGCGCATTACAACCTCGCGGACGTCCTGCGAGATCAAAATAGGCTGAATGAAGCGATTCCTTGCTACGAAAAGGTCCTCGCGCTTCGGCCGGACCTTCCCGACGCGCATTACGGCCTGGGTCACGTTTTCAGAAACCAGGGCCGCTTGAACGAGGGGCTAGCCTGCAACAAGAAGGCGCTCTCGCTCGATCCCGAGTACGTCGAGGCGCGCTGGGCGTTTGCGATGTCACAGATACCCAAGATGTATGGGACGGACGCCGATCCCATGAGCTGCAGAACCGCCTTCGCCGGGCAGCTGGATGAGCTGGAGCGCTGGTTCGACGGGACCCGGAGCGCGCAGGGTTTCAAGGCGGTGGGCACCCAACAACCTTTTCCGCTGGCGTATCAGGAAGAAAACAACCGCAGTTTGCTCAAACGCTACGGAGATCTCTGCGCGCGACTGATGGGCGAGTGGTTCGGAAGGCAGGGGTTCGTCGTTCCTGGAAGACGCAGCTCCGACGGCGTGATCCGCGTCGGGATCGCCTCGCAATACTTTTGGAACCACTCGGTCTGGAAAGCCATCGTGAAGGGCTGGTTCGAGAAAATCGACCGCGAGCGCTTCGCCCTCTACGCGTTCTATTTCGGGGTTCGTCAAGACGAGGAGACCGTGCTTGCGAGGTCTTCAGCGATGCGTTTCGAGCAGGGGGCAAAACCCCTGCGGCAGTGGGTGCAGGGCATTATCGACCAGCAAATGGACGTGCTGATCTATCCGGAGATCGGGATGGATCCGATGTCGATAAAGCTCGCCAGCTTGCGCCTTGCGCCGGTCCAGGTGGCGACGTGGGGACATCCCGAGACGACCGGGCTGCCGACGATCGATTACTACCTCTCCGCGGAAGATATGGAGCCTCCCGGCGCGCAGGAGAATTACACGGAACGGTTGATTACCTTGCCTCATCTGGGGTGCTTCTATCGGCCTTGGGGAGGTGAAGCCATCCATCCCGACCTGGGCAAGCTGGGCATCGACCCCCGGTCTCCGCTTTTTCTGTGTCCCGGCATGCCATTCAAATACGCACCTCAACACGATTGGGTCATTGCCGAAATCGCCCGCAGGTTGGGCCGCTGCCAGTTCATTTTCTTCATACCCGAGGTGAGCAATCTGGCGGAAAAATTGCGACAACGACTCGAAGCCGTTTTCACGCGATACGGCCTGAACATCGACGAACATGTGATCTTCATTCCCTGGCTGAACGGCCCGGCGTTCGACGGACTGCTCGATCGTGCCGATGTCTTTCTCGACACCATCGGATTTTCCGGCTTCAACACCGCGATGCAAGCGGTTGAGCGCGGAACCCCGATCGTGACTCGCGAAGGGCGGTTTCTCCGCGGCAGGCTGGCGAGCGGCATCCTGAAGCGGATGGGATTACAGGAGTTGGTCGCCGGGTCGGAGGAAGACTACGTTTCGCTCGCGGTCAAGCTCATCCGGGACGGTGAATACCGCGGGCGCGTCCGCAAGCGCATCGAAGCGGAACGCCCCGTTCTCTTCGAAGATATGGCGCCGATACGCGCCTTGGAGAACTTTCTGGCCGAGGTGGCGAAGTGAGGCTGCGACGGCCGATGCGGCGGCATGTTCCCGGTGACGTTCAGCGTCAGACTGTGCCGCATTTTAGTTCGAAGTTGTTTTTTCCCATGCCGAATCAAACTCTAGAAATGCCGTAAAATGCCTTAAAAACAATGAAATAGGTCCCCCACTTGAAAGACGGCATGCGACTTGCTCTTACCCACCCAAGCGCCATATCGGCGTGTTGAGAAGGGAGTACCCATGAGAGCGATTCAGAAGGGCTTTACCTTGATCGAGTTGATGATCGTGGTTGCGATCATCGGCATTCTGGCCGCAGTAGCACTGCCGGCGTACCAGGACTACAGCAACCGGGCGAAGATATCCGAAGTGATCTTGGCTGCGAGCGCATGCCGCACCTCGATTACCGAGGTCTTCCAAAGTGCCACGAGCGCGCCTGGAGCCAACAACTGGGGTTGCGAAGTCACAAGCATCACGACGGGCGGCGCCTCGAAGTACGTGAATACGATTTCGACGGACGTCAACGGGAAGGTCATGGTGGCGATACAGGGCTTTGCTCCCTCGACCAATATCAACGGTACGGTGGTCACCCTGGTTCCCATGAAGAACCCGGGCGGCACGCCGGCGGCGATGGCCTCTACCGACGTCGGTGGAACCACGGTCTTCGGCTGGCGTTGTGGCAACAACACCGACGGCACGAACTTGAACCCGAAGTTCCTGCCTGGCTCCTGCCGCGGCTGACCGCAACTTCGTAGTGAAAAAGGTACCCTTCGGGGTACCTTTTTTTTTCCCATGCTCGCAGGCATCATCGGGCGGTTCCGGCACTGGGTCGCCGCGGGTTTCATCGCGGGGCTCGCGTGCGGCCTTTACTGGCCTTTTCTGGGAAGCCCACGGGTCTTCGACGACTGGGTGTTTTTCTCGGGACAGAACTTTTCCTACTACGCTACGCACCCCTTCGGCCTCGAGCTGAGGCTTCCTCCTTACTTCTCGCTCGCCGTCACGGAGGTGGAAATCGGGGGCATGGTCGCCCACCGGATCGTAAGTCTCGCCTTCCATATCGCTTGCGCGCTGGCGATTTACAAGCTCATCTACAATCTTCTGCGGCTGCCGGCAAACCGACCCGAATCCGCGTCGGAGACGAACGCGGCGGCGTGGGCGTTCATCGGCGCAGCTCTATTCGCGATTCATCCGGTTGCTGTGTATGGGGCCGGCTATCTGGTCCAGCGCACCATCCTCTTCGCCACGCTGTTTTCGCTGTTGTCGATCATGCTGTTCGTGAGGGGGCTCACCCGCGGCAGCCATGCCGATGCGATTACGGCGGCGCTCATGTATTCCATAGCGGTGCTGTCCAAGGAGCATAGCGTGTTGTTGCCAGCCGCGGCGGTGCTGACCGTGGCATTGGCCAGGACCGAACGGCGCTTCGCCGTTCGCCACGCCGCTCTCTACCTGTCGATCTGTGCGCCCGCTGCCATTTATGTGGCGCTCCTCAGACGATGGTTGATCGGCGAGTCGTACGAGCCCGATTACAGTGGCGTCGCGATACAGCTCGAGGGTGTCTTCGGGCATGCGATGCCGGATTTCTCATGGTCCCTGAGCGCCGTCACCCAAGCAGGCCTGTTCTTCAAGTATCTCGCCTTGTGGTTATGGCCCGACACCCGAGCGATGTCGATCGACGTCCGCGTGGATTTTTTCCAGACATGGTCGACGGGTTGGGTCATTCTCAAGGTATCGGCTTTCGTCGGATTCGGCGTGCTCGGCGTGACGCTCTTGCGTCGGGGCGGCAGGATCGGAATGGCGGGGTTCGGGATGCTCTTTACCTGGATTATGTTCCTGACCGAGTTCAGCACGGCTCGATTCCAGGAACCCTTTGTGCTCTACCGGAGCTACCTGTGGGCGCCCGGAGTGCTGATCGCGGTGGCAGCGACGCTGAGCGCGTTTCCCCGGGCAGCGATGGCAGCGTCGGTGCTGGCCATTCCCTTGTTTTTGTACCAGGCGCATGACCGCCTAGTCACGTTCTCCAGCTCCTTTCTTCTCTGGGAAGACGCAGTTGCCAAACTTCCGGAAAGGCCCGTCCCCTGGGGTTCGCGGACCTTGTACATGATGGCGAGGGAATACGCGTATGGAGGGCAGCCCCAAAAGGCCATCGAGATTGCCGAAAAATGCATGGCCCAGTACCCGGACACCATTCACTGCTATTACTCCCGCGGAGTGATTCACCTCCTCCAAGGGCAATACGAATTGGCTCTCCGCTATTTGACTCGAGCGGTCGAGCTGCAGCCCGCCAGCGGGATCGCGCACCATCGTCTCGGATTGGTCTTGGAGCGACTTGGCAGGACGGGGGAGGCGAAGGCGGAGTACGGGCGCGCGTCCGATCTGGGATTCAAAGGAGCAGACCTCGAGATCAAGCGCTTGGATTCCTCTGGCGCCGACCTTGCGGTCCGGAAAGAGACGGCCCGGCCTCGCGTCGAAAAGGAGCGGTGATCAGCTCGCGAATTTGCCGGCAGCGACTAGGCTTGCGCTCTGCGAAAGTGCCCGGAGCGGCCGCCGGATTTTTCAAGCAACTTTATGTCCTCGATAATCATGGCGCGGTCCACCGCCTTGCACATATCGTAGATCGTGAGCAGTCCCACGCTCACCCCTGCTAGGGCCTCCATCTCAACTCCCGTGCGGCCGATCGTCTCGACGGTCACCACGAGGCGAATCCCAGACCGGCGCTTCTCCACGGTGAACTCTGCTGCGACCCGTGTAAGCCCGAGAGAATGGCACAAGGGGATCAGCTCCGCCGTTCGCTTGGCTGCCTGAATCGCGGCGACCCGGGCTACTCCGAGGACGTCGCCTTTCTCGGCGCCCCCCGCGACGATGAGCTTCAAAGTCGAGGACGCCATGCGGATCATGCCTCCGGCGCGCGCGACCCGATGCGTCTCGGGCTTGTCTCCGACGTCCACCATATGGGCCTGCCCGGACCCGTCGAAATGGCTCAATTTTCCTGACCGATTCATTTCCCCGCCTTCGAGCGACATGCAAAGTCCGAGCAAAGCGACGCGTCCGGGAACCCTACCCGGAGAGCGGTATCATATTATCCATGAGAATCCTCGTCGCCTGCCTGGGTCTCGCGCTGTTGGCTCCGCTAGCCAAGGCACAGACCCTGCCGGAGCTGGGTGACACATCTGGTGCCCTGCTGTCGCCTTACCTCGAGCGCAAGATCGGCGAACAGGCGATGCGGGAAATTCGCTCGCGCGAACCGAGCTTTCTCGACGACCCGGAGCTTACCGAGTACGTAAACGAAGTCGGCGGGCGCATTGTGGCCGCGAACCACGAGGGGCGACAGGACTTCGAGTTCTTCATGGTGCGCGACAACACCATCAACGCTTTTGCGATGCCCGGGGGATTCGTCGGCGTGCACACCGGCCTGCTGCTCGCGGCGCAGACGGAGTCTGAGCTCGCCGGCGTGCTAGCGCACGAGGTGGCTCACGTGACCCAGCACCACCTCGCCCGTCTTCTGGGAAAACAGGAGCAGATGTCGATTCCCACCCTAGTGGCGATGGTTCTGGGCATTATGGCTGCCCGCTCGCGTCCCGATCTCGCGCAGGCGGTCATCGCGGGTGCAGGAGCGAGCGGCATTCAATCGCAGCTCAACTACACTCGTGATTTCGAGCGCGAGGCGGACAGAATCGGCTTTCAATTTCTCCAGCAGGCGGGTTTCGATGTCGGCGGCATGGGCTCGTTCTTCGAACGGATGCAGAAAGCGACCCGGCTGTATGAGAACAACGCGCCGGCCTATTTGCGTACGCACCCTCTTACGAGCGAGCGCATCGCCGATATGCAGAATCGCGCCCAGACGGCGGTGTACAAGCAGGCGCCCGATAGCATCGAGTTTCATCTTGCGCGAGCGAAGGTCCGCGCCGAACAGGGACTGCCGCGCGAAGCCGTCGCGTATTTCGAAGAGCTGGTGAAGGAGCACCGTTATGCCGAGGAGGCGGGCGCCCGCTACGGCCTGGCGAACGCTCTGGCAAGGGCACGCGAGTTTTCCCGCGCGTCATCCGAAATCGAAACGGTACGCAAGCTGCTCGGGACTCACCCCATGGTGGAGCTGCTCATGGCACGGGTGCGCCTCGGCGCCGGCGACCCGGCGGGAGCTCGCGACGTGTTGCGCGAGGCCCTTGCTCGCACCCCCAACTATCGGCCGCTTCACTACGCCTATGTGGATTTACTGCAAGGGATGGGAGAGCACCAAGCGGCGCTCGCATGGCTTGCGGAGCTGGTGAAAAGCTACCCACGAGACGTCCGGATTTACAGCCTGCAAGCCAAATCCTATGCTGCATCGGGCAAGCGCCTGTTGCACCATCAGGCGCTTGCCGAAACCTACGTTCTGCAGGGAACGCTGCCGGCCGCGATCGAGCAGCTCCAGTTCGCGCAGAAAAGCGGGGACGGTGATTTCTACCAGCTTTCCGCCGTCGAGGCGCGCTTGCGGAATCTGCGTTCGCTGCAGGCCGAGGAGAAGAAAACCGCCAAGGGAAATTGAAAAACGCGCCCGCATTTCGGGATCAGTAGCGGCGAACGGGGTCCTTCCCCGGCGCGTCGAAGTAGGCTTCGTAAAGGAGATCGAAGGTTTTCTCACTTTCGGCGAACAGCTCCTCGTCGCTGTTGCAGCGACGGCGCGCTCCCTCGAGCAGCGTTTCCACTCCCGCGGCCTCGGCGACCGGCGCACCGCCCGTCTCGAGATAATGCACGAGCGCTCCGATTCTCGTGAGCGTCCCGTTGTTGTCCAGGCTGAATTTCGCGAGCAACTCTTGGAATGTTACCTTGTCCCTGCTGTTGGAGAAGGTCGCGCCGTCGAAACCGAACCCAACCGCCGTCGAAGGGCACTGTTGAGTCTTTTCCATCCACATCAAGCTCGCCTCCGGGTCGATGAAACGACGGATGAGCCACGCGGAGGCGAGCCGGTCGGCCAGGAGTGGTTTGCGGGACGCCCAGAGGCGCTTGAAGTAATAGCGCCCTGTCTGGGTAAGGCGGCCCGAGTTGGGAGCATCGGGAAACATCCTCTTTCGTACCTCGCCTTCCGTATCGCGCAGCGCTTGTGCGGCTTTCTCCTTTGCCGGCGAACCAAAGAAATCGAGCGCGCTGATCGCTTCGAATTCACGTCGCTGTTTGTTGAGAACTCGAGCGATCGCACTAGGCTCGGAAATTCCGAAGCCGGCGCGTAGGCCCTCGACCGCTTTGATCAATTCCTCGTATTTTCCCGCCCGGTCGAAAAGCGACCGGAACGCCTGTTCCTGCTGGACGTCCAAATTCGTCGCCGGCAGGATATGCGCCGTGCCGTTGATGCGGCTCATGTGCTCGGACAGGCGCCGCAGGCCTTGCCGATTCGCCTGGCTGTCGGGCAGCAAGTAGACACCCTCACGCAGCACCGCGCAGCCCATGGATTCGAGCGTACGCAACACGCGCATTCGCGCAGCCGGATCATCCATGGGGAGACTGGCGACATATACCAGCCATTTCGGATCAAGTGGTGGCGATTCCTTGGCCAAAGCCGCTCCTCGGTGAAGGTGCCCCCTATCGGCGTCCCAGTTTAAGTATCGCAAACCGTTTAGGCAACCCGGATGCCTGGCAGGCGCGGCTGCGCGGCTTCATCGGAGGTGCGGTTTGGTATATAGTTTCCGCGCTTCGAGTGCACACGAGCGACGATGACGACTTTCGACAGGGATCTGGATGTGCGTGGCCTCAATTGCCCGCTTCCCATCCTGCGCGCCAAGAAGGCCTTGGCTGAGCTGAAGAGCGGCGAGGTACTTCGGGTCCTGGCTACCGATCCTGGTTCGGTAAAGGATTTTCAGGCCTTTGCAAAACAGACGGGCAATCAGCTGCTCTCGCACGAGGAAGCGGACAAAGTCTTCACTTTTCTGATGAAGAAGAGATGAGCGATCGCGGGTGCGATCGGTCGATCGCAGCCTACGACCGTGGTTCCCGGATGATTCCCTGCTTCAGGTAGACGGGCCTCACGGCTCGCGCCCAAGTCTTCAGGCCCAACGCGAACGCCCCTCCCGCGAAGACCACGATCAGGCCGCATCCGAAGAGAGTCCAGTGAGCCCCGATCGCTTCGGCGAGCGCCCCTGCGGTGAAGTTGCCGATGGGCGCAAAACCGAGGAAACACATGACGTACATGCTGATGATCCGTGCCCGCCTATTCTCCTCGGCGACGGTCTGCAGAATGGTATTGATGGAGGCCGCGGTGACGACCAACCCGGCGCCGAAGAACCCAAGGAGCACGAGCGAGAGCCAGAGAGTCCCAGACAGAGAGAATGCCGTCAGGGCGATGCCGGCCGTCACCGTGGCGGCGGCGATCACCCGGCCAAGGCCGCGTACCGAGCTACGCGCCGCAAGAGCGAATGTGCCCAAGATCGCGCCCAGCCCGACCGCACCGATCAGAAAGCCGAATGTCCTCGAGTTGCCGCTGAAGGTCTCGGCCGCAAAGATCGGCATCAGTGAGGACCAGGGCGCAGTGAAAAACCCCATCACCGTGAGAAGCAGCAAAAGACGCCGCGTTCCCGTGAAACCGAAGGCGTAGGCGAATCCCGCCGCCAACTCGCGCCACCACTCGACTCCCGTGTCGGGGCGCGTGCGTGGTTTCACGCGGACGACGGCGTAGGTCACGATGATGGCCAGATAGAAAAGTGCGTTCAGGGCAAAACACCACGCCTCGCCGAACGCCGCCAGCACCACCCCCGCCACGGAGGGCCCGACGAAGCGCGTCGACTGGAACAGCAGCGATTGCAAGGCGATCGCATTGGGCAGGTCCTCCCTGTGCTCTATCAGTTCGAGAAGGAACGCCTGCCGTGTCGGAGTCTCGAAGGCGGTAATGACTCCGAGAAAAAGAGCGAGCGCGATCAGGTGGGGGACGCGGACCATGTCGGAGAAAGTGAGCAGCGCGAGCGTCAGCGCCTGTACGAATGCGAACGTCTGGATCAGCATCAGGAGGCGCCGGCGATTGACCCGGTCGGCCCATACGCCCGCGATCGGGGAGAAAAACAATATAGGCAGCTGCTGCGCTCCCGCGGTTACGCCGAGCAGAAGCGCCGAGCCGGTGATGCGGTACACCAGCCAGCTCATCGCCACCGTCTGCATCCAGTTCCCAAGCAGCGACAAGCCCTGGCCCGCGTAGAAGATCCGGAAGTTCTTCGAGCGGAAAGCGCGTAGCGCGGGGTGCACGAGTGGCCCGGCGCTCAAGCCTTGAGCTTGCCGAGCTGCGGCTTCAGTTTGTCGAGTGTGGCGCTGAAGTTTGCAAGCCGCTCTTTTTCCTGCGCGACGACCGTTGCCGGAGCGCGCTCGACGAAACTCGGATTGGAGAGCTTGGCGCTGGCTTTGGCGATCTCGCCTTCGAGACGGGCGATTTCCTTTCTTACGCGCTCGATTTCCGTCGCGGGATCGACTTTGAAGTCCAGCATTACACGATGTGGTCCCACTACCGCTATCGGCGAGTCTGATTTGGGAAGTTCGTTGACGACATTTAGCTCAGACGTTCGCACTAGGACCATAAACGCGGCTGTGCTCGTGTTTGTTGGGTTTGCGGTTATGTAGGCGGGAACCCGATATTGCGGCTGGATCTTGTTTTCACTGCGAAGATTTCTACCGGCATTGACCAATTCCTTTGCCGTCGCAACTTCACGCTCGGCTGCCTCGTCGATTCTTTCACGCTGGCTCCGCGGATAGGGCGCAAACATGATCGTGTCGCCCTTCCGGCCGGCGAGCGGCGCGACGCCTTGCCACAATTCCTCCGTGACGAAAGGAATGATCGGGTGCGCAAGACGCAGCACTGTCTCGAGTATTCTTACCAGCGTTCGGCGTGTCCCACGTTGCTGCGCCTCGTTACCTTTGGCGAGCTGATCCTTGGCCATCTCGAGGTACCAGTCGCAGTACTCGTCCCACACGAAGCGGTAGATCGCACTCGCGACGTTGTCGAACCGATATTCGGCGAAGCCACCGTCGACCTCTGCCTCGGTGCGCTGGAGCGCGCTGATAATCCACCGGTCCCACATGGACAGTTCGACCGGAGCCTTCTCGTCCGATCCGCAGTCCTTGCCCTCGGTGTTCATCAACACGAAGCGGCTCGCGTTCCACAGCTTATTGCAGAAATTGCGATAGCCTTCGCAACGCGACAGGTCGAAGTTGAGCGTCCGAGCGTAGGTGGCGAGCGACGCGAAAGTGAAGCGCATCGCATCCGCCCCGAAGGACGGGATGCCGCTCGGGTAGTGCGCCCCGATGTATTTCTCGACCTTCGCTTTATGCTCGCCGCGCAGCAGGCCGACGGTGGACTTCTCGAGGAGGGCTTCGAGCGAGATGCCGTCGATCAAGTCGAGCGGGTCGAGGGTGTTGCCCTTCGATTTCGACATCTTCTCCCCCTCGGCGTCCCGCACGAGGGCGTTGATGTAGACGTGCCGGAAGGGGATCTTCTCGGTGAAGTGCAGCGTCATCATGATCATCCGCGCGACCCAGAAGAAGATGATGTCGAAGCCCGTCACGAGGACCGAGGAGGGGAGAAAACGCTTCAGATCGGGCGTTTCCTCGGGCCAGCCAAGCGAAGTGAACGGCACCAGCGCCGAGGAAAACCAGGTGTCGAGCACGTCGTCGTCGCGCTTGAGCGCGCCGCGATAGCCTTTGGCGGAAGCCTGTTTTTTGGCCTCGTCTTCGCTGCGGCCGACGTAGATATTGCCTCGATCGTCGTACCAGGCCGGAATCTGATGGCCCCACCACAGCTGGCGCGAGATGCACCAGTCCTGGATGTTCTCCAGCCACTGGTTATAGGTCGTCGTCCAGTGCTCAGGAAAAAACTTCACGTCCCCCTTCGCGACCGCGACAAGCCCGCGCTCGGCGAGTCCATCCATCTTTATGAACCACTGATCGGTCAGCATCGGTTCGACGATCACGCCGGTGCGACCGGAGCGCGGCACTCGCAGTCTGTAGGGCTTCTCGGAGGCGAGCAGGTTCTGCGATTTGAGATCGGCGACGATGCGCTTGCGCGCCTCGAATCTGTCCATGCCCTGATAGGCATTGGGCGCGTTTTCGCCCATTTTCGCGTCGAGGGTCATCACGCTGATCTGCGGAAGTTTGTGGCGCTGTCCAACCGCGTAGTCGTTGAAATCGTGCGCCGGAGTGATCTTCACGCAGCCGGTTCCGAATTCCGGATCGACGTAATCGTCGGCGATGACCGGGATCGTGCGTCCGGTGAGGGGCAGCCGCACGCGCTTGCCGACTAGCTTCCTGTATCGTTCGTCTTTCGGGTGTACAGCCACGGCAACGTCGCCCAGCATGGTTTCGGGCCGGGTGGTGGCGACGACCACCGAGGCGCTGCCGTCTTCCAGCGGATAGCGGATCTCCCAGATCTTCCCGTCTTCCTCCTCGCTGTCCACCTCGAGGTCGGACACCGCCGTGCCGAGCTCCGGGTCCCAGTTGACCAGGCGCTTGCCGCGGTAGATCAGCCCCTCTTCATGAAGGCGCACGAACACTTCGATCACGGCGCGCGACATGCGCGCGTCCATGGTGAAGTAGCCGGCTTTCTGCCCTTCGGTATCGGCAAAGGTCCAGTTGGCCGATGCGCCGAGCCGCCGCATCTGGCGCGTGATCGTCGAGCCGGATTGCTGCTTCCACTCCCACACGCGCTTGATGAAGCCCTCGCGGCCGAGGTCATGGCGGGTCTTGCCTTCCGACTCGAGCTGGCGCTCGACCACGATCTGCGTGGCGATGCCGGCGTGATCGGTGCCCACCACCCAATTGGCGTTGAAGCCGCGCATGCGGTGGTACCGGATCAGGGCGTCCATGAGCGTCTGCTGGAACGCGTGCCCCATGTGCAGGGTGCCGGTGACGTTCGGCGGGGGCAGCTGTATACAGTACGCTGGCTTTTGCGAATCGGACGAATGCCGGAAGTAGCCGCGCGACTCCCAAAGGGAATACCAGCGCGACTCGACCTCGTGCGGATCAAAGCTTTTGGCGAGTTCCACGTGACTTGAGTTCAAAAGAGAAAGCGCGCCGAGCGGCGCCCCCGCGGGAGCCCGGCTTCGACGCGCTCCGGCGGATTATAGCGTCAGCTGCCCCGCGACTGTCCGCGCGCACGTGCGATTTCAAGCTCGACAGCGCGTGCGACCGCGTCGCTAATCATCGCCTCGATGTCGGCCTTGACTTGGGCGCTGAGGGCGGTCAGGGCGCGCTGCAAGTGGGCGTCGAGCCGTGCCTGCAGGGGTTCCTCGACGAACTTCGCGATGTGCGGACCGATCGCGTCAAGGATGCTTTGCTTGAGCCTTTGCTCCAGCTCCAGCAATTCGCTCCCGGTCGAACCGCGCGGGGCCGCCGTTCCCGGTGGGGAATGTGGCGGCGTCGCGGCCGGCTCGGCGATGATCTCCGTGAGAACCGGAACGTCGCCTTTAGCCGCCGTGCCGGAAGGATGGTGCCGCTTCAGGAACGCATCGGCTTTCTCCAGCAGGTCGTCGGGTTCGGTCATACGCCCGCCTTGGAGAGGTCGTAATGATTGATTTCGTAGCCGCGGTCCCGATAGAAACGAAAACGGCTCCGCGCGAGCTGGCGATCATCGTCGCCGGCGCCGACGAGTTCGACCAGCCGTTCAAAACGGCTGAACGACGGCGGCGAATCGGCGTGCAAATTGATCATGACCTGGTGATGCGCGACCTCGACGTCCTCGCATGCGATGACGACCGGGGTTTCCGAAGCAAGTGCGTCACGGGCCATGCAGTGTGCAACGAATCCAATGGCTTGATAAGTCCACAGCAATTTGTCGAAGGCGCGCGCGGTGTTTTCGTCGGGTGCGTAGACGAAGACGCGCAACCCCTGCTGGATAATCTTGGCGACGAGCCGGCAGGCGACCTGGAGCTTGGGTTCGGCGTTTGAGTAGAAGTCGATGCGCGTCATGACGCATGCGAGAGGATCCGGGATCGCGGTTCGAGGGAACCTGCGGCCCCAGCGTACGGAAACCCTGGATCCTCGGTCCTCACTCCTCCGCCCTAGCCTTCCGCGCGCTTTATGAGAAACGTCGTGAGCAGAGGGACGGGCCGGCCGGTTGCCCCTTTTTCCTTGCCCGATTTCCACGCCGTCCCGGCAATGTCGAGGTGGGCCCAGTCGTACTTGCGTGTGAACCTTGAAAGGAAACATGCGGCGGTAACACTGCCCGCAGCACGTCCGCCGATATTTGCAAAATCCGCGAAGTTGCTTTTAAGCTGTTCCTGATAGTCCTCCCACAGCGGCAGCCGCCAGACACGGTCCAGCGACTCCGCGCCCGCTGCCTCTAGCTCGTGTGCCAGGTCATCCTTGTTCGTGAACAACCCGGAGCAAACGTGGCCCAGGGCGACGATGCAGGCGCCCGTAAGGGTAGCGACGTCCACCACGGCCTGGGGCTCGAAGCGCTCGGCGTAGCTCAGAGCATCGGCAAGAATGAGACGTCCTTCTGCATCGGTATTGAGAATCTCGATGGTCTGGCCCGACATGCTCGTGACGATGTCGCCCGGTTTGGTGGCCGCCCCCCCGGGCATGTTCTCGCAGGTGGGGACCAGCCCGACGATGTTCAGTTTGAGGCTGAGCTCCGCCGCGGCGCGCAAGGTTCCTAGCACGCTCGCCGCGCCGCACATGTCGAACTTCATCTGGTCCAAATCGGCCGCTGGCTTGATGGAAATGCCACCGGTATCGAATGTAATGCCCTTTCCCACGAGTACCACGGGTCGATCCTTCCTGCCGGCGCCGGCGTAGCGGAGGATCACGAACTTGGACGGCTCGTGCGATCCCTTCGTAACCGAGAGCAGCGAGCCCATCCGGAGTTTCTCCATGTCTTTTTGCTCGAGCACTTCCACCGCCAGCTTCCATTCACGCCCGAGCTTTACCGAGGTGTCAGCGAGGTACGTGGGCGTGCACACGTTCGCGGGCAGATTGCCGAGGTCCCTGGTGAGCGTCATGCCGGCGGCGATGGCGATTCCTTCGCGCAGGCCACGCTCCAAGGCGGCGGCATCGCGCTTGGAAGCGGCCGAAATCGAGACATGAGCGAGCGACATCTCTTCCGCCTTCTTGCTCTTCATGCGGTCGAAGCGGTAGGTGATGTCGGCCGCCGCCAACACGAGTTGACGGGCGTTCCAAGCGGCATCGCGGCCGGGAACTTCCAGCTCTGCGAAATACAGGGACGCATCGCGTGCCCCCGTTTCCTGAACGGCGGCAAGCGCCGCGCGCGCGCAGTCGCGATACTCCTTCTCGCCGAATTCTTTCTCCCTCCCCAAGCCCACGAGCAGCACGCGCTTTGCGGCGACACCGCGAACGCTATACAGCAGCCGGGTGGTTCCCATCTTGCCGTCCATGTCCCCGGATCGGAGAACCTCGCGAATGTGGCCGTGCGCCGCCTTATCCAGCGCATCCGCCGCCCCCGACAACTTGCGCGATTCGAATACACCTGCAGCGACACACGCGACCGGGTGTTTCTCCGGCATCGCGAATTTTGTGTTAAATTCCATTCGGCCTGGACTCGGGGAACCTGCAAGGATTATCTCCGGTTTGCTTCGCTTAAGTCAAAGCAACATGGTGTTTTCCCCTACGATCCAACATGCTTCGCTGACGTCCGTCTGCCCGCAAAGTGATCTTTCGGCGCGCACTCCTGCGTGAATTCGGCAACCTCGCGCTCGCCGTATTCGCGACGCTGTTCGCCATAACGTTGACGACGCAGCTGATCCGGCTGCTAGGGCAGGCAGCGATCGGAAAAGTGCTCTCGCAGGGCGTGGCCGCGCTGCTCGCGTTTTCAGCCCTCAACTATCTGCCGGTACTTCTGTCGTTGACGCTTTTCATCACCGTGCTCATGACGCTTTCGCGCAGCTACCGCGAATCGGAGATGGTGATTTGGTTCGGTTCGGGCCTTTCGCTCCTCGCGTGGATTCGTCCTGTGCTGTTGTTCGCAGCGCCGCTGGTTGCGCTCGTGGCGGCGCTGTCCCTGTTCCTGTCGCCTTGGGCGATCGGCAGAGCCGAGGAATACAGACGCCAGATGAATCTGCAAGACGACGTTTCGCGAGTTGCCCCGGGAGTTTTCCGCGAGGCGGGCAGCGCGGACCGGGTGTTTTTCGTCGAGGAAATCGCCGGCGATCAGACCAACGTGCAAAACGTATTCATCGCGCAGATGCGGCAAGGCAGGCTCGGCGTCACAGTCAGCAGGCGCGGATACCGGGAGTCGGCGGAAAACGGCGACCGCTTCGTCGTTTTGCTGGACGGGCGGCGCTATGAGGGCGTGCCGGGCGATCTCGATTTCAAGGTGATGGATTTTCAGCGCTACGCGATGAGAGTCGAAACGCGCGAAGCGCAAGCGGAAGAGGCTTCCACCAAAGCCATGTCCACGTTTGGTCTGCTCCAGGCACGCAGCAATGCCCATCTGGCCGAGCTGCTGTGGCGCATCGGCTTGCCGATCGCCGCGTTCGTTCTTGCATTGCTCGCGATCCCCCTGTCCTTCGTCAACCCCAGGGCGAGCCGTTCGGTGAATCTGCTCTTCGCGCTGTTCACCTACATGGTCTACGCGAACCTGCTGAGCATCGTCCAAGCCTGGGTCTCCCAAGGCCGGTTGGCCTTCAATACCGGGTGGTGGGTGGTGCACGCCGGAATGCTGGGCGTCCTCGCGTTGCTGTTTTACAGAAGGCTTCGGGTGGGTCCCCTGCTCAGAAGGCGCTGAAGTGGACACCTTGCGCACCTACATGGCGAGGGAGATTTACGGCGCGACGCTGTTCGTTTTCGCGGCATTCCTCAGCCTGTTCTCTTTTTTCGACCTCATCAATGAACTCACCGATCTCGGCAGGGGTGGGTATCGGTTGCAGCACGCGCTCGCCTTCGTCGCACTGACCCTGCCGAGCCACGTGTATGAACTGTTTCCCGTGGCAGTGTTGATCGGAACGCTCTATGCTCTTTCGTATCTCGCCGCCAATTCGGAATATACCGTGATGCGCGGCTCGGGACTTGCGCCTTGGCGCGCGGCAAGCACGCTGTTTCGCATAGGCATCGTGTTTGCAGTCGCTACGGTTGTCTTCGGCGAGCTGATCGCCCCGGTCTCGGAGCGCGCGGCGATGCAGCTCAAGCTCTCGTTGACCAGCAGCATTGTGGCCAGCGAGTTTCACACGGGTTTATGGGTGAAGGACGACCGGCGATTCGTCAATGTTCGTGAAGTCCAGCCCGATACGAGTCTGTCCGATATCAGGGTATTCGAGTTCGACGACCAATACCGGCTCCAGTCGATCAGTTTCGCGAAACAGGGACGGTACCTCGGCAAGAACATGTGGCGATTGCGCGAGATCGTGCACACGGGTTTCACGTCGAGCGGGAGCAACGTGCAGCGTCTCGCGGAAATGGACTGGAACTCGGTTCTTACGCCGGACATTCTCGCCGTGCTGTTCGTCGTCCCGGAACGGATGTCGGCGTGGAACCTGTACCAGTACACCCGGCATCTGTCAGAGAATCGGCAAAAGACAGAGCGTTATGAAATAGCCATGTGGAAAAAGCTCGTTTATCCGTTTGCTTCCCTTGTCATGATGGCGCTCGCCTTGCCTTTCGCCTATGTCCACGTACGCGCCGGTGGCGTGGGAGTGAAAGTGTTCTCCGGGATCATGCTGGGGATCTTCTTTCATATGATGAACAGCCTATTTTCACATCTGGGGTTGCTGCAAAACTGGCAACCCTTCGTCAGCGCTGCACTTCCGAGCGTGGTTTTTCTGGGCGCAGCCACGCTGATGATGTGGTGGGTGGAGAGAAGGTAGGCCGGCAAACGCCGCCGCGCGTTACTGATGCCCAGCTCCTGCATCGCCGGTTGCGACGATGCGAGTCCCGGCCAGGCGGTCATGCAGAAACTGTCGGTCGCGATCGAAGAACGCCCAAAAAACCCCGACGCCGAACAACAGCAGTGAAGGCCAGGCGAGAACGTAGCGCAGGGCTGCCCGCCCGACCCCGACAGGCAGATTGTCGCGGCGGACCACCCGTATCTTCCAGGTTTGCATCGGCAGCGTTCGACCTCCGCGGCTCCAGCAAGCTATGAAGTAGGCCCCAAGAACCAGGAACAAGTACGACTGGAATGCGAGACGCGTGTTCCCGGAGAGCCGGCTCTGCGTCGCACCGTAGAACGCGAAGCCGGCGAAAAAAACGATTGCGAACACAACCAGTGACTCGTACAGCATCGACAGTACCCGCCTGGCGATGCCGGGCACCGTCGGACCGGGCGGGGCAAGATCGCCCGAATCCATCGATGCGGGCTACTGGTTTTTGGGCGATGCCGGCGCGACCGGGCCGGCTTCAGGCGGCGCAGCGGTCGAAGACGTAGGCTCGGCAGGAGATTTGGCGGGACGGGCGGGTGCAGCGGGTTTGCGCGGCGTACTACCCAGCTTGCGCCGCTCCTGCTCCGGCAGGCGGTTGTACTCCTCCCACTGCTGCTTCAGCCCCTGTTTCTTGTCCGGCGGGAGCTTTTCCAGCTTCTTGTAGCGCTCGCGCGCGGCTTGGCGTTCCTTGGGGGTGAGCTTGACCCAGGCCTGCATGCGCCGCTGCGCGCGCGCCTGCTCGTCGGGTTTCATCTTCGGATAACGCTTGGCGATCCCGATCCACTTGCGCTTGCGCGCGGGTTCGAGATTGTCCCAGTCGACCGCCAGCGGCGCGAGGATCTGCTGCTGCTCTTGCGTCAACTCGCCCCACGTCGGGGGTTTTTTCTGCGCTGTTGCGGCGAGGACCGAGAGCGAGGTGCAGAGCCAAAGTGCTACTGCGAGGAGCGCCTTAGCCATGCATCGAATCCCTTGTCGAGATAGGCGTCCAGTGGCAAGTCGCCGGTCAGCACCGCGGCGTCGATCTCCTCGATTTCGGCGGCGACCTGGCTATCGCGCCATTGGTTGATCGCGATCAAGCCGAGGATGAGCACGGCCATCGGCAGCAACAAGCGCGGAACGAGCGCAGAAGGACCGCCCGATCTGCCGATCGCGTTGCCGGCCCAGGCCAATACCGGAACTCGGGACTCGACGTGCTGACCCGCCAGGGCCCGCTCGCGCGACTTCTTCAGGCGGGCAAGTTTGCCGGCGTCCAGATCGAGCCCTCGGTTGAGAAGCTGCTTGATTCGGTAAGCGATCTGCTGTTCGTTCATAACTCAATCCCCTTTGCCCTCAAGGCCGCCGCCAAAGCGTGTGCTGCGCGGGAGCAATGGGTCTTGACGCTGCCTTGAGAGCAACCCATCACGGCTGCCGTCTCGGCGACGTCCAATTCTTCCCAATAACGCAGCAAAAACGCCTGCCGTTGACGCTGTGGTAGTCGTGCCAGCTCTTTTTCAATTACTTCAATAACTTGAGATTGTTCAAGGAGGTCCGCGGGCTCATCCCTGGACCTGGAGGTATCCGCGCTCTCCAGGGTCTCGAGCGGGTCGGTATCGTCGTCTTCCCGCCCTGGAGAGAGGGCCGAGAACAGCGTCACCCAGAGCGACCGCACCTTCTGCCTGCGATAGAAGTCGCGAATCGTGTTCTGAAGGATGCGCTGGAAAAGCATCGGCAGCTCCGCCGCTGGCTTCGCCCCGTACTTCTCCGCAAGTTTCAGCATGGAGTCCTGCACTATATCGAGGGCGCTTTCCGACTCCCGGACTGCGAACAGCGCCTGCTTGTACGCGCGTCGCTCTACGCTCGCGAGGAACTCGGACAGTTCGTTTCGGGAGGCCAGAAGAGTTTCCTTTTTGTCGGCGGAAATGACCCGGCCGGTGCGGTCCGATGGTATCAAAAGCTGCGTTCAGGCGCAGAATGGAACAGGGGAAAACTTGACCAATCAGACGTCAGCAATTAGGCTCTAAAGTTTTCGTCGAAGCCGGTGTACGGACGGGCTAAAGGCATGGAATTGACGGGCGCAGAGATTGTCGTAAAGTGCCTCGAGGCGGAGGGAGTCGAGTACGTCTTCGGCTATCCCGGCGGCGCGGTCCTTTTCATCTACGACGAGCTTTTCAAGCAGGACAAAGTCAAGCACATTCTGGTGCGCCACGAGCAGGGGGCGACGCACGCTGCGGACGGCTACTCGCGCTCAAGCGACAAGGTGGGCGTTGCGCTGGTGACCTCGGGGCCTGGTGTCACCAACGCGGTGACCGGGATAGCGACCGCGTACATGGATTCGATCCCGATGGTGATCATCAGCGGGCAGGTGCCGACTCACGCTATTGGCCTGGACGCGTTCCAGGAGTGCGACACGGTGGGCATCACGCGGCCCTGCGTGAAGCACAATTTCCTCGTGAAAGACGTCAAGGATCTCGCGCTCACGATCAAGAAGGCGTTCTACTTGGCGAGGACCGGACGGCCCGGCCCCGTCCTGGTCGACATTCCCAAGGACGTCACCTCGGCCAAGTGCCCGTTCGAGTACCCTGCGACGGTGACAATGCGGTCCTACAACCCGGTGGTGAAGGGGCATCCGGGTCAGATCAAAAAGGCCGTGCAGTTGCTCACCGAAGCGAAGCGCCCCATGGTCTACACCGGCGGCGGCGTCATTCTTTCGGACGCATCGAAGCAGCTGACGAAGTTCGTCAAGATGCTCGGCTTCCCGTGCACCAACACGCTCATGGGCCTGGGAGGGTATCCCGCGACCGACCCTCAGTTCCTCGGCATGCTTGGGATGCACGGCACCTACGAGGCCAACATGGCGATGCAGAACTGCGACGTTCTGCTTGCCGTCGGCGCGCGCTTCGATGACCGAGTTATTGGCAACCCTGCCGACTTCGCGCAGGTGCAACGCAAAATCATCCACATCGACATCGACCCGTCTTCGATCTCCAAGCGCGTGAAGGTCGACGTCCCGATCGTCGGCAACGTGTCCGACGTGCTCGAGGAGCTGAGCCGGCAACTCGAAGCCGCCGCCTACAAACCCAACCAGAAGGCGCTCAGCGCCTGGTGGTCCCAGATCGGGCTGTGGAAATCCAAGGACTGCCTGAAATACGACAAGAAAAGCAAGATCATCAAGCCGCAGTTCGTCCTGGAGCGACTCTACGAAATCACCAAAGGCGATGCGTTCGTGACCTCCGACGTGGGCCAGCACCAGATGTGGGCGGCGCAGTTCTACAAATTCGACAAGCCGCGCCGCTGGATCAACTCCGGGGGCTTGGGCACCATGGGCTTCGGCCTGCCTGCGGCCATGGGCGTTCAGTTCGCGAACCCGGGCGCGACCGTCGCTTGCGTCACCGGCGAGGCGAGCATTCAGATGTGCATCCAGGAGCTCTCGACCTGCAAGCAATATCGGCTCCCGATCAAGATAGTGAATCTCAACAACAAGTACATGGGCATGGTGCGCCAGTGGCAGCAGTTCTTCCACGGCAACCGCTACTCCGAGTCGTACATGGACGCGCTTCCCGACTTCGTCAAGCTCGCTGAGAGCTATGGGCACGTCGGCATCAAGGTGGAGGAGCCCGGGGATGTCGAGGCGGCGCTGAAGGAAGCGTTCAAGCGCAAGAACGACCTGGTGTTCCTCGATTTCGTCACCGACCAGACCGAGAACGTCTATCCGATGGTCCAAGGCGGCAAGGGCCTGACCGAGATGATTCTTGCCGAGGAGTTGTAAGCCCGACACACATCGGGTTCGATCAACGTTGGCTGAAGGGAGCTTGGTCCGGCGGCGCCACGAGCGCCGCGTCACAAGGGGCGCGAAACGCCCAAGGGCCGAGCCTTTAGCGAGGGAACAATGCGACACATCATTTCCATCATGCTCGAAAATGAGCCGGGGGCTCTTTCGAGAGTCGCGGGTCTGTTTTCGGCGCGCGGCTACAACATCGAAACGCTCACCGTGGCGCCGACCGAGGACGAGTCGCTTTCGCGCATGACCATAGTCACCACGGGTTCGGACGACGTAGTCGAGCAGATTACAAAACAGCTGAACAAGCTCGTCGAGGTGGTCAAAGTGGTCGATCTGTCGGAAGCGGCCCACATCGAGCGCGAGCTCATGCTGATCAAAGTTCGGGCAATGGGGAAGGAGCGCGAGGAGGTGAAGCGCATGTCGGATATCTTCCGCGGTCGCATTATCGACGTTACCGAGAACACCTACACCATCGAGCTCACGGGCACCGGAGCCAAGCTCGATGCATTCATTCAGGCGCTCGAGCACAGCGCCATCCTGGAGACGGTGCGAACCGGCGCTTCGGGCATCGGGCGCGGCGAGAGGGTCTTGAAGGTCTGAGCCGGCACGCCGCAGAACCAAAAGGAAACAGCATGAAAGTCTATTACGACAAGGACGCGGACCTGTCCCTCGTCAAGGGCAAGAAGGTCGCGATCGTGGGTTACGGGTCGCAAGGACATGCCCATGCCTTGAACCTGCACGACTCGGGAGTGAAAGTCACGGTCGGACTGCGAAAGGACGGCGCCTCCTGGGACAAGGCAAAAAAGGCCGGCTTGAACGTCGAGGAAGTTTCGGGGTCGGTCAAAGGAGCCGACTTCGTGATGATGCTCATGCCGGATGAGCATATCGCCGCGGTGTACAAATCGGAAGTCGAACCCAATATCCGAAAGGGCGCCACGCTCGGATTCGCCCACGGGTTCAACATCCACTACGGACAGGTCATGCCGCGCGAGGATCTCGACGTGGTGATGATCGCGCCGAA
>VBCA01000034.1 GCA_005881575.1 Betaproteobacteria bacterium
CAAGGCGGTGCTCGTGGAGAAGCCGATCGCGCTCACGCTCACCGAAGCCGATCGCATCGTCGCGGAGGCTGAAAAGCGCAAGGCGAGCCTGCGCGTCGCCTACAGCCGTCGCTACAAGGAGCGCTACCTGATCGCCAAGGAGCAGGTAATGCGCGGGCGAGTCGGCAGGATCGTAGGCGCGAGCGCGCGGGTGTTCAACTCGCGCTCGCAGGCGCTCGCCATGCTCCAACGCAACCCCGGCGCGACCCCGGTGGTCGACGCCCTCACCTATTACGTCGACCTCGTGAACTGGCTGTTCGAGGGCACGCACGTGACGGAGGTTTTCGCGCGCGGGCAGACGGGTGTCCTGAAAGAAGCGGGTCACGACACCGACGACGTCACCTGGGCGATCCTCACCTACGGCGACGGGGCGGTCGCGAACCTCGGCGTGAGCTACGCGCTGCCGGAAAAATATCCGGCGCTCGGGCACGCGGCTCGGGTGGAGGTGCTCGGCACCGAGGGCGTGATGATCCTGGACGACGATCACACCGATCAGCTGATGTATAGCGAGAAAGGCGTTCCGCACGTCTACCTGCCGGACCATTCCGTCAACATGGTGTTCCTGCAGAGCGGGACGCCCGGCGACTGGGCGCTCGGCGACTTCTGGGGACCGATCGCCAACGAAACGCGCGCCTGGCTCGACCACCTCGCGCTCGGCAAGCCGTGCGCGCTCGCCACCGCGCGCGAAGCGCGGCGCACGCTAGAGGTGACGCTCGCGATCGAGCACTCGGCAAAAAGCCGCAAGCCGGTCGCACTGCCCTCGTGAAATAGTGGTTCAGGCCTCGGGCTGGACCCGGGTGGGTGCTTTCAAGATTCGGCGGGACGGGCGCTCGCGTCGCTCTTGTCCCTTCCATGGCTCCTGCCGCCGGCGCCGGTCAATCGACCATCGACGGTCTTTGAACCAAGCAAGCGCCGCCTGTTCGTTGGGAAAGCTCCGAACGTTGACCCCGCTGCGCCGCGCAAGCAACTCGACGTATTGCTGGGAGAGCCTGAGCTCCTCGGAATCTCCCGTCAGCGCAATTCTGTATTTCAAAATCTCGCCGAACCCTTTGAAGTAATCAGGGAGCCCGTACTGCTCGACTTTGAACAGGGGCCTCGAAGCATGAACCGATATGAGAATCTGCGAGCACGCGTGCTTACGCGCCTCGGCCGCAATGGTGGCAAGGGCGTCCCGCGCTTCCTCGGCCGTTTGCCGGTTGAACAGATCCGCCTTCAGATAGCTCGGCCCGACGGTGATCTCACATAACATTTCAGTGCACCGCAAGCAAGGTGTCTCGTTTCGTTCGGGGTCGGCCCCCGCTCCCTCCACCTTTTCGGCCATTCCGCAGCAGGTAGAGCGTAGCCCCACCGCAATAAAACAACGTGTAACGAAATAGTCCGTGCGGACTATTTCGTGCTCCGGCGTTCCGCCCCCCACGGAGGCCGGAGGCCGTGGACGCAAAGGTCCAGGGGCATCGCCCCCGGACCTCCCCATCCAAAGATCAAATGATCCGAATGACCAAAGAAATCAACCCTCAGCCTACGGCATCACGCAGCCGCCCCGCACCGCACGGACGAAGTGGCTTTCGCTTTTAAGACCGGCGACGACGTGGCCGGCGACGAAGTCCACGGTCCACGCGTCTAGGTCAACGGTGGCGACGGTCGTCGACGACCAGTAGGGAGGGGTTTGGGTTGCGCTGCAGGTGAACACGGTGCAACCGGGGCTCACGTTGTTATTGAAGGCCGGATCCACCGACGGGTTCAATCTCCCGTAATCGACGATGCTCAGCAGCTCCCTCACATTCGGGAGCCGCCAGTCGTTGAATCCGGCGAACCCGATGCCGTTGCCTTCTTTGGTGTTGATCGCGTCGATCCAGTCCCAGACCGTGTCGGTGACGAGGGACGACCACACAAACGTCTTGTTCACGTCATGGACGCTTCCGTCATTGCTCTTCTTCTCCCACATGAGCCCCGTGTTCAAATCGCTGATGGTGCCGTCCCCGTTGTCCCGGTAACTCAGCGGCCCTCCTGCCTTCACGAAGCCGTCGTCGCGCACCGTCGCGCCGGTGTGCGTCATCGTGCCCACGGCCGGAGTAAGCTGCCCGGTCGCGGGGAACGTGCTGCTCCCACAGCTCGGCGGCGAGTTCGGCGGCGGTGTCTCCCACGCTCCCGCGGCAGTAGCCCACAACCCTAAACTGGACAGAAGCGCCATACTCAAAATGCTTTTCATGGTTTCTTACCTCCCGTTCTCGGCCGGATTGCCGAATGGATAGCGTGGTCCTATCGAACTAAAACAATGTGTAACGAGATAGTCCTTACGGGCTAACCCATCAGGACTGCATCGCTAGGAGTTCGCTCAGGGTCCGGTAATATCCGAACATGGGGGCGAGCGGCAACATCGGCACCGAGCTCGCGGCGCGCGCCGCGCCCGACGGCTACACCATCCCGATGGGCAATGTCGCGCCCAATGCGATCAACGTCAGCTTGTTCAAGAACCTCGCGCCCGCGCACACGCCGCGCGCTGTGATCGCGCGCCTGCATGTGGAGATCGTGAAGATTCTCGCCGATCCGACGCTGCGCGCGCGGCTCGCAGACCAAGGCTTCGAACCGGTCGGCAACTCGCCCGAGGAATTCCGCGCTTACATAAAATCCGAAATCACGAAGTGGGGAAAAACAATCCGCGACGCGGGCATCCGGCCGGAATGACCTTACGGCGATGCGCGCGGGCTAAGCGGGATGCAGCTCAAAAAGCGATACTGACTCCGGCGAGAACGCCGCTTCCGCCGATTTTCACGTCACTCCCGCTTTGCCCGGTCGTGGCGGCGAGATGCTTGTATTGCAAGAGCACGCCGACCTGATCGAACCGGAACTCCATGCCCGCCATGCCCTGGAAAGCCGCACCTCCCGCCGTCCCTTTCAAGTCACCGCTGTAGAGGGCATCGGCGTAGCCCACGCCGACGCCCACGAAAGGATGGAACCAGTCTGCCACGCGGAGGTAGTACTTTGCGTTGGCCATCAGCGCGACCACTTGCTGCTTGGCGATGACCCCGGTCGCAACCAGATCGTTCTTGTAATAGAAAACTTCGCCGCCCACGGCAAAGCCCGCCCTGTGGCGCCACTCCATCTCGATGCCGAGCGCCGGCTTGGACGTCGTGTCGAAAGTGCTCGCGAGGCCGGCGACCGTCTGGTCGGCGTTCGCCAATTTGAACGCGCCTCCCTTTGCAATGAGGGCGAAGTTCCAGTCGGCGCCTGCCTCGGCGGACGGAGCGGGCCGGGGGGGACTCGGCTGCGCGCGCGGCGCCGCGGCTACGGGCGGGGGCGCGGCGGCGATCGGGGCCGGCGGCTGGAGGCGCGGCGCCGCGCCGACTGCCGGCGCGGCGCCGACGAGGCGACTCTGCGCGAGCGAGCGGCGGCCGTCGGTTTCGCTCACCAGGCGCACTTCCGTTCGCACCGGCCTCACGCTGGAGACGGCCTCGATCCGCACGAAATAGCTCCGGTTGGCCACAGCTTCGAGCGTGAACACCGCCACCGCCTGCTCGCCGATGCGCAGGAAAGTCCTTCCGGGATTGACGGTCGCGACGGCGAAGGTGCCGTTCGCCAGGTCACCGATGCGCACCAGGTTCACGACCACCGGAACCTGCGCGGCTACCGGCTGACGGTCGCTGCGAAAAACGAACACTAGCGTCTTGCCGGACGGCGGGGTCGCCTGAGAGGCATCTTGCTGGGCCTGGACCGGCGGGGCGGTAGCAAACAATGCGGCAAGCAAGAGGGCGCCGCTCACTCGCTTATTATTCATGGACGGATCTCTCTTCCCTTTCCTCACTGGGCCGCAGAGGATTCCCGCTCGCCATTGTAGCGTCCATCGGATAAAAAAACGATAATTCTTTGTCGCGGCCGCCGCGCTCAAATCGAACGGCAGAAGCTTCGCTCAGCGTCGCCGCGCGCGGAGACTCCAGGGGCACCTCAATGAGAGACAAGCTATTCGAGCAGGGTCTGAAATTGCGCAAGCGGGTGCTGGGCGCGGAGTACGTCGAGAAGCAGCTGAGGACCGCAGACGCGTTCACCATGCCGATGCAGATGCTGGCGACCAAGTCGGCCTGGGGCATGGTGTGGACGCGTCCAGGGCTGCCGCGCAAGATCCGAAGCATGTTGAACATCGCGATGCTGGTCGCGCTGGGGAAGGCCGAGGAGCTGGAACTTCATCTAGGCGGCGCCATCCGCAACGGCGTGACGAAGAAGGAGATCGGCGAGATCCTGCTGCACTCGGCGATCTACTGCGGGTATCCGGCGGCCCTGGGCGGATTCAGGACTGCGCGCGAATATTTCGCCAAGCACAGCGACAAGAAGGCGGCGAGGAAGAGAAGAAAGTGACGGGCCGCCGCGCCGCTCTGTCGCTCGCGGCGACGCTTGCGATACTCGCGCCGCACGCGGCGAGAGCGGCGGACGCCTACCCCGCCAAGCCGGTGCGCTTCGTCGTCGCCTTCCCGCCGGGCGGCGGCACCGACATCATCGCCCGCGCGATCGCGCAGAAGCTCGCCGAGCGCATCGCGCAGCAGGTGGTGGTCGACAACCGGCCGGGCGCGGGCGGCAACATCGGCACCGACATCGTCGCGAAAAGCGCGCCCGACGGCTACACCATGCTGATGGGCTCGGCGGGACCGCTCGCGATCAACGCGAGCCTCTTCGGCAAGATGCCCTTCGATCCGATCAAGGACCTCGCGCCGGTGACGCTCGCCGCGTCGACACCGAACGTGCTCGTCGTTCACCCGTCGCTTCGGGTGGCGACGGTGAAGGAGCTGATCGCGCTCGCCAAGGCGAGGCCGGGCGAAATCAACTTCGCCTCTTCGGGACACGGAACGCCCGCGCACCTGGCGGGGGAGCTGTTCAACTCCATGGCGGGAGTCAAGATGGTTCACGTGCCGTACAAGGGCGCGGCGCCGGCGCTCGCCGACCTGCTCGGCGGCCAGGTGCAGCTCATGTTCTCGACCATGCCGCCCGCGCTCCCGCACGTGAAGGACGGGAAGCTCCGCGCGCTCGCGGTGACGAGCGCGAAGCGCTCGCCTGCCGCGCCGGACATCCCGACGCTCGACGAAATCGCGCTGCCGGGATTCGAGGCGAACACCTGGCACGGCGTGGTGGTGCCCGCGGGCACGCCGGCAACCATCGTCGCGCGGCTCAACCGCGAGATCGTCGCGATCCTGCATTTGCCCGACGTGGTCGAACGGTTTTCGAGCCAGGGCGCCGAAGCTCTCGGCAGCACGCCGGAGGAATTCGCCGCCTACATCAGGTCGGAGACGCTGAAGTGGGCCAAGGTCGTCCGCGATTCGGGTGCGAAAGCGGAGTGAGGATCGCAGTGAACGAACGCCGCCTGCGTTTGACGATCGCCGCCTGCCTCGCCCTGCCGCTCGCGGCGCAGGCTCAAGGCTATCCGTCGAGGCCGATCCGTTCCATCATGACCGTCGCCGGAGGCGCGGACATCGTCGCGCGGCTGGTAGCGCAAGGCCTGAGCGGAGCGCTCGGCCAGCCGGTGGTGGTCGAGACGCAAAGCGGCGCAGGCGGCGCGATCGGCGCGGATGCCGTGGCGCGCGCCGCGCCCGACGGCTACACCATCATGCTCACTTCGGCGAGCGCTCTGGTTATGAACCGGTTTCTCTCCAAGAGCGCGCGCCTCGATCCCCTCGGGGATTTCACGCCGATCACCAAGGCCTTCGAGACGGTAGCCCTCGTCGTGACAAGCCCGGCGTTTCCGGTCAACTCGATGCGGGAGCTGATCGAATACGCGAGGCGTCATCCCGGAAATCTCTCCTATGGCACTTCGGGGATCGGCACGACGCATCACCTCGCCGGCGAATCGATCCGCCTCCTCACCGGAATCGACTGGGTGCATGTGCCCTACAAAGGCGGGCCGCCCGTGATCACCGACCTCATCGCGGGCGAGATCCAGGTGGGATTCAGCATACTCGCCACCGCGGCGCCGTTCGTCGCCTCCGGCAAGATCCGGATCCTCGCGGTAAACGGTGCGAAGCGCTACCACGTCATCCGCGACGTGCCCACCGTGACCGAGCAGCTGCCCGGCTACGAGCCGCCCTCGACCTGGGGCGGCTACTTCGGGCCGGCCGGAATGCCGCGAACGATCGTCGCCCGCCTGCACGACGAAATCGTGCGCATACTCAACTCGCCCGAGGTGCGCGCCAAAGCCGAGGACATCGGCTTCCCGGTGGCGACGAGCACGGCCGAGGAGTTGAGCGCGACGATCCGGCGCGATATCGAATACACGGCGCGGATCGTCAAGGCGGTCGGGATCAGGCCGGAATAGCCATGGCGGGAAAGCTGAAGCTCTCGATGATGATCGGCGACTACGAGATCGTGCGCGCACTGAAGGAAGGCGTGGTGAAGCCCAAGGGGATCGAGCTCGTCGTCGCCGACTATCCCGGCACGCGCGCGATCCACGACAAGGTGGCTGCTGGCTCCGCGTGCGACATCAACGAGTTCAACGGCGGCGCCTACGTCGTGCAGAAGCACGGCGGGCGCGATGATTTCACGGCGATCCCGGTGTTTCTGCACCGGCGCTTTCGCCACGGCTTCATCACCATCAACAAATCGAGGGGGATCGGCAGGCCCGCCGACCTCGTCGGCCGCCGCGTCGCCTGCCGCACGCTCGGCGCTGCGGCGAATTACTGGATGCGCGGGCACCTGGAGGAAGATCACCAAGTGCCGCACCGGGCCATCACCTGGGTGATCGAAAGCGACGACGACGCCTCCTTGCAGGCTCCCGCGGACCTGAGAATCGAGCGGGCGCCGCGCGGCAAGAACGTCGAGGCGATGCTGCTCGCGGGCGAGGTGGACGCGATGATCGCGCCCAACGTGACGCGCATGATCGGCGAGGGCGACCCGCGCGTCGCGCGACTCTTTCCGAACTACCGCGAGATCGAGGCGGACTACCACCGGCGCACCGGGCTCTTCCCGATCATGCACGTGACGACCATTCCGACGAAAATCGTCGCGCGCCATCCCTGGGTGGTGGAAAGCCTCGTGCTCGCGTTCGAAGAGGCGAAGCAGCTCGCCTATCGGCGCCTCGCCGATCCGCGCAACGTGCCGCTCGCCTGGTTTCGCAGCTACTGGGAAGAGGAGCGCGCCCTGCTCGGCCCCGATCCCTGGGAATACGGGCTCTCCGAGCTGAACAAGAGAAACTACGGCACGCTGGTCGGATGGGTCCATGCGCAGGTGTTGACGGGCGCGCGCCCGAGGCTCGAGGATCTGTTTCCGAGGGAGGCCTTCGAGCTCGAGCTGCCCCTGCCGCGCCTGCACGAAATCGATTACAAGTTCTAGAACAATCGTGTTGCACGAAGGCCGTCCCGATTTCAAGTCTCCGCCCGGGGGCTGCGACGCGCACTTCCACGTGTTCGGTCCGGCCGGACGCTATCCCTACAACCAGGCCGACCTGCGCTACGCGCCGCCGCTGGCGCCGGTCGAAGACTTTCTCGCGATCGCGAAGAAACTCGGAACCGAGCGTTTCGTCTTCGTGCAGCCTTCCGCCTACGGCCGCGACAACCGCTGCATGCTCGACGCGATGCGCGAGCTCGGGACGAACTGCCGCGGCATCGTCGACATCGACGAGAATGCACCGGACGCGGAGCTCGAGCGCCTGCACGCGCTGGGCGTGCGCGGAGTGCGCATCAACGTGCCGCCGGTGAAGCCGCGCGAGGCGGGATTCGCGGCAAAGCTCCTGCCGCGAATCGAGCGCCTCACCGGACGCTGCGCCGAGATCGGCTGGCAGCTCGATTTTCTGACTCCGGGCTGGTTGACGAGCGAGCTGATGCCCACGTTCGGGAAATTGAGCCTCGATTTCACTATCGCTCATTTCGGCATGTTTTTCGCGAAGGACGGCGTGAAACAGCCCGGTTTCCAGGCTTTGCTCGGACTTCTGCGCAGCGGCGAGCGGCATTGCTGGGTCAAGCTCACCGGCGTGTATCGCGTGTCGGTCGCGAAGGGCTTCGCCGATGCGGCGCCGATGGCGCGCGCGCTCATCGAAGCGGCGCCCGATCGGCTCATCTGGGGGAGCGACTATCCGCACCTTTCCTTCGCGGAAGAAGTCGGCTCGATCGAGCTGTGGAACCTGCTGGGAAAATGGGCGCCGGACCCAGCGACCCGGCGCCGCATCCTGGTCGACAACCCGCAGGCCCTGTTCAAGTTCCGAGCGCCTTGACCCTCGAAGCGGCTTGCGCCACACTCAGCGCAACATCGGAGGAGCCACCATGTCGACGACTCGCCTTTGCAGCAGCCTTGGATGTCTGTGGATCGTGCTGGCGCTCGCGGCTTTGCCCGCATCGGCGGGCGAGGTCCGCGTCTACGCGACCAACAGCGCCGGCGACAGCGTTCACGTCATCGACCCGGCGACCCACAAGGTCGTGCAGGTGATCGCGGGCATCGAGACGCCCCACGGAGTCGACTTCGCTCCCGACGGAACGCGCGTCTATGTGAGCAACGAGGCCGACAGCACGCTCGACGTCGTGGACCGCAAGTCCGGCAAGATCGTCAAGAAGGTGCCCTTGAGCGGCCACCCCAACAACATTGCGGTCACCCGGGACGGCGGGCGGGTCGTCATCTGCATCGCGGAGGACAAGGGCGGGCTCGACATCGTGGACACCCGGTCCCTCACGCTCGCCAAGACCGTCCCTCTCAATGGACGCATGCACAACGTCTACGTGACTGCCGACGGCAAGTACGCCGTCGCGGGCTCGGTCCGGCACAAGTTCCTATCCGTGCTCGATCTCGGGACCGAGCAGCTGGCCTGGGATCTCAAGTTCGACAAGGGCGTGCGCCCGATGACCTTCGAGTCCGCCCCCGACGGCTCGACCCGCCGGATTTTCGTTCAGCTCTCCGACCTGAGCGGGTTCGCGGTGGTGGATTTCGCGCAGCGCAAGGAAGTGGCGCGGGTGAAGTTTCCGGACCAGCCCACCGGGTACGGCATGGCCGAGGGACGCAGCGATACGCCCTCCCACGGCATGGCGGTCGCCCCGGACAACAAGTCGCTGTGGGTCACCAGCGTGTTCGCCAACGCCGTCTTCGCCTACTCGCTCCCGGAGCTGAAGCTGCTGGGACACGTCGCGCTGCCCGAGCTCAAGCTTCCCGGGCGCGCTGCGATCGGCGCGCTGCCCAACTGGGCGACCTTCACGCCCGACGGCGGGCTTCTCTACGTCACCAACTCCGCGATCAGGTCGGTGTCCGCGATCGACACGAAGGCGATGAAGGTGGTCGCGAACATCCCGGTGGGCGAAGTGCCCAAGCGCATCAACACGCTCGCGCTGCGCTAGGAAGGGACGGCATCATGCGCGCGGGTCTTGTTGCGATGATCGTGGCGGGCGCGGCTAGCCTGCAGGCGGCTCCCGCGTCCGCGCAGTCCCTCGATTACGAGTTTTTCAAGGCGCGGGTCGAACCGATCTTCCTGAAGAAGAAACCGGGGCACACCCGCTGCTATGTCTGTCACGCGGAGAGCAACAACGCCTTCCGCTTGGAGAAGCTCGCGCCGGGAGCCAAGTTCTGGACCGAGGAGCAATCCCGCCGCAACTTCGCAACGGTCTCCAAACTGGTGGTTCCCGGCAACTTTTCCGCGAGCCGCCTTCTCTTCATGCCGCTCGCGCCCGAAGCGGGCGGAAACTCCTTCCACAACGGCGGCAGGCAATTCGAGTCCAAGGACGACCCGGACTGGAAAACGCTGGCCCGGTGGGCGAACGTGCAGAAGCCGGGCACGAGCCAGTAAGTCCGCGGCCTTTCGAAGCCCTGCGTTTGTTCACGGCGTGACTCATTTCACGTCGCTCCGGCGCGCCATTTTCTTCCCGGACCCGATCTCGTATCATCCGCCTCATGGATTTCTCACACCTCTCCGAACCTCTCATGGCGTCGATGATCGGCGCCCTCGCCACGGTGGCGGCCGCGCTCGTTCAACTTCGCATTTCCTGGCGCAAGGAAATGAAGGAGCGCGAGCGCGGCCAGCCGATCACGAAGAAGACCCGGCGCGGACCCGTGATCGTCGTCTTCGCCCTGCTGATCGCCGCGGCGGTGGGCGGGTTTGCCCTCTCGCAGTACTTCGTGTCGCTGCGCGAAGGCGACCGCGACACCCTGCGCGCCGATCTCCAGTCCAAGCTCTCCGAGATCAACGCGACCGCGATGCGCCTGGAGCAGGCCCGGACGAACGAGCGCAGGCAGATCGAAACCGAGGTTCAGCGCGCGGATGCTTCGCACCTCGGCGAGGAAGGCGCGGCAGCGAGCGTCGTGGTCGGACCTTGCAGGCCCGAGGGTGTCCCGGGGGCGAAGCAGGAATGCACTGAGCAGAGCGCGCTGCGGATCACGATCTGCGCACGAGTGCCGGCGTCGGCGACGGTCAGGGAAGTGCAGCTCTACGTGCGCGCGGCGAATTCCAAGCAGCCGTGGGAGGAAGCCCGGGTGCAGGCCGGGCAGGAGGCGGAGCAGGCGCGCTTCGCGGACAAATTCACCGAGCGCCCCGACGGCGACGCCAAGCAGGTCTGCCAGGGATTCGCGAACTGGAGCGGCGAAAAATCGCGCATCGCGCGCATTCTCGTCAAGTACGCAATTTGAGCGCAAGCTAAGCCTCGGGCGCACGAACCGTCGAGCGCCGAACGGGGTCGACGGACTTTCGCTCTCGGGTCATGTCCATGCCGCCTGTCACGCAAACCCTCCTGATCGCCAACGTCGCCGTTTTCCTCCTTCAGTCGGTGAGCGGCGGACTGCTCGAGGGCTGGTTCGCGCTGTGGCCGCCCGGATACGGATTCTGGATCTGGCAGCTCGTCACCTACGGTTTCCTGCACAGCGGGATCGGGCACATCTTCTTCAACATGCTCGGGCTGTACATGTTCGGGAGCGACATCGAGCGGCTCTTCGGTTCGCGCTACTTCCTCGCCTATTATTTCGCCTGCCTGGTCGCAGCCGCCCTCACCCAGCTCGTATTCACTGCAATCGCGGGCGGACCGCCTATCCCGACTCTGGGCGCCTCAGGCGGGCTCTACGGACTGCTCCTCGCCTTCGGGATGTATTTCCCGCGGCGCATGGTCATGCTGATCTTCCCGCCGATCCCGATGCAGGCGCGCGTCTTCGTCATCCTCTTCGGCGCGCTCGAGCTCGTGTTCGGGGTGACCGGCACCGCGGCGGGCGTGGCGCACTTCGCGCACCTGGGCGGCATGCTCGGGGGCTGGCTCGCGATCCAGTACCGCCGAAGGGGTTTTCCTTTCACGCGGCGCCGCTGAACGACTCACCGGAAGGTCGATACGGGGACGATCAGAAAGATTCCGGAGAGCAGCAGCAGAATTAGGACGACCCTGCGAAAGCCTGCTTCGTCGAGCCGTCCGTAGAGCCTCATTCCGACCCAGGTGCCGGCGAGCAGCATCGGCAAGCCGAGCAGAAACAGCTTCACCGTATCGGCGGTGAACGCACCGCTCGCACCCAGCCAGGCCGCGGTCATGGCGCTCGTCGTGATGATGACCGGCTGGAAGACCGTGCGCTGCACGTCCTTCGTCCAGCCGCGCAATTGGCACCAGATGACCGCGACGATCCCGACGAGGCCGGTCAGTCCGCCGAGCAGCCCGTTGAGCAATCCGATGACTATGTCGGCGGGAACTCCGCCTTGTACAGGCTCGATCGCCGGTCGCGCCAGGTAGTAGATGCTGTAGAGCAGCAACACCAAGCCCACGGCGGTGCGCAGGTGGGCCGGGTCGATGTGCGCGAGCAGCATCGCGCCCGCCGGCACGCCGATCGCGCCGCCGATGATGAACGGCGCGACTCTGCGCCAGGCGAGCGCGTGCCGCAGCTTCCAGACGCCGTAACCCTGCAGCAAAACGCTGTAGCTCACCATCAGGGTCACGGTCTGGACCGGCGTGAGGATGTGCAGCCATATGCCGGACACCACGAGGCCCATGGCGAAACCGGCGACGCCGGTCGTCACCGCGCCGAGAAACGCGCCCAGGAGAAAGAACCCGAGAACCAAGCCATCCACAGAATCCTGCACGAGTTTCAGCGCACCGGTGCCGCGCCGTAGGCGAAATCGTCGAAGAGGGTCACGCTGTCCGCCTTGGTCCACATGCCCACGGCGCCGGGGCCGGCGATATGCGCGTCGTCCATCTCGATGTAAGGCTTGCCGTCGAAGATCACGCGAATTCGCTTGCCCGCGAACTCGACCCGCAGCGTGTGCCAGGTGTTGCCGGGCACCGGCGCATCGACGTATTTCAGCGTGTTGCGCCTTCCCTTCGTGGTGTAGTAGAGCGAAACGTTGTTCTCGAGCGCGTTGGCGCGCGCGACGTAGTAGTTGTCGCCGTCCTTCCAGCGCCATACCACCCCGCCCGCCTGATCTTCGCGGCCGGTGAGCGGCTTGAACTTCACTTCCACGTGGCCGTTCTCGAGCGACACCTCTGGCCTCACGCACCAGGGAAAGAATCCGCTGCCCGACTGCTTGAGGACATTGGGTTTGCTCGGCGCGGTGGCGTCGGCCTCGACCGACCACTTCGGCGAGCCGCGGCCGGTGACGCCGGCGCGCCAGCCCGCAGGCAGCGCGCCCGTCGCGTCGCGGTCGAAGGAAAAGGTTTCGGCGTGAGTCGTCGTCATGGCGGCCACCGATGCGAAAGTTGAAATGAAGAGCGTGAGGGCTTTGCTCATGGTTCTGTCCTCGTTCAGCGGTACGCCGCGGGGTTCCAGGTGTGAACCTCTTCCCGCCCGGATTTGCACCACGCGTAGAGCGCGTCGTAGATCACCATGCCTGCTTTTAGCATCTCGTGGTCGTCGGCGAAGTTGCGCGAGAGCCCGAGCGAGATCGCGGCGAGGCCTGCCGCCTGCGGCGCGAGGTCGAGGCGCGCGGTGTCCGCTCCGCGGACGATGAGGGCGAGCTGCCCGAGCGCCGGATCGGTCAGGCGGTAGTGCTTCAGGAACGCGTCGAAGCTGCAGCGCTCGCCTTCGTGCGAAAAGTAAACATCGGGGACGTCATAAGGCGTCGCGGCCCGTTCCTTCGCAGCGGCGAGTACCTCTTTCGCCGGCACGTAAAGGAACTCCGCTCCGGGATCGACGAAGCGCGCGACGAGCCACGGGCAGGCGATGCGGTCGATCTTCGGGCGCTCGCGCGTCACCCAACGCGTGTTCGCGCCCCCGGGCTTCGCATCGAGCGCGCCGCCCGCGGCCTTCCAACCCTCTTCGATGCCGCCTTGCAGGTACTGCGCGGAGAGGCCGCGCCCGGCGAGCGCCTTTGCAACGCCCTGGCTGACCTCGTGGCCGTGCACGCAGTACGCGACGACGTGGCTCGCGCGCGGCAGCTCGCCCGCCCAGTCGGCGACGCGCTCGGGGTCGCGCCAAAGGGCGCCCGCGATCATGTCGGCCGCAGCGCGAAACACGGGCTTGCGCCGCACGTCGATGATCAAAGGCGGCCGACCGCCGCGAATGGCCGACGAGAGTTCGTTGCTAGAAAGGTGCGCGTCCATGGCTTCTCCTGACTCAAGTCAGCGAAGCAGAGCTTGGACGCGGACGTCTTGAACCGGTTTTCACCGGACGGGGAGTCTGCACTTCCCCGCGAGGCTGGTAGTTTGGAACGGCGGCACCGCGATGTCAAGCCGCCGGTGAGGGGTCATCGGCCTTGTCGGTGGTATAGCGAATAAGCGATCATTGGTAAACAGATCGGTATACATCGTGCCAGGCAATCGACGCGCTATGCTGCTGCTCATCGTGCTGAGCGGCTTGATCATCTCGCTCTGCATGGGCCTGCGCCAGAGCCTGGGCCTGTTCATGCGGCCGATGACGCTCGACCTCGGGATCTCTGCGGCGACCTTCGGCTTCACGATCGCGCTGCAGAACATCGTCTGGGGCGTGTCGCAGCCCTTCGTCGGCGCGCTCGCCGACCGCTACGGCCCGCGGCCCGTGCTGATCGTCACCGCCCTGCTGTACGCCTTGGGGCTCTTGCTGATGATGGTCTCGAAGAGCATCCCGGGGGGCTTGGAGGTCGCGGGTTTCCTGATCGGCATCGGCACCGCAGGCGCGGGCTTCGGCGTCCTGATCGGAACCATCTCGCGCGCCACGCCGCCGGAGAAGCGCAGCCAGACCGTGGGCCTGGTGGCGGCGGCGGGCTCGCTCGGCACGATGGTGATCGCGCCGCTCGGCGGATGGCTGATCGACGGCTTCGGCTGGCAGGCGGCGATGCTGGCGTTCGCGGCGATCGCGGGATCCATGGCGATCCTTTCGCTGCCGATCAGGGAACAAGCGGTTTCGGACGGAAATCTATCCAAAGTCAATCAAAAACTCGGCGAGGCGCTGCGCGAGGCGATCGGGCACCGCGGCTACCTCTTCATGACGCTGGCGTTCTTCGCCTGCGGGTTCCAACTGGTATTCATCACCACGCACCTGCCGGCGTACCTGCAGCTGTGCGGCGTGGCGCCCGGCGTGGCGGCGAGCGCGCTCGGGCTGATCGGCCTGTTCAACGCGGTCGGCACCTACCTGTTCGGGTTGCTCGGCGCGCGCTACAGCCAGAAGCACCTGCTCGCGCTGATCTATCTGCTGCGCACGCTCATCATCGTCGCCTTCCTGCTCGCGCCGATCAGCGCCGCCTCCACGCTGGTGTTCGCCGCCGCGATGGGCTTCCTGTGGCTCGGCGTCGCGCCGCTGGTCACCGGGATCATCGGCCGGGTGTTCGGCCTGACGCACTTCAACACGCTCTACGGCATCGTGTTCCTCAGCCACCAAGTCGGCTCGTTCTTCGGCGCCTGGATGGGCGGCCTCGTGTTCGACCGCTTCGGCAACTACAACTTCGGCTGGGGCGCACTGATCGTGATCGGCGTCACCGCCTTTACGCTGCAGTGGCTCATGGACGAGCGCCCGCCGCTCGAGCGCAAGCCCTCCGGTGAGCCCGAGGCGGTGCCGGCGTAGATGCCGAAGCGGTTGCTGCGAGCCCGCGGGAACCGCTACGCAGCGATCCCGCCCCAGTTCTTCGCCATGTAATCCGCGGTGCGCAAGGTCAGCGCGTGCAGCGTGAAGGTCGGATGCACGCCCGCGATCGTGGGGAAGAGCCCGCCTCCC
Organism: Betaproteobacteria bacterium; assembly: GCA_005881575.1. Classification (GTDB taxonomy): domain Bacteria; phylum Pseudomonadota; class Gammaproteobacteria; order Burkholderiales; family SG8-39; genus VBDM01. Next base: position 15,079 of record VBCA01000034.1, read on the forward strand.
GTGATGAAGAGGTTGGCTACGTCGTGCGTGCGGCCGTAGCCGTCGGCGACCGAGTCCTTCGCGCTCTTTCCCATGACCGTGCCGCCGAGGAAGTGCGCGAGTCCCGGGCTGGGGTTGGTCCAGGTCTCCTTCGCGCGCGTCGCCTTGACGATGCGGTCACCCTCCGAGCGAATGTGGTCGAAGAGCTGCATCGAGTTCTCGTCGAGGCCGTGGATCACGCGCGCGAGCGGGAAGCCGTAGGCGTCCTTGCGGTCGGAGAGCACGACGCGGTTCTCGGGATTCGGCAATTCCTCCGCCTGCACCCCGATCCTCGCGAGCCCGCGCGAGGCGCGCTTCATGAACTCGTGCAGCGCGTTGCCGAAGAGCTGGGGTCGCGAGTTGGCGAAGCCGAGCACGTCGTTCGGCTTCATGGCGACGCCTATCGTCCAGGTGTAGCTGCCGAAACCCGGATGGCTGTCCTTGACGTAGCCGTCCTGCGACATGCCGAAGGCCCCGGAGGTGCCCATGTGGTTCTCGGTGTTCTCCTCGAACATCGCAAAGGCGGAAAAAGTGATGTGCGCCGTGACGTTGTGGCCCACCAGCCCGCTCGAGTTCGCGAGGCCCTTCGGATGCCTGTCGTTCGCAGAGTTGAGCAGGATGCGCGGGTTCGACGCCGAGAACGCCGAAAGCACGACCACGTCGGCATGCTGCTCCCGCCGCTCTCGCGCCTTGTCGTAGTACTCGACACCCGACGCGCGGTCGCCTTTCGCGTTCACGAGCACGCGCGTGACGTAGGCGCCGGTGCGGATCTCGACGCCGGCTTTCTTCGCGACGGGCAGGTAAGTGACCTGTGGGTTCACGAGCGCGCCCGTCGGGCATCCTGCCTCGCACCAACCGTCGTAGATGCACGCGGGGCGGCCGTTGTAGGACACGCTGTTGATGGCCAGGGGCATGGGCGCAGTGCGCATGCCGATCTTCCTGAAGCCCTCGGCGAGCAGCTCGGCCTGGCGGAACCACCTGATCGGCGGCATCGGATAGGGATCGCCCGCGGGGCGCCAGACCTCGGCGACATGATCGCCCGAGAGGCCGACTTCCTTCTGGATGCGGTCGTAGTACGGCCGCAGGTCCGCGTACGAGATCGGCCAATCGAGCCCGCGCCCGTACTGGGTCTTGACGCGGAAATCCTCGGGGTGGAAGCGCGGCCAGTTGGCGAACTGGTGCATCGCCGCGCCGCCCAGGCCCCAGCCCGACTGGAAGTTGTGGGCCACGGGGTTCCTGCCTTCCGAGACCACCGGCACGCCGCCCCACTTCAGGCGCCGCGACCAGATCTGCGAGCTCACCAGGTCGTCGAGGGCGAGCGGCGGGCCCATCTCGAGGATCACCGCCTTCTTGCCCGCCTGGCCGAGCTTGGCCGCGAGGAGAATTCCGGAGGCGCCGCCGCCGACGATCACCACATCGACTTTTTCGTTGGCCATGGCTACCACCTCTTGATCGGAATGATGTGCGGCATGTACGGAATGCCCAGGCGCTCGAAACCCTCGACCGTCCCGTAATAGACGTCGACCGCGTCGCCGCGCGACACGAAATAGAAGAAAGGCGACTGCGGCCCGCTCCATCCCTCGGGAGCCTTCTGGCGGATCTGCTCGACGAACTCGGCGCGCTTGTCCGCCGCGAGCTCGGCGAATGTCATGCCGTGCGCCCTGCGAGAGGACTGGTCGAGCCCGGCGAGTCCTGCGCGATAGAAATTGGCGTAAGGCGGCATCACGCCGAGGGCGCGCGCAAGGAGCAGCGACTCGCTCGGATCCACGGAGAGCTGCTGGTCGACGTAATGCGCGAGTCCCGCGTCCCTCGCGCCGGGCAAGAGCGTGTCCCCGAGCGCCTCGAGCGCGACCCGCTCATCGGCAGTCAGCACCTTCAACGGAACGCCTTGAGCGTGCGCCTCGCGCGGCGAGAGCAGCACCTCGGCCCCGCCCACGGTATACGCGAGCGAGGCCAGCGCTGCGCCCTTCAAGACCATCCTTCGGTTGACAGTACCCATGGTTTTCCCTTTCTCAATTCGCGAGCAGGTCCGGCCCGATCTCGCCCACCGAGCGCACGCCCGAGAGCTGCATGGCGCGCACCAGCTCGTCGCCCAGGATTTGGAGCGCGCGCGCCGCGCCCGCCTCGCCCGCCGCGCAGGCTCCGTAGAGCGTCGCGCGACCGAGCATCACGCCCTCGGCGCCGAGCGCGAGCGCCTTGACGACGTCCACGCCGCGGCGCACTCCTCCGTCGACGAGGACGCTCATCCGGCCTTTCACCGCGCGCACTATAGGTGGAAGAGCGTCGAGCGCCGCGACCGCGCCGTCGAGCTGGCGACCGCCGTGGTTGGACACGACCACCGCGTCGATACCCATCGCCGCGAGCCGCTCCGCCTCGTCGGCGCGGAGGATTCCCTTCACCAGCATCTTCCTCGGCCAGCGGTCGCGCATCTCCTTCAGGCCGTCCCAGTCGAAGTCCGCGTCCCAGAATTGCCCGACCGAGGACGCGATCTCGGCGGTGCTTTTCGCCTCCGGTGCCAGATCCGCCACGTTTTCGAGCACCGGCATGCCGTGCCTGAGCACCGAGAGCACCCAGCCCGGGTGCGAGGCGAAATCGAGGACGTTCCTCGGCGTGAAGCGGAAGCGGATCGCAAAATCGTTGCGGAAATCGCGCTCGCGCTTGCCCCCGACGGGCACGTCCACCGTGACCATCAAGGCCTCGCAACCGAGCTGGCGAGCGCGCTCCACCAGTCCCAGGGTCATGTCGCGCTGGCGGAAGATGTAGGCCTGGAACCACACGCGCCCGCCCGCCTCGCGCGCGATGCGCTCGATCGAGGCCGTCGCCATGGTCGAGAGCGTATACGGAATCCCGGCTGCTGCGGCCGCGCGCGCGACGCCCACGTCCGCGAACGGCCAGCCGAATCCGATGCCGCCCGTCGGCCCGACTGCGATGGGTAGGCTCGCGCGCGCGCCGAGAATCGCGGCCGAGGTGTCGATGTGCTCCACTCCCGTCAGCATTTTCGGGGCGATGCGCACGCGCTCGAACGCGGCGCGGTTCTCGCGAAGCGTGATCTCGTCCTCGGCCGCGCCGTCGAAGAAGTCGAATATCGCGCGCGGCAGGCGCCGCTTCGCCATCCCCCGCAAGTCTTCTATGTTCCAGGCGCGCAGGACGCGCGCAGAGGCGCGCCGCGACCCCGGGCAGGACGAAACCGCGGGAGCCGAAATCTCCGCCGCGGCATTGCGAAGCCCGCTCGCCGCGCTCATTCGGCCTTTACTCCGGAGGTCTTGATGACCCGCGCCCAGCGCTCGTGGTCTTTCCTGAGGAAAGCGGCGAACTCGGCGGGCGTATCGGCGACGGCCACCGCGCCCAGCGCCTTGAACCGCTCCTTGGTCTCCGATTTCGCCAGCGACTTGCGCATTTCCTCGCCGAGGCGGTTCACGACCGCCGCGGGTGTCCCCGCCGGAGCGAGCATGCCGACCCAGGGCGCGGTCTCCTCGAATCCCGGGAGGCCCGATTGCTCAAGCGTGGGCACCGCGGGAAAATCTGCGTGCGGCCTCGGCGTGCCGACCGCAAGCACTTTCAGCTTCTTCGCCGAAACCTGGTCGGCGATACCGACGATCGGATAGAACATGAACGTCACCCGGGCCTCGCACGGGCGAGCGCGATCAGGTCCTGCATCGAATCGAGGCGGGTCTGGGGACTGGTCACGACCACCATCGGCAGCACCGCCGCGTTGCTCACCGGCGCGAAGTCCTTGAACGGGTCGTAGCGGACCTTGCCTTCCATGAGGATCGCGTTCACCAGGAGCGAGAGCGAGGAGAAAAGCAGCGTATAGCCATCCGGCGCGGACCGCGCCACCGCCTCGGTCGCGATGATGGCGTTGGCGCCGGGCCGGTTCTCGACGACGAAGGACTGGCCGAGCGGGCCGGTCATGTCCTGCGCGACGATGCGCGCGATCACGTCGGTCGGCCCGCCCGCCGCGAAACCGACGAGGATCTTCACCGGCCTCGCGGGATAGCCCTGCGCGCCCGCGGCGCACGCGAGCGCACACGCCGCCGCTGCGGTGAGAGCGGCAAGCGTTCTCTTCATCACTCCTCCCGCGCCTCCGGATAGAACATCGTCGCCATCACCTGGCAGCGCTTGACGAGGCGCTGCTCGTCGGGACCGTAGTCGGCCACCGCGTTGTGGATGGTGCCGATGTCTTCCCACATGAGGACGTCGCCCTCATGCCAGTGAAAGGCGTAGCGGTACTCGGGCCTCAACTGGTGCTCGAAGAGAAACTCGAGCATCTCGTCGCTTTCCTTCTGCGGCAGCTCGTTGATCCGGATCGAATACCCGGGGTTGGCGTAGAGCACCTTGCGCCCGGTGATCGGATGCGTGAGAAAAATCGGGTGCGACACCGGCGGCTTCGCCTTCTTCTGCGCCTCGCTGAGCGGCGGACGCCGGCTGCCCTTGTCGCGCCTCATCATTTCCCAGAACTTGTTGAAATCATGCAGCACGGTCATGCCTTCGAGGTCGCGTTTCATCTCGGCCGGGAGGCCGTCGTACGCGGCATGCATGTTCGCGAACTCGGTCGCCCCGAGCCGCTTGCCGTCGCGCTTGGGGATCTTGATGCCGTAGAGGACGTTGGCGAGAGCGATGGTGCTGCTATAGGACATGTCGGTATGCCAGTCCTGCCCCGCGTCCGCGAGCCCGATCGGCTTGCCGTTCTCCACGATGTTGGAGAGGATCATCACCTCGGGAATCCCAGGTTCCTGGAATGCATTGGCGACGTTGATCTCCAGTTTCCCGAAGCGCGCGCTGAAATCGGCGAGCTGCCGACCCGTCAGCTCCTGCCTCGGAAAGCGCACCACGCCGAACCGCCCGAGAGCGCGCAGCACCTCATCGAACTCGTCCTGCGACAGCGGCCGCGCGAGATCGAGCCCTTCGATGGTCGCGCCGAGCGTCTGCCCGCTGCTCGTTACCTTCATGTCGCCTTCAGCCTGTCTTGGCCGCGTCGCGGTGAATTCTACGCCAACCTCGCCAGAGCCACTGTTTTCGTTGCTACAATTGCCCGGCGCGGTGTAGCGCTCCGCCCGAGGAGGAAAAGATGGATTTCCCGAAGTTCCAGACCGTGAAAGTGGAGGTCGCGGACGATGTCGCCTGGGTGACGATGAACCGCCCGGACAAGCGCAACGCGATGAGCCCGCAGATGCACCAGGAAATGATCGCGGCGCTGGGCGCGCTCGCCGAGGCGCCGGAAGCCAAGATGCTCGTGCTCACCGGCGCGGGCGATAGTTGGAGCGCCGGCCAGGATATCGAGCTCTTCTTTCGCAATCTCGACGACAAGCCGCTCGAGAAGCGCCGCGCGATCCTCGCGAGCCAGGAGTGGCGCTGGAACCAGCTCGCGCATTTCCCCAAGCCCACCATCGCGATGGTCAACGGCTTCTGTTACGGGGCGGCGTTCACGCCGCTGGTTGCGTGCGATTTTGCGATCGCCGCCGAGGACGCGAAGTTCGGGCTGTCGGAAATCAACTGGGGCATCCTCCCGGGGGGGCTGGTCGCGAAGGTGATGCTGGACGCCTGCAGCTACCGCGATGCGAAGTGGTACGCGCTCACCGGCGAGCCCTTCGACGGCAGGGTCGCCGCGCAGATACGCCTGGTGAACTTCGCCGTGCCGCGCGCGAAGCTGCGCGAGGAAACCGTGAAGCTCGCGAAAATGCTGCTCGCAAAGAATCCGCAGGTCTACAAGTCGGTGAAGGAAGTCATGCACCACGTGCGCGGCATGGACGTCGAGCAGGCGACCGATTATCTCAAGGCGAAAGAGATGGAGATGCGCTTCCTCGACCGCGAGCAGGGACGCACCCAGGGAATGAAGCAGTTCCTCGACGAGAAGGCGTATCGCCCGGGGCTCGAGACCTACAAGCGCGGCTGATTCCGCATCCATGTCGAGTCCGCTGAGGGGTATACGCGTTCTCGAGCTGGGGCAGTTCATCGCGGGCCCGTACGCGGGGCTGCAGCTCGCCGATCTCGGCGCCCGGGTCATCAAGGTCGAGCGGCCGCGGGGCGGGGACGCATTCCGCGAGTTCGGATTCAATACGAACGCGCCGGGTTACAGCCACAACTTCTGCGCATTCAATCGCAACAAGCTGAGCATCACCCTGGACGTCAATTCGCCGCGCGGACAGGAAGCGTTTCGCCGGATGGCGCGGGAGGCCGACGTGGTGCTGGAGAATTTCCGGCCGGGGGTGATGAAGCGGCTCGGTTTCGATTACGAGACCCTGTGCGCGATGAACCCCCGCCTCGTCTACTGCTCGATCGCCGGGTTCGCCGAGGACGGCCCGTACGGCGGGCGGCCCGCATACGACGCCGTGGGGCAGGCGCTCTCGGGCCTGATGAGCCTCTTCGTCGATCCGAAGGACCCGCGCACTTTCGGGCCGACGCTCTCCGACCAGGTGAGCGGCATGCACGCCTGCATGGCCGTTCTCGCCGCGCTCTACGAGCGCGAGCGCACGGGAAGGGGCGCGCGCGTCGAGGTCACCATGGTCGAGGCGAGCATGGCGCTGATTCCCGATGCCTTCACCGCCTACACGCACGCGGGCCACGTCATGAAACCTGAGTCGCGCGCCGCCGTCTCGCTTTCGTTCGCGTTCGCCTGCGCGGACGGCAAGATCCTCGCCATCCACGTTTCCTCGATGGAGAAATTCTGGCGCGCGCTGCTCCAAGCGATCGGGCGCCCGGATATCGGCGAGGACTCGCGCTTTCGCGATCGAATGGGGCGCATCAAGAACTACGAGGCTCTGGTCCGGACTTTGCGGCCGGTGTTCGCCGCGAAGCCGCGCGAGTACTGGGCGGAGAAGGTCGCGGCGCACGACGTTCCCGCCGCGGTGGTGCATTCGATCCCGGAGGCGATGGAAGATCCCGAAGTGAAGCACCTCGGCATGTTCCACGACCTCGAGCACGCGCGCTACGGGAAACTGACCGCGATGCGTCGCCCCACAAGGATCGATCGCGAGCGCGAGTCCTCGCCCCTGCCGCCGCCTGCGCTCGGGGAGCACACCGAAGCGGTCCTCGCCGAGTTCGGCTTTACGGCCTTCGAGATCGCTGAGCTACGCGCGGCTAGCGTTGTCTAAGCGTTGGATCAAGTAGCCGCGCACTTCTTCCCGTCTTGCCCGTCAGTTTAGAGGCGCGGAGCTGGATATGCATTATTCCCTGTCGCGCGACCTCACACCCCTCGCAACGTATCTCGATATGCTTCGCGATGCGGGATACCCGCGCGTCACAACCCTGCTGGAGCGAGGGGACTACTAGGCGACCATGGACTTCAGCTTCACCGAGGAGCAGCGCCTGATGCGCGACAGCGTGAGGAAGGCGATGGACCGCGTCGCCACGCCCGAGTACGTGCGGCGCCTCGACCGCGAGCAGGCGTATCCCTACGAGCTCTACGATGCCTGGGTGGAGCTCGGGTTCTTGCGCATTCCGTTCGACGAGGCCTGGGCGGCCGGGCGCACCGTTCCGGCGCAGAGCACTAATTCACCTCATGGTTGCGCCTGGATGCGCGGTCGAAAGAAGCCGCCCTATAATATGGCGTACCCGCAGAAAATCGCGGTATCGCCCGAAACCAACCACAGGGGGAACCATGGGTCTTCGGCTGAAGTTCAACTTGGCGCTGCTTTTCGTGTTCGCGCTGGGGTTCGCTGTCTCTGGTTATCTTTCCTACAACCTGCTGCACAAGAACGCGCGCGATGAAGTCCTGCGCAACGCCGGCGTGATGATGGAGGCGGCCTTGTCGATGCGCCAGTACACGGTCAGCCAGGTGCGCGACAAGCTGGTGCAGAAGGAGGACGAGTTCCTGCCCCAGACGGTGCCCGCGTTTGCCGCCACCGAGATGATGAACCAGCTGCGCAAGAAGTATCCCGACTACGCCTACAAGGAAGCGGCGCTCAATCCGACCAACCCGCGCGACCGCGCCGAGGGGTGGGAAGCGGACGTCGTCAACCAATTCCGGAAAGAGACCCGCGCGGAGGTCTCGGGAACGCGGGTCACGCCCGAGGGCGTCTCGCTGTATCTGGCGCGCCCGTTCCAGATCAAGGATCAGGCCTGCCTCTCCTGCCACACCACCCCGGAGATGGCGCCCGCGGCAATGGTCACGCGCTACGGGCGGGACAACGGCTTCGGCTGGCAGCTGAACGAAGTCATCGGTGCCCAACTGGTCTCGGTGCCGATGTCCCTTCCGATCCGGAATGCGAACCACGCCTTCTACACGTTCATGGGTTCGCTCGGCGGCGTTTTCCTCGCGCTGTTCGTTATCCTGAACCTGATGCTCTATGTGCTCATCGTGCGGCCGGTGAGGCGAGTCTCCGCCGCGGCCGACCGGCTGAGCATGGGTCGGACGAGTAGCGGCGACAAACAAATCCAGGAGCTGCCAGAGTCGGGCAAGGACGAATTGGGGGTGCTGGCGCGGTCCTTCAACCGCATGCGCCGCAACCTGGAAGATACGATCAGGGCGATGGACAAGAGATAGCCTTGCACGGGACCGCCTGGAGCGCGGCTCCGAACGGAACGAGGAGCCGCGCCCCGACGGCGCGATCGGAACCCGGGGCTAGAACTTGACCTGCAGGCCGATGAAACCGCCCTTGTCCACGTTCTGTTTCACGTCGTTGTCGAGCTCGGCCTGGACCTGGCGATAGCCGATATACACGAAGCTGTTCCTGATCACCTCGACCTCCGCGCGCACGCCCACATCGAAAAACCGCTGGCCGTCCCTCAGGGTCACGACGTGGGGCGCGTAGAAGGCGTAGGTTCCGAGTGCAAACGATCCGTTCCCGGGGAACCAGCGCAACTGGCCGCCGAGTGCAAGCGCGACGACGTCCCCGCTGCCCACGGTGACGGAGTAGATCTTGCCGCCCAGCCCGCCTTCGACCCGCGAATTCGTGAAGGCGGAATCGCCCGTCGCAAGCAGGCCCACGTTCAGGGCGCGGTCCCTGGTGTCGCGGTTGTACAAGGCCCCGACGGTCCAGTCCGCGGCGCCCGCGTTCCCGTAGAACTTGCCCTCGATCGTGTCGTTCGAGAGATTGACGTCCACGGAGCCCGCCGCGGCAGAAAAACTCGCCGCACCGAGCAGGGCAAACACAAAAAGACGCAATCGCATAAGGCTCCTTAGAGGTGAGGTTCCAAGACGACAGCAGCCCGATTATCCCATCATTCGTTCCCGCATCAGGGCAATAGTTCCCGGGCGCAGCGCGTGCCGCCTTCAGACCCATGGCCGTCTACGCTCCCGCGACAGTCGCCGCGCCGATGAACGCGAGGCACAGGCGGTTGAATTCGGCCGGTTCCTCCTGATTCACCGCGTGGCCGGTCTTTGGAACGACGACGAGGCGTGCATCGGGCAGCACGCGCCCGAGAAACTCGCTCGGCTTGCGGCAGCCCGCATCCTCGTCTCCCACGACGAGGAGCGTGCGCACGCGCAGCGACGCGAGCCGCTTCTCGTGCGCGTAGAGCGGCGGCCGGCGCGCCTGTACTCCTCGCATCGTATGGGCGTGGCCGACCGGCGACATCCTGGAAAGCTCCTCGAGCGAGCGCCGGAACTCCGCAGGGTTTTTCTCCATCAGCCGGATGCGGTTGGGGTTGCGGACCATCTGCTCGGCGAACGCCCGCATCCCGCCGGATTCGATCTGCTTCGCGTTCGCCTCCGCCGTTTGGCGGAAAAGCGGCGGATCGTCCGAACCGCTGCCGATGCCCACGAGTGTCGCCGAGAGCACGCGCTCGGGCTCCTTCAGCGCGAACTGCAGGGCCGAGGCCGCCCCCATCGACACGCCGACGAGATGCACGCGCCGGATGGCCAGCCCGTCCAGCACCGCGCCGATGTCGGCGGTCGCGTGGTACTGCGAATAGGAGCCGACCGAAGCCGGCACCTCCGAGGGCGGATAACCGCGCGCGTTGAAGACCACGCAGCGATACCGGGCGCGAAAAGCCTCGACCTGCATGTCGAAGCTGCGGCAGGAGCCCCCGTACTCGTGCACGAACAGGACCGCGGGCCCCGCGCCGCGCTCCTCGCAGTGGAGCTTCACCCCGTCGACCGAGGCGAGTGAGCTCATTCCGCGCGGAGCCCGGAGGTCTTCGCGATCCGTATCCATTTCGCGATTTTCGTGCCGATCAACTCGGAGAATCGCTCCGCATCACTTACGATCCCGGCCCTGCGACACGTCCATGATCAAGCGCGCGAGGAGGTAGAGGCGCGGCTCGATCGAATCCACCGCGATGTACTCGGCGTCGTTCGAGTGCGCGCCGAAGCCCTGCAGCCCGAAGCGCTCGAGCACGGGCCCTTTTGTGTTCAGCGAGGCAAACGCCGCGTCGGTGCCGCCGCCTTCGGCGAGCGCGTCGACCACGAGATTTCTTCCGATCTCCGCGTAGACGCGCCGGGCGTGTTCGCCGAGCGCCCGCGAGGCGGGCGTCACCTCGAGCGGCGGGCGGCGGCGCTCGAACGACATCTCGACCTGCGTGTCGGGGATGAGCTTGTTCAGTATGCGCTCGCGCACCGCCCGCTCGATGCCGTCGTAGTCCGACACGCGCAGCACGCGCACGTCCGCGGTCGCGACCGCATCGGCGGGGATCACGTTGCGGTTGGTCCCGGCGCTCATCAGGGTCCAGTTCATCTTGAGGCCGGTCGCCGGATCGGAGAGGTCGCGCGTCTGCAGGATCTGGTGCGCCGCCTCGTAGAGCGCGTTGCGGCCCCGCTCGGGCGCGGCGCCCGCGTGCGAGGCGCGGCCCTTCACTTTGAGGATCACCGAGGCGATGCCGGAGGTGGCGAGGGAGAGCTTGTCGCTGTCGACGCGCGAGGACTCGCAGGAGAACACCGCGTCGTGCTCCGCCCCGAGCCGCGTCAGGAGGTGGCGCGAGCCGGGCGAGCTCATTTCCTCGTCGGCGTTGATGAGCACCGTGACCAAGCCGTAGCCACGGAAGTCCATCGCCTTCAGCATCGCGAGCACGTGGAGGATCAGCGCGACTCCGTTCTTGTCGTCGGAGATGCCCAGGCCGTAGGCGCGGTTGCCGTCGATGCGGAAGGGCTGCTTCGCGAGCATTCCGCGCAGGTACACCGTGTCCATGTGCGCAAGGAGCAGGATCTTCTTCGTTCCCTTGCCCTCGAAGCGCGCGTGCACGACTTTGCCGATCTTCGCCGGTGTGTCCTCCATGCGATACGCTCCCTCGCTCGTATCCACGAGCTCGACCTTGCCGCCCAGCGCGGAGAGGCGCGCGGCGATCAGCCTGGCGGCGCGGTCCAGGCCTTCGAGGTCGCGGCTGCCGGTCTCGATCGAGACGAGCTCCTTCAGCGTGTCGAGGAGCGGCTGGCGCTCCTTCTTCGCAAGCGCGAGCACGGGCTCCACCGGCTGCGCGGCGGCGAAACCCGGCAGGGCGGCCGCGAAGAAAGCGGCGGTGCAAAGGCGTCGAACGAGCAGGCTCACGGTACCTCCTTCAGGCGGCGGCGGAAAGACGGAATTCTATCCGGGGCGGGGCGGCGGCGTACGCGGGGTTCCGGATATCATGCGGCAGGTTCATCCTCTCAATGAAGCCGTGACTTCTCCGCACCGCTTAAGCCGAGGCCTGATGATCCTGCTCGCAGTGTCGGTGTTCGCGGGCGCGGGAACCATTCACTACCAGACGCCGATGCTCGGCGCGTTCGCCGTGGAGTTCAACGCCGACGCCGCGGCGGCCGGGTGGGTGGCAACGCTCACTTTCGGCGGCTTCCTGACCGGCACCATTTTTCTGGTGCCACTGGGCGACCGCTTCGACAAGCGGCGGCTGATCCTCGCGGAGCTCGCGGTGCTGATCGTCGCCCTGCTCGCGATGGCGGCCGCGCCTTCGCTCGCGGCGCTCGCTCTGGCGGGCCTCGTCGTCGGCATCACGGCCGGCTTTGCCCAGCTCATCATCCCGCTGACGGCGGAGCTCGCCCCGCCCGAGACGCGCGGGCGCGTGATGGGCGCCCTCCTCGCCTGCCTTTTTCTCGGCATCCTCTTCGGGCGCGTGGCGGGCGGCCTGATCGCCCACTTCCTCGGCTGGCGATGGACGTACGTCGCAGCGGCCGCCATGCTCCTGGCGCTCGCGCCGGCGCTCGTCCTGTGGCTCCCCTCGATGCCTTCGAAGACCCAGCTCGGCTACGGCCGCCTGATGCGCTCGCTCGGAGAATTCCTGCGCGACAATGCGACGCTGCGCCGCGCATCGGCCATCCAGTTCCTGCTCGGCATCTCCTATGGAGGCTTCTGGGCCACGGTCGCCCCCATGATGCTCGCGCTTCACGGTTTCGGGCCTGCGCAGACCGGCTTGCTCGCGATTCCCGGCGCGGCCGGCATTCTCGTGTCGCAGCCGGCGGGCCGCTGGACGGACCGCCGCGGCGCCTTTCCCATCGTTACAGCCGGCGTGTGCCTGGTGCTCGCGGCTTACGTCGCGTTCACGTTCGCCCCCTTGGCGGTCGGCGCCGTGATCGCGGGCGCCGTGCTGCTCGACTGCGGGCTGCGCTCGGCCCTGGTGGCGAACCAGACGCTGATCACGTCGGTCGCGCCTGAAGCCCGCAGCCGCTTCAACACGGTGTTCGGCGCGCACATCTGGGGCGGGAACGCGGTCGGGGCGTTTCTCGCGAGTACCGCGCTCGCCCACTACGGATGGCTCGCGGTGTGCGCCATCGCGGTGAGCGCATCGTGCGTCGCGCTCCTCGTGCAGTGGCGCTGGCGCCCACCCTCACCCTAGCCCTCTCCCGCAAGCGGGAGAGGGAAACTCACTGCGGCTCGATGTTCGCCTGCTTCGCGATTTTCCGGAAAATGCCCATCTGCGCGCGCACGAACTTCGCGAACTCGTCGGGTTTCATCGGCGAGGGCGCGATGCCTATCCTGCCGAACTGCTCGCGCACTTCCTTTCCCTGCACGATCGCGTTCACCCGCGCGTTCAGCTTCTGCACCACGGCGCGCGGCGTTCCCGCGCGCGCCCACATGCCGAACCAGAGCGCGAGGTTGTAGTTCGCGAGGCCCTGCTCCGCGAGCGTGGGGATGTCGGGCACGATCTCGGCGCGCTTGGTCGTCGAGACGCCGAAGGCCGTGATCTTGCCCTCCTTCAGGTGCCCGATCGCGGCGTCCAGGGGCGCCATGTAGAACGAGGTGCGTCCCGCGATCGTGTCCTGGATCGCCTCGGGCGAGCCCTTGTAGGGAATGTGCAGCATCCTGATGCCGGCGACCTGCGCGACGTACTCGGCCGCCATGTGCGTCGAGCTGCCCACGCCCGCCGAAGCGAACGGGACCTGGCCGGGGTTCGCCTTCGCTGCGTCGATCAGTGATTTCAGGTTCGGATAGGCGCCGCCCTTCGCCGTGATCATCACATAAGGCGTCATGCCGAGGATGGCGACGTCGACGATGTCCTTCAGCGGATCGTAGGGCAGGGTCTTGTAGATCGCCGGGTTAGCCGCGTGCGAGGCCGACTGCACCATCAGCGTGTAGCCGTCGGCATCGGCGTTCAGCAGAGCCTGCGTGCCGATGACCCCGCCCGCGCCGGGCCGGTTTTCGACCAGCACCGGCTGCTTGAACGCGTCGCCGAGGTGCTTCGCGACGATGCGTCCCGCGATGTCGGCGCCCGAGCCGGGCGTGAGCGGGACGATGACGCGGATCGGCTTCGTCGGATAATCCTGCGCGAAGGCGATGCTGGCCGCGCAGAGAATCGCGGCGGCGGAAAATCGGGCGGCGATTTTCATGATCTCTCCTTTATTGCGTCACTGTCAACGCAGAATCCCCGCTTCGCGCATGTACTTCAGCACTCCCGGATGGATCAGGTCCTGCCGCGGCGCAGAGGCGAGCGTGTTGGCGAGCGTGGATTCCTTCGCCTGCTCGAGCTTCGCGCCGAGCGCGGCTTCGCCCTTGTGCAGGGCGCGCGCGAGCTTGTACGCGGCCTCGTCGGGCAGCCCCGGCCGCGCGAGCACGAGCGACCAGGAACCGAGCGCCGCGACCGGCGCGTTCTGGCCCTTGTAGCTGCCCGCGGGCAGCGTGATCGGCTTGATGAAGGGATATTTCGCAAGGACGCGCCTCAGCTCCTCCGGAGTCGGGGTGATGAAGCGCGCCCCCGCCGGCCCGCTCGATATCGCGACGAATCCCGGCCAGCCGACGCCGCCGCCCCATTGCGCCGCGGCGCGGCCCTCGAGCACCATCTTCGGGCCGTCGCCCGCGCTCTGCGAATAGATGGGCGAGAAGTCCTTGTCGATGTCCAGTCCCAGCCCGTCGAACACGTAGCGCGCGAGCACGACGAAGCCCGAGCCGCTCGCCCCCCAGGCGATAGGCTTGCCCTTCAGGTCGGCGATGCTGCGGTACGGACTGTCCCCGCGGACCATGAACATGCCCGAGTTCGGATACATCGCGTTGATGATCTTCAGGTTCGCGGGCGGGCGGCCGATGCCGGCGAGCGCCTCGTAGGTGACTTCACCGGTCGCCAGGCCGATGTCGATCTTGCCCTCCGCGAGGAGCGGCGCGTTCTCGGTGCTGCCCTTGGTGCCGCGCTGCTCCACGACGAGCGTCGGGTCGGATTCGTTCAACGCGGCCGAATAAGCCGCTCCGTAAATCTGGAAGCCGCCTCCTTGCGTGGCCGTGCCCAGCACGACGGTGGTTTTTTGCTGCGCCACAGCAGCGCTCATCGCCGCCATTGCGAGAACGAGGATCGCCGCAGCGACGGGCGCGCGAAGGCCGCCTTCACGCTTGTGCCTTTTCATGCTTGTTGTCTCCCATTTTCCCCCACGCGTCTATTCGCGCGCCGCGTTACTGTATCACGCGACATCCTTGCAAAGGCCGGGAGCGGGGTATAGATTGTTCGCGTCGCGCGGTCGTCCTCGAAAATCGCGATCCGCATCGTCCCGCTTCGGCAACAAGAGAACGGCAAGCCAAAAAATAATTACTATCCCCGGATCTGGCGAAGATCAGCGTAAGGGGCCCATCCATCGAGGAGATTTCAAACATGCTACCCGACCTGCCTCATCGACCGGCTTTGGCCGGCGCTGCGGTCGTCGCCGCGCTGCTGGCGTGGACGCCGCAAACGGAAGCCCGTGTCACCAAGATCGTCATCGACGATACCCAGCCGCTCGCCGCAACCGGCCAAACCATCGCGTACGAGCAGATTTCCGGGCGGGCGTTCGGTGAGCTGAACCCGAACGATCCGCTGAACCGGATCATCCAGGACATCGAACTGGGCAAAGACCCCGACGGCAAGGTCAGGTACGTCGCCTCGTTCGTGCTGACCAAGCCGGTGAACATGTCGCAGGCGAGCCACCTCATGTGGCACGACGTCCCGAATCGCGGCTCTCCGCTCACCATCGTGGTCGCGGAGCGCAACTTCGGCGACGTGGGTCTGGCGAGCGCCTGGCAGGGCGACAACTCTGCCATCAACGCTAACAACGGCACCGCCGTGCGCTCAACCGAATTGGTGGGTGGCAGGCACTTCGTCCAGGTTCCGGTGGCCAGGAACCCCGACGGCTCTGCGGTGACCGGCCTTGTGTTCGGGCGCATCGTCAACCAAAGCGGACTCGACGGGCAGTCGCTGATTGTGCAAACGAATCCCGTGCCTTACCTGCCGGCGAGTCTGGATACGACAAAGGCGACGCTGGTGTCGCGCGATCACGAGACGATGGAGGGTGTCGTCACCGGTGAAGTGGCGATCCCCAGCTCCGACTGGAAGTTCTGTGGTGGCGGTACCTTCGCGGCACCGCTGCCGTTGACGGCTCTCCCGGTGAAGATCTGCCTCAAAGATGGATTCAACGTCAACAAGCTCTACCAAGTCGTGTATACAGCGAAGGACCCCTACGTCCTCGGCGTCGGCTTCGCCGCGTGGCGGGATGTCGGATCATTCTTCAAGAATGCGCCCAAGAGCGAAGGTAACCCCGTGGGCGACTCGATCACCTGGAGCATCGCGCGCGGCGTGTCGCAATCGGGCAACTTCCTGAGAGGCTGGCTGCACCTCGGATTCAATCAGGACGAAGCCGGGCGCCAGGTGCACGACGGCATGTGGCCGATCATCGCCGGCCGGCGCATCGCGCTCAACTTTCGCTGGGCTCAGCCCGATGGCGTGCTCGAGCTCTACCAAGCAGGCAGCGAAGGCCCGCAGTGGTGGGTGAAGTACGAGGACAAGGTGCGCGGCCTACCCAAGCGCGGCATCCTGGATCGCTGCACGGAATCGCGCACCTGCCCGAAGGTGATCGAGCATTTCGGCTCGGCCGAAGTCTGGGAGCTCAAGCTCACGCCAGAATGGGTGGGCACGGACGCGAAGAAAGACATCCCGCTGCCGAAGAACGTGCGCCGATACTATATCCCGAGCACCACGCACGGCGGCTCCAACGTGGCTCCGCCCAACACCATATTCAACGCCAGTCTCCCGGGCAGCTTATTGCCGCCGCCGGGTTGCCCAGGCAATACTTACGGCACCGGGATTCTCCCCGCGAATCCGGTCCCGCACACGCAGACGGTCAACGCGCTGCGAGTGCACTTCCGCAACTGGGTCATGCACGGCACGCTGCCGCCGCCGAGCGTCTGGCCGAGACTCAAGCCCGGCGAGCGCGATGGCGACGATGATGACGATGATGACCGCGGCCACAAGGGTGACCGGGACGGCAAAGGCGACAATGACGACGGGCACCACCAGCGCCAGCCGGATCTCGTTGCAGCAAACAAGGCCGCGATGGGCTTTCCGACCATTCCGGCGGCCGCCGTGCCGGCGCCGGGCTGGCGCCCGACCGCTCCTGAGGCGGGCTTCATCAACCCGGTCCTCGACTACGACTGGGGTCCCGATTTCGATCCCAGCGACGCGTCGGGCGTGCCGACCAACGTCCCGCCGCCGATCAAGCAGGTGATCAAGATGCTGGTCCCACGCGTGGACGCCGACGGCAACGAAATGGGCGGGGTGCCGGTGGTGCTGCGCGACGCGCCGCTCGGCACCTACCTCGGCTGGAATATCACCGACGGTAGAGACCTTCGTCCGGCGGGTCAATTCCGCCCGTTCCACAAGGACCAGAACTGCGATTACGTGGGCGGCATGATCCCGTTCGCTAAGACGAAAGCGGAACGGCTGGCGAGCGGTGATCCGCGTCTGTCGCTGGAGGAGCGCTACAAGGATCACGCCGGCTACGTTGCTGCGGTCACGGCAGCGGCGGCGAACGCGGTCGCGCAAGGGTTCCTATTGCAGGAGGACGCCACTGCGCTGATCGGCCTGGCCACGACGAGCGCCGTTCTCAACCCGTAGAAGCCCACACGTAGAAACGACTTCAGGGCGCGTGCAGACACATCGTCTCCACGCGCTTTTTCTTTTTTCTTTTCAGCGGCGGCTCATCGCGTGAGCCAGCCGCGTGCCCTCAGCGTGAGCGCGGCGTAGGGGAAGATCCAGGTGAGCGCGAAGAACGAGAAGTAGGCGTAGAGGATGCCGAACACGAAGTCCCAGGAGCGCTCGCTCCTCAGGTAATAGAGCACGTACACGAGCGACACGACCATGATCGCGAGCAGCATGCGCACGAGCGCGACGGGGTCCGTG
The DNA here is from genome assembly GCA_005881575.1 of Betaproteobacteria bacterium. Lineage (GTDB taxonomy): Bacteria > Pseudomonadota > Gammaproteobacteria > Burkholderiales > SG8-39 > VBDM01. Next base: position 32,593 of record VBCA01000034.1, read on the forward strand.
AGCGCGTTCACGGCCCACAGCGCAATCGACGCGTACGCCACCGGATAGCGCAGGTTGGTGATGCTGCTCTCGTAGAGGGCGAACAGGCGCGGAAAGGGTGGCCGTTTCCAGACGATCCTCGCGAAGCGGAACTCCTCGCGGATATAGCTTCGGTCCCAGCGCAGGAACATCCTGCACAGCTTGCCGTAGGTCTCCGGAACGATCGTGTGCACGACGGCCGAGCGCTGGTACACCGTGTCGTAGCCCAGCGCGAGAATGTCGTTGGTGAGCGCGCGGTCCTCCCCAAAGGTGCACGGCGCTCCGAGGAATCGCTGCCGTTCCCACGCAGGCAGCGCCCGCCGCGCCACCGACGCGCGGTAAGCCGCGAGCGCTCCCGGGCAGCAGTACACCGTGCGGAACACCGACTGGGCGCTGCGCAGATAGTCGAAGGAAAGGATGAACCTCACGTGGAGCATCCGCGGAATGAGGCCCGCCCTGCGGTTGTGCACCGCCACCTTGCCCGCGACCGCGCCGACGCGCGGGTCGCGGAACGGGCCCGCGATCGCGAGGAGCGCCCCGCGCTCGACGACGCTGTCCGAATCGACGGTCACGATGATCTCCCCGCTCGCGCGCCGGAAGCCTTCGGCGAGCGCGCCGCGTTTGCCGAGGTTCGCGGGAAGCCGGACCGGCGTGACCCGCCCGGGAAAGCGCAGCGCCGCGCTCCGGATGTAGTGCCAGGTATCGTCGGTGCTGCCGTCGTCGACCGCGATGATCTGAAGGCGGTCGTGCGCATAGTGCGCCGCGACCACCGAGGCGATGGCGTGCTCGACCATCGCGCTTTCGTTGTACGCGGGGATGACGACGGTGAGCGACGGCGCCTCCTCCGTCCGGACCGGTGCGAACGGGCGATACAGGAGCCAAAGGACGGTGCGCAGGAACAGCAGCACCATGCCCATCGTGATCCAGATGACGGTCGGCCTCACCCAGAGGAGGGTCCAGTGCTGCCGGCGCGCGATGTCAACCAGGGGCTGCAGGAGCGGCGTGGCGAACGCCGCGTAGGCAAGCGCAAGGATGCTCGCGAAGATCGCCGCGATCACGAGGTAGTCCCAGCCGTCGCCTTGCGGCGGACGTATCGTTTCCACCACGGCCTCGAAGGTCGTGGACCGGACTTGAGGATTCATTGCGGAAAGCTGCCGTAACGCGAACCCGTGATTTTACTTCGGCGCGTTGACGGATTGCTGAAGGAGTTGCAGATATTGCGGCCCTCACTCGGCCCGCGCACCCGAGGACCGGATCACGCGGGCCCACTTCACCGACTCTTCCCGCATGAAGGTCCTCAAGTCCTCCGGAGAGCTTCCGACCGGCCGCGCACCCTGGGCGACGAGAGTATTGCGCATCTCGGGCGCGGCGATCGTGCCCACCAGCGTCCGGTTCAGCCGGGAAACGATTTCGCGGGGCGTTCCGGCGGGCGCGACCACGGCATGCCAGGACGCGCCGAGCACGCCCGGGAGTCCCGCTTCAGGCGTCGTCGGAACGTCGGGCAGCAGGGGCGAGCGCAAGGTCGAGGTGATGACGAGCGCCTTCAGTCGCCCGGACTTCACGTGCGGGAGGAACGCGGGGATGGTATTGAAGGCGATCTGCACCTTGCCCGACATCATCTCGGGGAGCGCCTGCGCGATGCCCTTGTAGGGAACGTGCACGATCTCGATGCCCGCTTCGCTCTTGAACAGCTCCCCGATCAGGTGCAGACCGGAGCCGACGCCCGTCGAACCGAAATTGATCTCGCCGGGATGCGCGCGGCCATAGGCGAGAAGCTCGACCACGGAATTCGCCGGGAGCAGCGGGCTCGCGAAGAGCACGAAAGGCAAGGTCGCGACCAGAGATACCGGCTCGAAGTCCTTCGCGACGTCGTAGCCGAGCTTCTGGTAGAGGCTCGGGCCGATCGCGAGCGGCCCGACGTTGCCCCACAGGAGGGTGTACCCGTCGGGAGCGGATCTGGCCACGGCCTCGCTGCCTATCGTCCCGCCCGCACCGCCGCGGTTGTCCACCAGGATCTGCTGCCCGAGCACGGCCGACCACGACTGGCCGACGAGGCGTGCCGTCGCGTCCACTGATTCGCCCGCGGGGAAGGGAACGACGAGGCGGATCGGTTTGGCGGGGTAACTTTGCCCGAGCGCGTCTATCGCGATCAGCAGCAGGGCGAAACAAGAAAGCCTGCGAATCATGATGTCTCCCTCGGTAAATACTCGACTACCGCCGCTCGCGGTTCCGCTTTCGCCCGCGCTTGCCGGCGCGTTCGAGCGACTCGATGTCGCTGCATGCGATATCGATCGACGTTTGCACCGGAATCGGGTTGCCGACATAGTACGGGAGCGCGGCCTCGGCCCGCTCGCGCAAGCTTCTCGCGGTGATCAGCCGGTTTCTCGCGAGCTCCAATATGTCCTCCCGGTCGATGTCGGCGAATCTCGCAAGCTTCGACACTGCGAGGTCCACGGGCCGCAGAACGAATATCCGCGCGCCGCGGATTCCTTTCAGCGGCAGGCGCACCGCATCCTGGTGCGCGTCCTCGTGGAGCAAAGCGTAGGTTTCGTTGTAGTTCACGTCGAAGAAGACCGACCTCGCCTTGCCTTCGGCGTCGCGGTAGATCACCACGAGGTCGGCGGGCAAGAGAAGCTTCCGGTTGAATACCGCGTCGACGTCGTCGGTCATCCGGGCGCCGGTGTAGAGATGCATTGCCGCGCCGCCGGCAAGATACATCGCGATCGGCTCTTTTGAACCGGCCGAGCGCAGCAGGCGCCGGACGAGCGTTCTGAACGCTTCCACGTAAGCAGGGTCGGCCCGCTTACTGATTCTCAGCTCGCGCATGAGTTCGCCGCTCGCGATCGATCATCGAAAAGAGCCGCGGCAGGTTCGGCCGATGCACCCGATGCCAGGCCTCGTGCCGCTCAGGCGCGCTCGCGCCCGGTGAAAGCGATTCAGCCAGCGCGAGGTACGCCGCCCGGTCGAAGCCGGAATGACCGGCGAGGAGGACCGCGACGCCGGCGAGAAATTCCGCATCGCCCAGCCGTCTCCACAACTCGGCGTCAGGCGGGAAATGTGCGCACAGATCGACGAACGCTTTTTCCGCACCGCGATCCGACGGCATCCTCGTCAACCGGGCTTCGCGCAACTCGAGCGCGGCTGCCGTCGCCAGCAACAGCTTCACCAACGGCTCGTCGCGCTTCAAGTCGAAGACGACCCGGTTGGCCTGCGTCCTGCGGGAGACAAGGCCCGAAGCGAGAAGGCGCTCGAGCTCCCTTTGCAGCGACGACAGGGACAGTCCCGCTCCGCGGGAGAGCTCGCGCAGGTGCACGCCCGATTCGGGAACGGAGCGAAGCGCCTCGATGAGGCGGCCGCGCGCCGGGCCGATCAGCTCGCGAAGCAGGTGGGTTGTACGATGCATGCCACATTGTACCAATAATTGGTACATATGGCGAGACTAGAGGTTCGCCGCGATCCAGTCGGCGATGTAACTGATCCCCAGCGGCCGGTTGTCGACCTGGCAATGCTCCGCCCCACCCTCCTCGGGCGTAAAGATCTTGAGCGTCTTTTTCTTTGTCGTGAGCGCGGCGTACAGCCTGTGCGCCGCTTCCACCGGCACGACGCGGTCGTTAGCCCCGTGAGTGATCAGCATCGGGCAGGTGATTTTGTCGGCGACTCCGGCGAGGGAAAATCCCTTCGCGCGCTCGAGCGCTGCATCCGAGTCCGAGAGGCCCAGGATCCACTGGAACTGGAAATTCGACTGCGCGCTCTTCAGGGGATCGGCCTTCAGCTGCTCCTTGATCTTCGACTGCCACGCGTGCAGGTCCCAGTGCAGCGCGCCCAGGCACACGCAGGCCGCGTAGCGGCGCTCGAAGGCGGCGACGCGCGGCGCGTAATAGCCGCCGAAGCTGTAGCCCATGATCACGACCTTTTCCGGATCGACGTCGGGCCGTTTCGCCACGAACTCGTACGCCGCGGTGCCCGGGATCTCGTAGTCGTGGCGCGCGTGGATCTTGCGAAGGCGCAGCGCCTCGCCCTGCCCCGGCCCGTCGATCGCGAGGGTATTCATCCCGCGCCGCGCGAACTCGAGGCCCGCGAAGAGCACGCTCATCTCCTTGCAGTTGTCCATGCCGTCGAAGAGCACGACGGTAGGAGCGCGCTTCTCCGTGCCCTGAGCCTTCATGAAGTACGCAGGCAGCGTCTTGCCCTCGTACGGGACTTCGACGAACTCGATGTTCCGGTGCCGACGCTTCAAGCCTTCCTGGTAGCAGCGCAGCGCCTTCCTGTAGATCCCGAGCTTCTTTTCCCCAGGAGGAACGAAGCGCTCGCCGGTGTAATAGTAGTTGCCCGCGCGCAGGTAGTGGTCACTCGCGGTGAAGTCGCGGCCGTCGACCGCGGCGGCGTCGGCTAGCTTCTCGTTCTTCTCCGCCATCGAGCACCATTCCTGCCACCACGCGTCGGGGTCGCTCATGCCGCGCGCGGCGAGCCGCTCGCAGATCCTGTCGATCTCCCCGACCGCGACCGCGGCGTAAGGCGCCATGCCCTTGCAGACCAGAGTCGCGTTCGACCACATGAAATTGCCGGGAAAATGGTCGATCCAGGTGCCGCCCGAGGACATCCTTTCCTCCGGTGTCAAAAAAAAAGCTTGCAGGCGATCGGGCGTACCCGTGGATTTTCGCCTGCAAGCGGGTTACGGCGACAGCTACTTTTTCATCGCGAGCTTCATCGAAGATCCCCAATCCACGCGGGAAATCCGTAACGCAGAGTCTTTGCGTCACGCACGCAGCGCGCCGGAGGCCTTGGCGACCTGGGTCGCGATGAAATCCATCAGGGGCGGGGACAGGCAGTCGTAAGGCTCGAGCTTCAGTTCCTTCAGCCTTGCCCTGACGGCACCCATGTTGTCGGGGCTCGCGCCCGACTCGATGATCGACGAAACGAACGCCGCGAATTCAGGCGGCGCCCAGCCCGGCTCGTTCGAGCGCTCGGTGTGAATGAAATCGAATCCGTACAGCGGATGGCCCTTGTTCTCGATCCGGCCATACATGTGCACGCCGCACTCCTTGCAGGCATGCCGCTGGATCGTTGCCTTGGGATCCACGACCGCGAGCTTGTTGCCGTTCGCCTTGACGCTCAAGTTGTCGCGCCCTACGACTGCGACCTGTGAGAACAGCGCCCCTTTCGGTTTCCAGCACTTGGTGCAGCCGCACACGTGATTGTGCGCGCACTGCCCCTTGATCGATATCTCGACCTTGTTCTGCGAGCAGTTGCAATAAAGCGTCCCGCCGGCGAAATTCTTCGCCGCGGGTTTCAGCCCGCCGTCGACCGCTGGATGTATCTTGACACTAGCCATGATGATTCCTCCTTTTGGACACTACGCCGGCCACCGACGCGGCCGGGCCGCGCGATGATGAATCAGGCAAGCAAGCTCCGCGATTGTGCCTACTTTCCGGCCTTCGCGCCGCGGGTGAGCGAGGGATCGGCCGGAACGGTCATGATCCGGCCCTCGTCATCCAGCTGCGGCACGCCGTAAGCGGCGAGGATCGCTTGAATGCGAGGGCGGTTGGCTTCGATCAGCCGCTCCATCCTGTCCTTCCACTCGCGCTCGCCGAAGCGCACGCCCATCGCGATGCGGAAGTCGAACTGGATCTCCGGGTCCGGCTGGAACGGCACGACGGCCACCGGGGCGGAGGTCGCGCTCTTCGCGAAGTAGCCGGCGATCGGTCCCCATACGAACGCGACATCGATCGCGCCGGTCGCCAAGTCCTTCTCGACGATCTCGCCCGGATAGCGTTCCGGATCGCCGGACTGGAGCTGATAGGAAACGACCTGATCGAACAGGCGGTGCTTGAGCAGCCAATCGGCCGGCGGCGACTGACCGAATACGCCGAGCTTGAGCGATTTCAGCTTCGCCGCCTCGAGTCTGAGCAAGCCTTCGGGGACGGTCACGCTATCGAGACCCTTGCCCTTCGCGTAGACGAGCGCGTAAGTCGAACGATAGTAGGGCTTGGTGGTGGATGCCAGCTCGAAGCCGACCGGTACCCCCAATACCAGGTCGCACTTGAAGCGGTTGGAATCGGGATCGCGCCCGCGCAGCGTGTTGCGAATGAATCCCATGCGCTGCGGGAACCACGTGTATTCGAGCGTCCATCCCAGTTCGCGCGCCAGGAGCTCGGCGATCTTGTTCTCGAAGCCCTCGCCCGCGCGGTTGGAGAATGGAAGGTTGTTCGGGTCCTCGCACACGCGCAGCACCCGGTCGCCGCCGACCGTCTCGCTTTGCTGCGCCGATGCGCCAAACGACAGCAGCAGAGCCGCCGCTAAGACGAATGCCCCGCGCCGCGGTCGCCTCGGAGGGCGCACGGCTACACCTGCGATGTGTTCGGAGGTCTTTCGGGTCATCTCGTCCGGGCCGGGAGTCCACGCGCTCCCTGCGTGTTCGCGCCGTCGATTCCTCTTACGCTGCGAAAGCTGGCGGCGGTGAAATTCGCATCGGCGAGATTGGCGCCGGTGAAATCGGTGTCGATGAAATTCGAGCCGCTCAGATCGGCGCCGGCTAGGTTGGCGCCGCGCATATCGGTGCCGCTGAACTCCGCCCCGCTCAGTTTGGCGCCGGCGAGGTTGGCGCCCGAAAGGTCCGAGAAGCTGAAATCGGCGCGCGAGAAATCAGATCCGGAAAGATCCGCGCCTCTCAGGTTGGCCGAGAGGATGTTCGCCCGCATGAGCCCCATCGACTGGTTTTTCATGTCCGCGGCGCCATCCACCTTCGCGAGCACGGCCCGCTCGAGATTCGCCCTTCTCAGATCGCCGATCAAGCGAGCACCCGAAAGGTTCGCCCCCTTCAGGTTGGCGCCTTGAAGCTGCATCGAAAACATCATCGCGCCCTGCAGATTGGCGTTGGTCAGGTTCGTGCCTTCGGCGAAGCTGACCGTGAGATTGCACCGGGAGAGGTTGGCGCTCGCAAGGTTGCTGTGGTTCAGAACCGCCGCCGCGAGATTCGCGCCTTTGAAATCGATGCTGGATAGATCGAGCCCGGAGAGGTTCCTGGAATAAAAATCGGTGGGCGCGGACGCCGTCGCTCTGGCCAGCGCCGCGATCACCTGTTCGCGCGTCAGCTTCTCGTAGCCTGGCCAATCGGCGGCGCCTGCCAACTGGGGCAGCAGGAAAACTGCCGCCATCACGAGACGGCCGGGCGAGCGGCTCATTTCAGCTCTTCGAGGCGGCCGGGCCGAATGGCGCCGTCGGAGCGTCCCTTAAGGTACGCGTAGAGGCCGTCGAGGTTTTCCGTGACCATTTTACTGCCGTCGAAGTTGGGCATGCCCTTCTCCGGGCGCCCCTTCATCATCGTTTGCTTGAACTCCTCTTTGGAGAGCCGCTTCAGGCTCTCGACCAGAGGCGGCCCGACCAGGCCTTCCTGCCGCGCGCCATGGCAGCGCTCGCAAGCGAGCGCACGCCAGGTGCGCCACCCCTGGAGCGTGATCTTGTCGACTTTGTTGCCCTCGGCGACTGTGTAGGGCGCGCCATCGGCACAGACCGTCGGGCCCGCCACAAAACCAACGAGCGCGAACGCCATGCCGGCGGCGAGTCCTGTTGTTTTCATGTTCGATCTACCCTGTGGCGAGACAAAAAGGCCGACACCCCGGAGGATGTCAGCCTTTTGATGTTTGAAACGGAGGCGAGTTACGGCAGGGCGAACACCGTGAGCACGCCGCCGAGCTCGGTGAAATTCTTCAGTTCTTTGTATCCACCCACCGCACCGAGACCGTCGGTGTCCTTCTCGAGGCCCGCGGCAAGCCCGATTCCCGCCCATCCGCCGATACCGGAGAGCACGCCGATATACTGCTTGCCTTTGTACTGCCAGGTGTTCAGGTTGCCGATGATGCCGGAAGGCGTCTTGAACTTGTACAGCTCCTTCGCGATGTCGTTCGCGTCGACGCACTTCACGTAGCCCTCGAGCGTCCCGTAGCAGGCGATGCCGCCGGCGGTGACGAGCGCGCCGCTCCAGACCGAGAACTTCTCGGCCTTCGACTTCACGATCTTGCCGCTGCCTGCGTCCCACATGATGAAGTTGCCCATGCCGCCGTGGCTGCCCGGCGCCGGGAACATCGACAGCGTCGCGCCCACGTACGGCTGACCGGCCGTGTACTCGACCTTGAACGGCTCGTAGTTCATGCACACGTGATTGGTCGGCACGTAGAACATCTTGTTGGCCGGATTGTAAGCAGCAGGCTGCTGATCCTTCGAGCCGAGTGCCGCCGGGCAGATGTTTTTGGTGTCGACATCCGCGCCTTGCGCCTGCGTGCTGTACTTCGCGACGACCTGCGGGCGGCCGGACTTCATGTCGACGTGCGTCGCCCAGTTCACCTTGGGATCGAACTTCTCGGCGACCAGCAGCTGGCCCGTGACGCGATCCAGCGTGTAGCCGAAGCCGTTGCGATCGAAATGCACCAAGACGTTGCGCGGTTTGCCCTTCACGTTCACGCCGTCGGCCAGGATCATCTCGTTCACGCCATCGAAATCCCACTCGTCGTGCGGCGTCATCTGGTACACCCACTTCGCCTGGCCGGTGTCGACGTCACGCGCCCAGATCGTCATCGACCACTTGTTGTCGCCGGGGCGTTGCACCGGATTCCAGGTGCTGGGGTTGCCCGAGCCGTAGTACATCAGGTTGAGCTTCGGGTCGTAGCTGTACCAGCCCCAGGTCGTGCCGCCGCCGATCTTCCACTGATCGCCCTGCCAGGTCTTCAGCGACGAGTCCCTGCCGACCGGCGCCATCTTGCCGTCGGTCCAGGTCATGGTCTTGTCCGGATCCATGAGCATCTCGGCGTCGGGCCCGGTGCTGTAGGCTTTCCACACCTGCCTGCCGCTCTTGATGTCATAGGCGGCGACGAAACCGCGCACGCCGAACTCGCCGCCCGAAATACCGGTGATCACCATGCCCTTGAAAACGTGCGGGGCGTTGGTGTTCGTTTCACCCTTCTTGGGATCGCCGTTCTTGACCTTCCACACCTCTTTGCCGGTCTTCGCGTCGAGCGCGACGAGATTGGTGTCGGCCTGCTGCAGGAAAATCTTGCCGTCGGCGTATGCGAGGCCGCGGTTGACGGTGTCGCAGCACATCACGGGGATCACCGTCGGATCCTGCTTCGGCTCGTACTTCCACTTGATCTGCTGATCGGCGAGGCTGATGGCGAACACTTTGTTGGGGAACGGGCTGTGGATGTACAGCATGTCGCCGATGACCAGCGGGCCGCCTTCGTGGCCGCGTAAGACGCCGGTGGACATCGTCCACGCGACGCGCAGGTTCTTGACGTTGGTCTTGTTGATCTGCTTGAGCGCGCTGTAGCGCTGGTTCTGCATGTTGCCCGCCTGCATCGCCCAGTTCTTGGAGTCCTGGGTGAGCTTGATGACTTCCTGATTGGCGAACGCGAGCCCGGGAAGAGCCGCGAGGCCGAGCAGAACGCCCCACTTGTACGTGCGTATTGATGCCATCTGGATTTCCTCCTTTTGCATGCTGATGGGTGAACCGGGTGGACCGCACAAACCTAGGCGGCGCACAACAAGGACCCTGCGCACTTCTGCTCGAACTCTATACCCGCGCCGGGGAAAATGCACCTCTCGCGAGAGCGCTTTTCCGCGCAGACGTGGCACTGCCATTCACTGTTCCAAAAGCGAACAATCGAGGACCCCGGTGTGTCAAAAATGAGAGTCGCGCCCGACGCGCTGGGTTGGCTCCGGCACCATGGGCCACGGGACTATGATCAGCGTTCCCGCACCCTCAGGTACGGCGCTTTGGAGATGCGCCGATAGGACTGCTGCGCCGCCGCAACCGCGTGCTCGGGCTAGCGCAGCACGCCGCAGTGCTTCATCGCGTCGCCCCGGATTTGCAGATAGCGCTTCCCCATTTCTCGCACCTGCGGCGGATCGCGGAACTCGCCGCCGCGCTCGCCGCTGAGGCTCTGATAGCGCGCTGCCGTCGAGGCTTCCACGAAATCGTCGTAAGCATACTTTTGCGCGATCTCGTCGATGACGCACGCACACTTGTAGAGGAACTCCTGCTTGCCGCCGTTCTTCTGCATGCACTCGAGGACGTACTCCACCCGGTCTACGGTGGGGTAAGCTTTGGTGCCTCCCTCCTGCGCCAGGGCGATGCCCGTGAGCATCGCCAGTGCAGCGCCAAGAGCGATTCGGTGGGTCGACGACATGATCCCTCCCTGATCCTGAAGTGCGATCTGCAGGAGGCTCGATGCTAGCACGCAGTCTCACGACTCGGCTGCAGCCGCGTGGCATAATTGCCGCCAGCCCAAGGCAGCGCCACAGAAGGACCCTGACGCAAGGCTCCCCGCTAGTCACGAAGGAGAGGTCATGCTCCAACCGACCGGTACTCGCGTTCGTTTCATCGACTCAGTCGTCCGGGGACGGTCGCGCAATGGCGGCTCAGGCGCGCCTGAGTATGTGAAGCGTTCCTGGCGGCGCTGTCTCGACGAATATGGCTTGGATCCCGACTCCAGTCCGGATCCCGTGGTGGTTTCGCGTCAGGATCTCCTCGCCCGCAAGGAACGGAACCTCGAGCTCGTTTCTTTCGCCGACGTCGAAATGGCGAACCTCTACCAGCAGCTCGCCGGCTCGGGTTACTCGATCATTCTCACCGATCGCGACGGCGTTCTGCTTTCCTACTATGGCGACCCGAGCTTCAAGCGCGCGGCGTCGCGCACCGGACTCGTGCCGGGTGCGGCCTGGAGCGAGCGCCACGGTGGCACCAACGGCATGGGGACGTGCCTGCACGAGCGGGCGCCCGTCATCGTCCACCGCGAGCAGCACTTCCTCACCCGCAATACCGGGCTGACTTGTTGCGCAGCGCCGGTTTTCGATCCCCGCGGCGACCTCGTTGCGGTGCTCGACGCTTCCGGGGAGTCGGATCGCGCGCAACAGCACACGCTGGTGCTCGTGAACATGTCGGCGCAAATGATCGAAAACCGCTTGTTCCTCCACCGCTTCCGCGACGCCTTCGTCGTGCGCTTCCACAGCCGGCCGGAACTCGTCGGCATGTGGAGCGAAGGGATCATCGCGCTCGACCCTGCCGGCGCGGTCATAGCGGCGGACCGCAACGCCCTCTTTCAGCTCGGCTGCAAGAGCGCGCACGACCTCGTCAACGCGCCGCTCGAGCGCGTATTCGACATCTCGCTGCCCACTTTGATCCAGCGCAGCCACAAGCAATCGTTTCACCCGCTGCCGATCCACGAGGCGCGTCACGGCGGTCGCTTTTTCGCCGTCGCGCATGGACCCGAGTCCAAGGGGCGCGGCGGCGTGACGCAGGTTGCGATGCGCGGCGAGCCTTCGACCCCGACCGCGGGCCGCAGCGCTCTCGATGAACTGCACTTCGGCGACCCGTCGATGGCGCGCAATGTCGAAGCGGCGAAGCGGGTCCTGTCGCGCGACATTCCGATACTGCTGCTCGGCGAAACGGGAACCGGCAAGGAACTTTTCGCGCGCGCCTTGCACGCTGCAAGCGAGCGCGCCGACAAGCCTTTCGTCGCGGTCAACTGCGCGTCGATGCCCGAGGCCGAGATTCAGATCGAGCTGTTCGGGTGTCGTCCAGGAGGGATCGCCGCCGCAAGCCGTGAGGGTCGGCCCAGCAAGATCGTACAGGCCGACGGCGGCACCTTGTTCTTGGACGAGATCGGCGACTTGCCGTATGCGCTCCAGGCCCGACTGCTGCACGTGTTGGAGGAGCGCGAAGTGATCGCGCCGGGTGCCCAGGCGCCGATCAAGGTCGGCATCCGACTGGTGAGCGCGACGCACTGCAAGCTGGAGGAGAAAATCCGGCGGGGCGAATTTCGCGAGGATCTCTTCTATCGGCTCCAGGGCCTGATGCTGACGCTGCCGCGGCTCGCCGATCGAACGGACAAGCGCGGGCTCATCCGACATGTCTTCGCCCAAGAAGCGGCCGCTGCGCCGAAGGTATCGCTCAGCGAGGATCTGATCGACGCGCTCTGCAGCCATCAATGGCCGGGCAACATTCGTCAATTGCGCAACGTGCTGCGAGCGATGATTGCGCTGCGCACGAGCGATTTGCTTCAGCCGGCGGATCTGCCTTCCGACTACGGTCTTCGCCCGCGGCCCGCGCAGCCGGCGGCGCACGCGCCCGGGATGGATTCGCTCAATCCGCTCGGAAGGGCGGAACGCGAGGCCTTGCTCCGGGAGCTGGACCTCGAGCATGGCAACATCAGCCACCTCGCACGCAAGCTCGGCATCGGCCGCAACACCCTCTACCGGAAAATGCATCGGCTGCACATCAAGTAGCCGGTCAAGAAGCCGCGCTGAGCCCTCAGGGAGGGAATATAAAACGGCGCCAAAACGGCGCCGTTTTTACCGTCCGATCGCTTCAGAAAAACAGAATCGCGCCCAAGGCGATGACGCTGTCCTTGTTTTCACCACCGGCCTGGTTTTGGGCCGTCGTCTTAATGTATTCACCCACCAGATTCAAGCTCTGGGTGAGGCTGTAGTACAGGCCCAAGACGGCCGATTTGTTCTTTTTCACCAAGTTTGCATTGGTTTCGTTGGACGCCAGATCCAAGCTGCTCTCGCCGTAGCTCAGGCCCGGCTTGAACTTCCCGAACTTGTAGGTCCCCTGCAAATACCCGCCCTTCGACTTGCGTTTTTCCAGGTTACCGCCCACGACTGCGGCAGCGTTAAAGCCGATCGCCTCCGTGCCGATCCCGTCGCCGCTGTAGGCATACAGCACGCCTTCGAAGTCGGCAACGTTCACCTTTGCGCCGAGATCGAATGCCTGACCCGATATGCTTGAGCCTGGGGGCGTGCGATCTTTGACTTTCTGGCTCAAGCCGCTCACCCACGCCTTGCCGCCGACGGGCCCCGTCCATTCGTAGCTCCCCTTGGCCTGAAGACCCGGCTGCTCGTGCGCTGTCAGCGTAGCGCTATTCGCACCGGCGGGGGTGGAGACTGCGTCCACGCCCTGGAACAGCCCGGCTGAGTATTGGAAGCCGCCGCGCTTCGGCGAGGAATAGCTGATCTGCGGAATCCAGTCGGTGTAGATATAGCCCACGCCGATGCGGCCGAGGGTAGTGTTGCCGCCGCCGAAGGCGCCGGCCGAGCCCACGCCGAGAAGCGTCATGTCGGCGAGGATCGCATCCGACCCGAACAGGCCGATGTCCTTCCCGACCTTAATGGTACCGATGGTCTTGTCGCCGAAGGTGAGGAAGTTCTGCCGCAGGTCGATCGTGGAGGTGCTAAGGCCTGTCTTGCCCGCAGTGCCGCTGTCGTTGAGCCCCGGGTAGAAGCCGATGGTCACGCCGATGTCCCAGCCCGACTGGCTGGACTTCGCGCTGAAGACCAGCGCGCTCGGCAGCAGGCCGGATTCGATCGCCACCTCTTTCACGCCGCCAGCGTTGTTACAGGCAAGCCCCCCGTTGACGGTAGCGGCTGAATTGTCGCAGCTGTTCCGGGTCAAGAAGCCGTTCACGTTGCCCGAGAACGAAAGATCCCACGCGCCGGCCTTGAAACCGATCTCCGCGTGCACCGCAGAGGCGCTCCCCAGAGTGAGAGCGGCCGCTACGACAAGCGAAGTCTTCTTGAGCTTCATAACTCTGACTCGCATCATCTGTACCTCCTCCGTTTAGAGTCCAACCAAGCGCAGGACAGCATGAACTTCCCGCGGATAAGTTACTCGCTTTCGCGCGCCGAATATATACTCGCCGCCGTAGGCGTTCCGTGTTCCATAATTGACGCACCCTTCCGATTCCCGTCGAATTCCGGGGACTCGTTGCACACGCCGCGGCAGGCGTTCCATAATTGACGCACCGTTCCGATTCCCGTCGAATTCTGGAGGAGTGAGCCATGGATGTTCGCGCAGCGGTCGCCCATAAAGCGGGAGCGCCTCTAAGCATCGAGACCGTGCAGTTGCAGGGGCCGAAGGCCGGCGAAGTGCTGGTCGAGATCAAGGCGACCGGCATTTGCCATACCGACGAATTCACGCGCTCGGGGTCCGACCCGGAGGGTCTGTTCCCGGCGATTCTCGGCCACGAGGGCGCGGGCGTCGTGGTCGAGGCCGGCCCGGGGGTCGCGAGCGTGAAAAAAGGCGATCACGTCATTCCGCTCTACACTCCCGAATGCCGGCAGTGCGAATACTGTCTCTCCGGCAAGACCAACTTGTGCCAGGCGATACGCGTCACGCAAGGCAAAGGCCTGATGCCCGACGGCAGCAGCCGCTTCTCGCTCGGCGGCAAGAACCTCTTCCACTACATGGGCACCTCGACTTTCGCCAACTACACCGTAGTGCCCGAGATCGCGCTCGCGAAGATCCGCGAGGACGCGCCCTTCGACAAGGTGTGCTACATCGGCTGCGGGGTGACCACCGGCATCGGCGCGGTGATCAACACCGCCAAGGTCGAGCCGGGCGCGAACGTCGTGGTGTTCGGCCTGGGCGGAATCGGCCTCAACGTCGTGCAGGGCGCGCGCATGGCCGGGGCCAACATGATCGTCGGCGTGGACACCAATCCGGCGCGCAAGGCGCTCGCCGAGAAATTCGGCATCACGCATTTCGTCAATCCGAAGGAAGCCGGCGCCGACCTGGTCGCGCACCTCGTGAACCTCACCAAGGGCGGCGCCGACTACAGCTTCGAATGCATCGGCAACGTCGACGTGATGCGCCAGGCGCTGGAATGCTGCCACAAGGGCTGGGGCGTGTCGGTGATCATCGGCGTCGCGGGCGCGGGCCAGGAGATCAAGACCCGCCCGTTCCAGCTTGTCACTGGCCGCGTATGGAAGGGCACCGCGTTCGGCGGCGCCAAGGGCCGGCGCGACGTGCCGAAAATCGTCGACTGGTACATGGAGAAGAAGATCAACATCGACGACCTGATCACGCACAAGTTGAAGCTCGCCGACATCAACCAGGGCTTCGACCTGATGCACCAGGGCAAATCGATACGCTCGGTCGTGGTGTATTGATTCTCGAGCCGGACGCAGCCGCCGGCAGATGGCGATCACAAATGTTTCCCGCAGCAAATGCTTCGGCGGCGTCCAGGGCGTCTACAGCCACGAAGCGCGTGAAACCGCGTGCCTCATGCGCTTCGGCGTGTTTCTCCCGCCGCAGGCGGAAGCGCACCCAGTGCCGGTGCTCTACTGGCTTTCGGGTCTCACCTGCACGGAAGAGAATTTCATCGTCAAGGCGGGCGCGCAGCGCGTCGCTGCGGAGCTGGGACTCGCCATCGTCGTCCCGGACACCAGCCCGCGCGGACTGAAGATTCCCGGCGAAAACGAGAGCTACGATTTCGGCCTGGGCGCGGGATTCTACGTGGACGCCGTTCAGCCACCGTGGTCGCGCGGCTACCGCCATCGCGCTCAAGAATCCTGGCACCTATAAATCGGTGTCGGCTTTTGCCCCGATCTCATCGCCGATGCGCTGCCCCTGGGGAGAAAAGGCGCTGACGGGATACCTCGGCGCCGATCGCGCCCTCTGGCGGGACTACGACGCGAGCGCCCTCGTCGAGAGCCGCGGCTGGAAGGGGCCTTCGCTCTTGGTCGATCAGGGCACGAGCGATCAGTTTCTCGAGAGCCAGCTCAAGCCCGAGCTGTTAAAGGAAGCTTGCAGGCGAGCCGGGGTCTCCCTGGATCTTCGCCTGCAAGAGGGTTACGACCACAGCTACTTTTTCATCGCGAGCTTCATCGAAGATCACCTTCGATTCCACGCGCGCAATCTGTAAAGGCGACGCCTACCCCGCGCCGGGCAGCCGCGCGATGATGCGAAAACGCAGATCGACGCGGTTCTGTACCGCGATGGCGCCGCCCAAGAGCGAATAGGGCGTGATGCCGAAATCGGTCTGCTCGAACGAGAGTCGCCCGGTCACGCTTATTTTCTCCGCGTCGGCCTCGATCTCCGCCGGCACCTGCAGGGTGCGCATGTAGCCGTGCAGCGTGA
>VBCA01000086.1 GCA_005881575.1 Betaproteobacteria bacterium
ATGTGCTGTGGTGGCCCGGGTCAGGCGAGGGAGCATAGGTGTTAACCTCCTGCATGAAGGCTCCATCCAGAAATACGCGGGCGATCCCGCCGTTGTCGGGACCCAGCTCGCCGAGCCAGCGGACCCCTGTGCCGGTGAAGGTGAGGGTGGCTTGATCGCCGGCAGTCAGCGAGCCCGCCACGGTCCCGCCGCTATATTCAGCGCCCGTAACACCCTGGAGCCAGCCGCTGCCGGCGAAGGTGACCGCCGGATCCGTCTCCTGCAGGCGCGAGATCGTCGCGGCGGGAACGTCGAACGCATCCACGAGCACAAAGGGAAGATTGCTGGCGACGTTCTTCCGGCCGGTCACTTCGATCGTCAACGTATGGCTGGTATCGGCGAGGCCCACCGCGGTGAACAGAGGTACCTGGACTTCTTTGGTCTTCGAATACGTATCGACCTCGGTAACGAAGCCGCCATCCAGGAAGACGCGAGCGATGCCTTCCTCGACCCAGCGGCCGCCGATCCAGCTGACCGAGGTCCCGGTGAACGTAAAGGTCGACTGAGCACCGGCCTGATCCGAGTCGGTGGCACCCCCGTTGCTCAATGCCGCGTACATATCCGAGCGCCAACCCGGGTCGCTGTAGACAACGGACAGATCTGTATCCTCGAAGCGCCTCACCGGCGCGGGCGGCGGCGGAGATGCGTTGGAAACCGTCACCGTCACGGGCGCCGAGGTAGTGAGGTTGCCAGCGGCATCGCGCGCGATCGCGGTGAGAGTGTGCGAGCCGTCGCTCGTGGTGGTCGTGTCAACCGAGATCGAGTACGGTGCCGTGGTTGCTTCCGCGCCGAGCAAGGTCCCGTCCCCGAAGAACTGCACCCCGACCACGCCGACGTTGTCCGAGGCGCTGGCCGTCAGCGTCACCGTCCCCCGTACCGTCTGGCCGTTGCCCAGCGAGGTGATGCTCACCGTCGGGGGCGTGGTGTCCGGAGGAGGCGGGGGCACATTGGCCACCGTCACCGTCACCGGCGCGGAGGGAGTGTTGTTGCCTGCGGCATCGCGCGCGAGCGCGGTGATGGTATGCGAGCCATTGGCTGCGGCGGTCGTGTTCCAGGAGATCGAATACGGCGCCGTGGTGTCTTCGGCGCCGAAGTTAACGCCGTCGATTCTGAACTGCACGCCCGCCACGCCGACGTTGTCGGCGGCGCTAGCCGTTATCGTCACGGTCGCCGGTACCGTCGCACCGTTGGTCGGCGACGTGATGCTCACCGTCGGCGGCGTGGTATCGGGGGGCGGCGGGGCGGTCACGGTGCCTGGGACCCCCGTGCGCCCGTAATTGCCTCGACCCGTTCCCCAAAGAACGCGCGCGTTCGCCGTAGTCGGAAGCTTGTAGGCGACGACCCCACTCGCGCTCGTGCCCACGACCAGCTCGAGGTCGGGGTCGGAGTCGATGTTGGCGATGGTCGGCGCGCCAAGGCCGCCGTTCCAGCCCGCACCGATGGCAGGCGCCGGCAGGTCCACTCGATACAGCTCCCTCCCGAGATAGTCGAGGACGTGGAGTTGCCCGACGCCACCCGTGGCCTTCTTGGGCCACGAGGTGAAGATGACCTCGGCGTGGCCGTCGTTGTCCAGATCGACCACCACCGGCTCACTCGCAAAGCGGAAGTCGTCTCCCGGCGCACCGCTGGTCGGGACGGTGTACGGCCAGCTCCCGTGCTCGGTCTTGTCGAGCCAGTAGGCGTGGACCTTGCCGTCGTAGGAAGGAAAGAGTATCTCCTTGAGGCCGTCCCCGTCGAGATCGGCCACGACCGCGTTGGGGACGACGTTCTCGATGACGTTATAGTCCTCGGAGCGCGGGGCGCTGCCGGGACCGGGCGTAGGAATCACGGTCCAGTCGAAGCCGCTGCCGCTCCAGCGCGTGCGGTCGAGCTTGAAGATGAATGGCATGTGATAGAGGCTTGTGTACGGAGTGGTGCCGCAGTTGTAGACGTTGCCGACCACGATCAGCTCAGGCACGCCGTCGCCGTCGACGTCGGCGACGACAGGGGCGCTATCTTGGAAGCTCGGGCGGTGTTCAACGCCGCAGTTGGCGTAGCCGCGCAGGTCGACGGCCTGGTCGACGTGGGTACCCACCTCACTCCAGAATTGGCGCGGGGCGAAGATGGGGTTCACGGTGAGCTGGTTGCCGTTTCGGTCGAAGGCGTTGATGTAGTGCCCGCCGGGGACGAACAACTCCTTGAAGCCGTCGCTGTTCATGTCGGCCACGACGACGTTCTGATTCCACATGCCGAAGCTGTCGCCCGGCTCGCCGTCGTGGCGCGCCGGCCAGCCGGGACGAACGGTGCCGTTGGCCTCGAGGACGTTGAGCTGGCGGGACGCCACGCCGGCGGCCTGACCCGTGATGATCTCGAGCTGGCCGTCTTTATCTAGATCAGCCACGGCCAGGCTGCGGAGCTCGTCGCCGCCGCCGAAGGGGTTCCGTGTCCAGACGACGCCGCCGAAGCGGTCGTAGACGGTGAGCTGGTCGGAGTCGCGGCCGACGATGACCTCCAGCGTGCCGTTTCCTGTCAGGTCCGCGACGGCGATGCCGGGCCAGACGCGGTTGCCGCTCGGGGCGCGCCACTTAAGACTTCCGTCAGCGCCGTTCAGGGCCACGACATCGTACGAGCCCCAGATGACGTCCTGTTGGCCGTCACCGTTGAGGTCTGCGACGACGGGTGAGGAGTGCCAGCCGGTGTTGCAGTACGGCCCCGGAATGCACCCACCGTACTGCCACATCAAGACGGGCGCCCTGCTGCCCAGCGAGGGAGTTTGGGCCCAACAAAGCTGGAGCGGCGACAGCCAGGCCCAGCTGACAAGCACGAAGAGCGCTCCCGCGCAAGCACGTTTCCTGCTCATGGTGCTCTACACTTGGAGCCTGGCGGCGCTGTGCTGCTCAGGTTCCCAATAAGGAGTTCTACATTGCCCCTCAACAGCAAAGCTCCCTTATCGAGTTCAAGTTGAAACGTGTCGTTACTGCCCGGCTCGCCGTTGTCGGTGGTCGTCACAGAGCGGCGCACGCATGACTACTCACGGGGTGACGTCGAAAGCATCCACCACGATCGAGACACCCAACGAGGCCGGATTCTTCGACCCCGTCACTTCGATCGTCAGGGTATGGCTACCGGCAGCCAGGCCCGGCAACGTGAACACCGCCTCTTGCGGGCCCTCCGAAGGAATGTACAGGTCGAGAGAGTCCGTCACGACGCTTCCATCCAGGATCACCCGGGCGATCCCGGCCTGCGGTCCGCGGTAGCCGATCCAGCTGACCGAGGTCCCGGTGAAGGTGAACGTGGCCCGATCACCTGGAATCGTCGATACCGCGGCGGTCCCCTCGCTGTACGGATGGTCCCGATTGCCCTGCAGCCAGCCGATGCCGGTGAAGGTGACCGCCGGATCGGTCTCCTCGCGGCGCGTTCCCGAGGTGATCACGTCGAACGCATCGACGACGACAGTGGCCCTCACAGCGGCCGGGTCCTGCCGGCCGGTCACTTCGATCGTCAAGGTATGGCTCGTGTCGGCAAGGCCTGTTGCCTTGAAGTGCTCCGCCTGGAATGTGCTGTGGTGGCCCGGGTCAGGCGAGGGAGCATAGGTGTTAACCTCCTGCATGAAGGCTCCATCCAGAAATACGCGGGCGATCCCGCCGTTGTCGGGACCCAGCTCGCCGAGCCAGCGGACCCCTGTGCCGGTGAAGGTGAGGGTGGCTTGATCACCGGCAGTCAGCGAGCCCGCGACGGTCCCGCCGCTATATTCATCGCCCGTAACACCCTGGAGCCAGCCGCTGCCGGCGAAGGTGACCGCCGGATCCGTCTCCTGCAGGCGCGAGATCGTCGCGGCGGGAACGTCGAACGCATCCACGAGCACAAAGGGAAGATTGCTGGCGATGTTCTTCCGGCCGGTCACTTCGATCGTCAACGTATGGCTGGTATCGGCGAGGCCCACTGCGGTGAACAGAGGTACCTGGACTTCTTTGGTCTTCGAATACGTATCGACCTCGGTAACGAAGCCGCCATCCAGGAAGACGCGAGCGATGCCTTCCTCGACCCAGCGGCCGCCGATCCAGCTGACCGAGGTCCCGGTGAACGTAAAGGTCGCCTGAGCACCGGCCTGATCCGAGTCGGTGGCACCCCCGTTGCTCAATGCCACGTACATATCCGAGCGCCAACCCGGGCCGCTGTAGACAACGGATGGATCCGTATCCTCGAAGCGCGTCGCCGGCGGTGGCGGAGGTGGGGCATTGTTGTTCACTATCACCGTCACCGGCGCGGAGGGGGTGCTGTTGCCCGCCGCATCGCGCGCGATAGCGGTGATTTTGTGCGAGCCATCGCTCACGGTAGCTGTGTTCCACGAGACCGAATACGGCGCCGTCGTCACGTCCGCGCTGCCGTTGACACCGTTGTCCAACAGAAACTGCACGCCGACCACGCCGACGTTGTCAGAGGCGCTGGCGGTCACGATCACCGTTCCCTTTACCGGCGCGCCGTTGGCGGGCGACGTGATGCTTACCGTCGGGGGCGTGGTGTCGGAAGCAGCCGGGGTGGTGGCGCTCGCGGGGCTGGACTGCGCCGAGAGATTGCCAGCGGCGTCAAAGGCGGCGACGGTGTAAGAGTACGTCGTGGAGGGCGACAGGCCCGTGTTTGGAAAGGAGGTCGCGCTCGTCGTGGCGATCTGGGCGCCATCGCGGAAGACGCGGTAGCCGCTCACGCCCACGTTATCCGAGGAGGCCGCCCAGGAGAGATTGATCTGCGAGGAGGAGACGGCGCTGGCCCTCAGTCCCGTGGGCACCGAGGGCGGCGTGGTGTCCGGAGCCGCCGGGGTGGTGGCGCTCGCGGGGCTGGACTGCGCCGAGAGATTGCCAGCGGCGTCAAAGGCGGCGACGGTGTAAGAGTACGTCGTGGAGGGCGACAGGCCCGTGTTTGGAAAGGAGGTCGCGCTCGTCGTGGCGATCTGAGCGCCATCGCGGAAGACGCGGTAGCCGCTCACGCCTACGTTATCCGAGGAGGCCGCCCAGGAGAGATTGATCTGCGAGGACGAAACGGCAGTGGCCCTCAGTCCCGTGGGCACCGAGGGCGGCGTCGTGTCGGGCGGCGCCGGGGTGGTGGCGTTCGCGGGGCTGGACTGCGCCGAGAGATTGCCTGCGGCGTCAAAGGCGGCGACGGTGTAAGAGTACGTCGTGGAGGGCGACAGGCCCGTGTTTGGAAAGGAGGTCGCGCTCG
>VBCA01000035.1 GCA_005881575.1 Betaproteobacteria bacterium
CTTGGAACGCGCGGCACCGCTCTTGAGCAACTCGAACGCCTTCTCCACGCCGTCCTCAAGACTCGCCGCCTTGCCGGCAACGTAGATTGCGGCTCCGGCATTGAGCGCGACGACGTCACGCGCGGCTCCGGCCTTGTTTTCGAGCACCGCCACGACTACGTTTCGCGACTCTTCCACCGTAGTCACCCGAAGCGCTTTCGGATCGTGCACGGGCAAGCCGAACCTTTCGGGGTGAATCGCGTACTCGAGAACCTTACCGTTTCTCAACTCTCCGATCATCGTCTGGCCGCTCACCGAGATCTCGTCCAAGCCTTCCAAGCCGTAGACGGCCATTGCGTGGCGCGCCCCGAGTCGCTGCAGAACCCGGACCTGGATTCCGACCAGATCGGGATGAAAAACTCCCATCAACTGCGTCGACGCGCCCGCCGGATTGGTGAGCGGCCCCAGAATGTTGAACAGGGTGCGCACCCCAAGCTCCCGCCTCACTGCGGCGGCGTGCTTCATCGCCGCGTGGTGCGCCGGCGCAAACATGAAGCCCAGCCCGATCTCGTCGATGCAGCGGCTCACTTGTTCGGGCTTCAGGTTGATGTTTGCGCCCAACGCCTCCAGCACGTCCGCGCTGCCCGACTGCGAAGACACGGCCCGGTTGCCGTGCTTGGCGACGCGACCCCCCGCCGCGGCGCAAACGAACATGGACGCGGTCGAGATATTGAAGGTGTGCGCGCCGTCCCCTCCCGTGCCCACGATGTCCACCAAGTTGTCCGGATCCTTCACCGTAACCCGAGTCGCGAGCTCGCGCATCACCTGCGCCGCGGCAGTGATCTCGCCGATCGTTTCCTTCTTCACCCGCAACCCCACGATGATCGCCGCGATCATCACCGGCGAAATCTGTCCACTCATGATCTGCCGCATCAGGTCGAGCATTTCGTCGTGGAATATCTCGCGGTGCTCGATGGTCCGCGTCAACGCCTCCTGGACCGTGATGCTCATGCCGCCTCCCGTTGCAGGAAATTTTTCAAGAGCGCGTGTCCGTGCTCGGTGAGAAAGGACTCGGGGTGGAACTGCACGCCCTCCACGGGGAACTCGCGGTGGCGCACGCCCATGATCTCGCCGTCTTCGGACTCCGCCGTGACCTCCAGGCACCCGGGCAGGGTCGCCCGACGAATCGCAAGCGAATGATAGCGGGTCGCCACGAAGGGACTCGGCAGTCCGCGAAACACACCGAGGCCCGAATGGCTGATCGCCGAGGTTTTTCCGTGCACGACTGTACCCGCATGCACGACCTCGCCGCCGAAAGCCTGGCCGATCGCCTGATGGCCGAGGCACACGCCCAGTATCGGGATCTGGCCGGCAAACTCGCGTATGGCCGCGAGCGAGATCCCCGCTTCAGCGGGAGTGCAGGGGCCCGGTGAGATGACGATGCCTCTCGGTTTCATCGCGGCGATGTCCGCCGCAGCGATCTCGTCGTTGCGAAACACTCTGACCTCCGCGCCCAGCTCGCCCAGATACTGCACCAGATTCCAGGTGAAGGAATCGTAGTTGTCGATCATCAGGATCATGCGCGCCTGTCCATTCCGCTCGAGGCGATCTCCGCAGCGCGCAGCACCGCCCGCGCCTTGGCGCGGGTTTCCTGCAATTCGCTTTCGGGTACCGAGTCCGCGACGATCCCGGCGCCCGCCTGCACGTGCATCTGCCCATTTTTCACAACAGCCGTGCGGATCGCAATAGCGAGGTCCATATCGCCGTTGAATCCCAGATAGCCAGCGGCACCCGCGTAGACGCCCCGCTTGTCAGGCTCGAGCTCGTCGATAATCTCCATGGCACGTACCTTGGGCGCGCCGCTCACGGTTCCGGCAGGAAATGCCGCGCGGAACACGTCGACGCAATCCAGCCCGTCCCGCAGCCTTCCTTCCACGTTCGAGACGATGTGCATCACGTGCGAGTAGCGCTCGACTGTCATCGTTTCGGTGAGCCGGACCGTCCCCGTCCCGGCCACGCGCCCGACGTCGTTGCGCCCCAGGTCGGCCAGCATCACGTGCTCCGCGCGCTCCTTCGGATCGGCGAGCAATTCGCGCTCCAATGCGACGTCCTCATCTTGCGTCCCCCCGCGGCGGCGCGTTCCGGCGATCGGGCGCACCGTGACCGTACCGCGCTCCAGACGCACCAGGATTTCGGGTGAGGCGCTGACCACTTGGAAGTCGCCGAAATCGAAATAGAACATGTACGGCGACGGATTGATCGAGCGCAAAGCCCGATACAGAGAGAGCGACGATCCGGCAAACGGACGCGACAAACGCTGCGACAGCACGACCTGCATGATGTCCCCGTCGTGAATGTACCGGATTGCACGGTCGACCGCGGCACGGAAGCTGTCCGCGTCGAAATTCGATGCGACCTCCGTCTCCGCGACACGCGTCTCGGAAGGCGGTGACAAAGGCAGTCTAAGCGCGCCCAGCAGTTCGCGCAGACGCGCTTGCGCGTCGTGCCAAGCGCGCGGCTTGGCCGGATTCGCGTAGACGACGAGATAGAGCTTGCCCGAGAGATTGTCGATGACGGCGAGCTCCTCGGATACGAGCAACAGCATGTCCGGGCAACCGAGCGCATCGGGCTTGAGCCATCCTCCGGCGAGCCGCGGCTCGATCCAGCGCACCGTGTCGTATCCGAAATATCCGACCAGGCCTCCGCAGAACCGGGGCAAGCCAGGGAGTTCCGCGACGCGATAGCGCGAAAGAAATTCGCGCACGAAAACGAGCGGATCGGCCGCCTGGGATTTTTCCGCGATAGCGTCTCCATGCATCACCGTCACCAAGCTCCCGACGGCCCGCAACCTTACCGCAGCTGCCAGTCCGATGAACGAATAGCGCCCGAAGCGCTCTCCGCCCACTACGGACTCAAGCAGATAGCTGTTGGAACGATTGGCAAGCTTCAGATATAGCGACAGCGGCGTCTCGAGATCGGCGAAGGTCTCGGCGAGGAGCGGAACGCGGTTGAAACCTTGAGCGGCAAGCCGCTGGAATTCTGCTTCGGTCATGACTGCTCCACGAAAACGTTGCGGGGTACTGCGGGCGCGCGCAGCGCGCGCATGCGACTGCAGGCTAGCTGCGCCACCAGCGCCAGCTGCGCGATTGCACCCGTTTCCCGGCGTTTTCGAAGAGCACGGTTGACTTACCTTGCGTCTCGTTCAGAGCGCCTACTCTATAACACCCCTGCGCGGCTTGTCCAGCTTGCGGGTTTTGACACCAGCAGCTAAAGCACTTTGCCAGGATTCATGATGCCGCGTGGGTCGAGAGCGCTCTTCAGTTTGCGCATCAGTTCCAGTTCGAGCGGCGACTTGTAGCGCTGGATCTCATCGCGTTTCAGCTGACCGAGCCCGTGCTCAGCGCTGATCGAGCCGCCGAAGCGCGCCACGTTGTCGTGCACGATGCGATTGATCGCCGGCGTATTCCTGACAAAAACATCCGCCGCAACCCCTTCGGGAGCCGATACGTTGTAGTGAAGGTTCCCGTCGCCGAGGTGTCCGAACGTCACCATGCGCACGCCCGCATGAGCGCGTGTGAGGTCCTGGTCTGTCGCCGAAATGAAATCGGCGATACTCGAGATGGGAATAGACACGTCGTGCTTGATGTTCTGGCCCTCGTGCGCCTGCGCCTCGGAGATAAATTCACGCAGCTTCCAGAAAGCGCGGGCCTGTGTTTCACTCTGCGCGACCGCCGCGTCGAGAATGTTCTTCTCCTCCAGAGCCGCTTCGAGCATGCTTTCGACCAAGGCCCTGACGCCTTCACCCGACTGCGTGTCCGAGAGTTCCATCAGCACATAGTGAGGGAAGCGGCGCGGGAAAGGCGCGGCAGTATCCCTGAAGTGCTTCAGCACGAGAGCGAGGCAAAAATCGGAGAATAGCTCGAATCCCGTGAGCCTCTCGCCGCAGGCCTCCAAAGCCCGCTCCAGCAGTGCCAGAGCCTTTTCCGGACTTCGCAGCGCCACCACTGCGGTCGCACGAGACTTGGGCAGGGGAAAGAGCTTTAGGACCGCAGCTGTGATTACGCCGAGCGTTCCTTCGGCACCGATGAAAAGCTGCTTTAGATCATAGCCGGTGTTGTCCTTGCGCAGGCCGCGCAATCCCTCCCATACCTCCCCGGAGGGCAGCACGACCTCGAGCCCCAGCACGAGCTCGCGGGCGTTGCCGTAGCGCAGTACCGCAGTGCCGCCCGCATTGGTTGAAAGATTGCCGCCGATTTCGCAACTGCCTTCGGCCGCAAGGCTCAAGGGGAAGAGGCGCCCCGCTTCTTCGGCGGCCTTCTGCAGCTTGGCCAACACACACCCGGCTTCGGCGGTCATCGTGTTGTTGCGCGCATCGACTTCGCGGATCCGGTTCATGCGCGACAGATTGAGGACGATCTGCGTACCGCTCGCGTCCGGGGTCGCCGCGCCGCAAAGGCCCGTGTTTCCCCCTTGAGGGACGATCGCCGTACGCGAGTCGGCGCACGCGCGCACCACCCCGGCCACCTCGGCGGTGGACGCAGGCCTGACGACGGCCGCCGGTTTACCGAGGTAGCGCTTTCGCCAGTCTGTCGCGTAGGGCACGACCTCAATCGGCGAGGTGATCAGCCCCGCCGATCCGACTATGGCCTGGATTTCCTCGATGAGCGATCTCAATTCGGCCCCTCGGCGCGGCCGCGCGGTGCTTCGCGATACCCGTCTTTAACCGACCGACTTGAGCGCATCCCGCATCCGCGAGATCGTCGCTCGATAGTCCTTCGAGCCGAAAATCGCGGAGCCCGCGACAAAGGTATCTGCCCCGGCGCGCGCGATTCCGGCGATGTTTCCGGCGTTCACGCCGCCGTCCACTTCCAGCATGATCGTGCGCCCCGTGTCCTCGATTTTCCTGCGCGCGTCGCGCAACTTCTCCAGGGCGTGAGGGATGAATTGCTGCCCGCCAAATCCGGGATTCACCGACATGATGAGGACCAGGTCGAGTTTGTGCAGGACGTGATCGAGGCAGGACAACGGTGTCGCGGGGTTCAACGCGAGGCCGGCCTTGCACCCCGAGTCGTGGATCAAGCCGACGGTGCGGTCGACGTGCTCGCTCGCCTCCGGGTGGAAGCTGATGATGTTGGCTCCAGAGCGCGCGAAATCCGGGATGATCCGATCGACGGGCCGGACCATCAAGTGTACGTCGATTACGCTCTCGGTAAGCGGGCGGATTGCCTCGCACACGACAGGTCCCACGGTGAGGTTCGGGACGTAATGATTGTCCATCACGTCGAAGTGAATCATGTCGGCTCCGGCTGCGACGACCGCAGCCACTTCATCGCCGAGCCGCGCGAAGTTTGCCGACAGGATGCTCGGTGCGATTCGGAACGTACGCGCAGCCATCTCGGGAAATTCTACTTGGATTCGCCCCGGGCCGCATGAAACGGCGATCATCCCGCCCTTGTCAGTCCGCGCGATTTCGTGTGGAATGACCGAATGGTCGCGGAGAACAAATACGAGGTCACGGTTTCCTCGCAGACGCAGTACATCCCGGAACAGTCCGACGAGGAGAACGCCCGCTTCGTCTTCGCCTATACGATCACGATACGCAACGACGGAAACCTCCCCGCTCAACTGATCTCTCGGCACTGGATCATCACCGACGGCCGCAACCAGGTGCAGGAAGTGCGGGGGCTGGGCGTGGTCGGCGCTCAGCCGCTGCTCAAACCCGGGGAAAGCTTCGAGTACACGAGCGGCACCGCGATCGCGACGCCGGTCGGGACGATGCGAGGCAGCTACCAGATGGTGGCCGAAGACGGCACGCAGTTCGACGCACCGATTCCCGAGTTCACGCTGTCCGTACCCCGCGTGTTGCACTAGTGCCGATCGCGGTCTTCGTTTTCCCGCCTGCGCGGCAGCGTCCACCACACGAGGAACGCGACAAGCGCGAGGGCAAGCCCCGCCTCGAGCACGATGATCCACAATCCGGAACTCACTTGGCGACGCCCTCTCTAAGCCCAAGGAAACCGATGATAGAGCACTTGCGCTGGTGCTTGGTCGCGGCCGCGGCCTTGATTGCAGGCTGCGTTCTGCTGCCGCTGCCGGACGGAGCTTGCCCGTGTCCCGGGCCGCCTCCTGTCGCTCCTCGCATCAACGCGCTCGAGCCCGTCGATTTCGGAGCGTTGACGGGCTGGAAGGAGGGCGAGCAGGCGGCCGCCTGGCCCGCTTTCCTCGCATCCTGCCAGGCATTGCGGTGGCGCGAGGCGTGGCGCGGAGTGTGTGCGCGGGCGATGGAGCTGCGCTCACCGGGCGACGAGGAGGCGAGGCGTTTCCTGGAAGAAAATTTCACGCCGTGGCGTCTCGCCAACCCGGACGGCGCGACCGAGGGGCTGATCACGGGTTACTACGAACCGCTCCTGCGCGGCAGCCGCGCCAAGGCCGCACCGTTTCTTTATCCCCTTTACGGTCCTCCGGACGACCTGCTAACGATCGACCTTTCTGCGACCAACCCGGAGCTTCGCGGCATGCGCTTGCGCGGGCGCGTCGAGGGAAAACGTGTCGTGCCGTACTACTCGCGCGCGGAAATCGCTCGCGGTGCCGCGCCCGTCGCCGGAAAGGAGATTCTATGGGTCGACGATCCGATCGAGGCCTTTTTCCTCCAGATCCAGGGTTCCGGAAGGATCCAGCTCGAGGGCGGCGAGACGCTGCGTCTCGGCTACGCCGACCAGAACGGCCATCCCTTTCAATCGATCGGGCGCTACCTCGTCGAGCGCGGTGAACTCCAGCTCAGCGAAGCTTCGATGCCTGCAATCAAGGCCTGGGCGGCGGCGAATCCGAAGCGTCTCGAGGAGCTCCTCAACCAGAACCCGAGCTTCGTGTTTTTTCGTGAACTGCCGCTCGCCGACCCGGCGAGCGGCCCCGTCGGCGCGCTCGGCGTTCCGCTCGCGCCGGGCCGCTCAATCGCGGTCGATCCGCGCTACGTTCCGCTTGGCGCTCCGGTATTTCTCGCGACGACGTTTCCGGCAAGCACGACTGCGCTCACGCGCCTGGTCCTTGCTCAGGATGCGGGAGGTGCGATCCGCAATCCGGTGCGCGCGGATTTCTTCTGGGGGTTCGGTCCCGAAGCGGGCGCCCAAGCGGGCCGCATGCGGCAACAGGGGAGGATGTGGACCCTCCTCCCAAAGGACCTGAAGCCCGCTCCAGCCGGCGCTGTGACGCCCTGAACCCGGGTAGCCCGCCCAAAGTCTATTTCTTGGCCTCGCCGATCAGTTTGACCAGTTCTTCGGGTCGAGCGCCGAGGATTCTCTCCCCATTCGTCGTGAAGCTGGTCGGCGTGGCACGCACGCCGATTTTCTGACCGAGGGCAAGCCACTTATCGACCGGCGCGTTGCAGGCGGGAGCCGCCGCCGGCTCCCGGCCGTTCAACATGAAATCGTAGTACGCCTTGGCCCGGTCGGGCGCGCACCAGATGGTGCGCGCCTTGTCCGGCGACTCGGGCCGAAGAATGGGGTAGAGAAACGTGTAGATCGTGATGTCGTCCTGCCGCAACAGCGCGCGGTCGAGGCTCTTGCAATAGGGGCAGAAGGGATCGGCGAAAATCGCCACCACGCGCTTGCCGTTGCCGCGCACCTGCTTGATCGCGAGATCGAGCGGCAGATCATCGAACTTGATCGCCGTAAGTTTTTGCTGGCGCTCCTCGGTGAGATTCTTCTGAGAACGGGCGTCGATGATCTCGCCCTTGAACACGAAGTTCACGTTCTCGTCGGTATAGAACAGCGTCTCCCCGACCACGATCTCATACAGGCCGCCATAGGAGGTCTTGGTCACGCTGTCCACCTTGATGCCGTCGAAGCGGGCCTCGACGCCTCGCCTCACCGAAGCCTCGTCGGCGAGCGCCGTCGCCGTAAAGACCGCAGCGAGAAATAGAGCCGACAGTCGCAAGCTCATGATGGTTCCCCGTGATGAATGCCCCCGCCTATCCCCATCGCGCGGCGCGCAAGCAGCGTCTTCACGACCGGATTGGAGTTCGTCAGGTTCAATCCAAAGTTCCGGATCCGCGCGGCTACTCGGTGGTTCGCATCGAATAGCCGGAACAACCCGTCGGTGACCCAGCGCAATGCGAGTATATCCTCGGCACGGGCGCGCTCATAGCGTCGCAGCAGGAGGCGATCTCCCGGGTCGGGGGCTCCGCGAACGAGGTCGGCGAGTGCGTGCGCGTCACCCAATCCCAGATTGACTCCCTGCCCGGCGAGCGGGTGCAAGACGTGCGCGGCGTCGCCGATGAGCGCGATCCTTCCCTGTGCCATCCGATCGGCAACCATGCGGCTCAAGGGAAAGGCGGCCGGCGGGGTGAGCGGCTCCAGGGCACCTAGAGCTGCGTCGCCCGCTTCGCTCACGCGAGCGCAAAACGCGGCGGGCGCGAGGCCGAGCAAATCGGTGGCGCGCGCCTCCGGTGCGGACCAGACGATCGACACGCGCCGGTCGGGCAAGGGCAGGTAGGCGAGTACGCCGTCGCCGCGAAACCATTGATACGCGATATTGCGATGGGGCTGCGCGCAGGCGAAATTGGCGACGACGCCGAGCTGCGCGTAGCTCCGGCTTCGCGCATCGATGCGCGCGGCGCGCCGCGTCCACGATTCCGCTCCATCGGCGCCGACCGCCAGTTTCGCTGTGACCACGGTGCCGTCTTCGAGACCGACTTCGACGCAATTCCCGGCGCGGCGCAGCTCCGAGGGCACCGCCGGACACAGCAGCGATAAATTTCCCTGATGCTCCAAGCCCTCCCACAGCACATGGTGAAGCCGGCTCGATTCGACGGTCACAGCGAGCTGCGGCGTCCCTGACTCGTAGGCGGAAAAATCCAGGCGCGAGCGCCCGTCATCACCGAAGACCCGCATGTCGTAAATCGGCGTGACGCGCCCGGCGTCGAGGCGCCGCCACGCACCGATGCGCTCGAGAAACGCCGTGCTCGCCGGAGTCAGCGCGTAGACTCGCGAATCCCAGTCCGCACCCGGCGAAGGCGGCGCCTTGCGCTCGACGAGGGCGAGCGTGAGGCCACTATTGGCGAGCGCCGCCGCCAGACCCGCCCCGGCAAGCCCTCCACCGACGATGACGATGTCGAAATCCATTGGTGGATTGTACCCGCGGAGGGAGTCTTCCTTGACAACCATTGAAGGCAAAAAGGATAATTTCCGGTTTTCCGTGGCGAATTAGCTCAGCTGGTTAGAGCGACGGAATCATAATCCGCAGGTCCGGGGTTCGAGTCCCTGATTCGCCACCATTTCTCCTCGAGGGAGCGACCATGGCCCCACGCCGAGCAGCCTGCCTTGCGCTCCTGTCGGCCCTCCTTTGGGCCGTATCGGGTCTCGCTCAGACGCGGCCAAGCCCGATCCCGCAGGACTCCAAACGAGGCTACATCCGGCACGTCAAAGAGATGGCCGTAACCGTGGACGATAAAGCGATGGAGCTCGCTGCAGGCGCGATCATCCGCAATCAGCAGAACCTGATCATCGTGCCCGTGACCCTTCCGCGCGAGGGAGCCTGGGCCGCGTACAACCTGAATCGCGACGGCCAGATTTTTCGCGTGTGGCTGCTGACACCCGACGAGCTCGCGCGGCCTTAGCCCCGAAGGCGGATGACATGACGAAAAAGCTCTTCATCCGGACGTTCGGCTGCCAGATGAACGAGTACGACTCGGACAAGATGGCCGATCTCCTGTGCGTCGAGAAGGGTTTCGAGATCACCGACCAGCCTGAAAATGCGGACCTGATCCTGTTCAACACCTGCTCGGTGCGCGAGCGGGCGCAGGAAAAAGTATTTCACGACCTCGGGCGCGTGAAACACCTGAAGCAGGCGCGGCGCGACCTTCTCATCGGCGTGGGCGGCTGCGTCGCGAGCCAGGAAGGCGCGGCCATCGTGGCGCGCGCGCCCTACGTCGATGTCGTGTTCGGCCCGCAGACGCTGCACCGGCTCCCCGAATTGATCGACGCTCGCCAACGCTCCGGCGAGCCTCAGGTGGACGTCTCCTTCCCGGAGATCGAGAAGTTCGACAGGCTTCCACCGGCTCGGGTCCAAGGGCCGAGCGCCTTCGTATCGATCATGGAAGGCTGCAGCAAGTACTGCAGCTTCTGCGTCGTTCCCTACACCCGCGGGGAGGAAGTGTCCCGCCCCTTCGACGACGTCCTGACCGAGGTCGCGGATCTCGCCGAACAAGGCGTCAAGGAAGTGACTCTGCTCGGTCAGAACGTCAACGCCTACCGCGGCAGGATGGCGGACGGCGTCATTGCGGATTTTGCCCTCCTCCTCGAGTACGTCGCGGAGATTCCCGGCATCGGGCGCGTCCGTTACACCACTTCGCATCCGAAGGAATTCACCCAGCGTCTGATCGCTGCGCACGCGAGGATCGATAAGCTCGCTCCACAGGTGCACCTTCCGGTGCAGTCCGGCTCGGACCGCGTGCTCTCGGCGATGAAGCGCGGGTACACCGCCCTCGAATACAAATCGATCGTGCGGAGGCTGCGCGCCGCGAACCCCGGCATCAGCATCTCCTCCGATTTCATCGTGGGCTTCCCCGGGGAGAGCGAGCAGGATTTCGAGGCGACCCTGAGACTGGTGGACGATGTGGGTTTCGACGGGTCGTTTTCGTTCGTCTACAGCCGGCGGCCGGGAACCCCTGCAGCGGAGCTTCCCGATCATACTCCGCAGGAGGTGAAGCGCGCCCGGCTTGCCCGGCTTCAGCGGAAAATCGATGCGCATGCGAGCAGGATCAGCGAAAGCCTGATCGGCACGCGCCAGCGCATTCTCGTCGAAGGCGCCTCGCGCAGGGACTCCGGGGAGCTTTCGGGCCGCGCGGGAGACAACCGCGTCGTCAACTTTCGCGGTCCCCGGGGGCTCGTGGGCCAGTTCGTCGAGGTAACCGTCACCGCGGCGAAGGCGCATACGCTGCGCGGCGAGGTCCGCGTTGCGGCGTAGGCCTTTGAAGACCGGTCCTCTGGAACTCGTCCTCACGCCTGTCGACAACCAGCGCCTCGCCAATCTGTGCGGGACGCTGGACGAGAACCTCAGGCAAATCGAGACCGCGCTGGACGTCACGATCGCGCGCCGCGGCGAGCGTTTCACCGTCCGCGGAGCGCATGCCGCCCAGGCGGCAGACGTGCTGCAGAAATTCTACGACGACGCCAAACGCGGTCTCACCCTGGACGACATTCAGCTCGGCCTGATCGAAGTCCGCTCCCGCGGCCGCGCGAAGGAGGACACGCCCCTGCTCACGCGGCGGGCGGACCTGCGCGGCCGCACGCCCAGGCAGCGGAACTACATCCAGAACATCCTCGAGCACGACATCACCTTCGCGATCGGTCCCGCGGGGACCGGCAAGACCTATCTCGCGGTGGCGTGCGCGGTGGACGCGCTGGAGCGCGATGCCGTGAAGCGCATCGTGTTGGTGCGGCCCGCAGTCGAGGCGGGCGAGCGCCTGGGGTTCCTGCCCGGCGACCTCGCTCAGAAGGTCGATCCGTACTTGCGGCCGCTCTACGACGCGCTCTACGACCTGCTCGGTTTCGACAAGGCGGGCAAGCTCTTCGAGCGCGGTGCAATCGAACTCGCTCCGCTCGCCTACATGCGCGGCCGCACGCTGAACCACTCGTTCGTCATTCTCGACGAGGCCCAGAACACCACCCCCGAGCAGATGAAAATGTTCCTCACGCGCATCGGCTTCGGCTCGAAGGCAGTGGTGACCGGTGACATCACGCAGATCGACCTGGCGCGCGGGCAGAAGAGCGGCATGGTGGCGGTCCAGAAAATACTCGCTCAGGTGCGGGGTATCGCGTTCACCGCGTTCAAGAGCGAGGACGTCGTTCGCCATCCTCTGGTGCAACGCATCGTGGATGCCTACGAGCGTTACGGGGACGAGTAGCCGTCATGCGGGCCGGCGGCTCGTCGGGCGCAGCCCGGCCCGCACGATCGGGGCGCTCCCGAAAGCCGCGCCTCGCGCTCCATCTTCAGGTCGTCTCGCGCGCCGCGCCGGCGCCCGCTTTCGTGCAGGTGCGCCGATGGGCGCGCACGGCGCTCAAAGGTCCGGCAGAGATCACCGTGAGGTTAGTCGGAGCCGCCGAAGCCCGCATTCTCAACCGCCGCTACCGGGGCCGCGACTATGCCGCCAACGTGCTGAGTTTTCCCTATGCGCGGCGACGCGGCTTGCTGCAGGGCGACATCGTCCTTTGCGCCCCGGTGATCGCCCGAGAGGCGCTCGTCCAAGGCAAGACCGTGGAAGCGCATCTCGCGCACCTGACGGTTCACGCGCTTCTGCACCTTCAGGGCTACGATCACCTTCGCCAGCGTGACGCTGCACGCATGGAAGCGCTGGAAAAGAAGCTTCTCGCCAAACTCGGTTATCCTGATCCCTACGACGCTTCCGGGTGAGGACTCCCAGGCCTGGATGAGCGACCTCTTGTCGCCAGGCCCCGCGGCAAATATGGACGAATCGAACAAACCTTCGCTGCTCGAACGGCTTTCCGCCCTGCTCATGCGCGAGCCCGAGGACCGGGAGCAGCTGCTCAAGCTGCTGCACTCGGCCTTCGAGAGAAACCTCCTCGACGGCGACGCCCTGTCGATGATCGAGGGCGCGCTGCAGGTCTCCGAGATGCAAGTGCGCGACATCATGGTGCCGCGCTCACAAATGGACATGATCGACGTGAGCGAGACTCCCGACAAATTCATTCCGCAGGTGATCGCCACGGCGCACTCGCGCTTCCCCGTCATCGACAAGAATCGCGACGACGTCATCGGCGTTCTGCTCGCCAAGGACCTGCTGCGCTACTACGCGGGGGAGGAAGAGTTCAAGGTGCGCGACATGCTCAGACCCGCCGTCTTCGTGCCCGAGTCCAAGCGCCTGAACGTGCTGCTGCGCGAATTCCGCGCGAACCGCAACCACATGGCGATCGTGGTCGACGAGTACGGCGGCGTGGCGGGCCTGGTGACCATCGAGGACGTGCTCGAGCAGATCGTCGGCGACATCGAGGACGAATACGACTTCGACGATTCGGAGGACAACATCGTACCCGAGCAAGGGGGACACTACCGCGTCAAGGCACAGACGGAAATCGCCGATTTCAATCGAGCCTTCGGGGCGAAGTTCTCCGACACCGATTTCGACACCGTCGGCGGGCTCGTGGTCAACCGCTTCGGGCGCCTGCCCAAGCGCGGCGAGGCGATCACCATCGACGGCCTGCGCATCCAGGTGCTGCGCGCCGACAGCCGCAGGCTGCACGTCCTTCAGGTGCACCGGCTGCCAGGCAAGGCTTGAAGGCTTTTCTCCAATCACCGCTCGCCGCGATCGCCGCGGCTCTGGTCGCGGGCGTCTTGACCGTCGCTGCATTCGCTCCACTCGGGGTATTCCCGCTGTCGTTCTTGACCCTCGCGGGCCTGCTCCTCATCTGGCGGCGGGCGGCACCGGCGCAGGCGTTCTGGGCGGGCTTCGCTTTTGGTGCAGGCCTGTTCGGCGCCGGTGCGTCATGGGTCTACGTCAGCTTGCACGATTTCGGCATGATGCCGGCGCCGCTCGCTACGATCGGCACGCTCGCCTACTGCGCGATCCTCGCGCTGTATCCCGCCGGCGCGGGGTGGTGCCTCGCGCGGCTAGTGCGCGCTCCGGCCTCGGCCCTGATCGCGTTCCCGGCGGCGTGGACGCTGTTCGAGTGGTTGCGCGGCTGGGTCTTCACAGGTGTGCCCTGGCTTGCTCTCGGTTACAGCCAGCTTGACTCCCCGCTCGCGGGATTGGCTCCAGTTGTCGGGGTATACGGCGTGTCGTTCGCGACCGCGCTTTGCGCGGGCCTGCTCGTCGTCGTGACCTCCGGCTCCCCGAAATCCCGTGTCGCGAGCGGCGTCGCTCTCGTACTCGCTTTCGGCCTCGGCCAGCTGGCGAAGCAGATCGACTGGACCTCGCCCCAGGGCGCCCCCCTCAAGGTAGCCCTGCTCCAGGGAAACATCCCCCAGGACCTGAAGTTCAAGGCGGATCGATACGCGATGACTCTGTCGATCTACAAGCGCCTAATCGAAGCGAGCAAGGGTCGGCTCATCGTCCTGCCCGAAACCGCCATTCCGCGTTTCCTCGACGCGGTCGACCCGAGCTACCTGAGGGACATCGAGCGGATCGCCGCCGGGCGTCGCGCGGACGTTCTGATCGGCGTGCCCATCCGGGACTCCGAGGGACGCTATTTCAACAGCGTGATCAGCGTGGGAGCGTCGCCTTCGCAGCGCTACGACAAGTCGCACCTCGTTCCCTTCGGCGAGTTCGTGCCTGCCGGCTTCGGCTGGATCGTGAAAACATTTGCCATTCCGCTCTCGGATTTCTCACTGGGCCCGGAAAATCCAAAACCGCTCGCGCTTGCCGGGCAGCTCGTCGCGCCGAATATCTGCTGGGAGGACGCCTTCGGCGAGGAGATCATCCGCCAGTTGCCTGAAGCAACCCTGCTCGTGAACGTCTCGAACGTCGCCTGGTTCGGCGACTCACTCGCTCCGGCCCAGCACCTGCAGATATCGCGCATGCGCGCGCTCGAGACGGGACGCGCCATGCTGCGCGCGACCAATACCGGCATGACCGCGATCATCGATCCCCGCGGCGGGCTCGTCGCGAGGTTGCCGCAGTTTGTGGAGGGCGTCCTCGAGGGTGAGGTGCAAGGCCATTCCGGGGCAACGCCTTATGTGAAACTCGGGAACTACCCGATCGTGCTCGCTTGCCTTGCGCTCATCGTCGCACTCGTGTTCCGCCGTGTCCGGATCGTTGGTCGGGCTGAGGAAAGCCGGTAGAATCCATCGCAGTCACCGCGCACATGCTGACCTTCCAGGAACTCATCCTCAAGCTGCAGAGTTACTGGGGCAGCAAGGGCTGCGCCCTGCTGCAGCCCTACGACATGGAAATGGGCGCGGGAACGTTCCATACGGCGACGTTCCTGCGCGCGATCGGCCCCGAACCTTGGCGCGCCGCCTACGTGCAGCCCTCGCGGCGGCCCAAGGACGGGCGCTACGGCGACAACCCCAATCGCCTGCAGCACTACTACCAGTATCAGGTCGTGCTGAAACCTTCGCCCGATGACATCCAAGATCTCTATCTCGATTCACTTCGCGCGCTCGGCCTCAATCTGAAACAGCACGACGTGCGCTTCGTCGAGGACGACTGGGAATCGCCGACTCTCGGTGCCTCGGGCCTCGGCTGGGAAGTGTGGCTGGACGGCATGGAGATCACTCAGTTCACCTATTTCCAGGAAGTCGGCAGCCTGCCTTGCAAGCCGGTGCTGGGCGAAATCACTTACGGCCTAGAGCGGCTCGCGATGTATCTCCAAGGAAAGGAGAACGTCTTCGATCTAGTGTGGACACCGGGTATCACTTATCGAGACGTCTACCACCAGAACGAGGTCGAGCAGTCGAAATACAACTTCGAAGCGAGCGATGTGACTTGGTTACTGTCGCAGTTCAACGATTTCGAAGCGCAGGCAAAGCGCTTGATCGCGGAAGGCCTCGCCCTTCCCGGTTACGAGATGGTGCTGAAGTGCTCGCACACTTTCAACCTGCTCGATGCGCGCGGCGCGATCTCGGTCACGGAACGTCAGGCATACATACGGCGCGTGCGCACGCTTGCGCAACTCGTAGCCGAGGCGTATCTCGAATCGCGCAAGAGGCTGGGGTTTCCGATGGTGCAACTGCAGCCGGCCAAGAGGAAGCGGGGCTAGCGGGTGCCGAAGAAGAAAGCCGCCAAAGCGCCGGGGGCGGCAAGCCTGCTCGTGGAGATTCTCACCGAAGAGCTTCCCCCGAAGTCCCTACTTCGAATTGCAGAAGTGTTTCGCGACGCCCTCGCTTCTAACCTCAATGGCAGTTCGTTGCTGCCATTTCCGCATCACGCGCGCTGTTTTGCGTCACCTAGGCGCCTTGCGGTATTGATAGACAATGTCGCGAACAGGGCCATAGACATGCACTCCGACACTTCAGGGCCATCAGTTGCAGCTGGTACAAAGGCGGCAGAGGGTTTTGCAAAGAAGTATGGCGTTACAGTCGATGCGCTCAAGCGCGTGTCAACCGCGAAGGGGGAAGTTTATGTCGCGAGTTACACCACGAAAGGCGCACAGCTTGACGACGTGCTCGCTCAGAAAGTCGACGCCGCGCTGAAGGTACTCCCAATTTCCAAGGTCATGCGCTGGGGCGAAGGCGAAGCGCAGTTCGTGCGTCCCGTGCACGGCTTGGTGATGATGCACGGCGGGCGCGTGGTCCCGGGCACCGTTCTCGGCGTGCCCGCAGGCAACACGACGAGCGGACACCGATTCATGGGCGCAGCGTCGATTCGCCTGGCGAACGCCGACGAGTACGAGGCAAGGTTGCTCAAGGACGGCCGCGTCATCGCCGACTTCGCAGCGCGCAAATCCGAAATCGACAAGCAACTGCTGGCTGAGGCCAAGCGTCAGAAAGCGAGCCTCGGCGAGTATCAGGACCTCCTGGGAGAAGTCACCGCATTAGTCGAGTTCCCGGCCGTTTACGCGGGGGAGTTCGACGCCTCGTTTCTCGAGGTGCCCCAGGAATGCTTGATCCTCACCATGCGCCAGAATCAGAAGTATTTTCCGCTGTTCTCCCCCGACGGGAAGCTGCTGCCCAAATTCCTCATCGTCTCCAATATGCGCGTCGATGACCCGCGCCCGATCGTCGACGGTAACGAGCGGGTCGTCCGGCCCAGGCTCGAGGATGCGCGGTTCTTCTTCAACCAGGATCAGAAGACCCGCCTCGAGGCGCGCGTTCCGCAGCTGGCGAAAGTTGTGTTCCACAACAAGCTCGGCAGCCAGCTCGAACGCATGCAGAGAATCAAGCTGTTGGCCGGCGAGATCGCGCGCTCGCTTCGCGTGGGTGTGATACAAGCTGAACGCGCCGCCGAGCTTTCCAAAGTGGATCTGCTTACCGCCATGGTCGGTGAATTTCCCGAGCTGCAGGGCGTCATGGGGCGCTACTACGCGCTGCATGACAGCGAGCCGCGTGAAGTCGCCGATGCGATCGAGCAGCATTACCGCCCACGCTTCGCCGGCGACAAGCTTCCCGAAGGGCCGATCGCCAGCGCCGTAGCGCTTGCCGACAAGCTGGATTCGCTCGCGGGCCTGTTCAGCATCAAGGAGCTGCCGACCGGAGACAAGGATCCATTCGGACTTCGCCGCGCAGCTCTCGGGGTCATTAGAATCGTTGTTGAAAATCAGCTTCCGTTGTCCCTGTGGGATCTCGTAAACGCAGCTTTCGAACCTTTCAAAGGCAAGGCGCAAATGGATCTTCAGATGTTTTTTACAGAACGCATGCGCAGCTATTTCCTTGAGCGCGGCTATTCAGCGAACGAGGTCGAGGCGGTCCTCAGCCTGAACCCGGTTGCGATAGCCCTAATCCCCAAGCAACTCGAAGCTGTTCGTGCGTTTTCCGCGCTTCCCGAGGCAGCCAGTCTCGCCGCCGCAAACAAGCGAATCGCCAACATACTGCGACAAGCCGAAGCCAAGGGCGAGGCATTCGGTGATGCCGATGTTTCAGCGCTCAAGGAACCCGCCGAGATCTCGCTTTTCGAGGCCTTGCAGACGGCGTCCCGTTCGGCAAAGCCTCTATTTGAGTCCGGAGATTTCGCTGGATACCTGAAAGCCTTTGCGGCTTTAAAGAGTCCCGTGGACTCGTTCTTCGACGTGGTCATGGTCATGACGGACGACAAGAAGCTTCGCGAAAATCGGCTCGCGCTGCTCACCGCCATGCGTAAGGCGATGAATCGGTTCTCCGATATCTCCAAGCTCGCGACATGAAACTCATCATCCTCGACCGCGACGGCGTGATCAATTACGACAGCGCCGAGTTCATCAAGCATCCCGACGAGTGGCGGCCGATCCCGGGAAGCCTCGATGCCATCGCTCGCCTGACGCAGGATGGCTGGCGCGTCGTGGTCGCTACGAACCAATCGGGGGTCGGCCGCGGCCTCATGGACATGGTGAGCCTGAACGCCATCAACTCCAAGATGCACAAGGCGGTGAATCTGGCGGGCGGGCGCATCGAAGCGGTGTTCTATTGCCCCGACACCGCGGAGTCCCAGTCGCCCTGCCGCAAACCCAATCCGGGAATGTTCTTCGCCGTCGCCGAGCGCCTCAATGTCTCGCTCGACCGCGCACCCTGCGTGGGCGACAGCCTGCGCGACCTTCAGGCTGCAGCCGCGGTTGGAGCCCATCCCATCCTGGTGCTCTCCGGCAAAGGCGCGAAAACGCGCTCTGCCGGACAGCTTCCGGAAGGGACCGCCGTCTATCCGGATCTGGCCGCGGTGGCGCACGCGCTGAGTCAATGAACTTCCTGCGCTCCCTCGTCTTCCTCATCGCCGAGATTCTCGTCACCCCGCCTTACGCGATCGTCGCGCTCGCCACTTTTCCCTTGCCGCGGCTTGCACGCTATCGCGTCATCTCCGGGTGGTCGCGCGCGATGATCTGGCTCGCGAAAAACGTGGTCGGCATCCGCTACCGCGTGATCGGCATGGAAAACCTGCCGCGCACTCCCTGCGTGATCCTGGCCAAGCACCAATCGGCCTGGGAAACCTTGGCCTTCCAGGTCATTTTCCCGCCGCAGGTGCTGGTATTGAAACGAGAGCTCTTGTGGATCCCTTTCTTCGGTTGGGGCCTCGCGTTGACGAGCCCGATCGCGATCGATCGCAGCCGCGGCGTCCGGGCGCTGAATCGGATGGCCGAGCTCGGCCGCGAGCGGCTCGCGCAAGGGTTCTGGATCGCGATCTTCCCGGAGGGCACGCGCGTGAAACCGGGCGAACGCCGCAAGTATCACGAAGGCGGCGCATGGCTTGCGGTGAAATGCGGGGCGTCGGTCGTGCCGGTCGCGCACAACGCCGGCCTGTTCTGGGGTCGCAACGCCTTTCTCAAGCGTCCGGGTACGGTAACGGTGGAGGTCGGACCGCCGATCGATTCGCGCCCCCACACGCCGGAATCGCTGAACCTGTCGGTCGAGGAATGGATCGAGGGCCGCATGGCGAGTCTGTGTCCCCAGCGTTGAGAGGAGATCATCGATGCGAATTCTCCACACCATGTTGCGAGTCGGCGATCTGGAGCGGTCGCTGCGCTTCTACACCGAGGTCCTAGGCATGCGCCTGCTCCGGCGCAAAGACTACCCGGAGGGGAAATTCACCCTGGCTTTCGTCGGTTACGGCGACGAAACCGATACCGCGGTGATCGAGCTGACCCACAACTGGGGCGTGGATAAATACGAACTCGGCAACGCCTTCGGCCACATCGCCGTGGCCGTGGACGACGCTTATAAGGCCTGCGAGGAAGTGAAGCGGCGCGGGGGCAAGGTCACTCGCGAGGCCGGGCCGATGAAGCACGGCACAACGGTGATCGCCTTCATCGAGGATCCCGACACCTACAAGATCGAGCTTATCCAGCGCAAATAAGCTCGATGACGCTCCAAGAACCGGGAACTTGCGCGCGGTCGCTCAGCGAAAGGTTCCGGGCGTGCCTGCAACGCGGTATTTGCGGATATCGCTTTGCTGTCCGATCAGGGCCTTGGCGAAGTCCTCGAGCATGTCATCGCTGACTTCCTGCGCAGGAACGGAGAAGTATTCCACCCCGAGGCCGAAGAGATGCGTCGCCTGGACGTGCAACTTGCCTTGGTCGTGATCCGCTTTGATGACGATGTCGGTGAGCACGGCTGCCGGAACGGTGAACTTCGCGCCGATGACGAAACCCTTGGCGTTCTTCTTCTCCTCCTCGACGAATTTGACCTTGCTGAGCCACAGCGATTCGCGGATCCGCTGCATCGCGGGGGGCATGTCTTTCTCGATCACCACGGTATCCGGCCCGGCCCACTTGACGAAGAAATGGGTCGTATCGAAATATTCTTTGTCGTTGATGCGCTTTTTCCGATAGTCGATGAACGACTCGGTAAACAGCAGATTCCGGAAATCGGCGACACCGGGAATCGAGTACACGAGGGGGCTGGTGGGCTTGACCACCCCGAGCTGCTTCAGCAGCTCGTGCACGTACTGGAACGTTTGTTTCATCTTGTCTTCGACCAGCTTGAGCTTGTCTCCCTGCAGATTCTGCTGAAGAATCTGCTGCGTCTTCACCAAGTCGGCCTGTTTTTTCAGGTCGTCAAGAAGGCCCATTGCCGTCCCCCTGCTTCAAACTTCATATCCATCCACCTATACACCATTTTGCCAGCGGGCGTTTGCGGGGTCTAGTTGCGCCGCTGCGCGAGCCGGTTCGCGATTGTGACAAAAGCCGCAACCGGGAGATTTTGCGCGCGCTTGCCCGGGTCGATGCCCAGTTCGGCGAGATCAGAAGAGGAAATCAGCCCCGAAAGATTGTTTCTCAGAGTCTTTCGCCGCATGGAAAACGCCCGGGCGACGATTCCGGAGAAGCCGGCTTCATTCAAGGCATCGAGCTCCGCCATAGGACGCGGTACGAGGCGCACGACGGCGGAGTGAACTTTGGGCGGAGGCCGGAACGAACCGGGAGCGACCGTGAAGAGCCGTTCGAGGCGGAAGCGGTACTGCAGCGAGACCGACAGCCGCCCGTATTCGGGTTCCGACGGCTTCGCGATCATCCGTTCCACGACCTCGTGCTGAAGCATGAAATGGAGATCCGTGCACCGTGCTGCCGCGGCGGCAACATGGAATAGGAGCGGCGTAGAAATATTGTAAGGGAGGTTCCCTACGACTCTGAGCGGCGCAGGCAGAGTTGCAAAGTCGAAGCGCAGCGCATCGGCTTGATGCACCGTCAGGCGGTCGACGGGGTAGCGCTCGCGCAACCGCGCGCTCAGGTCCCGATCGAGCTCCACGACGTGGAGGTGCTCGACCCGCTCGAGCAGCGGGGCCGTCAGCGCTCCGAGTCCGGGGCCGATTTCGACGATGTGCTCACCCGGGTGCGGTCCGATCGCGGAGACGATGCGCTCTATGATCCCCCGGTCGACGAGAAAATGCTGACCGAATCTTTTTCTCGCAACATGCCGACCGGTCGTCACTGTCTAGCAGGCCGTCCGCATCTCGGCGCGCGCCATTTCGATCGCCGCTTCGACCGCCTCGATGAGGCTGCCGGGTTCTGCCCGACCGGTGCCGGCGAGCTCGATCGCGGTGCCGTGGTCGGCCGAGGTGCGGACCATGGGCAGGCCGAGCGTGACGTTGATCCCCCTGCCGAAGCTCGCGTACTTGAGCACGGGCAGGCCCTGATCGTGATACATCGCAAGCACGCAATCGCCTGCGGCGAGCCGATCCGGAACGAACAGCGTATCCGCCGGCAGCGGTCCGGTGAGCTGCAGACCTTCAGCGCGCAATTTCTCGAGAACCGGCCCGATCACTTCGATTTCCTCTCGCCCGAAATAGCCGCCCTCGCCGCCATGCGGATTGAGACCGGCAACCAGGATCCGCGGCGCGGAGATTCCGAAGCGGCGGATAAGCTCGGCGTGCAGGACCCGGATTGTGCGTTCGAGACCTTCGCGCGTCAGCGCGCGCGGCACATCCTTCAAGGCGAGGTGCGTGGTCGCGAGCGCCACGCGCAGGCCCCCGCCCGCGAGCACCATGACCACCTGAGCGGCGCCGGTGCGCTCGGCGAGATATTCCGTGTGGCCGACGAAAGGGATGCCGCCGTCGTTGATCACGCCCTTGTGCACGGGTGCGGTCGTGAGCGCAGCGAACTCCCCGGCTTTGCAGCCTTCGATTGCGCGGTCGATGAGCGAAATCACGTAGGGCGCGTTGCGCGGATCGAGCGTGCCCGCCCGACAGGGGACCGAGAGCGGGATATGCAGGCATGCGATCGAGCCCCGCGTCAAGCCTGCGCCGGGATCGCTCAGCTGAACGCGGAGCCCGAGCTGCCGGGCGCGGCTCTCGAGCATCTCCCGGTCTCCAAGAACAACGATGCGCGCGGCGAACCTGTTTCGCGCGAGAGCCAGACAGACATCCGGGCCAATGCCCGCCGGCTCTCCGGAGGTCACCGCTATGATCGGAACCGAATTCGAGCGCGACGCAATGCTTGCGCGAGACGCCGCCCGCTTTTCGAGTCGAGCGCTCACCGTTCTTCGACCCGTATCTCGATGTAGGCGCGGTCGCGCAGCTGGCGCAGCCATTCCTGATAGGCCTCGTCACCCTTTCTATCGAGAATTGCCTTACGCGCCTCGATGCGCCTGCGCTCCGAGGACATGTCCGCGGTACGCCGCTCGAGCACTTGAATGAGATGCCATCCGAAGGGAGTCTTGACGGGCTGGCTTACATCCATCGGTTTCAGCTCCGCAAAAGCCCGCTCGAATTCCGGCACGGTATCTCCCGGATAGATCCATCCCAGATCTCCTCCCCGGGAAGCCGAGCCGTCGTCCGAATTAAGGCGCGCGAGCTCCGCGAAGTTCACTCCGTTGACGATGCGTTCCCGCAGGCTGAGGAGCTTCCTCTTGGCTTCGTCCTCGGAAACGAGATCGTTGGTACGTACCAGGATATGACGCACGTGCGCCTGCTCGACGAGGAGAGGCGCGCCGGCGCCGCGCAGCTCGAGGAGCTTGAGCACGTGGAACCCGGCGGCGCTTCGAAACACGTTGCTGATGTCTCCAGGCTTCAGGCCCGCCAGGGCCTCGAC
This sequence comes from Betaproteobacteria bacterium, assembly GCA_005881575.1. Classification (GTDB taxonomy): domain Bacteria; phylum Pseudomonadota; class Gammaproteobacteria; order Burkholderiales; family SG8-39; genus VBDM01. Next base: position 22,578 of record VBCA01000035.1, read on the forward strand.
GTACAATTCCGGCAGGCGCTGCTGACTGCGCCAACCCATTACACCCCCCTGAAGCGCATCAGGCGCATCGGAGTACGTTGCGGCGAGCCGGGCGAAATCCGCGCCGTCCCTGAGCCGCCTGACCACTTCCTCGGCGCGGGCGCGCCGGCTTTCCAGCTGCTCGGGGGTCGCCTGCTCGGGTACCCGGACCAGAATGTGCTCGATGTTGTATTCGGTCGCAGTGTCTTTTCGTTCGCTCTGCTCGAGCAGCAGATTCTCGATCTCCCCTTCGCTGACCGTGATCTTCCCGGTGACTTCGCGGTCCCGCAAGCGATTCATCAGGATCTCATTGCGAAGTTCTTCCCGAAACGCGTCGAAACGGATCGAATCGCGCTCGAGCGTCTGCCTGAATTCTGTCAGTGAGAGCTTGTTCCCCTCCGCGACCCGGCTGACGGTGCGATCGAGCTCCAAATCGTCCACGCGCACCCCCGTCTCGCGGGCATATTGCAGCTGGACTTTTTCGATGATGAGGCGCTCCAGTACCTGGCGCTCGATCTCGGCGCGAGCCGGAAGGGTTGTCCCGCGGCGCTCCAGCTCCTTCTGCATGCGATTCATCCGCTCCGTCAGCTCGTACTGCGTGATCACCTCCTTGTTGACCACCGCAACGATCCGGTCGATCAGGTCGATGTGCGCCGGTGCGGCCTGCTCCGGGCGAGGGCTCTGCGCGAGCGCTGTCCCCCAAGCGATCAGAGGGAGTATGGCAAGGAGAAATCTCATCGTTTCAATTTTCCCGGATTTCAGGCCCGATGTCAGTCGTAGAAATCAAATGGGCCTCCAGGCTTCCGGTCGGGTGAGGGTGCGTTGATGCGCTGATAACCCGGAATGTTGCGTTTCAAGGCCTCGAAGGGATTGGACCCAATGCGCGAAAAGCCGTTCAGCTCCAGCTGCAGGAACACGCTCGACGACGAAGTGCCGCCAGGCAGCGCAAATCGCTGCACGATGATGCGGCTTGTCCAGCAGTCGGCTCCGTATTCGAGCCCGCCTATGCCTTCGACGATCCGGCTGTCGACGAGCGAGTAATTGAAACGCCCGACGCCGTACCAGCGCCCGGCTATCAGCCACTGCGCCGACAGGTCCACCTGCTTGAGCGGCCCCGTCTGCGTGATGTCCCCGCTCAGGTACCGGTAGCTCAGGTTGAGCGCCTTGAGTCCCTCGGGCCGATAGCGTGCTGCCACGGTCAGGCGCTCGGTGCGGTAGTCGCGTTGATCGTATTCGGAAGCACCCTCGAGGGTCCAGTGCTCGCTCACGCGCCCCGACAGCGCGGCGAGCCAGTTCGATGCGTTGTAAGTGCGCGGCGTGTCGCTGGGAGTGAGCGTGACCCGCTGGTCCCTGAAATAGTAGCGCTGACCGAACGTACCGCGCAGCACTTCCTGCCCGCTCGAAGGCAGAAGCATGCGGGAGCTAACCGCTGCGGTGAGCTGGCGCGCGTCGTTGATGCGATCGCCGCCCGAAAACATGTTTTCGGAAAAGATCTGGGCGTAGTTGAAGTCCGCGATCGCGGTGTCAAACAGCGGAATTTGGTCTTGGTCGCGAAACGGGATATAGACGTAGTAGAAGCGCGGTTCGAGCGTCTGCGTGACCTCTTGCCCGAACGCGTGGGTCGCTCTCTCGTAGATCAGCCCGCTGTCGACGCTGAAAATGGGAAGCGAGCGGCTGGTTGAATTCGGGAATGCAGCGGCGTTAACGGTCGGTGCTACATGGATAGGGAAGGGGTTTGCGGTCGGTACCGGGATCGCGGGGATCTCATAAAGCGAATAGTACGTGTAGTGCACCCCGACCTTCGGCGTGAGGAAGGCGCCCGGCGTGATGAGCGGCAGGCTGAGGGTCGGATAGAACGTCGAGCGCTTGCCATTCACCAGCGTAGGGTGGGTGAAGTCGACGAACTCGGCCGAGGACCCGAAGTCGAAGCCGCCGATGTCCTGGCGCAGAGTGGACAAGGTGAGCTGAGGGGTGCGGCCGTAAGGGACCACGATCGGATTGTCCGGGTCCTGCAGGACCTGGAACCGTTGTACCCGCGCCGTCGCGGAGTAACTGCCCGTGTCCCACCACTTGCCGTTGTAGGTCAAAAAGCCCTCGCGAGGCAGCGTGGCCTGCGAAGCAATGTTGATGCGGGTCGCAAGGTCGCGGAAATAGCTGTCGTCGGAGACTTTGTTCAGGTTGAGTCCGCCAAGGAGGGAGCCATCGCGGTTGTAGCTGCTGACCAGGTTCATGCCATAGCGGCGGCGATCCGCGATACGGTCATTCGGGAGTATCTCCGCGCTGAAATCGCCTTTGTAATCCCTCTGCAAATAACGGAACTCCTCCGCGACCTGCAATCCGCGCTTTTCCATGTAACGCGGCGTCAGCGTCAGGTCGTAGTTAGGCGCGAGATTCAGGTAATACGGAATTCCGACCTCGGGCCCGCTCTTCCCGGTCACGCCGATCGAAGGCGGGAGAAAGCCCGATTTGCGCTGGTTATTGAGAGAGAAGTCAAAAGAGGGCGCCGCGATGATGGGCAGTCCCTCGAAGTACACGCGCGCTCCGCGGGCGGTCCCCGCGTCGCGCGTGAAATCCAGTTCCAGCTCGTCGGCCTTGACCAGCCAGCCGTCGTCGCCCGGCTTGCAGGAGGTGAAGGAGCCGTCCTTGATTCGGTACTGGCTTTCACCCAGGAGTTCGATCGACTCGGCCTGCCCGCGCGCCGAAAAGAGTGCCTGACCGGTCTTCGCACGCGGCGTGAAAGTAAAATCCGGTTTCTCGAATACTCCGGTCGCATCCCTGATCGAATACCTCAGCGCGGGCCCCTTCAAGGTGTCGCCGTTGCGTTGAAGGCGCACGTTCCCGCGGGCTTCGACGTCTTCGTTTCCTTCGTGATAGGTCAAGGAGTCGGCCCGGATCGACAAGTCCCCTCGACGCAGGCTCGCGTTACCCTGAGCGCTCGTGTCCTTACCGGCGACACCTTCGATGCGGTCCGCGTCGAGGATGATTGGCAAGGCGTCCGTCTTGGAGCGTTGCTCCGAAGAACTCCGCGGCTGAAGTCCCTGCCCCTGTGCAGTCACCGCGACAGAACAGGACAGCGCAAGGGCCAACGCCGCACTGCGGGCAAGTAAGCAAGACATATCGGAGAAGCCTGGACCTGGGCTTTTGAGCGGGTGCTAAAATCGCACAAATCTGCGGCGAAGGCAATTCTTTGTTTCAGGAGGATTTTTGGACCGCGCAACGCAGTTGCGCCGATGGCTGGCGGCAACCCTTGGAAGGGGCGATTTCAGCATAACGCCCGCCTCCGACGACGCGAGCTTTCGGCGTTACTTTCGGATTCGACGCGGCGAATCAGAGCTCTCGCTCATCGCGATGGACGCGCCGCCGGACAAGGAGAGCTGCGGGCCCTTCGTGCGTGTAGCGCATCTCCTTGCCGAGGCCGGAGCGCACGTGCCCAAAATTCATGCGCAGGATCTCGAACAGGGCTTTCTGCTGCTTTCGGATCTGGGCGACACGACTTACCTGGACGCGCTCGACGAGCACAACGCCGGAAAGCTTTACGAAGACGCGCTCGACGCACTGCTCAAGATTCAGCGGGCGAGCCGCCCCGGATTGCTCCCCGATTACAGCAGGGAATTGCTCGAGAAGGAACTTCGCCTTTTCCCCGTCTGGTACGTGGCGCGCCAGCTGCGCCGCGAGCTCGACGCGTCACAACTCCAGACGCTGGAGAAAGCGTTTTCGACGATCCTCGACAACAACCTCGCCCAGGCACGGGTGTTCGTGCACCGCGACTACCACTCGCGCAACCTCATGGTCTGCGAGCCCTGCCCGGGAATTCTCGATTTTCAGGATGCGGTCTACGGCCCGATCACCTACGACCTCGTATCGCTCCTGCGCGACGCCTACATCGCTTGGGGCGAGGAACGCGTCATCGATTGGGCGATCCGCTATTGGGAGAAGGCCCGCGCCCAGCGGCTGCCGGTCCGCGGTGATTTCGCCGATTTCTATCGGGATTTCGAGTGGATGGGAGCCCAGCGCCAGCTCAAGGTGCTGGGAATCTTCGCGCGCCTTTCCTTTCGGGACGGCAAGGACGGCTATCTGAAAGACCAGCCGCTCGTGATGAGCTACCTGCGGCGCACGTGCGAGCGTTATCACGAGCTTGCCGCGCTCGGGCGCCTGCTTGAGGAGCTCGAGCCAGAGGAAAGGCGCGTTGGCCATACGCTCTGATTTTCGAACAATGAAAGCCATGATTCTTTCGGCAGGGCGAGGCGAGCGCATGAGACCCCTCACCGACACGATCCCCAAAGTGCTCCTCGAAGTGCGCGGCAAAGCTCTGATCGTCCGGTTGATCGAGGCGCTCGCGCGCTCGGGCATTCGCGAGATCGTGATCAATCACGCGCACCTCGGTCATATGATCGAAGCCGCGCTCGGCGATGGACGCCGCTTCGGCGTCGCGATCGGCTACTCGCGCGAAGCCGAAGCGCTCGAAACCGCCGGCGGAATTGCCCTGGCGCTTCCCCTGCTCGGCGAGAGGCCGTTCCTCGCCGTGAACGGCGACCTCCTCTGCGACTTCGACTTCTCCGCTCTCATCGGGACTGCGCTGGAACAGAATCTCGCGCACCTGGTGCTGGTCCCGAATCCGCCGCATCACACGCAAGGAGACTTCGCGCTGAACGGCAAACAGGTCGCCGACGCAGGACAAACCAAGCTCACCTTCAGCGGCATCGGTCTTTACCGGCCGGAACTTTTCTCGAGCATCAGGCCGGGCTCGAAGGGACAGCTTGCAACGCTCTTGCGCGCGGCGATGGCGCGCGGGCTGGTCACGGGCGAGGTGCACCGCGGCGTCTGGCATGATGTCGGCACGCCCGCGCGGCTTTCCGCGTTGAACGAGCGTGTCGCTTGATCGTCGCCGCAAAGCGGACGACAATCGCGGCAATGGACACCACCAGCAATCTTTCGCGCTGCGCCGAGCGCCGCCACGCGCTGCAGCTGCGCATGGGGAAAGGCGTCGCGATCATTCCGACCGCACCGGAACGCATCCGCAATCGCGACAGCGATTACCTTTACCGTTTCGACAGCTATTTCTACTACCTGAGCGGGTTTCCCGAGCCCGAGGCGATGCTGGTCCTCCTCGCCGGAGAGGAGCCCAAGTCGATTCTCTTCTGCCGCGAGCGCAGTCCGGAGCGCGAGCTCTGGGAAGGCGTCCGCAACGGCCCCGAGGGCGCAAGAGCCGCCTTTGGTTTCGATGAGGCCTATCCCGTGGGGTCGCTCGACGAGCACATGCCGAAGCTCCTCGCCGATCAGCCTGCGCTTTACTACGCCCCTGGAGCCGACGCGGGTTGGGACGGGCGCATTATGGGATGGCTGAATCAAGTCCGGGCGCAGGCGCGCGCGGGCGTCACTGCGCCTGCCGAGATCCGCGACGTGCGCACCGCGCTCGACGACATGCGTCTCATCAAGGACGAAGGGGAGCTCGCCGTGATGCGCCGCGCGGCCGCGATCTCGGTGGCCGCCCACGAACGCGCGATGCGCGCGACCCGCCCCGGACGCAGTGAATACGAGATCGAGGCGGAGCTTCTCTACGAGTTTCGCCGCCGCGGCGCGCAGTACCCCGCGTACTGGCCTATCGTCGCCGGAGGAGCCAACGCCTGCATCCTGCATTACCGCGACAACAACGCGCGGCTCGCCGACGGGGATCTTTTGCTGATCGACGCGGGCTGTGAACTGGACGGATACGCCTCGGATGTGACGCGGACTTTCCCCGTGAGCGGAAAATTCAGCGGCCCGCAGAAGGACATCTACGAACTGGTGCTCGCCGCGCAAACCGCGGCGATCGCGAGGGTAAAGCCGGGCAACCGCTGGGACGATCCGCACGATGCCGCGGTGAGGACGCTCGCTCAAGGATTCCTGGATTTGGGGCTGTGCTGCGGGACGCTCGAAAAAGTGATCGAGACCGAGGATTACAAGCGCTTCTACATGCACCGCACCGGACATTGGCTCGGCCTGGACGTCCACGACGCCGGAGAATACAAATCGGACGGGGAATGGCGCCGCCTCGAGCCGGGCATGACCTTGACCGTAGAACCGGGCTGCTACATCCGGCCTGCCGACGACGTACCTCGGCAATTCTGGAACACGGGCGTGCGCATCGAAGACGACGTTGTCGTAACGCCCTCGGGGTGCGAAGTATTGACTGCAGCCGCACCGAACTCGGTCCGGGATATGGAGGCTCTGGTTGGTCGTGGCTGAGCTGCCGCCGGAGGTCGATGTCGCCATTGCCGGCGGCGGACCGGTCGGATGTGCATTGGCGCTTGCCCTGTCCGGGAGCCCGGTCTCGGTCGCTCGGATCGCCGGAGAAGTCGATTTCGCGGAGAGGCCCATCGCCCTCTCCTACGGCAGCCGCCTGATCCTGGAGCGCCTGGGGGCATGGAACTCTGTCCCAAACAACCCGATCGAAACCATCCATGTTTCCCAGCAAGGTTTCGGCCGAACCGTAATGCGTTGCGCCGACCACGGCTTGCCGGCGCTGGGATACGTCACCGCGTACTCGGAGCTCGTTGCGCAGCTTGCAGGGCGCACTCCCGTGAGTGCGGAATCCTTGAGAGACTGGAAATCGAATGACGACGAAGTTGTGCTGCAGCTGTCCCGCGGCGAAAAGGACAGAGGCATGCGCGCTCGGCTACTCGTGCTGGCCGACGGCGGCCAGAGTCGCCGCATGCGGTATGCCAGGGATTATCGCCAGCAAGCCATCGTGGCCGAGGTCACGGCCGAGCACCCGCGCGCCGGGGTCGCCTGGGAACGCTTCACGGCCGAGGGGCCGCTTGCCTTGCTCCCGTTCAGGGACCGCTACGCGCTGGTCTGGAGCGTGCGCCCGGCGAGCGCCGCCGAGTTGCTCGGGCTTTCCGATCCGGATTTTCTCGCGCGCTTGCGCGAAATCTTTGGCGCAAGGCTCGGAAATTTCGGCTGGGTCGGGCCGCGCTCGACCTTCCCGCTTTCCTTGCGTTACGGCAGGACCGTTCCCGCAACGAGAGTTCTCGCGATCGGAAACGCCGCGCAAACGCTGCACCCGGTGGCCGGGCAGGGACTCAATCTCGGCTTGCGCGACGCGTGGGAACTGGCTCAGATGTTGCTTGACGCCGCGAAGGAAGAAATTGGCGCACCCCGTTTTCTCGCTCGCTTCGCCCGTAGCCGCGCCGTCGACCGCTACGCCGGAATCGGGTTCACCGATTTTCTGGTGAGGATCTTCTCGAATTCTCTTGCACCGCTCGCGCTGGCGCGCGGCGCGGGCCTGGCCGCGCTCGATGTCCTGCCGCCCGCAAGGCGTTTTCTCGCCCGCCGCATGATCTTCGGCGCTCGCGCGCTGCCCTGAACGGCACGGCGCCGCTTTTGCGGTGCGGGAATCAAAAAAAATTCGCGGTCGATTTTTTGTTGCGCGAAGCGCTCGAGCGCTTCCCTAAGCGTTCACGTTTAGGTATAAAATTGCGCTCCTTCCAGAAAAATCTCCGTGATCGTCGATGCGAATCGGTTCGCGCACTTTGCGAAATAATCTCTTTGTCGCGCCGATGGCCGGGGTCACGGACCGCCCCTTCCGGCAGCTGTGCAAAAAATTCGGTGCGGGCCTTGCCGTATCCGAAATGGTGGCCTCGAACTCTTTGCTGTGGGGCAGCGAGAAAACGCGCCGCCGCGCCAATCACGAGGGCGAAGTCGAGCCGATCTCGGTACAGATCGCCGGGGCCGACCCGGTCATGATGGCCGAGGCCGCCCGCTTCAACGTGGAACGGGGCGCGCAAATCGTCGACATCAACATGGGCTGCCCGGCGAAGAAAGTCTGCAATACCCTGGCCGGATCCGCCCTCCTCAAGGATGAGCCCCTGGTCGGGCGCATCCTCAAGGCCGTGGTGCAGGCGGTGAACGTCCCCGTCACGCTCAAGTTCCGCACCGGTTGGGACCTGAGCAACAAGAACGCTCTGAAGGTCGCGAAGATCGCCGAGGACAGCGGCGTGCAGCTTCTGTCACTGCACGGCCGCACCCGCGCCTGCGGCTTCTCGGGCCGGGCCGAGTACGACACGATCCGCGAAGTCAAGCGGTCTACGCGCCTGCCCGTGGTGGCAAACGGGGATATCACTACGCCCGAGGAAGCGAAGCATGTGCTCGAGTACACGGGCGCCGACGGGATCATGATCGGCCGCGCCGCTCAGGGGCGGCCCTGGATCTTCCGCGAAATTGAACACTATCTTTCAACGGGCGAGAAACTCCCCGATCCTCTCGTTTCCGAGATCCATACCGTGTTGCTCGCGCATCTACATGAGCTCTACGCGTTCTATGGCACGGAAACGGGAGTCAAGGTCGCGCGAAAGCACATCTCCTGGTATACGAAGGGGCTCGCCGGTTCGGCGAGCTTCCGGCATCACATGAATCAGCTTGAAACGTGCGCGGAGCAACTCGACGCGGTCAATCGTTTCTTCGAGCAGTTCGGGCGCGAGAATCTGCGCCTGCGCTATGACGTGGAGCTGGCGGCATGAGGCAGACAAACGAGATCGCGGACTGCGTCCGTAGATCTCTGGAGCGGTACTTCAAGGACCTCGACGGGGCGAAGCCGCGCGCCATCTACGACATGGTGCTCAAGAACGTCGAGCGCCCGATGCTCGAGCTCGTGCTCGACCGGGCCGAGGGAAATCAGTCCATCGCCGCCGAGATGCTCGGGATCAACCGCAATACCCTGCGAAAGAAGATCCAGTCGCTGAAAATAAAGATGTGAGCGGTGGTCCAGCCGTTCACGGTCGACCTGCATGATTGCCATCCGGACCGCGCTGGTCAGCGTATCCGATAAGAGCGGCCTTGCCGAGTTTGCGCGCGGCCTCGCCCGGTACAAGGTCAAGATCCTGTCGACCGGCGGCACGGCGAAACTTCTCGCCGAGCAAGGCCTCGCCGTAACCGAGGTGGCCGACTATACCGGCTTCCCGGAAATGCTCGACGGACGGGTGAAAACCCTGCACCCGAGACTGTACGCCGGCATACTCGCCCGGCGCGATTCCCCCGCGCACCTGGCTGCGATCAAGGCGGCGGGTATCGAGCCGATCGATCTTGTCGTGGTCAACCTCTATCCGTTCGCACAAACCGTCGCGAAACCGAATTGCACTCTCGCCGAGGCGATCGAGAACATCGACATCGGGGGTCCCAGCATGCTGCGCGCAGCGGCCAAGAACTATGCGGGCGTTGCGGTCGTGACCGATCCGTCCGACTATTCGAAGGTCCTCGCGGAGATGGGGGAGCGCAGCGGCGCCTTGAGCGAGAGCACGCGCTTCGCTCTGGCCCAAAAAGCGTTTGCCTACAGCGCGGCGTACGAAGCCGCGATCGGCAATTACCTCACGGGGGTGGGGAGCGACGGGGAGCTTGCGCCTTTCCCCGGGCGCCTTACGCTTCAGTTCGAAAAAGTGCAGGACCTGCGCTACGGCGAAAACCCGCATCAAGCGGCGGTGTTCTATCGCGACGGCAATCCGGCTCCCGGCGGCATCGCCGGCTACACTCAGATTCAAGGCAAGGAACTGTCGTACAACAACATCGCCGACGCCGACGCGGCCTGGGAATGCGTGAAGACCTTCGATGAGCCGGCCTGCGTGATCGTCAAGCACGCCAATCCCTGCGGTGCCGCGATCGGAGCTTCATCCCTGGAGGCGTATGAGCACGCTTTCGCCACCGACCCTGCTGCTGCGTTCGGAGGCATCATCGCTTTCAACCGCAAGCTCGATGCGGCGATTGCCGAGGCGGTATGCAAACAGTTTGTCGAGGTGGTGATCGCGCCCGATTTCGACGCCGAAGCCCGACAGCTCTTCGCCGCCAAAGCCAACGTACGGGTGATGTCGGCAAGCCTTGCGCGCGCAGCACAAACGTACGACTTCAAACGCGTCGGAGGCGGAGTGCTGATGCAAACTCCCGACGCGCGCAACGTGCAGGCGTCGGACCTTCGCACCGTCACCCGGCTCAAACCTACTCAAGCGCAAATCGCCGATTTGCTGTTCGCCTGGCGCGTGGCGAAGTTCGTCAAATCGAACGCCATCGTGTTCTGTGCGAGCGGCCGGACGCTCGGTATCGGCGCGGGCCAGATGAGCCGCGTCGACGCGGCCCGTGTTGCCACACTCAAGGCGCAGAACCTCAAGGGATCCGTTGTCGCGTCGGACGCATTCTTTCCGTTTCGCGATGGCGTCGACGTGGTCGCCCAAGCCGGCGCCAAAGCTGTCATCCAACCCGGGGGCAGCGTGCGCGACGACGAAGTCATCGCGGCCGCCGACGAGCTTGGAATCGCCATGGTGTTCACAGGCGTGCGGCATTTCCGGCATTGATACATGAAGCTTCTGGTCATCGGTTCCGGCGGTAGGGAACACGCGATCGCGTGGCGCCTGGCGCAAAGCCCCCGCGTGCAAAAAGTCTTCGTCGCGCCGGGCAACGGCGGGACGGCGCGCGAGGCTGGCCTGGAGAACGTCGCGATTTCTGCGATCGACAAACTGGCTGAATTCGCGCTCGCTGAAAATATCTACCTGACGGTGGTGGGACCCGAAGCGCCGCTCGCCGAAGGCATCGTCGATCTGTTCCGTTCCAGGAGTCTGCGGATCTTCGGCCCGACCCGGGCCTGCGCGCGGCTGGAGAGCTCCAAGGAGTTCGCCAAGGAATTCATGGTCCGGCACCGGATCCCGACGGCGAAGTTCTCGAGCTTCGACGCGGCGCACGCCGCGCACGCCTATATCGACGCGCGCGGCACGCCCATTGTGGTGAAGGCGGATGGCCTGGCGGGGGGAAAGGGCGTGATCGTCGCGACGAGCGCAGACGAAGCCCATCGCGCGGTCGAGAGAATCCTCGTCGAGCGTACCCTGGGCGCTGCGGGCAACCGGGTCGTGATCGAAGAATTCCTCGAAGGGGAAGAAGCGAGCTTCATCGTGCTGGCCGATGGCGAGCACGTGCTCCCGCTTGCGACCAGCCAGGATCACAAGCGTCTCCGGGACGGCGACGGGGGGCCCAATACCGGCGGCATGGGCGCCTACTCTCCGGCGCCGGTAGTGACGCCCGCGCTGCACGCGCGAGTGGTGCGCGAAATCATCCGGCCCGTGCTCGCGGGAATGGCCGAGGAAGGCGAGCGCTACACCGGGTTCCTCTACGCGGGCCTCATGATCGACGGCTCGGGCAATCCCCGGGTGCTGGAATTTAACTGCCGTCTCGGCGATCCCGAGGCGCAGCCGATTTTGCTGCGCTTGAGGAGCGACCTGCTCGAGCTGATCGAACACGCCATGGAGGCGAAGCTCGATCGGGTCGAGGCCGATTGGGACCGCCGCGCCGCGTTGGGGGTGGTTCTCGCCGCCGCGGGTTATCCCGAGGCGCCGGAAAAAGGCCATATCGTGACGGGACTGCCGGCGCCGGCAGAGGACTTCCGGGTATTCCACTCGGGCACGGCTTTCAAAGACGGCGCCATCGTCACCAACGGGGGGCGCGTGCTGTGCGCGACCGCCCTCGGGGATTCGATCAAGATGGCGCAGCGGCGCGCCTACGAAGTCGTGAAAGGCATCCGTTTCGACGGCATGCAATATCGGGGCGACATCGGGCACCGCGCCGTTGCCGTGAGAAAAGCCTTGACCTGAAAACGCATCGATGAACCCGGCCGCGATCCACGCTTATCTTCTCGAGCTGCAGAACCGCATCGTCGCGGAGTTGGAGCGCGTCGAAGGACGCAGCTTCCGCCGCGATCCCTGGCAGCGGGAGGAAGGCGGCGGCGGTGAGAGCCGCATCATCGAGGACGGGGACGTGTTCGAGCGCGGCGGCGTGAATTTCTCCAGGGTACACGGGGAGCGGCTCCCGCCTTCCGCCAGCGCCGCGCGGCGCGAGCTGGCCGGCCGCGCCTTCGAGGCCACTGGCGTGTCCCTGGTATTGCATCCGCGCAATCCCTATGTCCCGACCGTTCACATGAACGTCCGGTTCCTGGTCGCGACCCAGCCGCAAAGCGAGCCGATCTGGTGGTTCGGCGGCGGCATGGACATGACCCCCTACTACGGGTTCGAGGAGGACGCGCGCCACTTTCATGCCACGTGCCGGCAGGCGCTCGAGGCTTTCGGCCCCGAGTGCTATCCCCGCTTCAAGCGCTGGTGCGATGAGTACTTCTATCTCAAGCACCGCGGCGAGCCGCGCGGCATCGGAGGGATTTTCTTCGATGATTTGAACGAGGGTGGTTTCGATTCGTGCTTCGAGCTCGCTCGCGGCGTCGGCGACCATTTTCTTCCGGCCTATCTTCCCATCATCGAGCGCCGGAAAGATCTTCCTTACGGCGAGCGCGAGCGAGATTTCCAGGCGTATCGCCGCGGCCGCTATGTGGAGTTCAATCTCGTCTATGATCGCGGCACGCTGTTCGGCCTGCAGTCGGCAGGCCGCGCCGAATCGATATTGATGTCCCTGCCCCCGCTCGTGAAGTGGCGCTATGACTGGAAACCGGAGCCGTCGAGCGCGGAAGGAAAACTTTACAGGGATTTCCTGCGTGCCAGGGACTGGCTCGGGGAATGATTACGGTGAAAGGAGCATATGGACACACGCAAGCTTGGAAAAAATGGGCCCGCCGTTTCGGCGCTGGGTCTGGGCTGCATGGGAATGACGGGAATCTACGGCGAGCCGAACGAGGCCGAGTCGATCGCGACGATTCATCGCGCCATCGATCTCGGCGTCAACCTCATCGTCACTTCGGACGCCTACGCGGCGGGAAACAACGAAGAACTGGTCGGGCGCGCGCTCAAGGGCAAACGCAGCCGGGTGCTCCTCGCCACGAAATTCGGGAATGTGGGCCTGAGCGGCTTCAAGCTTCCCGAAGGCCTTTCGGCGGGTCACCCCGCTTACGTGCCGCAGGCCTGTGACGCCTCGCTCAAGCGCCTCGGCGTCGAAGTGATCGATATCTACGGGCTGCATCGCGTCGACCCCAAAGTGCCGATCGAGGATACCGTGGGCGCGATGAAGAGGCTGGTCGACCACGGCAAGGTGCGCCACCTCGCGCTTTCCGAGGCGGGCGCGGCAACCCTGCGGCGTGCGCACAAGGTGCATCCGCTCGTTGCGCTCGAGACCGAGTACTCGCTGTGGTCACGCGACGTGGAAAAAGACATCCTCCCCGCCTGCCGCGAGCTCGGTATCGCCTTGATGGCGTATTCGCCTCTAGGCCGCGGGTTCCTCACTGCAACGATCAAGACGCTGGACGCGCTCCAGCCGAAGGATAGGCGTCGCGATCATCCGCGCTTCAATCCCGACAACCTCAGGCGCAACGTCGCGCTGCTGCAGCCTCTCGAATCGATCGCCGCCGCCCGCAAGGCCACGCCGGCGCAGGTGGCGCTCGCCTGGGTGCTCGCTCGCGGGCCGGACGTGGTGCCCATCCCGGGAACGAAACGGCGCAACTACCTCGAACAGAATGCGGCCGCGGCCGGCATGGCTTTGAACGCGGCGGAAATCGCCCAGCTCGCGAAGACGTTTCCTCCCGGAGCTGCCTCGGGCACCCGCTATCCGGAGAAGCAGCTCGCCGGACTGGGCATTTGAACCGGACTTGGCCGGACTTTCAGTCCTATGCCCGTGGCGCCGACCCGAGGTCGGCGCTCGCGCGAAAATGTTGGTTGGCTTCGTCGGTCCGCCCGATGTGCTCGAAGAGGCGCGCGAGCGCGACGTGCGCCGCCCGCGTCGGCTGCGTAGCGAGGCTCGCCTCGAGGTAACTTTGAGCCTTCCCCCACAACTCGCGCTGCACGCATAAGCGGCCCAGCGTGAGCAGCAATTCGGCTTCTCCCGGACGCTCGCGCAGCCATCGTTCGGCCCGCTCGAGGCGCTCGAACGCGTCTTCGTCGATGCATTCCCCATAGAGCAGGGCGAGCGCGCCGTCCCAGTCGCGCTCGAGCGCTTCCTCGATGATGCGGTGAGCCTTGCGACAATCCCCCATCTCGATGAAAGCGCGCGTCGCGGCGGCCGCGATCTTGGGATGCAAGCGCTCGGAGCGCGGCGTGTCTTCCCAGTGCCGAGCGAGGCTTTCACGATCGACCGCCTTGCGCGACAGTATCGCGACGCGGGCGTTGACTCGCACGCTATCGAGGGCTTCCGGCGGCATCGCATCCCGTTTCTCCAGCAAGTTCGCCAAGCGGAGGACCTCGTCCCAATTTGCCAGGCCCTGCTCCACGCGCAGCGACAGCAACAGTGCCGCAACATGCCGAGTCCGGCCGGCGTTCAGTTCGCGCAGGACGGCTCGCGCTTCGAGGAAGCGCCGTTCTTCCAGTAGGAGCTCCGCCGCTGTCATCAAGCGAGCGAGACGCCACTCACCGTCCCCCTCCTTCGCCCGCTCGAGCCACTGATCGCGCCGGCCGAATTGCCGCAGCCTCTGCGCCGCACGCGCCGCAAGAAGACTCGCGAGACCCGGCGTCGCGCCCAGTCCGGCCGCCCCGGAGGCGAGCTTCTCGGCGCGGACAAATTGACCCTCGAAGAGCGCCTGAATCGCCCCGAGCGCCGCTGCGCGTCCTTTTTCATCGCGCCGGCGTTCACGAAAAGCGCGCACATGCGACGGAAGCCTCACGGCATGCCACACCACTCTGAGCAGAAAGTATCCGGCCGCGAGGACGAGGACCAGAAGAATGGCGAGCAGGTTGAGCGAAATCTCGGCGCGCCACGAATGTACTACGAATAGCGCGTAAGCGCCGTGGCTTCGCATTGCCAGCGAAAGGGCCACGGCGAGCGCCGACAGGACGAGCAGCCAGAGCAAGCCCTTCATTGCCCGACCTGTTTCCGAACCGGCTTGTAGGCGCGCACCGCTGCGAGGCTTTCGCCGATCGTCGGGAGCGAGACCCCTGCGCTGTCCGACCCGAGCTGCTTCAGCGTCGCCGCCATCGCCACGGCAGCGCGAGAACGCGTGTCGAAGTATCGCCCGAGCCAGCTTGCCGCGAGCTTCACGTCGCCATGGTAGGCGGTTTCGTCGCGCGCAAGAAGCGCGAGGCGCGCGTTCAGCAGGCGCAGTTTCAGGTTCTCGCGCAGGAAAAATTCCTGCGGCGGGCTGAGCAGCGCCGGGGCGGAGCCTTCCATGTTCTCGATCCTGACGAGCTGCTTGAGCTCGCCGAGCAGCTCCGCGGCCAGCCTTTCCCATAATCCGTCGGCCTCACGCTTGGCGGCGGCCGACGCCTGCGGGCGAGCTTCCTGCGCGAGCGGCAGGGAATCCACACCCGCGATCAGCTGATCCAGCTTCGCGGCAAGTCCCGGAACATCCAGGCCGGGCGCCGTTTTGAGGCGTTCGATATCGCGGGCGAAGACCTTGCGCAGCGGCAGGAACTGGGAGCGGCCGGAGCGCGCCAAGCGCGCTTCGGCCGTCTGCAGCGCGGACAAGGCCACCTGGACGCTCCCGGTGAGCTGCAGTTGCTGCGAGGCAATGGTGAGGATCTGCTCGATTTCAGCGATCACCCATTCGTCGCGATTGCGCGACAGCTCCTGGTAGAGCGCATCGAGACCGATCTGCTGATTCTGGAATTCCGCGAACTTCAACTCGATCTGCGCGAGTTTCGCCTGTACCTCGCGCGCCGCCTCCTGCGCCTGTCTCGCGGCGAAGCGCGCGTCGCGGCTGTCCGACTCGCTCTCGCGCACGCGCTGAGCGAGCTCGTCGCGCAGGGCGCCGATCCGGTTGTAACCGTCGTACCACTGCCACGCGAAGAGCAGTGCCAGCAACCCGAATCCGGCCACCGCCGACGAAGCGCGCCAGGCTTTGAGCTTCGAAGCTCCCCGAGTCCCGGACGCCGATGCCGTGTCGTTTTCCATGCCTGAGCCGACTCCCGATGAGAGGCGATCATACTTTAGCAAAAAAAGCCGCCATCTCAGCGACGGTGCGAGCATCGCCGCGACCGGTCACTACGATCTCCCGCACGCCGAGCTTCCGAGCGGCCAGCGCGATCCGCGGATGCGGTACGAACACCGGGGTCGCGCGCAAGTATCCCCTGCCGGTCGGGCTCAGCATCTCGAAGAAATTCGCCAAGCCTTCGGCGCTGGTAATGGAGACCGCTTCGATTCCGCCGCTCTGCCAGCGGGCGAGGAGCCCTCCCGCGTCGACGGCGGGACGCGCACGCCGGTAGCATTCGGCGTACTCGACTCGCGCGCACCGCGCTTCGAGTCTCGTTCGGAGCCATTCGCGTCCGCCCTGCCCGCGAAATATCACGACCGAGCGCCCCTGCAGATCCTGCAGCTCGGGAAGTTCGGCCAGCGCCTCGCTATCGGCCTCACCCGAGGGCGCGATCACCGAATGGAATCCCAATTCCTCGAGCGCACTTGCGGTCCCGGTCCCCACGGCGGCCACGCGCAAGCCCGCCGGCCATTTCCGGCTCGCGACGACCATCGCATGTCCCCGCATCACCGCGGTCGGGCTGACGAAGATCGCAAGCTGAAACCCATCGAGGCGCGCAATCAGACTCGAGACCGCCGCTGCATTTTCCACAGGCAGGATCTCGATGGTGGGAAAGAGAACCGGCTCTGCGCCTGCCGCGCGGATCCGGTCGGCAAGCGCCAAAGCGTGCTCGCTCGGGCGAGTCACCAGGATACCGCGGCCCGAGAGCGGTCCCTCGCTCATGACAGTGACGCGAGAATGGCGTCTGCGCCCAGCGCACGCAATTTCGCCGCGATCATCTCACCCAGTTCCTCCGGCGCCGCGATCGGGCCGCTCAAATCCGCGCGCACCACTCTGCTGCCATCGGGCATCGCCACCAGGCCGCGCAGGCGAATCTGCGCCCCGCTTGTCACGGCGTATGCCGCGAGCGGTAGCTGGCAATCGCCCGACAATGCGCGGCTCAGCGCTCGCTCGGCGCGCACGCAGGCCGTAGTGTCGGAGTCTCCGAGCGGAGCCAGGCGCTGCCGCAGTTCGCCTCGGTCCGCCCGGCACTCGATCACGAGCGCGCCCTGCCCGGGCGCGGGCAAGCTCTGCTCGGGCTCGAGCATCGCCCGGATTCGAGCGGCAAGGCCGAGCCGTTTGAGCCCTGCCGCGGCGAGCACGACTGCCTGGAATTCTTCCCGGTCGAGCTTCGCCAAGCGCGTGTCGAGGTTGCCGCGCAGGGGTTTCACCTGCAGCCCCGGATGGCGCTCGCGCAACTGCGCCTCGCGCCGCAGGCTGGACGTTCCAACGATGCTTCGCGAAGGCAACGCTTCGAGGCTCGCGCTCAGGTTCGACACGAAGCAGTCGCGCGGGTCTTCTCTCGCGGAGATCGCAGCCAGACAAAAGATCTCGGGCAGGCGCATCGGCACGTCCTTCGCGGAGTGCACTGCAATATCGGCCCGCCCGTCCTCGAGCGCGGCCTCGAGCTCCTTGACGAAAAGGCCCTTTCCGCCGATCTGGGCGAGCGGCCGATCGACGATCTGGTCGCCTCGCGTCGTGATTCCGAGGATGCTCACCTCGCAATGCGGATACAGGCGCTTGAGCTCGCCCGCGACGTGCTCGGACTGCCACATCGCGAGCCGGCTCCTGCGCGACGCGATGACGATTCGTTCGGAATCCCGACTCAACTCTCGTCCCTAGCTTACCAGCGCCTTGACCTGAGCCCATTGCCTGCGGCTCACCGCCAGCCTTTCGTCGAGCCCCTCGAGGACCACGGACCATCCGGCTTCACTCTCGCTCTCGGCGCCGCGCTCGACGCCGCGTATCCACCGCCGCGCCACCAGGCAATTGCGGTGAATCCGCACGAACACCCCGCTGAATTCCTGCTCGAGCTGCGTCAGCGACTCCTCGATCAAGTGCTCGCCGGTGCGGGTCCGCACGGTGACGTATTTGAGCTCGGCTCTGAGGTAAATCACGTCCGAGACACGGACCAGAGTCATGCGTCCGCGCTCGGCAACGCTGAAAAAACGCCGCGGAGCCGGATCGATGCTCTCGAGCACGCCGCGCGCCAAGCGTGCGCCGTTTGCGGCCTTCTTCAGAGCGGTGAGAAGCCGCATCGCGCGAACCGGCTTGGTCAGGTAGTCGACGGCGTTGACCTCGAACGCCTCGACCGCGTAGCGATCGTGCGCAGTCACGAAAATCACTGCGGGCGGCCGCTCCAGAACTTGCAGATGCCTTGCGAATTCGATGCCGCTCATCTCAGGCATGTGGATGTCGACCAGGACGACCTCCGCTCCCGCCGCGGCGATGATTTGCAGCCCCTCCACGCCGTTCGCCGCTTCGCCCGCAATGGAATGAGGCAGTTCTTCGCGGCAGTCCTCCAGAAGCTCGCGCAAGCGGTTGCGGGCCGGTTCTTCGTCGTCGATGATGACTACTCGGAGAAGGTTCATAGGCTGGTGCGATAGGGCATCGCGATGCCGATTTCGAAGCGGCCGTCGGCGATGCGCGTGTCCAGGCTCGCCTCGACGTCGAAATGGAGCTGCAGCCGCTCGCGGATGTTGGCAAGGGCCATGTGATTTCCCTGGCGATGCTGATAGTCCTCGTGGTAGGGATTGGCCAAATGCAGCCAGAGGCGGTCGTCGCGGCGTTCGATGCGCACTTCGATTATCCCGGGCGCGGTTCCCGGCTCGATTCCGTGGTAGACGGCGTTTTCCACCAGGGGCTGCAGGAGCATCGGCGGCACCAGAGCATTCTCGATGGCCGGATCCAGCCGCCAATGGACACTGAGACGCTCACCCAGGCGCAGCTGCTCCAGGTTGAGATACTGACGGCACAACGAGAGCTCGTCTCCGAGAGTGATCAGCTTACGGTTGTCGACCATGACGGTGCGGAACAGCTCCGCCAGATCCTCCAGAGCGCCCTCGGCTCGCTTCGGATCCTTGCGAATGAGGGAAAGCACGGCATTCAGCGTGTTGAAAAGAAAATGCGGCCGGATGCGAGCCTGAAGCGCCTGCAGCCGCGCCTCGGAAATCGCCGGCGAGAATGCGCGGTTGCGAAGGTGAAAATACCAAGCGATCGCCCCTGTCCCCAGCGCCGCGTGGCCGAGGCTCCACGCGAGTTCGCGCCACTCGCCGCTTTCGCCGAGCAGGGACTGGAACGGAAAGAGCGCCGCGGTTACCGCAAGCACAATCGCAAGGACTGCCAGCAGACCCTGAACGTACGCGAGCCGCTCGAGCAGCGTGGATCCCGCATAAAGCAAGATCACCACGACGAGCAATATGGGTTCGAGCGACCCTGCGATCTCGGTGACTTTTGCGGCGAACTCGCCGATCTCCCGCGAGCGCGCCAGGGCGAAAAGCAGGGCGAGCGCGTTGACCGAAAGCAGGATGCGCGATATCACGCCCAGATTGCGGAAGTCCGGCAGGGCGTCGGGCAGGTCGTTTTGCCGTATACTTTGCACTTTTGTGCGGACGCAAAAGTCGACGCTTGCGGCGATGAGCCGCGCGCTTCACGACTTCGGTGCATTTTACAGGCAACCATGGCAGCGAAGCCCAAGCCCGGCAAGAAGCTCTGGTCCGGGCGGTTCGCCGAACCGGTATCCGAGCTCGTCAAGCGCTACACCGCCTCGGTGCGGTTTGACCGGCGCCTCGCCGCCCACGACATCCGGGCGTCCCTTGCTCACGCGCGCATGCTGCGCGCCGTTAGGATTCTGACGACCGCGGATCTCAAGGCGATCGAGCGCGGCCTTTCAAGGATCTCCCGCGAGATAGAAACGGGACGCTTTCGCTGGTCGCTCGCGGCCGAGGACGTCCACGTCAACATCGAGCGGCGGCTGATCGCTCTCGTCGGGGAGGCGGGAAAACGCCTGCACACCGCGCGTTCGCGCAACGATCAGGTCGCGACCGATCTGCGTCTGTGGCTGCGCGAAGCGATCGACGAGATCGGAGGCCTGCTGCGAGCTGTGCAGCGGGGACTCGTCGATCAGGCCGAAAAACATGCCGCCACCGTGATGCCGGGTTTCACCCACCTGCAGGTCGCTCAACCGGTCACTTTCGGGCACCACCTGCTCGCGTATTTTGAGATGCTCGAGCGCGACCGCGCGCGCCTTTCCGACTGCCGGCGGCGCGTGAACTGCCTCCCGCTCGGGGCGGCTGCGCTCGCCGGAACCTCCTTTCCGATCGACCGCGAGAAGGTCGCGCGCGAGCTGGGGTTCGAATCGGTGAGCGGAAACTCGCTCGACGCGGTCTCCGACCGGGATTTCGCGATCGAATTCTGCGCCTGCGCCGCGCTCGCGATGATCCATCTCTCGCGCTTGTCCGAAGAGCTGATTCTCTGGAGCAATCCGCGCTTCGGTTTCGTCGCCCTGCCGGATCGCTTTTGCACCGGCTCGTCCATCATGCCCCAGAAGAAGAATCCCGACGTTCCGGAGCTCGCGCGCGGCAAGACCGGTAGAGTCGCGGGCGATCTCGTCGCGCTGCTTACCTTGATGAAGGGACAAGCTCTTGCTTACAACAAGGACAATCAGGAGGACAAGGAGCCGCTGTTCGACGCGGCGGACACCCTGCGCGATACGCTCGCCGTCTTCTCCGAATTGATCGCCGGCATCCAGGTCAACGCGGCTGCGATGCAGGCTGCGGCCAAGGAAGGCTTCGCCACGGCGACAGACTTCGCCGACTACCTGGTAAGGAAGGGAGTCGCGTTTCGCGACGCTCACCAAGCCGTCGCGCGGGCGGTGCGCTTCGCCGAAAAATCGGGCCTGGGTCTGGAGCAGTTGCCGCTCCCGGAGATGCGGCGTTTTTCCTCCAAAGTGGAAAAGGACGTCTACCGCGTGCTCACGCCCGAGGGCTCGGTCGCCAGCCGCTCGCACATCGGCGGCACCGCGCCCGCGCAAGTGCGTGCGGCGATCAGGCGCGCGCGCAAGTTGCTGAAGGCCGACGCGGCACCGTGATCTTGCAGTGATGGGAGGCCCATCGGGCGAGCTTCTCGCCGCACTGCAGACATCCGTTTCAGATGTCGCGGGCTCGTTCCGAATCGAGCGCACGAGGCCTGTCGCGGGAGGCTGCATCCACCGTTGCTTCATACTCGAGGGTGGCGGGCGCAGATACTTCGCCAAGACAAACGACCGCTCGGCACTCGACAGTTTCGCCGCCGAGGCCGACGGCCTCGCGGCGCTCGCCGCAGCCGGTGCCCGGGTTCCCGCCACGCTGTGCCAGGGACAAGCGGGTGAGCAGGCATTCCTCGTGCTCGAGCACCTTGAGCTGCGCGGAAACGGGGATTACGCCGCCCTGGGGCGCTCGCTCGCCGCGGTGCACTCGGTCCACGGCGAAGCCTTCGGGTGGCACCGGGACAATTACATTGGAGGAACGGCGCAGCTCAACCGGAGATCATCTTCCTGGAGCGACTTCTGGCGCGAAGCACGGCTGGGACCTCAGCTCGAGCTGGCGAGGAAAAACGCCCTCGGGAGGGATCTCGTAGAAAAGGGGGAGCGGCTTGCCGAAGGGCTGCCCCGACTGCTTTCTCCGCATGCGCCCGCTGCATCGCTCCTGCATGGCGATCTGTGGAGTGGAAATGCGGGCTTTCTCGCCGACGGCGCGCCGGTGCTTTTCGACCCGGCGGTTTATCGGGGAGACCGCGAAGCGGACCTTGCCATGACCGAACTGTTCGGCGGATTTCCGCAGGCTTTCTATTCCGCCTACGCGGAAGCTGCGCCCCCCGCTCAAGGCTACGCCGTCAGAAAGATGCTGTACAACCTGTACCACGTGCTCAACCACGCGAATCTGTTCGGCGGCGGCTACGCGGGACAAGCGAAAGCGATGATCGAGCGCCTCCTTGCGGAACTGCGATAAGGCGATCGGTGTTCCGACTAAGAGGGGGTTTTTTCCCCGGTGAGGAGCTTCTGCAACTCCCCGGACTGATACATCTCGCGCATGATGTCGGAACCGCCCACGAACTCTCCGTTGACGTAGAGCTGGGGGATGGTGGGCCAATTGGCGTATTCCTTGATGCCCTGTCGGATTTCCGGTTCTTCGAGCACGTTGACCGTAAACACCCGCTCGACCCCGCAGGCTTTCAGGATCTGCACGGCGCTGGCGGAGAACCCGCACTGCGGAAACTGAGGAGTCCCCTTCATATAGAGAACGACGGGGTTTCCGGTGACTTGCTGTCTGATGCGTTCTTGCGCGTCCATGATGAACCCTCAAATACCTGATAAAAATCGTCGGGAATTGTACCGCTCGCCCTGAACGCGGTCAACCGCGCCAAACGCCCGCGCACACGCGCGGTAATCCAGCAAGGTCGCGAAAATCGGCGACCTCGGCGTAGCCAAGCGCGCTGAGGAGCTCGGCCGAGCGACCTCCCTGATCGTGGCCGTGCTCCATGAGCAAGGAGCCGCCTGGCCGAAGCCGGTTTTGCGCGCCGGTAGCGATCTCCCGGATGCAGGCAAGCCCGTCCTCGCCTCCGACCAGCGCGAGGCGCGGCTCGAAGCGCAAGTCCTCGCGCTCGAGATGAATGTCTCCCGCCGGAACATACGGCGGGTTGGACACGATCAGATCGAATTGCCCCGGCGCGAGCGCGTCAAACCAGTCGCTGAGAACGAAGTCGATTTCGGCCCCGTGGTCGCGCGCGTTGCGCCGCGCGAGAGCGAGGGCCGCCTCGGAAACATCGGTGGCGACGATCGCCAACCCCGGCCGCTCCCTCGCCAGAGCGATGGCGATCGCGCCGCTGCCCGTTCCGAGCTCCAGCACGCGCCCCGGGGCACCCGAAGGAAGGCGATCGAGCGCAAGCTCGACGAGGCGCTCGGTTTCCGGGCGGGGGATCAGGACCGCCGGGGTCACTCGCAGCGCCAGGCCGTAGAACTCGCGCCAGCCCGTAATGTGGCAAACGGGTTCGCCCGCGCGTCGCCGTGCGAGGAGGGCGCGCGCAGAGCGCGCCCCGGACGAATCGATCGTTTCTTCGGCGTGGGCGAGGAGCCAGACGCGCTCGCAGCCCAGGATGGAGCAGATCAACAGCTCGGCTTCCAACCGCGGCAGTCCGCACTCGCGCAGCAAGCCGCCTATCGTCGCGCCGGTTTCGACCGTACTCACCGCGGGACTTTCCTTCATCGCTCTTCGGCGAACGCGGCGAGCTGCTCGGTCTGGTGCTCTGCGAGCAGCGCCTGCGTCAGCTGCGAAAGATCGCCGTCCATGATGTCGTTGATCTTGTAGAGGGTGAGACCGATGCGGTGGTCGGTGACCCTCCCTTGCGGAAAATTGTAGGTGCGGATGCGCTCGGAACGGTCGCCCGAGCCGATCAGGGATTTGCGCGTGGCGGCTTCCTTCGCCTGCTGCTCGCGTCTCTGCTTGTCCTTGATGCGCGCCGCGAGCACCGCGAGCGCCTTTTCCTTGTTCTTGTGTTGCGAACGCGCGTCCTGGCATTCCACGACGATTCCGGTCGGAAGATGCGTGACGCGCACGGCGGAGTCGGTCTTGTTGACGTGCTGCCCGCCGGCGCCCGAAGCGCGGTAGGTGTCGATGCGAAGGTCCGAGGGATTCAGCACGACGTCGCCGATCGCGCTCGCCTCGGGCAGGACCGCGACCGTGCAGGCGGAGGTGTGGATGCGCCCTTGCGTCTCGGTGGCGGGCACTCTCTGGACGCGGTGGCCGCCGGACTCGAACTTGAGCTTGGAGTAAGCGCCCTGCCCGATCACGCGCGCGATGATCTCCTTGTACCCGCCGGCGTCACCCGGAGACTCGGATATCACCTCCACCTGCCAGCCCTGGCGTTCCGCGTAGCGCGAATACATGCGGAAGAGGTCGCCCGCGAAGAGCGCCGACTCGTCTCCGCCGGTCCCGGCGCGGATCTCGAGGAAGATGTTGCGCTCGTCGTTGGGGTCCTTGGGCAGGAGCAGCTGCTGCAGCTCCGATTCGAGCGCGACGAGCCGCTCGCGGCCTACTTTGATCTCGCTTTCCGCGTAGCTTCTCATCTCGGGATCGTCGAGCAGCTCCTGAGCTTCGGCGACGCGCTGCTCGGTGTCACGGTACGTGTTGAACAGCTCGACAATGGGCTCGAGCTCCGCATGCTCACGCGAAAGCTTGCGAAACTGGTCCAGGTCGCGGGTCGCATTCTCGGAAGATAGGAGCGCGTTGATGTCGAGGAGCCGCTGGCGCGCCTGATCGAGCTTGGCCGCGATGCTGGTCTTCATCGATTCACGGGCAGACGCCCGGGTCAATCGCGCGCGCGAAGCTGATACAACCGCGCCACGAGTGCCTTCAGCGACTCGTCCGCTTCGCCGCCCTGGTTGAGCGCTTCGGTGGGTGCATGCATCAGCTTGTTGGTGAGGCCCCGGGACAGCGCTTCGAGCACCGTCTTGGGGTCGTCGCCGCGGGCGAGCATGCGCACCGCGCGCTCGACTTCGAGGCGCCGCGCTTCCTCCGCGGATTCGCGCAGCTGGCGAATGAGCGGCACCATTTCGCGCGTCTTCATCCAATGCAGGAAAGAGCCGACCTGGGATTCAATGATTACTTCGGCTTGAGCGACCGCGGATTGTCGCGCGTCGATGCCCTCGCGCACGGTCGCCGCGAGATCATCGATGGTGTAGAGAAATACGTCGTCCATCTCCGCCACCTCGGCTTCGATATCCCGGGGCACGGCGAGATCGACCATGAATACCGGGCGGTGGCGGCGGGCGCGGATGGTGCGCTCCATCGTACCCTTGCCGATGATCGGTAGCGAGCTCGCCGTGCAGGAGACGATGATGTCGTACTCCGGCAAGCGCTCGGGCAGGTCGCGCAGCTCGATCGACTCCGCGTTGAAGCGGCGCGCGAGGGATTCCGCCCGCTCCAGCGTGCGGTTCGCGACCGCCATGCCGCGCGGCCGCTGCGCGGCGAAGTGCGTCGCGGCGAGCTCGATCATCTCGCCTGCACCGACCAGTAACACTTTCTGCTCGGCGAGGCTGGGAAATATCCGGCCGGCGAGTTTTACCGCGGCAGCCGCCATCGAGACGACGTTGGCGCCGATCCCGGTATTGCTGCGCACTTCCTTTGCCACGGCAAAAGAGCGCTGGAAGAGCTTATTGAGAAGCGTCCCAAGGGTACCGGCGGACTCGGCGACGCGAACTGCCTCTTTCATCTGTCCGAGGATCTGCGGCTCGCCGACCACCATGGAGTCGAGGCCGGAGGCGACTCGGAACGCGTGCCGCACCGCTTCGCCCTGCGGGAGGGTATATAGATAGGGCTTCAGTTCCTGGGGCTGGACGCGGTGATAGCCGGCGAGCCACTCGAGTGTGGCCTGCGGCTCGCCGAGCGCGCAGTAAATCTCTGTGCGATTGCAGGTCGAAAGGATTGCAGCCTCCCTGACCGGCTCGCGCAGAGTCAGCTCCGCAAGCGCCGATCGAAGGCGCTCGGCGTGAAACGCCACTCGCTCGCGTATCGCAAGGGGAGCGGTCTGGTGATTCAATCCGAGCGTGAATAGCTGCATGGCGAGAGCGGTCTACGTGACCTGCTATTATAAGCTAGCAAGTTCGGAGGCCCGCAGGAGCGACTGCGGCCAAGGTGTTCGGCCCAAACAATTTGCGTTGGGAGCAGCGAATATGACCGAGCTTCCTCCTCAGCTGCGACAGGTCCGGGACTTTTTCTTCAAACAGGCCCTGGCCTTGTCACCGGAGCGCACCTACATTCACCACCCGGAGCTCATCAAGAACCAGACGATCTTCCGGCTGGAGGATCTCCGCAAGCACCTCAACAATCCCTTCCTGGATCTGGACTTCGTGCAGATCATCGACCGCGGTCAACTGGTCGACTTGCGCGCCGCGCGTTGCTTCAAGGTCGTGCAACGTCGTCAGATCGAATTCGTCAACCGGCTTGTCCTACAGAAGCATCTGGAAAACGGAGCTGCCTGCCTGCTCGAGGGCGTCGACATCCTCGAGCCGCAGGTCAACCTGCTCGCTGCCTGCCTGGACCGGGCGCATTCGTGCACGTTCAGCAATGCAGTGGTGTTCTTTTCACAGCGCGGCAGCGAAGCGTATCGAGGGCATCTCGATACCGATGACGTGCTCGCAATTCATCTCGCGGGGGCAAAAAAGTGGCGCCTGCACCGACGCCAATCTCCCCGGCGGACGCACCTGGTCGAGCTGGGGGAGTCGGAAATGGGGCCGCTCGATGCCGAGCTGGTCATGCACGAGGGAGACGTATTGTTCCTGCGCAGCGGCACGCCGCACCAGGTCGAGACGGTCGGCGACTATTCCCTGCACCTTTCCTTTGACCTCTGCGACCGTGCCGTGGGCATCGAAACCCTGTTCGATCTACTGCTCAAGCGTTACGACCGCGATTCCTTGCGGCCGTACGGCGCCGCACGCGACGTGCTCGAAAAAGTAGCTTCGCTGGGCCGAACCGAAGAATTCAGCCGCGAAATCGAAACCCTTCAGCAGCAGCACAAGGCAGGCTACGAAGAGTTCCGGCGATCGGTCGCCACGAGCCGCGTGAGTTTTTTTGATGCCCTCATCGCCGCGGAAGAAACCAGAAGCCAGCAGCGCTGAGCGGATAGAGGCGTCGGGTGGATGGTGGCCAAGGCCGGAATCGAACCAGCGACACACGGATTTTCAGTCCGCTGCTCTACCAACTGAGCTACTTGGCCGGGCCGGTGCGTCCGGAAACCGGAGCGCGCGGAAAAGGAGCGCGGATTATAAGGGGAAAGTCTCGAGACCGCCAATAAGCGTGGCATTTCAACACTCTCTGCACCGAGAAATAGCCGGTCCTCCGAACCAAAAAAAGCCCGCCTCAAGGGCGGGCTTCCACTCGTCCGTTCGGTGCGGCGTCTATTTGCGCGCCGGCATCATCCCCTCTTCCCAGATGCTGTGCTTGCGCGTCTCCGGCATGAGGAAGAGGCCGAGCACGAAACACACCGCCGGCACCGCAATCGGATAGATCAGTGCGTTGCCGAGGCTGCCCGTGGCCGCGAACGCCGCCGAAGTGATGAACGGCACCAGCCCGCCACCCCAGCCGTTGCCGATGTGATACGGGACGGACACCGACGTGTAGCGGATCCTACCGGGAAAGTATTCAGCCAGGAAGGCCCCGATCGGCCCGTACACCATGCCCACGTAGGACACGAGAATGAAAATGATGAAGATCGCAACCGGGTAGTTGATTTTTCCGGGTTGCGTCACACTACCCAGCCACGAATACAACGGATAGTAAGTGACCGCCGCGAGCAGGAAGCCCCCCAGGATCACCGGCTTGCGCCCGATCAGGTCGGACAGCCAGCCGAAGAAGATCAAGGTCGGCGATGCAAGCAGCAGCGCGGCTCCCACGATGTAGGCAGTGGTCAAGGGGTCCACCTTGGAAACCTGCTGCAGGTAGTACAGGGCCCAGAACTGACCGCTGTACCAGACCACGCCTTCCCCGATCACCACGATGCTGGCGATCAGCACGAATTTGATGTTCGCGCTTAGGAAGGCTTCTTTCCAAGGATTCTTGGTCATCTGGCCCTTGGCCTTGATCTCCTGGAAGATCGGCGTCTCCTGGAGCTGCAGCCGGATGTAGATGGCGATCGCGACCAGCAGGAAGGAAATCAGGAACGGAACGCGCCACGCCCAGGCATTGAACGCGTCGTTGCCAAAATAGGTGCGGCACCCGACGATCACCGCCAGCGACACCACGATCCCGAGAGTCGGAGAGGTCTGCAGCCAGCCGGTGTAGTAGCCGCGGCGCTCGTCCGACACATGCTCGGCGACGTAAGTGATCGCGCCTCCATACTCGCCGCCCAGGCACAAACCCTGGATCATCCGCAGGAAGAAGAGAAGGAAGGCGGCGGTCAGCCCGATCGATTCGTAGGTCGGTATCAATCCGATGCATCCCGTGCCGACGCCCATGCCAGTCAGGGTGATGAGGAAGGTGTACTTGCGGCCGACCCGATCGCCCAACCACCCGAAGAGGAATGCGCCCAGCGGACGAATCAGGAATCCGGCCGTGAACAGCGCGATCGTGGAGAGCAGGGCCGCGACCGGGTGGGACTTTTCAAAGAACTTGACCGACAAAACCGCAGCCAGGCTGCCGAAGATATAGAAGTCGTACCACTCGATGACGTTTCCCACTGACGCGGCGACGATCACAGTCCGGAAGTTCTTCGGGATCTGACTTGCCATAGCTGTCCTCCTCGTTTTTAAGGAAAAATACTTCTCAGCAAGCTAGTTGGGTTGTCGAGTGTATTTTCAGGTCCCCCGCACAACCTGCGCGCGATGCTAACAGGCAATGCGTCAGGTCGTCCAGCCCTAGAGCCCGAGCCCCCCCGGCCATCCGGAAACAAAAAGCCCCGCCGAAGCGGGGCTTTGACCTTCCGAGGAAGGGTAACTCGCCAAGCGAGTTACATATCCATTCCTTCCATTCCACCCATTCCGCCCATCCCGTGGGCGTGACCGCCGGCATTCTTCTTCTCTTCGACCAGCTCGGCAACCATCGCCTCGGTGGTGAGGAGCAGTCCGGCGACCGAAGCCGCGTTTTGCAGCGCGGTGCGGCTCACCTTGGTCGGATCGAGCACACCCATCTCGACCAGGTCACCGAACTGCTCGGTCTGAGCGTTGAAGCCGAAGTTGCCTTTTCCTTCCATGATCTTGTTCATGACCACCGAAGGTTCGGCGCCGGCATTGGCGACGATCATGCGTAGCGGCTCTTCCAAGGCTCGCCGGATGATCTTGATGCCGGCTTCTTGGTCGGGGTTCTCGCCCATGACCTTGTCGAGCGCTGCCCTGGCGCGGATATAGGCCACCCCGCCGCCGGCGACAATGCCTTCCTCGACCGCGGCACGCGTCGCGTGCAAAGCATCTTCGACGCGGGCCTTCTTTTCCTTCATTTCGACCTCGGTCGCCGCACCGACCTTGATCACCGCAACGCCGCCCGCGAGCTTCGCTACGCGCTCCTGCAGCTTTTCCTTGTCGTAGTCGCTGGTCGCTTCGTCGATCTGGGTACGGATGTTCTTGACCCGCGCCTCGATCGCCATGGGATCGCCGGCTCCGTCGATGACCGTGGTCTCTTCCTTCGCGACCTCGATGCGTTTCGCGCGCCCGAGATCCTTGAGGGTCGCCTTTTCGAGGGTCTGTCCGACTTCCTCGGCAATGACCTGGCCGCCAGTTAGGATGGCGATGTCTTCGAGCATCGCCTTGCGGCGATCCCCGAACCCCGGAGCTTTGACGGCGCAGGTCTTGAGAATTCCGCGCAGGTTGTTCACCACGAGCGTCGCGAGGGCCTCGCCTTCGACTTCCTCGGCGACGATGAGAAGCGGTTTGCCGGACTTGGCCACCTGCTCCAGGATCGGCAACAGCTCGCGAATGTTGGAGATTTTCTTGTCGTGCAGAAGAATGTAGGGCTCCTCCAGCACCGAAATTTGTTTTTCCGCGTTGTTGATGAAATACGGCGAGAGATACCCGCGGTCGAACTGCATGCCTTCGACGACCTCGAGTTCGTTTTGCAGACCCTTGCCGTCCTCGACGGTGATCACCCCTTCCTTGCCGACTTTGTCCATCGCATCGGAGATGATCTTGCCGATCGCCTCATCCGCGTTGGCGGAAATAGCGCCGACCTGGGCGATTTCCTTGCTCGTGGTGCAGGGCTTGGAGAGCTTCTTCA
>VBCA01000036.1 GCA_005881575.1 Betaproteobacteria bacterium
ATCGTGCTCGCCGAACAGGCGTCGAAGCGTTTCGCGCAGGCGCTCGCCGACGTCGCCGAGGTGCTGACTCCCGCGCAACGCAAGCAGATCGCCGAGCGCATGGAGAGCCTCGGCCGCAGGTGGCGCCACGGCTGAGCCTGCCGCGCAATTCGGCTACCCTAGGAGGCATGGCCGAGCGCATTCTCCTGATCGAAGACGATTCCCGGCTCGCAGAGATGGTTTCCGAGTATCTCGGCGAGTCGGGTTTTCGCGTTTCGGTCGCCGCGGGAGGCCGCGCGGGGCTGGAGCGGCTCGCGCGCGAGCCTTTCGACGCGCTGGTGCTCGACTTGATGCTGCCCGATATGGACGGGCTCGAAGTGTGCCGCGAGCTGCGCGCGAAGTCGGACACGCCGGTGCTGATGCTGACCGCGCGCGGCGACGCGGCCGACCGCATCGTCGGCCTGGAGCTGGGCGCCGACGACTACCTGCCGAAGCCTTTCCAGCCGCGCGAGCTCCTCGCACGCCTGCGCGCGATCCTGAGACGCGGGAAATCGAGAGGGCGGGCAGCGCTCCTGCGCTTCGGGAGTCTTGAAATCGACCGCGATTCGCGCAGCGTGCGTGTGGACGGGCAGGAGCGCACTCTCACGGGCTACCAGTTCGCGCTTCTGGTCGCGCTCGCCGAGAACGCGGGCCGCGTGCTATCGCGGGAAACTCTGATGGATCTCGTCAAGGGCGAGCCGCTGGAAGCCTTCGACCGCTCGATCGACGTGCACGTGTCGCGCATCCGCGCGGCGATCGAGGACGATCCGAAGAAGCCGCGCCGCATCGTGACGGTGCGTGGAGCCGGCTATGTATTCGCCAAGGCGCAAGAGTGATGCGCCGCCTTTATCTGCGTATCTACCTTGCGGTGCTCGCGAGTCTCGCGGCGTTTGCTCTTGCCGCGGGCTTGCTCTGGCGAACGTTCGGCGAAGAGGGCCCATGGAGCCAGGCCTATGAAGTGGCGGCGACGCTTGCGCAAAATACCTTGCCGCCCGCGAGCGCGCCGAAGGCCGAGCAGCAGGCGGCGCTCGAGAAGCTTGCCGGCAACCTGCGCGTCGACATCGCGCTCTTCGCTGCGGACCGCTCCCCGCTTGCCGCGGTGGGTGCGCCGCTGCCCGCGCCCGACCGCGAGCGCGACGGCTGGATTCACCGCCGGGGTGGCCCCGCTTGGGCGGTACGCCTGCCCGACGGCAGGTGGATCGAGGCGCGCGCGTCGCGCGGTCACGCGCATGTGCCTTACGGGCTTTTCCTCGCGCTCGCGCTGCTCGCGCTCGCGGTCGCTGTCGGCGCCTACCCGGTCGTGCGCAGGTTGACCTCGCGCCTGGAGCGCCTGCAGGCGGGCGTCGAATCGCTGGGCGCCGGCGAGCTTTCCGCGCGCGTAAAGGTCGAAGGCCGAGACGAGGTGGCGCGGCTCGCCGAGAGCTTCAACCGTGCCGCCGGCCGCATCGAAGATCTGGTCGGCGCGCACAAGACGCTCCTCGCCAACGCTTCGCACGAGCTGCGCACGCCTCTCGCGCGCATCCGCATGGCGGTGGAGCTGATGAAGGAGAAGGCCGACCCGGTGCGCAAAGCCGGGCTCGAGCAGGACATTGCGGAGCTCGATGCCTTGATCGACGAGATTCTGCTCGCGAGCCGCCTCGACGCCGTGAAGCATCTGGACACGGACGAGGAAGTGGATTTGCTCGCTCTCGCGGCGGAAGAATGCGCGCGCTACGACGAAGTCGCGCTCGACGGCCAAAAACTCTCGGTTCATGGCGATCCGCGCCTGCTGCGTCGGATGCTGCGCAATCTGCTGGAGAACGCAAAACGCCACGGCGCTCCGCCGATCGAAGTGCGCGTCTCGCGCGCCGGGGACAGCGCCGAAATAGCCGTCTGCGACCACGGCGCGGGGGTTCCTGAAGCCGAGCGCGAGCGCGTGTTCGACCCGTTCTATCGCCGTACGGGAACCCGAGAGACCGCAGGCGCAGGCCTGGGGCTTGCGCTGGTGCGGCAGATCGCCCGGCGGCACGGGGGCGACGCGCGCTGCGCGCCCCAGAGCGGGCGAGACAGTTGCTTCATCGTAGTCCTGCCGGTTCGCTGAGCTTAATAGGGGAAATCCAGATGCGTCCCAAAACTATCGGTGCAACGTACCTGATGATCGGAGTGGTCCTCGCGGTCTTCGCCGCGGTGCTGGTGGCCGTTGTTCGGACGACGCCCGCGCCCGTTGTTCAGGGCGCGGCGCTGATCCAACCCGTGGTTGCGCTCGTTGGCCTCACCGCCATCGTGGCCCTCGCGATGGCCGTGTACCGCAATGTTGCGCTCATCCGCGGAGCGGCCTCGGCGCGTTATTTCCAGACCTACGCCGCGGAAAGCCCGGCCGAACGGGTCGAACGTCCTGCGCGCGCGTACATGAATCTTCTGGAGCTTCCGGTCCTCTTCTATGTCGTGTGCCTGCTCATGCTTGCGACAAGCCGATTCGACTCCGTACAGGTTTGCCGAGCAAAATCTGAACTGGCATCTGCTAACTTGACTTGACCCCGGCGTCCCTCCCTCCGACCGTATGCCGGGGTCCCGGTCGGAATGGCTACGATATCGCAGCCGGTCCCGGTCACTATCAGGAAATTCCCCGGGACGTATCAGGATTTTCGGAAAATGCTTCTTCATAATGAGCCATTTGGGCTAAGCTGTCGGCCTTTCGCATCGCAAAGCCTCATGCCGCAATACGTCTACACCCTGCGCCGGGTCGGCAAGCTCGTGCCCCCGAAGCGGCAGATTCTCAAGAACATCTCGCTCAATTTCTTTCCCGGCGCGAAGATCGGCGTGCTCGGCCTGAACGGCTCCGGGAAATCCACGCTGCTGAAGATCATGGCCGGGGTCGAGACGAATTTCGAGGGCGAAGTGATCGCCCTGCCGAACATGAAGATCGGGTTCCTCCCGCAGGAGCCGCAGCTCGACCCGGAAAAAACCGTGCGCGAAGCGGTGGAAGAGGGTCTCGGAGAAACGCTTGCGGCGAAGAAGCGCCTCGAGGAGATCTACGCGGCGTACGCGGAGCCCGATGCCGATTTCGACAAGCTCGCCGCCGAGCAGGCGAAGCTCGAAGCGATCGTCAACGCCGCGCACGCGGACAGCACGGACCTGCAAATGGAGGTCGCCGCCGATGCGCTGCGCCTGCCGGCGTGGGACGCCAAGATCGCTCCGCTCTCGGGTGGCGAGAAGCGGCGCGTCGCGCTGTGCCGGCTGCTGCTCTCCAAGCCCGACATCCTGCTGCTCGATGAGCCCACCAACCATCTCGACGCGGAGAGCGTCGAGTGGCTCGAGCAGTTCCTGCGGAGGTTTCCCGGCACGGTGGTCGCCGTGACGCACGACCGCTACTTTCTCGACAACGCGGCCCAGTGGATCCTCGAGCTCGACCGCGGCTACGGCATTCCCTGGCAGGGCAACTACTCCTCCTGGCTCGAGCAGAAGGAAAAGCGCCTCGAGATCGAGGAGAAGCAGGAGCAGGCTCGCATCAAGTCGATGCAAAAGGAGCTCGAATGGGTGCGGCAGAACCCCAAGGGCCGCCAGGCGAAATCGAAGGCGCGCCTCTCGCGCTTCGAGGAGCTGTCCTCCTACGAATACCAGAAGCGCAACGAGACGCAGGAAATTTTCATCCCGGTCGCGGATCGTCTGGGGGATTCGGTGATCGAGCTCAAAGGCGTCTCCAAGGGCTACGGCGAGCGCCTCCTCATCGACGATCTCTCCTTCAGCGTGCCCCCCGGTGCGATCGTCGGCATCATCGGCCCGAACGGCGCCGGGAAATCGACGCTGTTTCGCATGATCACCGGAAAGGAAAAGGCGGACAGGGGCGCGATCGTCGTCGGGCCGACGGTGAAGATGGCCCACGTGGACCAGTCGCGCGAAGCGCTCGAGGCCGACAAGACCGTATGGGAATTCATCTCGGCCGGCGCCGACATCCTCACCGTGGGCAGGTTCGAGATGCCCTCGCGCGCCTACCTCGGCCGGTTCAACATCAAGG
Organism: Betaproteobacteria bacterium; assembly: GCA_005881575.1. GTDB lineage: Bacteria > Pseudomonadota > Gammaproteobacteria > Burkholderiales > SG8-39 > VBDM01. The sequence goes on from VBCA01000036.1 coordinate 4,013, forward strand.
GGGCCGACCAGCAGAAGAAGCTGGGCACGCTCTCCGGCGGCGAGCGCGGCCGCGTGCACCTCGCGAAGACGATGCTCGCCGGAGGGAACGTTCTGCTGCTGGACGAGCCGTCGAACGACCTCGACGTGGAAACGCTGCGGGCGCTCGAAGAGGCGCTCCTGGAATTCGCAGGCTGCGTGCTTGTCATCAGCCACGACCGCTGGTTCCTCGATCGGATCGCCACGCACATCCTCGCCTTCGAAGGCGATTCGAAGGCGAGCTTCTTCGCCGGCAACTACCAGGAGTACGAAGCCGACAAGGTGAAGCGGCTCGGCGAGGAGGCGGCCAAGCCCCGGCGCATCCGCTACAAGCCTCTGAAGAGGTGAGTGCGGAAATCTGTGCCGCTTCGCATCGCCATCCCCGACATGGTCTCGCCGTCGTATTTTCCGGCGATCGCCGCGGTCGAACTCGGCTGCTTCGGCACAGAGGGGCTGGAGGCGACGATCGAGCTCCTTTTTCCGGTCACGAGAACCTATGAAGCCTTGCGCGACGGCCGGCTCGACTTCGTCGGCGGCGCCGCGCACGCAGCGCTCTACGCCTTCCGCGAGTGGACAGGTTGCAAGCTGCTTTGCGCACTCTCGCAGAACATGTACTGGTTCCTGGTCGTGCGCCGGGACCTCGGCATCGGGCGCGGCGATCTGCGCGCCCTGAAGGGGCTTCGCATCGGCGCAGCGCCCGGCCCCGCGGACGGCTTGAGGCGCATGCTCGTCGAGTCCGGAATCGACCCGGAGCAGGAAGTGAGCATCGCGCCGGTGCCCGCGACCGCAGGCGTGTCCTTCGGCTTGGCGGCTGCAAATGCGCTCGAAAAAGGTGCGGTGGACGGCTTCTGGGCGAACGGCATGGCAGCGGAAATCGCTTTGCGCAGCGGCATTGGCGCGCTCGTGATCGACGCGCGTCGCGGCGATGGGCCGAAGGCTTCGCGGCACTATACTTTTCCCGCCCTTGTCACGAGCCAAGAATGGATCGACCGGAGCCCCGAGACGGTCGCTGCCGCGCTGCGAGCGGTCGTCGCGGCGCAGACCGCGCTGAAGCGCGATCCCTCGCTCGCCGCCGCCGCAGCGAAAAGGCATTTTCCGGCGGCGGAGCTCGCGCTTATCCCCGAGCTCGTTCGGCGCGACGCGCCGTACTACGACCCGGCGATTTCGAGGGAAGCGGTCGACTCGCTCAACGCCTTCGCGCGCACCACCGCGCTGCTGTCGCAGGCGACGGCCTACGAGCGGGTCGTCGCGACGCAGTTCCAATCGCTGTGGAGCGGGGCCTAGCCGCCCCTCCTTTCCTTGTAGGCGCGGGCGGCATTGCGTACACTCGGGGAACGGCGCTGAAGCCGACGGTCTAGGGTTTTCTCTCAGCGCCCATCAGGGCATGCCCGATTGGCCTGGCGCTCGGATATTGCTAGCCTGACTTCCTGGGGTTCGACCGGCTTCGCCCGAGGGCAGGCCAAATTCTTGGGAAGCCGCCATCAGAGAGAAGACAATTCTCCTCGTCGAGGACAATTCGACCGACGAGGAATTTACGCTGCGCGCGCTGCGCAAGGCCAATCTCGCGAACGAAATTATCGTCGCCCGCGACGGCAGCGAAGCGATCGAGTTCCTCTTCTGCAGCGGCCAATACGCCGAGCGCGATCCGGCGCAGATGCCCGCGGTGGTCATGCTCGACCTCAAGCTTCCCAAGCTAAGCGGATTCGACGTGCTCAAGCGCATGCGCGCCGATCGACGCACGAAAGCCATCCCCGTCGTCGTTCTCACGTCCTCGAGCGAGGACGAAGACATGCTGAGAAGCTACGAGCTCGGAGCGAACAGCTACGTGCGCAAGCCGGTAGACTTCTCGGCCTTTGCCGCAGCGGTCGGTCAGCTCGGTATCTACTGGGTGCTCCTCAATCAGAGGCCGCCCGGATAAACCCCGCGAGGTTCGAGCGTGCTGCGGAGGGTCGCTGGTGTTGATGTATCATGAAGCGCGTTCGCTGCTGAATTCAAGCGGGCCGGTTCGAAGCCCCGACCCGCTGCACCGGCCCTTCGCAGGTAAAGCAAAGGAAAGGATCGCGCGATGAAGGCGATGGTCATCCGCGAATTCGGGCCGCCCGAGGTGATGCGCCTCGAAGAGGTGCCGACGCCCGTGCCGGAGGCGGATGAGGTGCTCATCGAGGTCCGCGCCGTGTCGGTGAACCGCACGCTCGACCTCGTCGTGCGGGCCGGGGCGTACGCGGTGCCGGTGAAGCTCCCGCACGTGCTCGGCGTCGATCCCTCGGGCGTCGTCGCGGCGGTCGGGTCCGGCGTGAGCGCGCGCAAACGCGGCGATCGCGTCGTGACGCTGCAGTTCGTGCGCCCGCCGGCCGCGAACTCGTTTCCGGTCATACTCGGCCTGCACGTCTGGGGCGGCTACGCGCAGTACGTGAAAGTCCCGCTCGCGTGCACGCATCCGATTCCCGACGGGGTCGATTTCACGGTCGCGACCGTGGTCGCGCGCCACGCGCCGGTCGCCTTCAGCATGCTGCGCGACATCGCCGGGCTGAAATCCGGAGACTGGGTCCTCGTGATGGGCGCATCGGGGGGATTGGGCAGCGCCGGCATCCAGGTTGCGAAATACCTGGGCGCGAAAGTCGTCGCCGCGGCCGGCACCGACGAGCGCGTCAAGGCGGCGCTTGCGCTCGGCGCGGACGCCGGGATCAATTACCGCACGCAGAACCTGACCGGGGAAGCGATGCGCATCACGGAGAAGCGCGGCGTCGACGTGGTGTTCGAGAACATCGGCGACCCGGACCTCTTTCCCGGGGCCTTTGCCGCGCTCGCGCGCGGCGGCCGCCTCATCACCGCGGGCGGCCACGGCGGCGGCACCGTCCCGCTCGACGTGAAGCAGCTCTATCTGAACCAGAACACGGTCATCGGCACGTTCGGGCGGATCGCGCCCGCCGACGTGGAGCTCGCCTTGAGCGCGGCGGCCGAGGGCCGCTACCGCGTGCTCATCGACCGCATCCTGCCGCTCGCCGAAGCGGCTGAGGCGCACCGCCTCGTCGACGCGCGCGCCGGGATAGGCAAAGTCATCCTGCAGCCCGCCGCGTCGTGAAGCGCAGCACCGAACGTTTCCTCACCACGCACACCGGCAGCCTGCCGCGGCCGGAGGACCTGGTGCGCATGATGTATGCGAAAGAGGAGGGCGTGCCGGTCGATCCCAGGGCGCTCGGCGCGCGCATCCGCTCCGCGGTGGAGGAGATCGTGCACAAGCAGGCCGGAGCGGGCGTCGATATCGTCAATGACGGTGAGATGTCGAAGCCCAGCTACGCCACCTACGTGAAGGATCGTCTCGCGGGTTTCGGCGGCACCGGGAATACTCTCGTGTACCAGGACCTCGCCGGGTTCCCGAACCTCGCCAAGCGCGTGTTCGGCGATCCCGGGCGCTCGCGCCGGAAGACCCCGGGGTGCAATGCACCGATCAGCGTGCGCGACGCAGAGGCCGCGCGGGAGGACGTCGACAATCTCAAGGCGGCGGCCGGGAAGGTGAACGTGCAGGAATTGTTCATGAGCGCGGCCTCCCCGGGCGTGATCGGGCTTTTCTTCAGGAACGACCACTACCCGAGCCAGGAGGCCTATCTTTTCGCGATCGCGGACGCGATGCGCCACGAGTATGAAACGGTCGCGAAAGCCGGCGTCGTTCTGCAGATCGACTGTCCCGACCTCGGCATGGGCCGGCATATCCAGTATGCGGACCTTTCGCTGGAGGAATTCAAGAAGAAGGCGCGGCTGCACGTCGAGGCGCTCAACTACGCGCTCGCGAACATTCCGCCGGAGCGGCTGCGGCTGCACCTGTGCTGGGGCAATTACGAGGGCCCGCATCACTGCGACGTGCCGCTCGCCGATATCATCGACGTTGTCTTTACGGCACGGCCGAGCGCCATTTCCCTGGAGGCCGCCAACCCGCGCCACGCTCATGAGTGGAAAGTGTTCGAGACGGTGAAGCTGCCCGAGGGCAAGGTGTTGATCCCGGGCGTGCTCGAATCGAAGACCAATTTCATCGAGCACCCCGAGCTGATCGCCCAGCGCATCGGCCGCTACGCGAAGCTCGTCGGACGCGAGAACGTCATCGCCGGAAGCGATTGCGGCTACGGCACCTGGGTCGGCCAGGCGGCGGTGGATCCGGACGTGGTGTGGGCGAAGATGGCGGCGATGGCCGAGGGGGCGAGGATCGCGACGAAAGAGTTCTGGCGCTAGGCATGCCTCTGCGCCGCTTCCTCGGGATAGTGCAGCGTGAAAGGAAGTTCCTCGGCGAGGAGTTCACGCGCACGCAGAAAATCATGCCGCTCCTCATGAAGCCGCGGAACGGCGGGCGCTGGACTCAGGAGGACAAGCGCGAGCTCGTCGAGCACCTGAAGCGCCTCTCGGGAATGGGTCCCTATGTCGCGCTTCTCCTACTTCCGGGAGGATTGGCGCTCTTGCCGCTGCTCGCGTGGTGGCTGGACCGGCGCCGCGACCGCCGGCCTCCGCCGCCGGCTTGAACCTCGGCGCGCTAGCGCGGCCACAGCCAACCGAAGGTGCCCGCGGTCAGGAGCGCGTAGGCCAATCCGTCGATCGTCGACTTGATCGTGGTGCTCCACGCGCGGTGGTACCAGATCGACGCCTGCCAGAGCGCGACCGCGTATCCGATGAACGCCGTGGCGCCGACGAGCTGGAATACGCGAAGGTAGGGCGCACCGGCGGGCAGCGCGCGCCCCGCCACGTAGGCGGCGAAGAAACCGACGACCGCGCAGTAGAGAAACCAGAGGACGAGGCTTTTCGTCATCGACGGAGGACCGTTCGGTATCACCGTCAGCATCAGCACCGGGCCCTTTTCCATTTTTTCCGCAAATGCGGGAGTACGCATCTCCTGCATGTTCGTAGGGCGGGGGACCATGTACTCGCCCGGCGGCACGGCGAGCGGGCGCAGCGCGTCCCTCAGCTTGTCCTCGTTCGGCACCTTGCGGTAGTCGCTCTTGTGCCACCAGGGCAAGGCCATGTGGATCACGGTGCTCGCGACGAAGACGATCACCGACGACAGCAGGATCGGGAGCCACAGCGCGGAAAGTCCTGTCATGACGGCCTCCTCTGGTGAAACAGCTACTCGCGGTACGAAGGATCGATAGCGTCGAGCTTCCTGATCAGCGCCGGCCATTCGAGGATGCCCAGCTTGCGGCGCACCCCGGGCTGGTACAGGTGCGATGCGTCCTCGATGATCTTGCGCGGCGGGAGCGAGATCTCGGTGTTGCAGGCGAGCGTCGTCACCTGGAGCTGGCAGGCGCGTTCCAGGCGGAAGATGTTGTCGAACGCCTGCGGGATGCTCGCGCCGACCACCAGGAGCCCGTGGTTCCTGAGGATCATCGCCTCGCGGTTCCCCAGGTCGCGCACCAGGCGCTCCTGCTCGTCCATGTTGATCGCGACCCCTTCGTAGTCGTGGTAGCCGATGTCGATGAAGCGCATCGCCGTCTGCGCGAAGGGCATCAGCCCGGCCTTCATCGCCGACACCGCCATCCCGGCGATCGTATGCGTATGGATGACGCAGTCCACCTCGTGCCGCGCGCGGTGGATGGCGCTGTGGATGATGAAGCCCGCCTTGTTGACATCGTACTCGGTCGGGTTGAAGAGGATCTTGCCGTCCAGATCGAGCTTGATGAAGCACGAGGCGTGCATCTGCTCGTAGAGCAGGCCGTAGGGATTGATGAGGAAGGCGTTGTCCTCCCCCGGGACGCGCGTCGAGATGTGGTTCGCGATCATCTCGTCCATGCCGTAGAGATGCACGAGGCGGTACGCGGCGGCGAGATCGATGCGCTTCGCCCACTCCTCGGCGCTGACCTGCTCGCGCACGGATTTCTGTTTTTTGATGCGGGTGACGCTCATCGTTCCCCCTTGGTGCTAAGCTATTGGTGTAAACAGCATAGACCAAAACCAGGTGCAGGGAGGTCTCGATGACGAACCACGACCGGCATGCACGTGCCGCCCTGGATAACTCGTACCTGATCCCGCTTGGCCTGCTGCTGATTCTTTCGGGATGCGGGGGTGGCGGCGGTGGCGGCGGATCCACGTCCCCCGCGCCCGTGGTCTACACGGGAAATCAGAACCAGGCCGTAATCACGGCCGACAGCGCGAGGACGTTCGCGGCGAGCGTGGTCGGATCGGCCGCCGCGAGCATCGTCGTCGCCGGCATAGAGATCCCCCAACTGCCGGTCCCGACCTCGGGCACCGTAGCCTTGGCGCCACGCCTGAACCGCTATGTGCGCGATGCCCTGCAGCGGGTTGCCGGGCGGCTGAGCTCGCGCTCCGCGGTCGCCGGGGCGTTCAACGTCCAGGAAACCGACAATTGCGGTGTCAGCGGCACGGTTACTTTTTCGGGGACTCTGAGCGATACCACCGGAACCGGGACGCTTTCGCTCACCTTCGCTGCGTGTACGTTCAGCAAAGGCGTTCTCGACGGTCCCGCAACGCTCCGCATCGACGCGGTTGACTTCAGCACGGGCTTTCCCACGAACACGACCATGACCTTCTCGGCCCTGCAGGTCAAGACGTTGACCACAGTCACCGTTGGGGGATTCACGGCCAAGATCGCGACCCAAGACGTCACGGCCAGCGGCTCGCTGCAATCTCAGGTGACGCTCGCCACCAATCACGAATTGTTGTCGGGCCATCTTGTCACTCGCGACAACCCGAGCGGAAAGCTCCAGAAGGTCGACAACCTGGCGCTGATGATCGACTACAACAACGTATTTTCCCCATCTTACTTCAATCTGTTCGTCTTCAGCGCGCGGGTATTCGACGACGTCGCCGGGTACGTCGACGCCAGCACGCCGAACACGACGTGGTTTTTCGCTACGGTCGATCAAATCTTTCCTTCCAGGGGTGGAGCGCTAATTCTGACCGGAGCCCAAAACGCGAACGTCGCCGTCACTCCGGTTTCCGCGACTCAGGTGAGGGTGGAGGTCGATGTCGACGCGAACGGCGTTTTCGAGCTCTCGTCCACCATGCCGTGGACGGCTCTGAAGCCGCCGGCGGTCAACACTGCGCCCGTGGCTAATGCCGGGTCGAGCCGGCAGGTTCTAAAGGGTCTCTCTGCCCCGCTGGACGGCTCCGGCAGCGCGGATGCCGAGTTTGATTTCCTGACGTTCCAGTGGACTTTGGCGCAGAAGCCGAACGGCAGCGCAGCCCAATTGAGCGGCGCGACGACGGTCCATCCGAGCCTGACGCTGGACATTGCAGGAGATTACATCGTCAACCTCGTGGTGAACGACGGCAAGCTGAGCAGTACCGGTGCCTCGATCACTCTCACCGCGGTCAATGCGGCGCCAACCGCCACGGCCGACGGCCTGTTCGTCGGGTACAGCGGGATCCCGCTCGTTCTTGACGGAAGCCGGAGCTCCGACGCGAACAACGATCCGCTGACCTTCAGTTGGAGCATCGTGCTCAAGCCCCAGGGAAGCAGCGCGGTGCTCTCCGATATCCATTCGGCGACGCCCACCTTTACTGCCGACCTTGTTGGAATCTACCGATTCAGCCTGACGGTCAACGACGGCACGGTGAACAGCCCGCCGGTCACCGTCACCGCCTACGCGGTGGCTGCACCGGTATTTACCGCTCAGCGGCATGTGCCCGGCGACAACGCGACGATCCAGGCAGCGATCGACGGCGCTGCCCCGGGCGACACCATCGCCGTGGAGCCTGGGACGTACCCGGGGAATCTGGATTTCCACGGCAAGAATGTGACGCTTCAAAGCACCGCGGGTGCGAGCAGAACGATCATCGACGGTCTTAACACCACTACCGTAGTTATCGGACCGAACGGCGCAATTCTCGGCTTCACCATTCGAAACGGAGCTGCTTCTTTCGGGGCCGGCATGGAAGTCCATGGAACGGGAACCTTGATCAAGAACAATCTCTTCGACTCGAACAATCAGGGGGCCGGAGGTTTCGGGGCGGCGATCGGCGGAAACAGCGCCTCTCCCGTCATAGACGGCAACTTCTTCCGAAACAATTCCTGCGACAGTCAGTTTCTTTCAGGCGTGATTGCGTTTGTCAACGGTTCATCGCCGCTCATCACGAACAACATCATCCAAGGCAATCCTTGCCGCGGGATCAACATGACGCTGCCCGAAGGCAGTGTGCCGCAAGTGGTCAACAACACTATCGTGTCCAATCGGGTCGGGATACATGTCGATGCTCGCGTACATACCGTCCAGCAGATTTTCAGAAACAACATCATTGTAGGCAATGACGTCGGGTTGGAGGTCGTGTTTGGGAATGGCTCAACGGATCCGACTTGGCAGAACAATTTGGCGTTCGGAAACGGCAAGAACTACGACGGCATTGCCGATCAGACAGGTGTGGCCGGCAACATCTCAGGGGATCCGTTATTCGTCGATCAGGCCAGCCTCGTTTTCGACCTGAACGCTGGATCGCCCGCGATCGATCAGGGAACCGGGACGGGCGCGCCAAGCACCGATTTGCTTGGAAGATCGCGGCCCGTCGACGGCAACCGAGACGGTAGCCAGCTGTGGGATATCGGTGCTTTCGAATTCCAGCCCTGATTCGGGTTTCAAGCTCTACGTTTCAGCTGACGTCGCGCAGTGCGCGCCCGAGGTTCCGTAGCGTTTCCTATTCACATTAGCCAGCACGTGACGAATATGGCCTATCACCGCCTCGCTGCTGTACTACTCGGAACAGGGGCGCTCTTGGCTCACTTCGGTTGCACGGCGCAGAAATCTATTCCCGAATACAGCATCAAGTTTGAGAATCCTCCAATCGGCTCCCATATTCGGCGCGATGCTATGCGAGGTTCTCCGATACCCATCAACAGGAGCTATCACGAACTTACACCCGAGCAACGAGCTACCGTGCATCGCTGGTACGAGAACATCGCCCCGGGTGACGAACCTCCGTTTCCGTTGGATGGTCTGAAACCAGTTCACGATGCGGTTCGGAAAGTACAGGCCAAACTCCTGGTCGCTGGCGAGTTATTTCTCATCGCGACTGTCGAAGCCAACGGGGAAGTTGCGCAGGTTAAAGCGATCGGCTCGCCCAGCCCTGAAATGACCAAGTTCGCAAGCACTATCGTACTACTTACGAAATTCAAACCCGCCGTTTGTGCTGGCCGCCCGTGCAAGATGGACTTCCCCTTGTGGTACAGCTTTCGCGTTGAGTGATGGTGGCTAACGTTTCGCTTCAGCCGGCAGCTACAGCGGCTCATCCACACGGTTCTTGTCCTTGGGAGCATTTTCACCCCCGTTTGCGGTTTCCTTGCGGGATTCGTAATCGCCAAGATAGGACAGCGCGCAGCGCCTGGAGCTGCGCTTGTCCTGGTGCTCCTCATCGCAGTGGAAACCACTTACCTGTTTGTCCACCGGCGGGTCGACAGGCCGCTCTGGTTCGAGGCGGGCGCGGGAGTTGCATTGGCGATCGCGGTCTTCCTCGGCGCTTGGCTCGGGGCACCGAAGCACTAGATTCAAAGCTCCTGGATTCGCGTTTTCGCGGGAATGGCACCCGTTACGCCGCCTTGTTGCGTGCTTCTTTTAGCGCGCGCCACAGTCGGTCCGGTGTCACCGGCATGTCGAGGTCGGTGATGCCGTGGGGCCGCACGGCATCCAGGATCGCGTTCATCGTCGCGCCGAGCGCCCCCGAGGTTCCCGATTCGCCCACGCCCTTGGAACCGAGTGCATTCGCCTTCGTCGGCACCGCGTGCTCGTCGCAGCGGATGGCGGGCATCCAGTCGGCGCGCGGCATCGGGTAGTCCATGAAGCTGCCCGCGAGCAGTTGCCCGGTCTCGCTGTCGTAGATCGCATGCTCGCCGAGCACCTGCCCCACGCCCTGCAGCACGCCGCCGTGGACCTGGCCCTCGACGCTGGTGTGATCCACGACGTTGCCGATGTCGTCCACGGTCGCGTAGTCGACCACGTCGATGACGCCGGTCTCGGGATCGATCTCCACCTCGGCGATATGGCAGCCGTTCGGGAAGGTCGCGCCGAACGAGCCTTCGGCGACGCAGTCCATCGGATGCGGTGACGCTCCCGCGAGTTTCTTCGCGAGATCGAAGAAAGCGATCGACTTGCCGCCGGCCCTGAATTGTCCGCCGCTGTACTCGACATCCGCGCCCAGGGCCGCCGCGGCGAGCGGCTTCGCCGTTTCGATGAGTTTGGCGACGAGTAGCTTCACCGCGCTCCCCGCGCCGTAGAGCGAGCGCGAGCCGCCGGTGCCGTTGCCCACGACAGCGAGATCGAGGTTGCCCTCGTGGATGCGGATGCGCTCGCCTGCATTTTCGTCAATGAGGCCCAGGCCTTCGGAAAGGATGCGCACGAACGCGGTTTCGTGGCCCTGGCCGGTGGACTGCGACACGCAGCTTACGTGCAGGATTCCCGACGCGTCGAAGCGCGCGTACGCCTGGTCCTTGGGCGCGACCCCTGCGGCGCTCGCCTCGAGGAAGGTTGCGATGCCGATGCCGCGCAGCTTTCCTTCGCGCTTCGCGCGCTCGCGCCGCGCCGCAAAGCCCTTCCAGTCGGCGAGCAGCAAAGCCTTGTCCATGACGGCCTCGAACTCGCCGCAGTCGTAGGTCGTGCCGTTCGCGGTCTTGTAGGGCATCGCCTCCGGCGGAATGAAATTCCTCCGCCGCAGTGCGATCGGGTCGAAACCGTGCTCGGCCGCGGCGAGATCGACGAGGCGCTCGATCGCGCAGGCGATGTCGGGCCGTCCCGCGCCGCGGTAGGCCGAGACCGGAACGGCGTTCGAATAGGCGCAGCGCGTGTGCGCGTGCATCGCCGGGACCCGGTACACGCCGCCCATGGTGATGGTGATGTTGCGCGAGCCGATCTGCGGGCCGAAAGGCGTGGAGTAGGCTCCGAGGTCGGCGCAATCGTCGAAGCGCAGCGCCAGGAACTTTCCGTCGCGGTCGAGCGCGAGCTCTCCGGCGAGCGTGAGTCCGCGCCCGTGGTTGTCGGACAGAAAGATCTCCGAGCGCGTCGCCACCCATTTCACCGGGCGGCCGAGCTTTTGCGCCGCGAGCATCACCGCGACGTGCTCGGCATAGGAGAAACTGCGGATGCCGAAGCTCCCGCCCACGAGCTCGGTGACGACGCGGATCTTCTCTCCGGGGAGGCCCGTGGCGGCGGCGAGAAACCCGCGCATGCCGTTCAAACCCTGGCTGGGCGAATAGACGGTGAAGACGCCGCTCGCCGCATCGAAGCTCGCGAGGAAGGCGCGCGGCTCGATCGGATTGCCGACCAGACGCTGGCTGCGCACCGTGAGCCGCGTTTTCAGGGCCGCTGCGGCGAAAGCGGCCCGCACCGCGGCGGCGTCGCCGGTCTCGTATTCGAAGGCGAGGTTGCCGGGGATGTCCTCGTGCAGCTGCGTCGCGCCCGGCCGCGTCGCCGCGTCGAAACCGATCGCGGCGGGAAGATCGCGATACTCGAGCGCGATTTCCTCGGCGGCGTCCTGCGCGAGCGCCGCGCTCTCCGCGACCGCGAGGGCCACGGGCTGGCCGACGTAGTGCACCTTCTTGTGCGCGAGCGCGGGCCAGAAGGGTTTTTTCTGCTTCTGGCCTCCCACGCCCTCATACGCCACTCCGCCGGGAAGCGACTTCCAGCCGGACGCCGCATAGTCGGCGCCGGTGAGCACGAGATGCACGCCCGGCCGTGCGGCCGCGGCCGCGACGTCGGTCGAGACGATCTCGGCGTGCGCGCGGTCGGAGCGCAGGAAAAAGGCGTAAAGCTGGCGCGGAAGATTCCAGTCCGCGCTGTAGCGACCCTTGCCCTCGAGCAGGCGCGCGTCTTCGCGGCGTATCGTTCTTTCGGTCACGGATCGGCGGGACGGTGCGCGCGCAAAAGGCGCAATTGTCTCAAAACGCGGGCGGCGTGCAAACCTCCGCGACGCGTAGCGCGCTTTACTCGCTCGCAAACAGCCGCATCAGCTCTTTCACTTCACTGGAGGGATTGACGAACTGGCAGCCCCAGCGCTGCGCGCTCGCGCCGTCGGCGAGCGCGAGGGGCCGGCAATGCCGCACCTCGAGGTCCACGCTCAGGCTGCCTTTTCCCGGGCGCTCGATTTGCCAGCCGCGGATGAGTGTCCCCGGCGCCGGGACGAGGTAGGCGCCGCGGACGAGCAGCCCCAGGCCGCCTTCGCTGATGTCCATGATCTGTCCTTCCAGCGCCACCCCGGCTCCGGCCGGGATCGCACAGTGCACGGGCATATCCAGGGGCACCGGCGCGCGCGGATGCGCGCGCTGCTGGCGGCTCACGGTGACCTTGGGGAAACCCATGCGGACCGAGCGCGCCCCCTCCTCGGTGACGAGCACCGGATCGGAAGCGGGGAACTCGATGTACATCCCGCCGAACTCGGCGACGAAGGTCACCTGCCGGCGCTCGAGCAGCGCGGGGATCGCGCCCCCGCCGGAGAGCGACTCGACGACGATGTACTGTCTCATCGGATCGACCGAGCGCAGCTTCCAGCGCGAGTCGGCGCCGCCCGCGAGGAGCGCCGCGAGCGGCTCGCGCCGCGCCATCAGCGCGCTCAGCACGCGCTCGACCTCGTCGCTCGAAGTGGAAACGAGGCCCGGGGAAAGGGTGATTGCGCGCGCGTCGGTGGAGCTCATTGCGGATCGTTTCAACCGCGGCCTATGAACGGCATCTTGGTCGCCATGATGGTCATGAACTGCACGTTGGTCTCGGGCGGGAGGTTCGCCATGTGCAGCACCGCCGCCCCGACGTGGTCGACGTCCATCAGCGGTTCCGGTCGAATCTCGCCGTTCGCCTGCGGCACGCCGTCGGCCATTCGCGAGGCGAGCGGCGTTCGCGCGTTGCCGATGTCGATCTGGCCGCAGGCGATATCGTACTTTCTGCCGTCGAGCGCGCTCGACTTGGTGAGGCCGGTGACCGCGTGCTTGGTGGAGGTGTAGGGCGCGGAGTTCGGCCGCGGCACGTGCGCCGAGATCGAGCCGTTGTTGATGATGCGCCCGCCGCGCGGGGTCTGGCTCTTCATGATCTTGAAGGCTTCCTGCGTGCACAGGAACATGCCGGTGAGGTTGGTGTTCACCACAGCCTGCCACTGCTCGAGCGTGAGGTCCTCGAGCATGATTTTGCCCGGTGTGCCGATTCCGGCGTTGTTGAAGAGCACGTCCAGGCGGCCGAACTTCTCCTTCGCGGCGGCAAACAGCGCCCGCACCGCCTTCGGGTCGGTGACGTCGGTCGGCACGACCAAGGCGCGCTCGCCCGCTCCCGAAAGCTTCGCCGTCTCCTCCAGAAGTTCCTTGCGTCTTCCCGCGAGCGCGACGCGGTAGCCGTCCTTGAGCAAGGCGAGGGCGACCGAGCGTCCGATGCCGCTGCCCGCGCCGGTGACGATGGCGACTTTTCCGGAGGAATTCATTTTCTTCCTTCCCTGTTGATATTCAGTGCACGGCCGCGAGCTGTCTCGCCCGTTCCACGTCGTCGGCGACACGCCTCGAACTGGCGAGCACGCGCTTGCGGGCGTTGGCCGCGACGGCTTCCTCCACGAGCAAGCCCGCGCCGACCTGCAGCGCAAGCTTCTTCCGGGTTGCGGGATACGACTCGAGCAGGCGACCGAAGGCATCGACGGAGATCCGGTAATCGAAATACTCCTTCTCCATGCGATCCTTGACGCGCACCGCCTCCTTGATCCAGTTTCCCGAGCGCCGGTTCGCCGTGCGCATGTGATCGCGCAGGGCCCGTTCGCTCGCCGAAACCTGGTTGTGATAACGGTGGCTCGCCGCCTGGTTACGCAGGATCTGCCTCACGGTGAGAATGTACTCTTCGGCGGCGTCGACGAGCGCCCGGTTCGGAGAGGCGCTCATGCCGCGCAACTCGATCACGTGCTTGTCCACCTCCTGCGCCTGGTCGTCGAGCTTCACCACCATCTGAGCCGTGTCCTCGGGCGCCGCTCCCGTTTCCACGGCGAGCGCTCCTTGCAGGCGCTCGCTCGAATCCTTCACGAGCGCGGTCACCGCTGTTTGCAGTTGGCTCTTGCGGTAAGCGCTGACGCCCCAGTAGCCCAGAGCCGAGGCGATCACCAGCGCGGCCAGGCCGAGGGCGGTGCTCCGCGTGGCCGATCCGGGATGCATTGCCGCCTGTGCGCCGGTCAGGGCGCGATGGAGACGCGCGGGCATTTCATGAACGCTAGGCTAACAAGCGAGGGTGAAGCGGTCAAACTTCCGCATCCGGGCTGCGGATGCTCTTGGCATGGTACGCGACCGTCCGGCATGATTTAATGGCGGCTCCGGAGGGAGGAGGCCATGGCTCTGCTGCAAGTGGTCGTGTTCTTGATGATGTGCGCAGTGGCGCTCGGGTGGGTGGCCCGGCATTTCAGATTTCCGTATCCGATCGCCCTCGTGATCGGGGGCGCGGCGCTCGGCTTCGTGCCGCGGCTGCCGCAGCTTCAGTTCGACCCGCAGTTCCTGCTCGTGCTCGTATTGCCGCCGATTCTCTACCAGGCGGCCCTGCTCACGTCCTGGCACGAGTTCAAGGCGAACATCCGCCCGATCGGGCTGCTCGCCATCGGTCTGGTGATCGCGACCACGCTCGCCGTCGGTGCGACCCTCAAGCTCCTCATTCCCGACATACCATGGTCCGCTGCGTTCGTTCTAGGGGCGATCGTGTCGCCCCCCGACGCAGCGGCGGCGACCTCCATTCTTTCGCGGCTCAACATTCCGCGCAACGTGGTCACCGTGCTCGAGGGCGAGAGCCTAGTGAACGACGCCTCGGGCCTGGTGATCTACAAGTTCGCGGTGGCGGCGGTGCTCACGGGCGCGTTCTCGCTGTGGGAGGCGAGCATTCAGTTCGTCGCCGTCGCGGCCGGCGGCATCGCAATCGGCTTCCTGATAGGGCAGCTGTTCGTCTTCATCCACCGGTATCTCGGAGATGCGTTCATCGAGGTGTTGACCACGCTCGCGGTTCCATACGTCGCCTATATCTCCGCCGAGTCGCTTCACGTGTCGGGCGTTCTCGCCGTGGTCGCGGCTGGCATCGTGCGCGGGCGCTACTCCCCGGAGATCGTCTCGGCCGAGATGCGCATCATCGCGCGCTCGGTGTGGAATCTGCTCGTGTTCCTGCTGAACACCCTGATCTTCATCCTCATCGGCGTGCAGCTGTCGGCAATCGTCGCGCGGCTCACCGACTATTCGGTGGGGGAGCTCTTTTTCTACGGTACGTTCGTGAGCGCGGTCGCGATCTTCGTGCGCTTCGCCTGGGTCTATCCGGCCACCTACCTGCCGCTCGTGCTGAGGGCCTTGCTCGGCGAGCAGGTCGCGCCGCCGCGGGAGGGGGAGGTGTTCATCATGGGCTGGTGCGGGATGCGCGGCATCGTGTCGCTCGCCGCCGCTCTCGCGCTGCCCCAGGCGCTGGAAGACGGAAGTGCGTTTCCCGAGCGCGACCTCGTCATCTTTCTCACCTTCGTAGTCATCGCGGTCACGCTCGTGTTGCAGGGCCTGACCCTGAAGCCTCTTATCCGCATGCTCAAGGTGGGCCGGGACTGGAGCCTGCAGGAGGAGAAGCAGCGCGCCCAGATGGCGCTCGGCAAGGCGGCGATCGCCGCCATCGACGCCGTGGTGGCGAAAAGCGGCATCCCGAACGAGCTCGCCGAGCGCATCCGCGCCGAATTCGCCGAGAAGATCACGCTTTCGGTGCCCGAGGGGCTGGTGCTGCGGCACTCGGGCGCCGACGACGCGCGGCGTCTGAGGGACGCGGCGGTGAAGGCGGAGCGGCAGGAGCTGATTCGGTTGTGGCGGGAGAACCAGATCAGCGACGAGGTGCTGCACCATATCGAGGAAGACCTCGACTACCAGGAATCGCGCATCTAGCTTGGAGGAGGTCCCATGGTTCGCGTAGCTGTCTTTGCGCTTTTCGCGCTCGCCGCTCTGCCCTGCGCGGCACAATACCCCGACCGGAACGTGACCTTTCTCGCGAACTTTCCCCCCGGGGGCCTCGTCGACATCGTCACGCGCGTCGTCGCCGACGGAATGAAGCCAAAGTTTCCTCACGGCATCACCGTCGTGAACAAGCCGGGCGCCGGGGGCGCGGTGGGCGTCACGGATCTGATCCAGGCGAAGCCCGACGGCTACACCATCCTGCTCACGCCGCAGTCGTCGCTCGTCATCGCGCCGCAGATGAACCCGAAGCTCGCCTACAAGACGCCGGACGAGTACGACCCGGTGATCAACGTGGTCGCCTACTATCCGCTGTTGGCGGTGACCGCCGACGCGCCGTGGAAGTCCATCCAGGACTTCGTCGCCGACGCGAAAGCGAACCCGGGCAAGATGCGCGTCGGGACGCCGGGTGAGGGCACGGCGAGCCACCTCAACCTCGAGGAGTTCATCTTCCGGACAGGGACGAAGATGATTCCGGTGCCTTACGCCGGCTGGGCGCAATCCTCGCCCGCGCTCCTTGGCAACCACATCGAGGCGGTGGTGGCACAGCCGGGCGAGGTCAAGCCGCTCGTCGACGGCAAGCGGATGCGCGTGCTCGCTGTCTTCCAGGAAAAGCGCCACCCGGCCTTTCCCGACACACCGACATCGAAAGAGTCCGGCTGGGACGTGGCGAACGGCGTGTGGTACCTGATCATCGCGCCCAAGGGCACGCCCGCGCCGATCGTGAAGCAGATTCACGACGCCGCCAAGGCGGTCGTCGACGACCCGGCGTTCGCGAAGACCATGGACGCGCGGGGAGTGGATGTGGACTACCGCGCGGGGGACAAGCTACGCACGGATCTGTGGAAGGAGTACAAGCTGGACACGGAGATATTGAAGAGGATCGGGCTGGTCAAGGTGCGGTGAAGAGGAGATACGCGATGAGGCTCATCGTTGCAGCCGGCGCGCTCGCGCTCGCGTGCACGCCGCCCGCGGCGTTGGCTCAAGGCTATCCCGCCAAGCCGATCAGGATCGTGATCCCTTTCGTCGCCGGCGGGTCGTCGGATATCGTCGGCCGCGCGATCGGCTCCAAGTTCCAGGAATTCCTTCGCCAGCCGGCCGTGGTCGAGAACCGGCCCGGCGCCAACGGCGCCATCGCCGCCGAGTTCGTCGCCAAGTCCGACGCGGACGGCTACACCATCCTGGTGGGCTCGATCGGCGTGTTCTCGATCAACGCGGCGCTGTTCAAGGACCTGCGCTATCAGCCGCTGCGTGACTTTGCGCCGATCACGCTCGCGGTGACCACGCCCAACGTGCTGATCGCGAAGCCGACGCTGCCTGCGGATTCGGCAAGCGAGCTGGTCGAGCTTGCGAAGAAAAATCCCGGGCGCCTCGCGTACTGCTCGAGCGGCAGCGGCTCGTCGGACCACCTCACTGGCGAGGTGTTTCGCCAGAGCGCCAATTTCGCCGCGATCCACGTGCCCTACAAGGGCGGCGCCGCGTGCCAGACGGACATCATGGGCAACCAGGTCGATTTCTCTTTTCAGAACCTGGGCGCGGTGACCGGCTACATCAAGGCCGGCAGGATGAAGGCGCTCGTGGTGACTGCGAAGGCGCGCCACCCGCAGCTGCCCAACGTGCCTTCGGCCGCGGAGGCGGGATACCCGGACCTGGTCGTCACCTCCTGGCAGGCGGTCGCGGCGCCGGCGAAGACGCCGCGCGACGTCGTGGCGAAGCTGAATGACGCGACCGCGCGCGCGCTGCGCTCGCCCGAAATCCGCGAGCGCATGACGCAGATCGGCTTCGACGTTGTGGCGGGCACGCCGGAAGAATTCGGCGCTTTCATGAAGGCCGAGATCGAGCGCTGGACAGCGGTGGTGAATCGCGGCGGGATCAAGCCCGATTGAGTTCAGGTTTCAGCCTCGGCACTGCGGCGTCCTCCGATCGCCTTCCACGCGGACAGGCCGCCTGCGACGTAGCGCGCGTCGAAGCCTTCCTTGCGCAGCGCCGCGGTCACGCCGCAGCCGACGTGAAAACCGTAGACGCAGTACACCAGGACCGGCTCCGACTTCGAGAGTTCGCCTGACCACTCTCCCACGCGCTCCGGGTCGCGCCAGGTCGCGCCGGCCATCGTGCTCTTTTCCAGCTCGTGGTATTTCGCCGGCCGCACGTCGATCACCTGCAGCGTTTCGCCCCCGGCCATCCGGTCGCGGATTGCTTCCACCGAAACGCAGGGCAGCTCGGTCTGCTGCGCGGCCATCCCCGCGCCGCGCTCGCCTTCGCCGGTCGCGGAGAGGTAGCGCAGTTCGGCGCGCGCCCAGTCGACGTTGCGCATAGCCGCGTCGATGTACGCGGCGGTATTCGCCCCGAAGTCGATGTGGTAGGCGTGCTCGTACATGTCGAGGGCGAGGATGGGCGTTCCGGTCGCGAGGTTTTGCGTGTGATCGAGCGCGTATTGATTCACCAGGCGCCGCTCGCGCGGGAGGTACACGAGCAGCACCCAGCCCGAGCCCGAGAGCGCTCGCGCCATCGCGGTGAACTCGTCGCGCCAGCGGTCGGCGCTGCCGAAGCTCTCCTTCAGGGCGCTCGCCATGCGCTCGGTGGGCTTGCCGTCTCCGCCCAGCGATGCAAAATAAAGCTCATGCAGCGCCATGGAATTGAGCGCGACCAGCTCGTCGCGCTTCAGGCCCGCGATCTGGAATTCCGGAACCGTGGAGAAGTCGAGCGCGCGGAGTTTTTCGGTGATGGCGTTCAGGCGCTGCACGGCGCCGCCGTAGTTGGTCTCGTAGTGGCTGACGATGAGCCGGTCGGACAGGCCGTTCAGGAGCCAGGGCCTGCAGCCGATGGGTGCGATCGCGTAAGGCATAAGGGACCTCCTGGTTCCGGAACCGCGGTCAATCGACCTTGGCCCCCGAAAGCTTGACGACTTTCGCCCACTTCTCGATCTCCGCGCGGATCAGCGCGTCGAACTGATCGGGCGTCGAGCCGATCGGCTCCATGCCCTGCTGCTTCATGCGCTCGGTGAGGTCGGAGGATTTCACGGCGCGCGCGATGTCGGCGCCGATGCGGTTCACGAGCTCGCGCGGCGTGGCGGCGGGGGCGACGATGCCGACGAGGGAGAGGGCGCTCACGCCGGGCACCGATTCGGAAACGACGGGATACTCGGGCGACTCGGGCGCGCGTGAAGGGGACAGCAGGGCGAGCACCTTGATCCTGCCGCTCTTGATCAGCGGCTGCACCGCGTAGAGCACGTCCATGAGTATTGGCACGCGCCCGGCCATGACGTCCTGCTGCGCCGGCGCGCCGCCCTTGTAGGGCACGTGCACGAGGTCGATGCCCGAGCTCGTCTTCAAAAGCTCGACCGAGAGGTGCATCGCGGTGCCGCTCCCCGGGGTCGCGTAGGCGAGCTTGCCGGGCTCTTTCTTCGCGAGCGCGATCAGCTCGGGGATGGAGTTCGCCGGGAACGCGGGGTTCGCGGCCATCACCAGGTGCTGCACCGAGACCTGCGTCACGCCGGCAAGGTCCTTCAGCGTGTCGTAGGGCAGGTCGCTGCGCAGGCTCGGGTTGATGACGTAGGCGGTGACCACCATGCCCAGGGTGTGGCCGTCGGGCGCGGACTTGGCGACGTAGTCGGTCCCGACCACCGTTCCCGCGCCGGGCTTGTTTTCCACCACCACCGGCTGGCCCCATACGTCCTGCATCTTCGCGGACACGAGGCGCCCGATAATGTCGGTCGCGCCGCCGGGAGGAAACGGCACCATCAGCCGCACGACCTTGTTGGGATATTGCTGGGCGGCAGCCGCGAGCGGCAGCAGCGTCGCAAACGCAAGGGTTCGGATCAGACGGTGCATGCCGCCTTAGCGCTCGTGCGCGGCCTCGCCGTCGCTCACTTTGAGGTCGGGCACCCCGCCTGTCGCGACCGGATCGTCGCGGTAGAGCTTCTTGAAGTCGAAGGTCGCGCGCCGGCCTTCCTGCTTCGGGATCCCGTTCTCCGCGAACAGCTTGAACTCGGGCGGCACGTCGCGAAAATCCTCGACGTCGAACCACAGCCGCACCAGGCGCCGCTGCCGCTCAGGCTCGGGGAAGTTCGTGAAGCGCGTTCGCGCGTGCATCACGGTATAGTTGTTGATGACGATCATGTCGCCGCGCTCGAGGAAGAACGCCAGGCGATTCTCGGGCGCCGCTGCGATCTCATCGAACAGATTCAGAGCCTCGAGGTCGCGCTCATCGAGCGGCACGCCGCGCTCGCGCTGGCCCGCTGCTATCCCGGCGCGCTGGTAGCGGCAGGAGAGTTGCCCGTTGCGGTTGGCGAACACCGGCGTACGGTAGGGCGTCGCCGCGTCCTCGCCCGGTCCTTCTTCGCCGAGGCGGTGGTAGTGATAGCCGCGGTAGAGCGCCTCGAGGAGGTGCGCTGCGCGCGCGCGTATCTCATCGTGCACGGTCACGCCGCTCACGATGATCGAGGCGCCGCCCGAGGCGGACTTGTGCCAGCAGGCGAGCGAGATCATCGCGGTGATGTCGGAGTGCGGCCGCAGCTCGAGATTGCTGCGGTACATGCGCGGGGTCGCGTCCTCGGCGGTGGCGTCGACCACCGAAGTGACGAGGTCGCCTTGGGCGTTCTGCGAGAGCGCGCGGCCGAAATGCGTCCCCACGCCCCAGGCGCAGGCGGTGAACTGCTCGAGCGACACGCCATCGAGGGGCAGGCCGCGCAACACGAGGAAACCCTTGCCCGAGCGCACCTCGGCGTAGCCGTGCTCGAGCTTCTTGCGCAGTCCGTCGAATCGAAAATCGGTCTTCGTCAGCGCGTGGACGGGCGAGAGGCGGCCGCTCCGCTCGAGGGCCTCGACCGCCGCAAGCAGCTCACCGCGGTCTTCGACCGTCAGCTCGACCAGATAGTCGGCGGGGTTCTCGAAGCTCGAAGCCTTCCAGGCAAACGAAGAGGAGGCGTGCTCGTAGCTCATGAAAGCCATTGTAACGCGGCCTTGAGCGCCGCAAGCGGCGCTCAAGATGTAGAATCCCGGAGCCCGTGAGCACCAAGACCCGTCCGGAAATCCTCATCATCGGCGGCGGTATCGGCGGCGTGGCGACGGCGCTTGCGCTCGCGCGCCGCGGCATGCGCTCACGCGTGCTCGAGAAGGCGCCCGAGTTCGGCGAGATCGGCTACGGCATCCAGCAGGGCCCGAACGCCTACCGCATGCTCGACTGGCTGGGCGTCATGAAGGATCTGGAACCGCAGGCGGTGTTCACCAACAGCTTGATCCTTATCGACGCGCTCACCGACCGGGAGCTCACCCGGATTTCGTGCGGCGACGCCTTCCGGCGGCATTTCCGCGCCCCCTACACCGTCGTGCATCGCCGCGATCTGCACGGCGCGCTGCTGGAGGCTTGCCGCAAGCGCCCGGAGATCGCGCTGCACACCTCGAAGGAGCTAGTCAGCTTCGAGGACCGCGGCGGCGGCGTGGTCGCGCGCTTCGCCGACAGCTCCGAATACCAGGGGCGCGCGCTGATCGGGGCGGACGGACTGCGCTCGCGCGTGCGCGAGACCCTGATGGACGACGGCCCGCCCAGGCCCGCCGGGCACGTGACCTACCGCGGCGTCATTCCTCTGGACCAGGTGAAGGACCAGTCACACTTCGACGACATGGTGATCTGGATCGGGCCGAACCTGCACTTCGTCCAATACCGCCTGCGCGGCGGCACCGTCATGAACAACGTGGCCACCGTCGTGAGCGACAAGTTTGCGCGAGGCGAGCGGCACGACTACGGGGGCCCGGACGAGCTGGCCGAAGTCTTTTCGCGCACCACGCCGCACGTACAGGAGATGCTCGGCTACGTGGGCAAGGACAAGAACTGGGTGCTGCACGACCGCGAGCCGCGGCCCGGCTGGACGCGCGGCAAGGTCGCGCTGCTGGGCGATGCCGCGCACCCCACCCTGCAGTACCTCGCCCAGGGCGCCTGCATGGCGATCGAGGACGCGGTGGTGCTCTCGGGCAAGCTCGAAAAGGCGGGGAGCGACGTCGATGCCGCGCTTCGGGCCTACGAGCAGGAACGCTATCTGCGCACCGCGCGCGTCACGATCACTTCGCGGATCTTCGGCGACATCATCCACGCGAACGGCGGCGCCCGCGACCTGCGCAATCATCTGCTGGCGCAGAGGACGCCCGAGACTTTCTGGGAGGTGGACTGGCTCTACCGGGGGATCGAAGCTTGATCCCGGCGCCCCTCCGTTCCGGCTACTCCTTTTTCTTGTCCTTGTTCCGCCACACCATCCACGCGAAACCGACGCAGAAGCCCACGAACAGCACCAGGAAAATGGCCGTGGCGAGCGTATTGGGCTCGACCGCGGGCTCGGGAGCCTGGGCGTGCGCGGATGCAAGGAGGAGAGAAGCGATCGATCCGACAAGGAATCTTTTCATGGCGGGCTTTCGCAAAGGCCGTTCGGCGAGCGGCCACGGATAATCTGCGCCAAGCCCCTTGCAGGAAACTGACGCCTGTCTTTCAATTCGCTGTCAATAGGTGAGGAGGAGGCCGTGTCCGACGACGCATTCCCGGAAAGTCCGCTCGAATTCGGCATTTTCGACTGGATCGAGTGGTCCGACGCGCCTGCGGGCGAGATCTTCGAGCACAAGCTGCGGATCGCCGAGGCCGCGGACAAGGCAGGGTTCTACGCCTGGCACATCGCCGAGCACCAGGGCACGCCGCTCTCGATCGACGGCTCGCCCGCGCTCGTGCTGTCCGCGGCGATCCAACGAACGAAGAGGCTGCGGCTGGGGGCTCTCACGTTCTGCCTGCCTTGGTACAACCCGTTTCGCTTCTACAATGAGATCTGCATGCTCGATCACATGAGCGACGGGCGCCTGGAGCTCGGCGTGGGGCGCGGCGTCTCGCCGATCGAGTCCTCTTATTTTTTCATGAGGAACGTCGAAGAGTCGCGCGAGCGCTACCGCGAGACGCTCGAGATTTTTTTTGCCGCCTGCGGGAGCTCGGTCCTCGATCACCAGGGGAAATACTTCTCCTACCGGGACCTCGAGCTCTACCTCCACCCGCGCCAGCGGCCGTATCCCCCTTTGTGGTTCCCGAGCAGCGACAAGAACTCGATCGAGTTCACGGCTCGCCACGGCTACCACACCGTGCTCAACACGAGCGCCGCGGAGGCCGGCAAGCTCTACGCGCAATACCGGGAAGTGTGGGCGCGGCACAAGAACGATCCGGGGCGCCACAACGCGCACGTGCGCGCGCCGAAGCTCGGAAAATCCCAGCACGTGTTCGTCGCCGGCGGCGATGCGGAGGCGCAAAGAGTCGGCGGCGCCGCGTACAAGGTCTGGAGCGATCACCTGACCCATCTCACGCGCAAGCACGGAAGGCCCGACCTGCTGAACGTCAACCCGGCGTCGGCGGCAGCGATCGCGCGCCTGGTGGCCGGCGCGCCGGGGACGGTCGCTCGGGAGCTCGCCCAAGTGGTGCGCGAATCGGGAATCAATTATCTGCTGCTGGTGTTTTCCTTCGGCGACCTGCGGCCGGAGCTGGCGATGCGCTCGATGGACCTGTTCGTGAGGGAGGTGATGCCGGCTCTGCGGGCGGGTGCGGCCTGAAGCGACCGGCTGTATTTTTTCCCCCGGTCAAATATACTAGTTCACCCCGGAAGCAAGGAGGCGGATTGCCATGGCGAAGGCGCTGAAGAAAGTGCGGGTTTCGATGATGAACGCGATCCACGACCTGCCGCTGCTCGTGGCCCGCGACGAGGGCTTTTTCCGGGACGAAGGACTCGACGTGGACATCCTCAAGACGCCGGGGTCGGGGCAGCGCGATTCCGACCACCAGGCGCTGCGCGAGAACATCTTCGAGCGCACCATGGAGGCGCTCTACGACCAGGGCCAGTGCGACCAGTTCCGCATGTGCGAATGGGGCGTGATGAAGCGCGCGGTCGAGGCGGAGAAGACCGGTCACCGTCCCGCGAAGATCGTCGCGCTCGGCTCGGCGATGTCGACCTTCGCCATCGTCACCGATCCGAAGGTGCGCATCTACGAGCCCGAGCAGCTGAAGAACAAGCCGATCGCAGTGAGCCCCTACAACGGCTCGCACTTCACGACGCTGAAGCTCCTCGAGGGGTTCCTCAAGCGCGAGCAGATCAAGTGGATCTTCGCCGGCACCATGAAGGAGAGGCTGGACGCGCTGGCGAAAGGCCAGGTCGCGGCGGCGAGCCTGATGGAGCCCTGGATCAGCGTCGCGGAGAAGCGCGGCATGCGCGTGCTGATGGAATCGCATTCGACGCGGAGCGAAGCCGCCGGGGATGAGCTCGACGGGGCCACGCTCGCCGCCATGTTCCGCGCCGAGGCGCGCGCCGCCGATGCGATCGACCGCGACCCGCGCAAGCACGCGCGCTACCTCGTCGAGGAGGCGGGAGGGCTGCTCGAGCCCAAAGACCTCAAGATTTCGCGCATCCTCAACGCGCCGCCCGAGCCCTACACCCGCGAACGCTTCGACCATACCTACCAGTGGACCCTGGGCTGGGGCCTGGTGCAGTCGGGCGCGACCTTCGAGAACACGGTCGACAACCGCGCCTGGCAATAGGTACGAACAATACAGAGGAGGGGGACGATGAAATCAAGAAATTGGGTCGCGCTCGCCACGGCATCGTGGCTCGCGTTCGCAGCGGCGGGAGCGTTCGCCCAGACCATCAAGATCGGCTTCATCACCAGCTACTCGGGGCTGAACGGAAACCTCGGGCCCTACATGGAGCGCGGCGCGCGGCTGTACCTGAAGGAGCACCAGAAGGAGCTGCCGCCCGGGGTGAACATCGAGTTCCTCATCCGCGACGATACCGGCCCCTACCCCGACAAGGCGAAGCAGCTCGCGCAGGAGCTGATCGTGCGCGACAAGGTCAATCTGCTCGCGGGCGTGATCTTCACGCCGAACGCCATGGCGATCGCACCGCTCGCGACCGAGGCCAAGGTGCCGTTCATCATCATGAACGCCGGCACCGCAGTGATCACGACGCGCTCGCCCTACATCGCGCGCCTCTCGTTCACCTTGTGGCAGTCGTGCTATCCGCTCGGCCAATGGGCGGCGAAGAAATTCAAGCGGGTCTACACGATGGTGAGCGATTTCGGTCCCGGGCACGACTGCGAGGACGCGATCGTCAGGGCGACCAAGGAATCCGGCGGAGAAGTCGCCGGAACGGTGCGCGTGCCGCTTCAGAATCCGGATTTCGTTCCCTACATGCAGCGGGTGAAGGACGCCAAGCCCGATGCGCTCGCGGTATTCATCCCGGCGGGGAAGACCGCGACCGCGGTGCTGAAGGCATTCGGCGATCTCGGGCTCGCCAAGTCTGGCGTGAAGCTGATCGGACCCGGAGACGTCACCACCGACGAGGAGCTGGAGAATATGGGCGAGGCGGCGCTCGGCGTGCTCACCGTGCACCACTACTCGGCCGCGGCGACACGCCCGGCGAACCAGGCCTTCGTCGCCGCGTGGAAGCGCGACTACGGTGCGAACGAGACGCCCAACTTCGTCGCGGTGGGCGGCTGGGACGGCATGGCTGCGATCATGCACGTGATCAAGGAGCAGAAAGGCAAGATCGACCCGGACCGCACCATGGAGCTCCTGAAGAATTTCAAGGACCCGAACAGCCCGCGCGGGCCGATCTCGATCGATCCCGCCACGCGCGACATCGTTCAACCCGAGTACCTGCGCGAAGTACGCAGGGTCGGCGGCAAGCTCGCCAACGTCGAGATCGAGACGCTGGGCACGGCGGTGAAGGACCCGTGGAAGGAACTGAACAACAAGAAGTGAGCTACATCTTCAACAGCCGCTTGCAGTTGCCCGAGAGAATCTTGGTCCGGTCCTCCAGGCTCAGGGGCAGATCCTCCATCCACTTCGTTCCGGGCGGGTTGGGCACGAAGGGATAGTCGACCGAGAAGAGGATCCGGTCCACGCCCATCTCCATGATGCAGCACATCAGCGCGGGCGTGGAGAAGTTGCCGCTCGTGGTGATCCAGAAGTGCTCGCAGAAGGTGTCGCGGAAAGTGCTGGGTTTGTCGGCTCCGCGCGAGAGCGCCATGTTGATGCGCCACGCGGAGAAGGGCAGCGACTCGCCCAGATGCCCGAGGATGATCTTCAGGCGCGGATATTTCTCGAATGCGCCCGATAGAATCATGCGGATGCCGTGGGTGGCGGTCTCCACGGTGTAGCCCCAGGCCGCGGTGAGGAGCTGCGGAAACCTGTCCAGATAGTCCTTGTAATAGGCGTCGGCGACCGCCTGCACGGGCGAGGACGGATGGATGTAGAGCGGCACGTCGAGCGCCTGAGCGCGCTCGAAGATCGGCCAGAAGCGCCTGTCGTCGAAGAACACGCCGTTGGTCGGTCCGTGCACCATCGCGCCCTTGAAACCCAGCCTGGTGACCGAGCGCTCGAGCTCGTCCGCCGCCGCTTTCGGGTCGGCGGTGGGAAGCGCGGCGAAGCCGGCGAAGCGGCCCGGGTGAGCGCGCACCGCCTCGTGCAGTCGGTCGTTCGCGCGCTTGGCGAACGGAACCGCGGTCGCCGCGTCGAGGCGCTGCGTCGAAGGCGCGCCGTGCGAGATCACCTGCACGTCGATTCCGGCTTCGTCCATCTCCCTGATGCGCAGCGCGCCCAGGTCGTCCAGCCGCCGGCGCAGCTCGGGGTCGCGCGCTTCGCCGCTCCCGAAAGTCTTCGCAACGTCTGCGTCCCAGTAATGCTCTTCGAGCGCGATGACGAAGGGTCTGTTCTTGGTTGCCATGGGTTTGATG
Source organism: Betaproteobacteria bacterium (assembly GCA_005881575.1). Taxonomy (GTDB): domain Bacteria; phylum Pseudomonadota; class Gammaproteobacteria; order Burkholderiales; family SG8-39; genus VBDM01. The sequence goes on from VBCA01000036.1 coordinate 30,667, forward strand.
GCTCCTGCAGTAGCAGTAGGTGATGGACTTTAGCGGCTCGCCGGCTTGAACTCGAGGATGAAGTTCCACAGCGGCATGTCGCCGACGTTGGTGACGCTGTGGATGATCGGCTCGCGGAAGTTCACCACGCTCGGCGGTTCCTGCGGCGCGTCCTTGCCGTCGATGATCTGCCGCAAGAGCGGCCCCTGGTTGATGCGGATCTCGACGCGCTGGCTGTGGCTGTGGCGCGCGCGCGTGTCCCCCGGCGCGAGCCGCTCCTCGTAGATGAAGAAACGCTCGCCCTCGTACACGATCGTGTTCTTCGCCGGCGGGATGATCTCGGCGGGCGATTTGACCGGCGGGTGTTTGGGCTTGATCGCCACCTCGAAGAAGGGGCCGCCGGTCGGAGGGCGGTAGGATTCGCCCGCCTTGAACACCGCGACCTCGCCGCGCCGCATCGCGCGCAGCACCCTGCCGAAGCGCAGCTCGATCTCCCCCATCGCCACGATCACGCGTTCCGCGCATCCCGGCGTCGAGCCTTCAGCGCACGGCGCGTCGTCGCGGCTCACGAGCACGTAGTCGTTCTCGAGCGCGGGCGCCGCCCACAGCGGACCGGCATTGAAGAGCGCCGCGAGCAGCGCCGCGGCGGGCCAAGGTTTCGAAACTGGGATCATCGGGTGCTCCGGGGTCGTCATGTGTGCCCGCCTAAGATAGCATCTGCGAGCACACATCGGTTTTCCAAGCCAAGGAGGAGCCCGCCGTGCAGGGGATCGCCAGGATTGCCGCCAACGAATCAGTTCTGCCGCTCGATGTTCTTCAGGTCGACGACGCGCTTCCAGCGCGCGATCTCGCGCTCGACGAGCGCGCGCATTTCCTCGGGGCTGGAAGGCGCCGGCACGCCGCTGAGATCGGCCAGGCGTTGGCGTACGTCGGGCATTTCGAGAATGGAGCGGATTTCGCCGTTCAGTCGATCGATGATCGCGCGCGGTGTCGCCGCCGGGACCGCGAGGCCGAGCCAGGAATTCACTTCCACACCGGGAAGCGTCTCGGAGATCGTCGGCACCCCGGGCAGGGCCGGATGGCGCGCGGGCGAGGACACCGCGAGCGCGCGAAGTTTGCCGGACCGGATATGCCCCAACGAGGCGGTTCCCGTTTCGATGGTCGCATCGACGCGGCCCGCCAACACATCCACCAGGGCGTTCGCGCTGCCCTTGTAAGGCACGCCGAGGATCGCCGTGCCAGCCTCGATATTGATCCATTCGCCGAGCAGGTGCACCAGCGTCCCCGGGGTCATGGAGTAGGTCAATTTTCCCGGCTCGGCCCGCGCGCGTTCGAGCAGCTCCGCGAACGAGCGGATCGGCGAACCGGGCGCGATCGAAATCACCAGCGGATAGGCAACCACCGTTCCCACCATGCCGAAGTCGCGCACCGGATCGTAAGGGAGCGCCCGGTTGAGAGCCGCGGTGGCCGGATGCGCGCCGGAAAGCAGCACCAGCGTGTGGCCGTCAGGCGGAGATTTTGCGAGTGCTTCGTTCGCGAGCAGCCCGGCTCCGCCGGGCCTGTTTTCGACGACGACAGGCTGGCCGAATCGCTCGGAGAGTTTCTGCGCAAGGAGCCGGCTGACCAGATCGTTGCCCGAGCCGGGCGGCGAGCCGACCAGGAAACGGATCGGCCTGACCGGGTACGTCTGCGAAATCGCCTCGCCGATGGCGAGCGCGGCTACGGCTGCGAGCATTGCCGCGGCAAATTTGACGTTCATTTCGCGAGCTTCGAGAGATCGGGCATGGCGAACGGGTGCGCGACCTCGAAGGCCCGCGCGGCGCGCAACACTTGCGCCTCGGCGTATTTCAGCCCGATGATGTGCAAGCCTACGGGTAATCCCGTGCGGGTCAGTCCGCAGGGAATGGAAGCCGCCGGTTGCTGTGTCAGGTTGAAGGGGAAAGTGAACGGTGTCCAGCTCACCCATCCCTTCGCGTTCTTCGGTGCTTCCCTGCCGACGTCGAATGCCGCAACGGCAAGCGTCGGCGTGACGAGCAGATCGTAGCGCTCGTGGAAGCGGCTCATCACGAGGCCGAGCTCGTTTCGCTTCTGCGCCGCCTCGAAGTGCTCGAGCGCTGTGATGCGCTCGCCGCGGCGCGCGATCTCGCGCAGGCCTTTGTCGATCAGCGAGCGTTTTTTGGCCGGCACGCTGCTCACGACAAGCGCCGCGCCCGGGAACCAGTGCCGCGAAAACGTTTCCTGCGGATTCTCGAACCCGGGATCGCTCTCTTCGACCTTCGCGCCGAGATCGTCGAACGTTCGCACCGCCTTCCCCACGATCTCCGCGACCTCGCGGTCGACCGTGGCGTAGCCGAGATTCGCCGAGTAAGCGATGCGCAAGCCCCGCACGCCGGCTTCGAGCCCTTCCCGGTAATCGCGGCGCTCATAGGGCAGCGCTGTCCAGTCGCGGGAGTCGGGCTGCGACATGACGCTGAGTATGAGCGCGGCATCGGCAACGCTGCGCGCGATCGGCCCGACGTGCGCGACGGTTCCCATGGGAGAGGGCGGCCAGGCGGGTACGCGGCCGAAGGTGGGCTTGATGCCGAACAGGCCCGTGAACGCGCAGGGTATGCGGATCGAACCGCCGCCGTCGGTGCCGACCGCGAGCGGGCCCATCCCGGAGGCCACCGCCGCGGCAGCGCCGCCTGAGGAACCGCCCGGGGTTTTTCGCGGGTTCCAGGGATTGCGCGTGATACCGGTGAGCGGGCTGTCGGTGACGCCCTTCCAGCCGAATTCCGGAGTCGTCGTCTTGCCGAGCAGCACGGCCCCTGCCTCGCGCAAGCGCGCCACCGCGGGCGCGTCGTCGTCCCACGGCCCCTTCGGATCGATCGTTTTCGAGCCGCGCAGCGTCGGCCAGCCGCGGGCGAGGATCAAGTCCTTGATCGAGACGGGGACGCCATCGAGCGGGCCCATCGGCGCGCCCCTCATCCAGCGCGTTTCCGATTCCGTCGCGCTTGCGACGGCCGCCTCGCCATCGACGAGGCAGAAGGCGTTCAGGACCGGGTTCAGCCGCTCGATGCGCTCGAGCACCGCGCGCGTCGCCTCGACGGGGGAGAGCTGCGTCGCGCGATAGAGCGCGAGCAGCTCTGCGGCGGTGAGCGAGCAGGGGTCGGTCGGCGTGCTCAACAATGACTCCGGTCTAGAACTTCTTGGCTAGGGAAGGAGTGTGCTCCGTTACCGGATGGAGCGGCATACCATGTTCATGGGAGTTCAGTTCGATCGGCTCCTCGCTCGCTCTTTCCTGATCTTCCGCTTTCGACGTACTTGCGCGAGGTGCGCGGATCGAGCCCGGTCCGCTTGGCTACCTCGGCATACGTCCCGAGACGCCGGTAGAGCAGCGCGCAATATTGCGCGAGTAGGTCCGCGGCCGTGAGTTCTCCCGTGCGCAGCTTGTCGAGCAGCGCCTCCTCTTCGCCCGGAGCCGACTGGGGTTTATCGGCTGCATAACGGCCGGTGAGCAGGATGCGCCGGACCGCCTGCTCGAGCTCGCGCACGTTTCCCGGCCAGGCGTAGCCGCTGGGGAGGCCGCTCCCCAGCGCCGCCAGCACGGCTGCGACGAGATCGGGCGCCTTTGCGCCGGTGACGCGCGCGACGAGCAGCCGCACCAGCTGTTCGAGCTCGGCAGGCGATTCCGCGATGCGCTGCCTCAGCGTCGGAACCTCGATCACGTCGGAACACAGCCGGTAGAAGAAGTCGTCGCGGAAGCGCCCGTCGCGGCGCAGGGCGGCGAGCGGCCGGTTCGTCGCCGCGATGACGCGCCCCGAGAAACGTTTCTTCTCGTGCCCGCCGAGCGCGGTGAAGGTGCGCTCCTGCAGCACCTGCAGCAGCTTGATCTGCACCGGTATCGACGCCTCGCCGATCTCGTCGAGGAACAGCGCGCCGTGCGCATTGCAGCGCTCGAAGACGCCCTCGTGGTGCTCGATCGCGCCGGTGAAGGCGCCCTTGCGGTGGCCGAAGAGCTCCGACTCGATCAGCGTCTCCGGGAACTGCGACAGGTTGATCGTGATGAAGCTCTCGGCGAAGTTGGCCGCGAACCGGCGCTGCTCCACGACGTAAGGGATGAACTCCGAGCGCCCGATCGCGGCCGCGGCGGACCCCTTTCCGGTCCCGGTTTCGCCGAGGAGAAGTGTCGAGAAATCCTCCATGCGATTCCAGAGCGCGGCCTCGTAGCCGCGCATGTCGTGCGTGACGACGTTGTTCCACAGCGCCTCGCGCAAGCGCCGCATCGATTCGCATTCACCGGCGAGCGAGCGCTCGATGAAATGGAACGCGCGCCGCAACTGGAAAAAGAGCGCGAAAAAACGCACCGCACGCTCCTCCGGAAAACCGCTGCGCACCAGATCCGCGATCGAGTCGTCGCCGAACGGCACCGCGAGAGGCGCGCCGCCCTGTCCCGCCTGGCGCTCGATCAGCGCGTCGAGCTGCGGCACACAGCGGTGGTAGCACACATATAGAAAGCCCGGCTCGAGCAGGCGCCGGTCCTCGGCGCTCAATTTCTGCAATGCAGACGCGCCTTCGCGCAGCCACGGCTCCAGGCGCGGCCCCACCACGCGCGCGAGCGCTTCGCGATCGCTCGTCAGATCGCCGAGCGGCGCGCCAGGGGCGAGCCGCACGATCAGCTGGTCGCGTTGCGGGGTGAAGGGATTGCCGAAAACGACGTCGGCGAGGGCGGTGAAGAAGTCGCGGTCGGGGGTGCCTAACCGGGTGGTGGACATGCATCCAATGTATGCCGACCAAGCAACAAATGCCAGAGATTGCTTGAAGAATAACCGATTCAGATGAACAAAAGTACAAAACAACAATTAGTTACGAGATTGGCACGGTCGCTGCTGAATACACGGGCAGTCACAGGTTCATGGGAGGTAGCGGGTCATGAGAATCGAAGCGAAAGCGGCAGTCGCGTTGATATGGACAAACTTCCGCGGTGCTCTGCTGGCGGGGCTATCCGTGATTGCCTTGACGTCCTGTGGCGGCGGTGACGATAGCAGTAGTTGTCCTTTTTCCGCACCTCCACCACGAATCAATTCCTACCCGCCAACCGTTGCGACCGCTGGTTACCACTACGGATACGGCGTCGGCGCGGCCTACACCTGTTGGTTCATTCCGCTTTTTGTCACCATGACTTGCGGGGACATCGTTTGGGTGCAGTTGCCGGCGGGAGCGAGTACTGGTTGGACTGGCTTCTCTTGGACGCCTCAGTCGAACCAGGCGAACACGGATGTGCCGTTCGTCATCGCCACCGAACCTGACATCTGCGGACGACAAGCCAGGCAATCCTGGACCGTGCACGTCTATGCGCCGCCTGTGATTGAGAGCTTTACCGCAGAGAGAGCCTTTATTCATCCCGGCGAGAGCACGGTGCTCACCGCCGTGTTCCAGGGCGGCGGCCAGATTGAGGGACTAGGCCCCCTGACGAGCGGCGTGTCTGTAGCCACCCCCGTCCTCAGCACCCCCACGACCTTCACGCTGATCGTTACCAATAGCGCCGGCGCTCAGGTGCGTCAAACACTCACTGTCGAGATGCCGCCGACGGTGATATCCACCAATCCCGTGAACGAAGCGACGGAGGTGCCGGTCAATGGCGTGCTCTTCGTCAGGTTTAGCAAAGAGATGGATAGCGCCACCATAACCCCCAGCACGTTCTTGTTGAAGGATGGCAGCAACAAGCTCGTGAGTGGAACCGTGACCGTGACCGCGGCCGGCGACGTCGCGACATTCGCGCCTGCAAGATTTCTTGGATACCTCACGCCATATACAGCCATTATTACTAACGGGGTCAGGGACGCTAGAGGCAACTCCATGGTCGCCGACTACGAGTGGGGTTTTGTCTCGGATGCTAACCCCGACACGACTCCCCCCAGGGTGATCTCAACATCCCCCGCGAACGAAACCGACGGTGTCGCCACGGAGAATATTGAGCTACTCGTTACTTTCAGTGAAAGCATTGATCCGAACAGCGTGAATTCGAGCACCTTCATCCTGATGGACAGCAGCCAGAATCCGGTGAACGGGACAATCCGCGTAACCAGTGGAGGCAACACCGCTGCGTTCCTGGCTCCGATCCTTGCAAATTCGATGTCTTATACGGCAATCGTGACGACGGGGATCATGGATCTGGCCGGCAACCCCGTGGCGGCAAGCTATTCATGGACCTTTACGACCGAAGCGCCGGGATTAGGTACTTGGCAGGCGACCTCGACCCACCATGCGCCCTCGGAAAGGATCTGGCACACAGCGGTCTGGACCGGTAGCGAGATGATTGTCTGGGGCGGCTGGGCCAACTATGGGGGGCTTCAAAATACCGGTGCGCGGTACAACCCCGTGACAGACGTTTGGGCTCCGATCTCGAACATCGGCGCGCCCTCCGAAAGGAGATACCACACGGCGATCTGGACCGGCAGCGAGATGATTGTCTGGGGAGGCGAAGGCATTTCTTTCAGCGTTCTTAATTCGGGCGCGCGATATAACCCCGTGACAGACGTTTGGACTCCGATCTCGAACATCGGTGCACCCTCCGCAAGGTACTGGCACATGGCGGTCTGGACCGGCAGCGAGATGATTGTCTGGGGTGGCTACAACCGCGTCTCCGTTACCAATTCGGGTGCGCGATACAACCCTGTGACAGACATTTGGGTGCCGACCTCGAACATCGGTGCACCCTCCGCAAGGTACTGGGACATGGCGGTCTGGACCGGCAGCGAGATGATTGTCTGGGGTGGTTACGGCCTTCCTTCGAACTCTCTTGATTCGGGTGGGCGATACAACCCCGCGACAGACGTTTGGGTGCCTACCTCGAACACCAGCGTGCCCTCGGTAAGGTACTACCACACGGCGGTCTGGACCGGCAGAGAGATGATCGTCTGGGGTGGCCAAGACTATTCCTACTTTAGTAATTCGGGTGCCCGATACAACCCTGTGACAGATCTTTGGGCGCCGACCTCGAACACCGGTGTGCCCTCCGCAAGGGCCCAACACACGGCGGTCTGGACCGGAAGCAAGATGATTGTCTGGGGCGGCTATGGCAGTAGTAGTGGCTACCCCAATACCGGTGGCAGGTATGGACCCCAGGAAGGCTCGCAGTAGCTCTTACGTCGCAGTCGAACCGGACATCGACCATGCGAATCCTCCTCGTAACGCAAGACCGCGATGCGCGCGAGAGGATGGCATCCGCGATCGGCATCGAGCCGCAAGTCCTATTCGCCGATTGCGCGGCGAGCGGGCGCGAAGCCCTGGCGTGTCTTGCCGCGCGGCGGCCGGAGGTCTTGTTCGTCCGTCTGCCGCTGCCGGACATGAACGGCGTGGAATTCGTGCGGGCGGCAAAGCGCGTGCTCGCGAGCTGCCAGATCCTGCTCATCGCCCCGGCCGGGACGGAGGAAGCGCTGATCGCCGCCCTCGAGGCGGGCGCCGCGGGTTGTGTCCTCGAACCCTGTGATGCGCACGAGCTAGTGGGACACGCGCTGAAACTGCGCGCGGGCGGCTCGCCGCTCAGCCCGTTCGTCGCGAGAAAGCTGGTGGAACGCTTGCACGCACGGACGCTCGCGCATGCAGCAGCCGTTGCGCTGACCGCCCGCGAATCGGATGTCGTTTGCCTCCTGGCGAGCGGCCTGAGCTATTCGCAGATCGGAGACAGGCTCGGCGTGTCGCTCAACACCGTCGGAAGCCACATCAAGAATGCCTACCGCAAGCTGGACGTCCATTCGGCGACCGCTGCAGTGATGCGAGCGGTTGAGCTGCAGATGCCCGGCAAGGCGTAGCGGCACGGGGGTTCGTAGCCGCATGCAGCCTCCTTCTCACCGGATCATGGGATTGTGGGTCGCGCAGCGTCTGCGCAACATGGAGACGGTGCTTTGAACAATCGATCAAACCAATGCACGTCGGGCTGCACCGTCCCCGTGCGCCAAGCTGAGAGGAGGAACCATGAACTCACTTCGTACAGATATTCTTCGCACCCACGCCGGCCTCGGCGGAATGCTCGGCGGCCTTTTGGTGCTCGCCGCGACCTCAACGGCGCTCGCTCAGGAGAAACCAGGGGTGGTGAACGTGGACTGCACCCAAGGCGAGACGATCTCCAGGGCGTTCACCCGAGGCAACGAGAGCAGGCCGCTGCTCGTCTTGGTCAGAGGCACCTGCAATGAGTCCGTGCTCATCGATCGGAGCGACGTCACCATTCGGGGGGAAACCGGCTTCGGCGGCGGCATCGCGGGGCCCGATCCGAACATCGATACGGTGACTGTGACTGCCAGCCGCGCGACCCTTGAAGGGCTCACGATCACCGGGGGGCGAAACGGCATCACGGTGAGCGGCGCGGCGGGGCTTACAGTCCGGAATGCGACGGTCCAGAACACCGGCCGGACCGGAATCGCCTTCGTCTTCGGCGCGAGTGGCGTCATCGACAGCTGCACGATCCAGCTCAATCCGCGTGATGGCGTCGTCGTCTCGGCGGCCCAGGCGACCGTCGTGAACTCGGCGGTGAGCCAGAACCGCAACGGAGTCCTCGTGCTTGATGGCGGCTCCGCCCGGATCGGCGTCGACAATCGGAACGCCCCCGGCGGCAATACGATCAGCATGAATGGTTCGAGCGGCATCGTCGTCTCGAACGGCAGCGCGGCGTCTATCGCGATGAATCAGATCACCGGAAACGGCGCCGACCCGGCCGCGCCCGGAGGCGGCGTATTGGTGATTAGCTCGGCTGCCGTCATCGCGGGCGGCAACACCATCAGCGGCAACGTCACGCAGGGCGTGTTTGCCCGCAGCGCGAGTGTCGTGATCGGCGATCCGGGCCTTGGCTTACCGACCGTCAACACGATCACTGGCAACGGGACCGGCAGCGCTGGCGGAGTATTCGGTATCTTGGGGGCGTCGATTGTGATTCGGGACGCCGTGATCAGCGGCAATAGCGGCGTCGGCTTGGGGCTGAGCCTCAAATCTCAAGCCCAGCTGTTTGGGAGCACGATTCAGAACAACCCGGGTGACGGGATCCGGCTCCTCCTGGGCTCGGCACTCCTGATCTTGCCGCCGAGTACGGCCGTGTCGGGCAACACGGGCTTCGGACTACAGTGCCTAGATAGCGAGTCGAGCGTGGCCAACACGGGACTCCTGACGCTTTCGGGGAACGTCGCTGGCGATATCGCGCCGGGCTGCTCGGGGTTCTGAGCGCTGCAAAATCCATTCGGAGCCGTTCCGCATGGGTCACGTTTCCCCCGCCAGCCGCGCGCCCTCCCGCTCGTCGACGAAATACAGCAGGATCCCGCCCGCGAGAAACAGCGCCACGATGACGAGAACCGCGGCGCGGGAGCTGCCGGTCGCGAGGGCGGCTGAGCCCATCAGCAGCGGTCCGATCACCGCCGCGAATTTCCCGAGCATGTTGTAGAAGCCGAAGAATTCCCCGGCTCTCGCAGCCGGCGTGATGCGCGCGAAAAGCGACCGCGACAGCGACTGCACGCCGCCCTGAACCAGTCCGATCACGACCGCCAGCGCGTAGAACTCCCAGGTGCTTTCCATCCAGTAAGCCCAAAGCGTGGCCGTAATATAGGTTCCGAGGCCGATAGTGATCCCGGCCTTCGTGCCGAATCGCGCGCCGAGATGGCCGAAGGCGATGGAGGCAGGAAAACCCACGAACTGCGTGATCAGCAGCGCGACGATGAGCTTCTTCTCGTCGAAGCCGAGAGCCATGCCATAGTCGAGCGCCATGCGCGCCAGCGTGCCGACCCCGTCGATATAGAGGAGGTATGCGAGCAGAAAGAGCAGGACGATGCGCAATCGCCGAATGTCGCGAAACGTTGCGGCGAGTTGCCGGATCCCAGCCGATGCCGCCGACTCGCGCGACAGGCGGCCCGCTGCGTCCGGCTCCTTGACGAATACGAGTAGTGGAACCGAGAAGATCGCCCACCACACGGCGACCATGCCGAACGACAAGCGCACCGATTCCGAGGCATCGACGAGGCCGAAGCGAGCGGGCCACAAGACCATCGCGACATTGAGGGCGAAGAGCAGGCCGCCCCCGAGATACCCCAGGGCGAAACCGAGACTGGACACCTTGTCGAGCTGGGGCTCGATGGCGACGCTCACGAGCAGCGCATCGTAGAAGGAATTGCTGCCGGAGAACCCGATCACCGCCAGCACGTACAGCGCGATCGCGAGCGTCCATTCGCCGCGCGCCGCGAATTGCAGGGCGCCGGTCATGACGATCGCCATTGCCGCGAAGAGAATCAGATAGCGCTTCCTCGTCCCGCCCTGGTCGGCGATGGCGCCGAGAATCGGCGAAAGAAGCGCAATGACAATTCCTCCGATGGAATTGGCAAGACCCAATCGAAACGTCGTGATCGTGGCATCCGCGCCGTCGCTCCAGTATTGCTTCAGGAACAACGGGAAGAACGCCGACATCACCGTGATGGCGAACGCGGAATTCGCCCAGTCGTACAGCGCCCAGGAAATGACCTTTGTCGATTGCTGCGATGGCGTCGGGAAGGAAGACACGGTCGGCATGCGCGTTTCGGTGCGGGAAGAGCGATTGTAAAGCTATCCCGACAGCCAACTGAAAGCTCTCGTCAGCACTCAGCAAGGCACGCCGGCTCATGCTAGCTCCCTGCCCTTCACACTGACGTCTAACGCTGCCCGTTGGCATAAGAAGAATCCTCTCCCATGCTCACCGTCTCCGCCTCGAAATCCCGCTGGGTCGCAGGTGCTTTCCTGATCTGCGCCCTGACATGGTTCGCGGGGCTCGAGCACCGCGGACTGTTCACTCCCGACGAAGGGCGCTACGCCGACATCGCCCGCGAGATGCTCGATTCGGACGACTGGGTGACGCCGCGGCTCAACGGGATCAAGTACCTCGAGAAGCCACCCCTTCAGTACTGGGCGACCGCGGGCGCGTTCGCGGTGCTCGGTGTGGACGAGTGGACGGCGCGCCTGTGGCCGGCCTACACCGGCTTCCTCGGGATCGCGCTCATGGCGTTCGCGGGATTTCGCCTCGCTCCCCGCTCGCCGTGGCTCCCGACCGCGCTGATGGCCGCGGGTTGCTGGGGATACTTTCTCGGCGGCCAGTTCCTGACTCTGGACATGGGGCTGACGTTCTTTCTGACCGTTGCGATGCTGGGTTTTCTCTTGAGCCGGCGCGCGGGCGTCACCCTCTCCGCGGAGCGAGGGTGGATGATCCTCGCATGGGCGGGGATGGCGTGCGCCGTCTTGAGCAAGGGCATCGTGGGGATCGTGATCCCGGCGCTCGCGCTTCTGGTCTACGTCGCGCTCGAGCGCGATCTGTCACCGCTCAAGCGCCTGCACTGGGCGCCGGGGCTCGCCGCGTTCGCCGCGATCGCCCTGCCGTGGTTCGTCCTGGCGCAGCAGAGGAACCCCGAGTTTTTTCATTTCTTTTTCATCCGCGAGCATTTCGAACGCTACCTGCTGCCCGATCACCACCGGCCCGGTCCATGGTGGTACTTCGTTCCCGTGTTGCTCGTCGGGCTGCTGCCCTGGACGCCGAGCATCCCCGCGGCGCTCGCAAGAGCGTGGAGAACTGCGGCTCCTCCGGGCTTCAAGATCGACCGCTTTCTCGTCATCTGGGCCGGCGTGGTGGTGGTCTTCTTCAGCGCATCGCACTCGAAGCTCCCCGGTTACGTGCTCCCCGCCCTTCCGGCAATCCTGCTTCTTCTCGCCCGGCACTATCCGGCCCTGTCCGAGCGCGCGCGCCGCGCGCCTGCCGTTGCCTGCATCGCGAGCGGCCTCGCCCTGGGCTTGCTCGCAGCCGTGCTCCCTCATCTGGACGCGCGCCTGTCGTGGACGGAATTCGACGCGCATTACGCGATCTGGCTGCTCGCGGCGGGATTAGTCTTGTCGGCGGCGGGGCTCACCGGACTCCGCTTGCAGCGCCGCGCATCGGACGAAGCGTCCATCGCGGTTGTCGGCCTGGGCAGCCTGCTAGCCGTCCAGATTGCGCTCTCGGGCACGCACGTTCTCGACGAGCACTACTCTTCGGAGCGGATCATGCAAGCCGTGGTCGGCGAAAAACTGCGGTTCCCGCGGGAGCTGCCCTTCTACAGCGTGGCGAGCTTCGATCAGAGCGTCCCCTTCTATCTCGGCCGCCCCGTGACACTCGTCCGGTACAAGGACGAACTCGCACCGGGGATCGCGACGGAGCCCTGGAAGTTCGTCAGTTCGGTCGAAGAATTCGTCGAGCTCTGGCAGGAGCACGCCGAGGCCTTTGCGATCATGACGCCGCCTTTCTACGAGAAGCTCAGGCAGCAGGGACTTCCGGGGCGCGTGCTCGCGCGCGACGCGCGGCGGATGATCGTCGCCAGACGATAGCTTCGGGCCCCGGCCTATTGCGGCTCGATTTTCGCGAGCCTCAAGTATCGACCCCAATTCTCGCTTTCCACCCTGATCAGCGCCGCCATGGATTCGGATGTGCCCGGGAATGGATCGGTAGCGACGTTCTCGAGAAATTTGCGCGTCTCCTCGCTCGACGAGATCTGGTTGAACCAGGCGGCCAGCTTGTCGACGATAGCCTTGGGCGTTCCGGCCGGAACGACGGCCCCGAACCAGGGCGTGAGGTCGTAGCCCGGGAAGCCCGACTCCGCCATGGTGGGCACCTCCGGCAGCATGCTCAGGCGCGTCGCCGAAGTGAGGGCGAGCATGCGGACGCGGCCCGCGCGTGCCTGCGCCATGAGGAAAGTCACGTCGTAGGACATGAAGTCCACTTCTCCGCCCAGCAGGTCGCTCAACGCGTTCGGAGCGGCTTTGTACGGGATGTGCGTGCTCTTGAGACCTGCCATTTCCTTGTAGAGCTCCGCTGCGACGAGGCCCGTGTTGGAGCCGGTGGCGTAATTGCCGTCGCCGGGCTTCTTCTTCAGGTACTCGGTCAGCTCGCCGATCGAATGGATCGGCCTTTTCGCATCCACCGCGATCGCGAAGCTCAGTTTGGCGAGCGTCGTGACCGGCGTGAAATCCCTGACGGGGTCGAAAGAGAGCTGCTTGAAGATGTGCCGCGCCGCGGCGAGCGTGGAGCTGGCCGGCGTGATCATGATGGTGTACCCGTCGGGCTTCGCGCGCGCGACGTATTCCGTGGCGATGTTCCCCTGCGCGCCCACCTTGTTCTCGACGAGGACGGGCTTGCCGGCGAGCCGCGCCAGCCTGTCGCTGTAGTAGCGCACCAGGATGTCGGCGCCGGATCCGGCCGCGAAGTTGCAGATCGAGCGGATCTCGCGCGCCGGATACTCCTGCGCGGCGACTGGCTGCGACGCCAACACGAGGGCGATCGGGATAAGTGCAATCCGGACTGCGGTTCTGGACGTATGTGTCACTTCTTTCCTCCGGATTGGGCCGACGACCCGCTCACCGGCCCCTTCTTGGGCAGCGCGAAATAGAACGTCGCGCCTTTGCCCGGTTGGCCCTCGGCCCACACGCGGCCGCCATGGCGAACCACCACGCGCTGCACGATGGCGAGCCCCACCCCGGTGCCCGGGAACTCTCTCGAGCTATGCAGGCGCTGGAACACGCCGAACAGCTTGCCGTAATATCGCATGTCGAATCCGGCGCCGTTGTCCTTGACGTAATAGACGTTCCTCCCGTCCTCGCTGCCGCCGCCCAGTTCGATCGAAGGGACTTCCGTCGCTCCGGTGAACTTGATCGCGTTGGAAAGCAGGTTGAGCCAGACCTGGCGGACGAGCGAGCGGTCGCCCCAGCCGGCTGGCAGCGGCGTCAGGACGCAGTTCGGCACCTGTTGCCCGGGCGCGCTGCGGAGCTCGTCGACGACTTCGCGCGCCAGCGCCTCCATGTCGATTTCCGCGGCGAAGATGGGGCGGCGCCCGAGCTGGGAGAACGCGAGCAGGTCCTCGATCAGCGTTCCCATCCTTTGGGTGTTTTCGAGAATTTTTCCGAGCAGGCGCTTGTCCTCGTCCCCCAGCCGGTCGCCGCAGCTCTCCCGCAGAATGTTCGAATACCCGTCGATGGCCCGCAGCGGCGCGCGCAGGTCATGCGAGACCGAATAGCTGAAGCTTTCGAGGTCCCTGTTTGCGGCCTCGAGCTCCGCTGCTTGCTTGCGCATCACTTCCGTGGTCCGGGCCAGATCGACGAATACCGATACCTTGGAGCGGAGAATTTCCGGCTGAAGAGGTTTGAAGACGTAGTCCACGGCACCGACGGCGTACCCGCGGAACTTCTGCGCTTCGCTCTCGTCGCTCGCCGTGAGAAAGATGATCGGGGTAACGCGGTTGCGCCCGCGCTCGCGAATCAGCGCGGCGGTCTGGAACCCGTCCAGGTCCGGCATCCGGATGTCGAGCAGGATGAGAGCGAAATCGTGCGCGAGCAGATGCCGCAGCGCTTCGTGGCCCGACCTCGCGGTGATCAGCTTCTGCCCGAGCGGCTCGAGTATCGCCTCCAGAGCCAGCAAGCCGCCGGGCTCGTTGTCTACGAGGAGGATGTTGACTATCTCGTGCACCGTCTGGACCTCCGCTCCGGATCGCTAGGCGTCGAGTTCCGGATAATGCCTGAAGATCCCGTGCTGGTTGAAGTCGACGCGCCGCTTCGACGCGAGGTAAGCGGCGATGCGCGGCCGCGACGCGACGCGGTCGTGCAGCGCGACTTGGCGCGGGTATTTCGTCTCCAGCCCCTGCATCGCGCGGGGGAAGGCGTAGCGCAGGCCGGCGATCATCTGGAACAGCGACAGATCGGCGTAGGAAAACGCCTTGCCGAGAAGCCATCCGCCTTTTTCGCGCTCGAGCACCCGCTCGAAGTAGCCGAAGAATTTCGGCAGGCGCGCGGCGGTGAAGTGCGCGGCGCGGCGCTTCGATTCGGGTTTCTGGTCCTCGTAGTAGAAGGCGCCCCCGATCGGGTGATGCGCATCGTGCGCTTCGACCAGCCAGTCGGCGATGGTGAGCTGGAGCTGGTGCGCCCAGAGACGCGCCGGCTCGCTCTTCGGCGCGAGGCCGTGGCGCGGGGCGAGCCACAGGAGAATGTTCGCCGTCTGCGCGATCACCCGTTTCCCCGCTTTCAGGAACGGCGGAGCGAACGGCGGGCGTCCCCCGGATCTGCCCTCCAGGAAGCGCGTCAACGCCGCAACGCCGCGCTGCGGCCTTCGCGCGACATCGATGTAGTCGGCGTCCGCTTCCTCCAGCGCGAGCCGCACGAATTCTCCGCGGCCCTGTATCGAGGGCCAGTAATAGAGCTCGTAGCGCATGGGGTTCTCCAACGGTCTCAAGGATTCAAGATGGATGGCGCGATTGCGCGCGGGCACCGGGCGTCGCGGGCAGGCCCCAACCGGGACGCGCGCGAAACAGGAGAAAGAGCGTGATCCCGATCGTCACCAGGCTCCAGGCGATGCCGTTGACGAACGCCGCGCGGTAGGAACCGGTCGCGTCGAAAATCCATCCGGGCATCCAGCCGCCGAGCGCCATGCCGACGAGCGTCGCCATGATCACCGTGCCGGTGCGCGCGCCCGCTTCGCGTGGCGAGAAGTACTCTCGCACGATAAGGGGATAGGAAGGCACGATGCCTCCCTGAAAGAGGCCGAAGAGCGCCGAGACCGCGTAGAGCGCGGCGAGGCGGTCGAAGGGCAGGAACAGCGCGAGCGCGGTTGCCTGGAGCACGGCGCCCAGCAGCAGCGTGCGCAATCCCCCGATGCGGTCGGCGATCCAGCCCGAGGCGAGGCGGCTGACGATGCCGAACCCCATCATCAGCGCGAGCATCTCGGCGCCGCGCGCGGCGGGAAAGCCCAGATCCGCGCAGTACGCCACCATGTGCACCTGGGGCATGGACATCGCGACGCAGCACGCGATCCCCGACACGCACAGCAGCCCCTGCAGCTGGTTGGGCGAGAACCCGAGCGGCCCCTCGGGGTTCGACGGCACTCCCCGCGCACCCGCACCCGCCGGCGGAAGCCCGGCGATCGCGGGCGGCTTCCGTCGGAGGGCGAGCGCAAACAGCGGCATTGCGAACAAGCAGATCAGGCCGGTCCCCATGTAGGTCGCGCGCCAGCCGGTGGTGTCGATGAAGTGCTGCATCAGGGGCGGCCACACCGTGCCTGCGAGGTAGTTGCCGCTCATCACGATCGCCACCGCGATGCCGCGCCGGCGCGTGAACCACAGGCTGATGTCCGCGACCAGCGGAACAAAGGTGCCTGAAGTTCCGACCCCGATCAGCAACCCATGGATCGCCGTGAACTGCAGGAGGTTCTGCGAAAAACGCGCAGCGATGAAGCCGACCCCGAGGCTCACCGAGCCGACCAGCACCGGAACGATCACGCCGAAACGGTCCGAGAGTCTTCCCATCAGCACGCTGCCCAGCCCGAACCCGATCATGGTGAGCGTGAAGGGGAGCGAGGCATCGGCGCGCGCGATCCCGAACTCCTCCTGCAGCGGCGGCAGCACCACCGCCATCGAGTACATCCCCGCGCCGCCGATCGTCACCAGCGCGAGCGCGACCCAAAGGCGGGTCCAGGCGTACGGGGAATCGGCGCCGTGCGATGTCTGGAGCGTTTTCATGTCGGGCGCGCTGTGCGCGGCGTGAACGCGAGCAATCCTGCGGTCACCGAGAGCAGCAGCAGAGCGGAAAGGGCGAGCGACCAGTGGATGCCGATGAGCCCGCCCACGACGCCGATGGTGAGGCCTGAGAAAGCGCGCATGCCGAGAGCGAACAGGATGTAGAGCCCGATCACGCGGCCGCGGATCGGCGCCGGCGCGTGCAGCTGCACCAGCGTCTGCGCCATGGCGTTGAACGAAAGCTCGAGGAACCCTACGGCGAACAGGATCGCGAGCGCAAGCGCGTAGGACGTCGAGGCGGCGAAGCCGCCGATGGCGCAGCACCACAGCATCGCGAGCAGCAGGGCCGTTCGCGGTTTGGCCTGCAGGAGGCCGCGGCTCTCGAGCAGGAATCCCGCGAATAGCGCTCCCGCCGCATCGGCGGCGAGCAGCATGCTGTAGGACAGGTCGGGATCGCCGTGGCCGAGATCGTGCGCGAACTCCGGCATCTGCGGCTGGTAGCCGTTGCCGACGAAGAACGACGTGACACCCGCGAGCATGACCATCGAGACGATGGTGCGGCTGCCTGAGATGGCGCGGATCGTGGAGACGATGTCGCTGAACCCCTTCACCGCGCGCACCGGCGCCGGCGCGCCTCTCCTGAAGCGCGGTCCGTAGGGCGCCTTCCACAGCCACAGCACGAGCGGAAGGTAGATCAGCGCGTTTAGCAAGAGGCCGTGCGCCGGCCCGAGCGCGAGCAGCAAGACCCCGCCCACCGCCGGCCCGAGCAGCAGCCCGAGGTAGCGTGCCGTGGCGGACAGGCGCACCGCGCTCTGGAGATTCGCCGTGCCGACGATGTCGTGGATCAGGAGCTGCGCGGAAGGGTGCCAGAACACGCCGGCGAATCCGTGTATGACGAGGAGGGCCGCGGCGTGCCACATCTGCAGCGTGCCGGTAAGGAACAGCACGCCCCAGCCGAGCGAGGCGGCCACGAACAAGGCCATGCCGATCTGGATGATGCGCCGCGGGTCGAAACGATCGGCGAGCGCGCCCGACAGCACCGAGAAGAAGAGAAACGGCAGCCAGTGCGAGAGCATCGCGAATCCGCCCAGCGCCGGTGAGTGGAATTTCTGGAAAATGATCCAGTAGCTGATCACGTGCTCGATCGAATCGGCCATCATCGCCAGCGCCGAGCCGACGAAATAGGCGCGGTAGCCGGGGTGGCGGAGCGCGGCGAAGGATTGCGGCGGAGCGGCGGGCGCCCGGCCGCCTCGTTGCGGGTCGGTCAACTCAGGCTTTCAATGGGGACTATAACTCCACGCCCATCCTCCGGTCGAGCGAATAAGGCCCGCCGCCGCGCCAGAGAATCGCGAGGGCGACCAGCCCCCACAGCAAGGTGAACTCGTAGCCGCGGTTGAGCCAGGAGAATCCATTGGTCCAATAATGGACGAAGGTGATCACCGCCATCTCGATCGCGACCGCAGCCGCGAAGAAACGCGTGAACAATCCGGCGGCGATCGCGATTCCGCCGAAGAACTCGACGAAGATGAGCAGATAGACGAGAGCGACGGGGTGCTCGTATCCCAGCTTCGCGAACGTCGGCGCCATCGCCTGCGCGCCGCGGGTGATCTTGCCCCAGCCGTGCACGGCGAGAATCAATCCGCACGCGCAACGGATCAGAAGCCACGACAGCGGCTCGAGGAACACGTAAAGGGGCCTGAGAGCCGGGAAGAGCAGTCTAGGCGGGTATTGAGCCTCGTTCATGGCTTCTCCTTTCGGGAACCTCGGGCAGGCCGGTTCAGGTTAACGGACGCGCACGCGGCGTGCAAGGCGCCGATCCGGCCCCGAGATTGTCTCGCGCCCGGCGGCCGCGGGAGGGCAGAATAGAGGCTATGTCGAGCCCTTCCTCCGCAATCGCGATCCCCGAGTCCGAAATCGAGCTCAGCGCGATCCGCGCGCAAGGCGCGGGGGGCCAGAACGTCAACAAGGTCTCCTCGGCGGTGCATCTGCGCTTCGACATCCGCGCCTCTTCGCTCCCCGAGCACGTCAAGTCGCGGCTTCTCGCCTCCCGCGACCAGCGCATCACGCGCGACGGCGTGCTCGTCATCAAGTCGCAGCAGCACCGCAGCCTCGAGCGCAACCGCGAAGAAGCGCTCGCCCGGTTGCACGAGCTCGTGGCGCTCGCGGCCGTCGTTCCGCGCCAGCGCAGGCCGACCCGGCCGACGCGAGGCTCGCAGAAGAAGCGCCTCGAAGGCAAGATCCGGCGCGGCGAGGTCAAGAAGCTGCGGGGCAAGGTGCACTCCGCCCCGGATTGACTGTCTCGGGGGATCTTCAGGCTCCGAAAAATCCGCGAAATGCTTCCCGCCCCTTGGGTGTGATGCTCACCACGCGCGAGCGCCGCGCGCGCTGGATCCAAAGCTTTGAGACGTACAGATCGAGCAGCGCCGCGCCGAGCGCGCCGCCCAGGTGCGGGCGCCGCTGCGTCAGGTCCACGCAGGCGCGCGCGAACGTTCGGCGGGACTCGCGCGCCGCGGCCAGATCTACCTCCAGCGCCGCGAGCCGCTTCTCGCCCAGGCGCGTGACGGCATAGTCGCGTCCGTCGGCGGCGAGCCAGCGCGCCTTCAGCATGGCCTCCAGGATCTTGACCGCCGTCTCGCCGGCGAGGTGGTCGTAGCAGGTGCGGGCGGTGAGGAACTGGACCGGCACCGAGCGCGAGGGCAGAACGCTGCGCGGTGAGCGCGGCCGGACCGCGGCGCTGAGCGAGGCGAAGCTCTCCATCGCATCGGCGACCTCGGGGCTCGCGATGCGGAAGTAGCGGTGCCGCCCCTGCGCTTCCGAAGAGAGGAATCCGCCCTCCACGAGCTTGGCGAGGTGCGCGCTCGCCGACTGCGCCGAGATGTTCGCGGCGTACGCCAGCTCTCCCGCGGGCCGCAGCGTTCCGTCGACCAGGGCCCAGAGCATGGTCGCGCGCGCCGGATCGGCGAGCAGATGGGCGATGCGGGGGATGCCGGGCCTGTCATCCATATTTCATGCCTCCATGAAACATGTACGGTACACCGCAAGCACAATGCTGTCCACATTCTTGTGCGGAAAAGGGGAGCGCGATGAAACGTACGCCTGTCCGGGCGGAGCCGCGGACTAGGCCGCGAGCTGCTCCAGCTTCTGCTGCTGCTCCAGCCATTCGGCTTCCAGCTGCGCCAGCTCGCGCGCGACGAAAGCCTGATCGACGATCAGCGCCTTCAGGGCGTCCTTTTCCGCCTCGCCGTAGATCGCCGGGTCTGCGAGCCGCGCGTCAATCGCGGATTTCTGCGCGTTCAGCTTCGCCATCAGCTCTTCCAGCCGCTTGATTCGCGACTCGATCGGCTTTCTCGCCGCGGACTGGCGCTGACGATCCTCGGCTTCCTTGCGCTTCTGGCCGCGGCGGGTCGAAGCGACCGGCGGCGCCGCAGCGGCAGGCTTCTCGGCTTCCGGCAAGGGCACGGCTTCCGCGGGCGCGAGCTTGGTCCTGAACAGCCACTCGCGGTAATCCTCGAGGTCGCCGTCGAAGGCTTGCAGCCTGCCTTCGGCGACGATGAGAAACTGGTCGGTGGTGGCGCGCAAGAGGTGCCGGTCGTGCGAGACGAGCACCAGCGTCCCCTCGAACTGCGCGAGGGCGACGGTCAGCGCCTCGCGCGTTTCCAGGTCGAGGTGGTTGGTCGGCTCGTCGAGGAGCAGCAGGTTGGGGCGCTGCCACACGATGAGCGCGAGGGCGAGCCGGGCCTTCTCGCCGCCGGAGAAAGTCTCGATCGAAGTCGTCGCCATGTCGCCCGGGAAGTTGAAGCCACCGAGGTAGTTGCGCAGGTCCTGCTCGCGCGTGTTCCGCGCGATGCGCGAGAGGTGCCACAGCGGCGATTCGTCGTATCGAAGCATCTCGATCTGGTGCTGGGCGAAATAGCCGACCGCGAGGCCTTTGTTGAAGATCGCCTTGCCGGCGAGCGGCTTCAATTCTCCGGCGACGGTCTTGATGAAGGTCGATTTCCCCGCGCCGTTGATGCCGAGAAGGCCGTAGCGCTGACCGCTCTGCAAGGAGAACTTGATGCCGCGCACGACGATCTTGTCCGGCACGCTTTCCATCCTGTAGCCGGCGTCCGCGTCCTCCAGCACCAGGAGCGGATCGGGCGCCTTAAGCGGCTCGCGGAACTCGAAGGAGAAGGGCGCGGAGACGTGCAGGGGCGCGAGCTCCTCCATCCTCGCGAGCATCTTCATGCGGCTTTGCGCCTGCTTCGCCTTGGTGGCCTTCGCCCGGAAGCGGTTGATGAAGGATTCCAGGTGTTCGCGCTCGCGCTGCTGCTTCTCGTACTGCGCCGCGGCGAGCACCACGCCGGCCGCGCGCTGGCGCTCGAAGCTCGTGTAGTTGCCCGAATAACGCTTGAGCCTCTTCGCGTCGATGTGGACAACCACGTCCACCACGCCGTCCAGGAAATCGCGGTCGTGCGAGACGACGAGGAGCGTCCCGGCGTAGCGTTTGAGCCAGTCCTCGAGCCAGAGGATGGCGTCGAGGTCGAGGTGATTGGTCGGCTCGTCGAGGAGCAGGAGGTCCGAGGGGCACATCAGCGCCTGCGCGAGGTTCAGCCGCATGCGCCAGCCGCCCGAGAAGCTCGCGACCGGTTCGCCCATCTGCTCGTGCGAAAAGCCCAGACCGTGCAGCAGCCGCTCGGCGCGCGAGCGCACCGTGTACGCATCGGCGTCGCCCATCGCGGCGTGGAGCTCGCCTATCAAATGACCGTCGTTCACGGTTTCGGCGTCGGCGAGCCGGGCTTCCAGTTTTCGCAGCGTGGTGTCGCCGTCTATCGCGTATTCGAGCGCGGGGCGATCGAGCGCCGGCGTCTCCTGCGCGACGCAGGCGACGCGCCAGCGCGCCGGGTAGTCGACCTCGCCCTTGTCGGCGTGCAGCTCGGCGCGCAGGAGCGCAAAGAGGCTCGTCTTCCCCGAGCCGTTCGCTCCGATCAGGCCGATCTTGTCCCCGGGATTGAGCGCGGCGTCGGCGCCTTCGAGCAGCGTTTTCGCGCCGCGGCGGAGCGTGATTTGGGAGAGGCGGATCATGTCGGTTCGATTCGCAAGGCGCGCATTGTACGCGCAACGGCCGGGCAATCAGGCGAAAATTCGACAAGGTTCGAATTCGTGCGGCCCGGTCTCGCCCGCCCCGCAGCCTCGCGCGCCCGGTGGGGTAAAATGAGCGCGCCAGCCGATCCGGGTGGAGGTCTTCGATGAGATTGCCGCGCTTCGCGAGGATGGCAGATCCTTGGTTCCGCGATGGATTTCTCCGCTATCGCGTCGCTTCCGTCACGGTCATCGTCCTCGGGGTCGCGCTTTCCGTCGCCGCGTTTTTTGCGATTGGAAGCAACGAACGCGACGTGGTGCGGCTCACCTTCGAACAGAGGGCTCAGAACCACGTCGCGGCCATCAACCTGGCCATGGAACGGGGCCTGGAGTCGGTCGAGAATTCGGGCGCCTTGTTCGATTCCGGGAATGAGATCACAAGCGCGCAATTCCAGGCGTTCGGTGCGCGGGCGCTCGCCCGCAATCCCGCGCTGAAAGCGGTCGCCTGGACTCCGCTCGTGCCGGCGAACATGCGCCGCGCATTCGAGGCGGCGGCGCAGAAGGACCAGCCAGGATACCGGGTCAAGGAGTTAAACGCGCAGTTCAAGCTGGTCCTGGCGGGCGAGCGCGACGAATATTTTCCGATCCTGTACTCGGTGGACCGGGACGGACCGAGCCAGAGCCCCTATGGGATGGACCGGCTCTCGGTCGCAAACAGCCGCGACGGGCTCGAGCGGTCGAGGACCTCGGGTGCCACGACTTCCAGCGGAAGAATCCGGATCACCACCGGCCAGTTCCAGGGCGAGATGGGAGTGGGGCTCAGCCGGCCGGTGTATCGCCGGGGCGTGGCGCTCGACACAGCCGAGCAACGCAGCCGCAATCTGCTCGGGTTTACGATTTCCATCGTCGTGATCAGGGACCTGATCGACAACGTGCTGAAACGGATCGGCTCCGAAGGCATCCGCGTCGTGCTTTACGATGAATCGGCACGCGAATCGGAGCGCTTTCTCGCTGTCTGGCCCGATATCGCCCAGAAAGATCCTGCCCTGGACGAGAGGCAAGCGCCCGCGCTGCAACGCCGCGCCGAGTTCACGGTCGGTGATCGCAACTGGGTTGCCGTCATGACCCCGGAAGCGGGAAGGTTCAGCACTGGCGCATCCTGGCGGGCGTGGGCGGTGGCAGGCACGGGGCTTCTGTTCACGCTGCTGCTCGCGGTCTACGTGGAATCCGCGCGCAGGCATGCACGGAGCATCCATGAACAAGCGATCACCGATTCGCTCACTGGCTTGCACAACCGGCGCTACCTGTGGGAGCTCCTGAAGCGCGAGTTCGCGAGGGCCCGTCGCAACCGCACCACCATCGCTGCCGTCATGATCGACATCGACCACTTCAAGCGGATCAACGACAACTTCGGGCACGAGGCCGGAGACCTGGTCATTGCCGAGCTGGGCGCGCTGTTCAAACGCAGCGTGCGCGGCAGCGATGTGGCGTGTCGCTATGGAGGCGAGGAGTTCGCGCTCGTCCTGCCCGAGATCTCGATCGAGAACGCGCGGCGAAAGGCGGAGACGCTTCGGCAGGGGGTAAAGAGCCTTGCGCTCGAGCAGCGCGGCACGCCGCTGGGACCGATCAGCATCTCGCTCGGCGTCGCGGTGTTTCCCATTCACGCCGAGGACGCGGAATCGCTGTTTCGCCGGGCCGACCAGGCCTTGTACGAGGCGAAGAACGCCGGCCGCGACCGCGTCGTCGTCGCGCAGTCCGCGCCTCCGGACGGGGAACTGATCCTAGCTCCGGCCTGACGCGGCGTCTGCGGCGCGTCTGGCATCGGTCTTGCTCGTAGAGGTGAGGAACCAGTTCGCAAGGGTCGGGAGGACGGAAATGGCGACGACTCACCGCCGCCGACGCTCTTTCGACGCTTGCGGCATGGTCCTGCGCGTGATTATTTAACGGCGCCACGAGGAGATTGCCATGGCGGGAAAGAAGATTCTGATCGTCGACGATTCGGCCACCGAGCGCTATTTCTTCATGGAAACGCTCTCCAAGCAGGGCTACGAGTGCATCACCGCCCAGAACGGGGACGAGGCCATCCAGAAATCCAAGAGCGAGAAGCCCGACGTGATCCTGATGGACATCGTCATGCCCGGCATCGACGGGTACAAGGCGACGCGGACCATCTCGCACGACGAGGCGACCAAGCACATTCCGGTCATCATCTGCACCAGCCGGAACCAGGAAACCGACCGCGTCTGGGGCATGCGCCAGGGCGCGAAGGACTTTCTGGTGAAGCCGGTCAAGGCAAAGGATTTGATCGCGAAAGTCGCGGCCACGACCGCGGCCTGAGCTCCCCCTCCGCCGGCGACGCCGGCGGGAACTCTCCCGCTTCGGGGCTATAATGGGTTCCTCCCCGGGACCCATGAAGCTCCCTCGCCTCACCTGCGTCATCGCGTGCGCGCTCGCCGTTTCCGGCTGCGCCTCCATGTGGCCCGCCTCGTACCAGGTCGATGCGCACATCGCGTCGACTCCCGCTACAGTCGTCTGGGGTTATCTGCCCGCCGGCCGGCCGCCCGTCCTCACGATCCGCTCGGGACAAACGGTGAAGATCGACACGATCTCGCACCAGGGCCTGCTGAGCGGCACAGACCCGGTCAAGTTCTTCGGCGCGGCGGGCATCGCGCCGAGCGAAGTCCTGCCGGACGCGAGCGAGATCTACGCCAAGGCGCCGCGGCCGAAAACCGCGGGCGCGCACGTGCTCACCGGGCCGATCTTCGTGGAAGGCGCGGAACCCGGCGACATGCTGGAAGTGCGCATGCTCGATTTCCAGTTCCGCGTGCCCTACGGAGTGAACAACAGCAACAAGGGCACGGGCATGCTGCCCGACGTGCACGAGAAGCCGTATCCGAAAGTGATCCGCTTCGACCTCGCGCGCCGCGTCGCGCTCTTCGCGCCGGGAATCGAGGTGCCGCTCGTTCCCTTCATGGGCATCATGGCGGTGATGCCGCCCGACCCGCTCGCCAACACCCGGCCTCCGGGCATCTACGGCGGCAACATGGACTTCAACCGCCTCACCGTCGGCGCGCGCCTCTATCTGCCCGTCCACCAGCGCGGCGCGCTCTTCTACACCGGCGACTCGCACGCGGTGCAGGGCGACGGCGAGATCAACGGGACTGCGATCGAGGCTTCGCTCGCTCCGGTCCTGCAGTTCTTCGTGCACAAGCGCGCGGGCGCCGCGATGAAATGGCCGCGCGCCGAGGACGCCGACAATTACTACGTGATGGGGATGGACGTCGACCTCGATGCGGCGCTGAAGGAGGCGGCGCTGGAGACGATCGCCTTCCTGCAGCGCGAAAAAGGCTTGTCGCCCGCGGACGCCTATTCGCTCGCGAGCATCGCCGTCAACTACACGGTCGGCGAAGCGGTCGACCAGGTGCAGATGGTGTACGGCGCGATCCCGAAACGGATCTTCACCCGTTAGAGAAGCAAGAAAGGGAGACCATGTCCGTAGACGTTTCCGCATTGAATCCGTTCAAGACCCTGATCGCCGCCGCGAGCCTTGTCGCCCTTGCGGGCTGCGCCGCGATGAATCCGCCGGCCGCGGGAAAGCGCGAGCTGATGATCGTCGGCCTCGACGAGAAACAGAGCTGGGACGAGTCCGGAAAGGCGGTGATCGGTCCGCCCGGACGCGATTCGGTCGCGATCTTCGACGTCGGTACCGACCCTCTCGCGCCGAAGACGCTCGTCGTGCTGCCGCTCGCGAACACGATCGTCGGTCCGCCCGTCAATCTCGCAATCACGCCGGACGAAAGCCTCGCGCTCGTCGCCAACTCGATGAACGTCGTCCAGGAAGGCGGGGCCTGGAAGCAGGTGCCCGACAACCGGATCTGGATCATCGACCTCACCGTCAATCCGCCGAAGCTGATCGACACGATCGCCGCCGGCAAGCAGCCTTCGGGCATGTCGATCAACCGCGCGGGCAACCTCGCGCTGGTCGCGAATCGCGCCGACGGCTCGATCAGCGTGCTGCGCATTTCCGGGAAGAAGGTCGAGCTGATCGACACCGTGACGATCGGCGAGCAGGTCGCGCACGTCGTGTTCACGCCCGACGGCAGGCGCGCGCTCGCGGCGAAGTTCCCGGGGCACAAGATCGCGTTCCTCGAGGTGAACGGCGAGAAGGTCAGCTACAACAAGCAAGATGTCCCCGCCGGCCTGTGGCCGTACAACGTCGACGTGACGCCGGACGGCAAGCTCGCGCTGACCGCGGACAACGGCAACAGCGGCGCTGCCGACGGTCACGTGGACACGGTGAGCGTGATCGACCTCGAGGCCGCTCCGCCGCGCGTGATCGACAAGATCGTGGTGGGCGATGCGCCCGAGGGCTTCGCCATCAGCCCGACGGGCCGGCTCGCGGTGGCGGTGCTGCTCAGAGGAACCAACGCCTCGAAGAGCGCCTCCTTCTACAACCGCAACGCCCTGGTCGTGGCGCTGAAGATCGACGGCAAAAAAGTGACGCGCACCAACGAAGTCGAGGTGCGCGGCCTGCCCGAAGGCGTGGTTTTCAGCGACGACGGGCGCTATATCTATGTCGGAAACTTCATCGACCAGGACATCTCGATCCTGCGCGTGGACGGCGACCAGATCGTAAACACCGGGAGATCGCTCCAGTTGCCCGGCCACCCGGCGTCGATGCGCGGGCGCACGCGCTGAAGGGCTAAACGCGATGCAACGACCCCAGCCGTTTGCGCTCGCCGTCCCGGTCAATCACACCGACCACGTCCTCGGGCCGGCGACGGCGAAAGTGACCGTCGTCGAATACGGCGATTTCGAGTGCCCGTCGTGCGGCCAGGCTTATCCCGCGGTGAAAATGCTGCTCAAGCGCTTCGGGGACCGGATGCGGTTCGTGTTCCGGCAATTCCCGCTGGTGGAAGTGCACCCCCACGCGGAGCTCGCGGCCGAAGCCGCCGAGGCAGCGGGCGCGCAGCACAAATTCTGGCAGATGCACGATCTCCTCTTCGAGCACCAGCTGCACCTGAAGGCCGCGAGCCTTAGGCAGTACGCGTTGCAGGCCGAGCTGGACCTGGATCGGTACGACTACGAGATGAAGGAGCACGTTTACCTGCAGCGAGTGCACGAGCACATCGACGGAGGCGCGAAGAGCGGCGTGCGGTCCACGCCCGGGTTTTTCGTCAACGGCGCCGTAGAGGACGTGTCATTCGGATTGGAACGTCTGCACAAGGCGGTCGAAGCCGCGCTCGGGAAGCGAGGCTGAACGTCGGGGACTACAGCGTCGCCCCTGGCTGCGCCAGCGCCTTTTCGGCGAGCTGCGCGACGATCCAGTCGTAGGCGTCGTCCACCGAGTCGGTGCGGTACACGAGCTCGATGTCCTTCGCGTCGATGGTGCCGTGGCGCGCGAGCGCATCGAAGTCGATGACTTCGCGCCAGTACTCGGTGCCGAAGAGAACGATCGGCATGGGCTTCTTCATCTTGCGCGTCTGCACCAGCGTCAGCAGCTCGAACAGCTCGTCGAGCGTGCCGTAGCCCCCCGGAAACACGATCACCGCCTTGGCGAGGTAGCTGAACCAGAACTTGCGCATGAAGAAGTAGTGGAAGTGGAAGGCGAGTTCGCGCGTGACGTAGGGGTTGTCGAATTCTTCCGCCGGGAGGGAGATGGTGAGGCCGACGTTCATGCCCTTCGCCTCGGCCGCGCCGCGGTTCGCCGCCTCCATGATTCCCGGTCCGCCGCCGGTGCACACGACGAAGCGGCGCTCCACGCGGTCGAGCTCCTTCGACCATCGGGTGAGGCGGGTGGCGAGCTCGCGCGCCGCTTCGTAGTAGGCGGACATCTTGAGCGCCGTTTGCGCGCGCTCCCGGTCCTTCTCGCCCTTCGCCTTACGCAGCATTTCCTCCGCGGCCTCGCGCGACTTGATGCGCGCCGAGCCCATGAACACGATGGTGTCGTCGACTTTGTGGTGGTCGAAGCGGCTCTTCGGTTCGAGATACTCCGACAGGATGCGCAGGGCGCGCGCGTCCTTGCTGTTGAGGAAACCCGGATCCTGGTAGGCCTTGGTCTGGGCGCGCCTGCGTGAGCTCATGCGCCCATGTTACCCGGCCTTGGGGTAATCTTGGGACGCGAGACCGTGGAGCGTTCCCACCCGATCGGAAGAGAGGCCGCCATGCCCCGTTGTCGCTCGAGCTTCCTCGCGTTGCTGCTCGTCCCGCTCTGCGCGCTGGCCCAGGCGCCCTACTATCCCGACGCGACCTGGCAGCGCAGGACGCCCCTGGAAGCGGGCATCGACGCCCAGCGGCTCAAGGACGCGATCGCTTACGCGGTCGCGAACGAAACGCGTAATCCGCGCGACCTCACGCTGAACCATTACCAGACCTTCGGGCGCGAGCCCTTCGGCTACGCGATCGGCCCGATCAAGGACCGGGGTGAGCCGACCGGCGTGGTCGTCCGCAAAGGCTTCATCGTTGCCGAGTGGGGTGAGCCCTTGCGCGTGGACATGACGCACAGCGTGACGAAAAGTCTCCTTTCGAGCGTCGTCGGCGTCGCCTATGACCGGGGCCTGATCAGGAGCATCGACGATCCGGTGAGGGATTACGTCGCGCCGATCCAGCTCTACGATCCGGCTCCCGAGCGCAACAAGTCCGACCATCTCGGGCGCTCCGATTTCCTCTACCTGTTCGAGACCCCGCACAACCGCACCATCACCTGGAATCATCTGCTGCGGCAGACGAGCGACTGGGAGGGCACGTTGTGGGGCAAGCCCGACTGGGCGGATCGTCCGAGCGACAAGCCGGGCGAATGGCTCACGCGGCCGCGCAACAAGGCGGGCACGGCCTATAAGTACAACGACGTGCGCGTCAACGTGCTCGCGCTCGCGGCGCTCAACGTCTGGCGGCGTCCGCTCCCTCAGGTGCTCAAAGAGACCATCATGGATCCGATCGGCGCCTCCAACACCTGGCGCTGGTTCGGCTACGAGAATTCGTGGATCGTGCTCGACGGCGGCGCCGTGCAGTCGGTGACCGGAGGCGGGCACTGGGGCGGCGGCATGTTCATCAACGCCTACGACATGGCCCGATTCGGCTATCTCACCCTGCGCCGCGGCAAGTGGAAGGACCGCCAGCTGCTCTCCAACCAGTGGGTCGAGTGGGCGCTCACGCCGACGCCGGCCGAGCCGGGCTATGGCTTCATGAACTGGTACAACAACAGGGACGGGAAACTCTTCCCGAGCGCGCCCGTGAGCGCCTTTGCGCACATCGGGAACGGCACCAACATCGTGTACGTCGACCCGGACCACGACATCGTGGCGGTCGTGCGCTGGATCGAGCGCAGGGCGATCGACGAATTCGCGAAACGGCTGATCGCGGCCGTAGGGCCGGCGGGAAAGTAGCTTCAGATGTCGCGCACCGCTGCGAGCCTGCTGATCTTCGTCCTCGCCTCGTTCGCAGTCCCGGGAACGCGCGCGCAGGACCGGCAGGCGGCCAACCGCGAGATCTATCTCTATCAGGGCGCGGACCGCGCGCAGCGGCTACTCTCCGAGGCCAAGAAAGAAGGCAGCCTCACGCTCTACACCACCATGACGCCGGAAGACGCGGGCCCGCTGGTCGCGGCGTTCGAGGAAAAATACGGCATCAAGCTGAGGATGTGGCGCGGCATCAACCAGAAGCTCGTGCAGCGCGCGCTCGCCGAGGCGCGCGCGGGCAAATCGGCGGTCGATGTCTACGAGGGCAGCGGGCACGGCATGGAGATCCTGCACCGCGAAGCGCTGCTCGAGAAATTCTGGAGCCCCGCGTTCGGCGACATTCCGCGGGAGGCGTTTCCGCGTCACGGCCATTACGCGCCGGACAATCTGCTCTTCTTCGTCATGGGCTACAACACGAAGCTCGTCAAGGCGGAGGACGTTCCCAAATCCTATGAAGACCTGCTGCAGCCCAGGTGGAGCGGCAATTTCGGGATCGAGGCCTCCGATGTCATCTGGTTCGCGGCGGTGGCGAAGGCGATGGGCGAGGAAGAAGGCCTCGCCTATTTCCGCAAGCTGGCGGCGATGAAGCCGCAGATCCGCAGCGGCCACACGCTCATGACCGAGCTCGTCGCCGCCGGCGAGATCCCGGTGGTGCTGACGCTCTACAATCAGGCGGTGGACAAGCTGAAGGAGCGGGGCGCGCCGATCGACTGGAAACCCCTGCCGCCGGCATTCGGCCGGGCGGACGGCATCGGCGTGGCGAAACAGGCGCCGCACCCGCACGCGGCGCTCCTCTTCGTGGATTTCGTGCTGTCGCCCGAGGGCCAGCGCTTCATCATGGCCGCGAGCCGCGTGCCGGTGAATCGCAAGGTCGGGAGCTCGTTCGACCAGCGCAATTTCCGCATCGTCGAGCTGGCGCCGGTCGTGGACGAGTGGGACACCTGGGAACGACGCTGGCAGACGCTCTTCCTGAAAGGGCAAAAATGAGCATAGCCGGCGACCCGCACAAGCTGCGCTTCGGCGGGGACTGCGAAGGCGTTCTCTATTTGCCGCGCGAGACGGCACCCGCGGGCGCGGTCGTCGTCCTGCACGAGCGCTACGGCCTCGTGCAGCACACGCTAGCCCTCGCGCAGCGCCTCGCGCAGGACGGCTACGTCGCGCTCGCGCCCGATCTTTTCTCGCGCTGGAAGGGCGACGCGGAAGCGCTGAGGAGCGGGAAGGCGCGTGTGGTCCTGCCCGACGCCGAGGTCGCCGCGGTGATAGACGCCGCGCTCGATTTTGCGAAGGCGCACCCGCGCGTCGCGTCCGGGCGGCTTGTGCTCATGGGCGTGTGCCAGAGCGGGCGCTATCCGATCGTGGTCGGCAGCCGGCGGCGCGATCTCGCGGCATGCGTCGTCTTCTACGGCGGCTCGCAGCCGCGCGACTGGCAGGTCACCGAGCTGCAGCCGACACCGATGCCGGACATGATGCGCTCGCTCCAGGCGCCGGCGCTTTTCGTCTACGGCGAGCGCGATCACACGATCTCGCTCGAGGACGTGCGCCGAGTGCGCGACGCGCTCGAGTCGGGCCGCCGCAGCTACCGCATGAAGGTGTTCCCGGGCATGCCGCACGGCTGGCTGAACGACACCATGCCGGGGCGCTACCGCGCGAAAGAGGCGAAGGAAGCCTGGGTCGTGCTGATCCGCTTTCTCGCCGACGTCTTCTCGGGCACCTGGCCGGGCGAAAACCAGGTGCGCTGGGAGTTCGAGA
Source organism: Betaproteobacteria bacterium (assembly GCA_005881575.1). Taxonomy (GTDB): domain Bacteria; phylum Pseudomonadota; class Gammaproteobacteria; order Burkholderiales; family SG8-39; genus VBDM01. The sequence continues at coordinate 61,418 of VBCA01000036.1, forward strand.
GCGCAACCTCCGCGGATTACGATTTTTCGAAAAACATGAGGCTGGAGTGAGCGAGCGCCTGGATCCGGGGCGCACCGCGCTCCTTTTCTTCGACATGCTGAACGGGCACGTGAAGAAGAACGATGCGGCGACGAAGGCGCGCTATGCGCCGGTGATCGCCGCGGCCGCGCAGGTGCTGGACGCAGCGCGGCGCTCGGGCGTCGTCGTGATGTACGCCGCCGCGCACCACCGCCCGGACAATGCCACCTCAGCGCATCTCGTCACCGACACCGACAACCGCCTGCGGCCGATTCCCGCGGGGCGCTCGGGCGAGTCGAAGCCCGTGATCGCCGCGGGCACCTGGGAGGCGCAGGTGATCGACGAGCTCGAGCCGCAGCCGCAGGACTATATGATCCCCAAGTTCCGCTGGAGCGCGTTTCACCAGACCTATCTGGATCTCGCGCTCCGCAGCCGCGATATCGATACGCTCGTGATCTCGGGCGGATCGACCGACGTCGGCGTGGCGAGCACCGCCTACGCCGCGCGCGACCTGGATTACCACCTCGTCGTCGTCAGCGACGCCTGCACTTCGCCCGAGGAAGACAATCACGCGCAATTCATGCGGCGCGTTTTCCCGCGCATGGCGCGCGTGCGCACGGCGCTGGAGGTCGTGCGTATGCTGGGCGGTTGATTCTTCTACTGGAACAGGATCGCGCGCAAGCGCTCCAGGATCTCCGGTGACTGCACTTCGCCGGGAGGGCTGCGCAACGTCGAAACAAAAAGCTGGAAGAAATTGTCCGCGAGAATCTCCTCGGGATGGGCCAGGTACTGCGTATTGCGGCCGATCTGCTCGAACAGGCCCTGCAGTTGCTGCGGCGCGACCTCCTCCGCTTCCGCCGCCGATCCCGTGCGCACCCGGCAATCGGCTCGCTCCCGGTCGACGAGCAGCCAGGCGATCCGCGCGTTGCCGAGAAAGCCTGATCGCGTATCGAACTTGTCCGATTTGAAGCGGAGGAAAGGCATCGCCTCCACGCCCTCGCCCCGGTAGCGGACCGCGATGGTATGGCGGTTCTCGACCGCGTCAGGATTTGTGATTCGCATCCTGGAGACCGATTCCGGGATCTCGATGCGCTCGCATCGACGGAATCCGATGGCGCCGTACAGGCGCTCTTTCAGAGCACCGTCTTCGCGGGTCAGCACGTGGAAGGTCTCATGGGACACCACATAGGTAAGTTGATCCGCGGTGCCGGTGAACTCGTTTTTCGGCAGCATGATGCCGTTGGCGCGGGTGTGGGGCGCACCGCTCTCGAGAGCCGCGTCCACCCGGACGAGCAGGATCTTCCCGGGGCGCTTCCACTTGATGCCCGAGAGAAATCGGTCCAGGCGCGCGATCAGCGGCCGCAGCTGCCGTCGCTCCTCTTCGGTCCAAACCAGGACCGTACCCTGCATGAACTCCAGGAACCGGCCCTCATCCACCTTGTCGCCGGTCCTGAGCTGGGCCGAGCGCTCGAGCGCGCTCATGGTCCGAACGTACTCGTCCCGGGTGCTGAGGATCGCGCGGCCTTCGGCGGGCGTTGCGAACGCGTATGCCGAGCCGGCGGGATCGTTTGCGGATTGCGCAAAGCCGCCATGCGTGGCGCCGCCGACACCCAGGAAGAGAATCAGGAAACGGAGCGCCCTGGTCGCGCTCCTGCCGTTACTTCGTCGGCCCCGCATGAATGTTGTCCACCCAGTGCACCTCCTCCGGCTTCTCGACCACCGGAATATCGAGGTTCACCACCACGGGCTCCTGGCCGCTCCGCACGAGGACGCATGAGAGCGGCTGATCGTCGCTCGCGTTGATTTCCTGGTGCGGGACGTAGGGCGGCACGTAGATGAAGTCGCCCGGCCCCGCTTCGGCGACGAATTCGAGCTTGTCGCCCCAGCGCATGCGCGCGCGGCCCGAGACGACGTAGATCACGCTCTCGACCGGCCCGTGGTGGTGGGCGCCGGTCTTCGCCTTGGGATGGATCACGACCGTCCCGGCCCAGAGCTTCTCCGCGCCGGCGCGAGCGTTGGTGATCGCCGCGGCGCGGTTCATGCCGGGCGTCTGCGCCGTGTTGATGTCGAGCTCGTTCGCGCGCACGACGCGAACGCCGTGGTGCTTCCATTTCGATTCGGCGTTCATGTCCGGTCTGCTTGCGACCCTCGATTCCATGTGTTCCGCGAGGCCGGGAGAAGGAAATTCGCTTGTCCGCCTCGAGTTCAGCGTAGTATGTGTCATCTTGTCCTTCAAGGCGGCATTCATGGCTTCCCCTACGCAGCCCGCAGCGAACCCCGGCACCCAGGACCTGGCGTCGCGGATTTATGTCGAATTGGTCGGCCGGGCTTTCCTCAGGGCCGACAACACCGCGGTGATCAAACCCGACCCGGCCGAGCTCGCAAAGTTGAGCCTCCAGCTCGCCGAGATCTTCCGCAAGGCGGAGAAGGCGGCCGGCGCGTCCGCGGGGCCGCAGAACGTCGGGTACAACGTCGAGCTCGCCGACATGGCCAAGTGGCACAAGTAGGGAATCGGCCATGACGAGCCCATCCTTGCGCGAGAGCGTGCTCGCCTTCATGACGTCCAACCCCACCGCGTGGCGCATCAAGGCCGTCGCGGCGAAGCTCGGCGTCGGCGTGCAACGCATGGGGTTCGAGCTCTCGCAGCTCAATGCCGAGGGCAAGCTCGTTTCCTGTACGGTCAAGGCTCCCGGCCGGCAGCCCGAGGAGGAGTATCGCATCGCCGCGACCGAGCAGAGGGTGGACCCGCACCACTTCGTCATCAGCAGGAAAACCAACGTGCGCCTGCGCGGCGCCGGCTGAAAGGGAATCTTCTCTAGCCCGCGGGCGTGCCGACGATGCCGTGCGAGAGGTCCTTCACGGTGAAGAACACCAAATCTTCTTCGGGAAGCGCCTCGACCGAGTGCACGACGTTGGGGGGAGCGTAGATCAGTGTCCCGGGTGAGGCGAGCGTCTCCGGCTGGCCGCCCACCGAGACGCGCGCCCTGCCCTTGAGCACGTAGGTCCATTGCTCGTTCGGGTGCGAATGCGGGCGGGAGCGGGTGCCGCGCTTGATGGTGATCAGTCCGACCTGCATGCGCTCGCCCTCGACCACCGGCCCTTCGGCGGTGGAGTAGCCCTCGCCGACGGGCATCCGAGCGAGCTCGGCGAAGTCGAAAAGAAAGCGGCCGTGGCCCGCTTTGGTCGCTCCACGGTTCCGTGTCTGTTGCGTGCTCATTTCAGTCCCTCCGTAAAATCGATCGCGCTCGTGCGCCGTGGAGAACATTGTATGCCCGAGCCGGAATAAGCCGTATGCTTGCGCCGGTCGCCGTTGAACGAGAGCCGATGGGTCGGCCCGAGGAGAACAGCCGATGAGGAGTCCAATCGCAGTACTCGCGCTCGCCGCGATCCAATGCCTTTTGCCCGGCGCGGCCCTGGCGCAATCCTACCCGGCCAAGCCCGTGCGCTTGATCGTCGGGTTTCCGGCCGGCGGCCCGGCGGATATTTTCGGGCGAACCTTCGCTCAAAGCTTGAGCGCCGGCCTTGGCCAGACGGTCATCGTCGAGAACAAGAGCGGGGTGGGCGGCGTGCTCGGCATCGACGCGGTGGCGAAGGCCTCGCCCGACGGCTACATCCTCGGATTCAACAACCAGGGTTCGGTGTCGATGGCGCCGTACGCCCTCACCAAGATGCCCTTCAACCCGAACAGGGATCTCGCGCTCATCACCACGGTGGTGAAGGTCCCCGAGGTCGTGGTGGTGAATTCATCGCTCCCGGTGGGGAGCCTCGCCGAGCTGATCGCCTACGCCAAGGCGAATCCCGGCAAGATTAACTTCGGCTCCGCCGGCGCGGGAGGCATCACCCATCTCGCCTGCGAGCTGCTGAAGGCCGAGGCGCGCGTCGATCTGCTGCACGTGCCCTACAAGGGTGCTGCGCCCGCGGTGAGCGATCTGCTGGGCGGGCAGGTCAACATGGGGATCTTCGATATTCCGGTGGTGCTTCCGCACATCCAGTCGGGCAAGTTCAAGGCGCTTGCAGTGACGAGCGCGAGGCGTGCGCCGTCGTTGCCCGATGTCCCGACCACCGCCGAGGTGGGTTACCCGAGGGTGATCTCCGACAACTGGTACGGGCTGGTGGCGCCGGCGGCGACCCCGCGCGCCGTCCTCAAGCGCATCCACGACGCGGCGGTCGCGGCGCTGCGCTCCCCCGCGCTCCTCGATCAGTTCGCCAAAGTGAGCGGGATCGCCGTCCCGTCGACGCCGGAAGAGTACGCGGCCTTCCTTGCCGAGGAGCAGGCGAGGTGGAGCACCATCATCAAGGCGATCGGCTTCAAGGAAGACTAGAGGCGCGGCTGGATGGCGGAGCCCCAACCGTCTTTTCTCGCTTCGCCGAGCCGGCCGAAGCTCAAGCTGCCCTCAGGCGCCGCGGATACGCACGTGCATGTGTTCGGGCCGCACAGGATTTTTCCCTTCGCGGAGGGCCGGCCGTTCACGCCCGCCGATGCGCCCAAGGAGAAGCTGTTCGCACTGCACGCCATGCTGGGCATCCGGCACTGCGTGATCGTCCAGTCCACCTGCCACGGCTTCGACAACCGCGCGGTGGCGGACGCGATCGCGGCGAAGAACGGCGACTACTGCGGCGTCGCGCTCGTGGCGCCGACGGTGGACGACTCGGAACTGCGCCGCCTCGATTCTCAAGGGTTCTGCGGTGTGCGTTTCAATTTCATGAGCCATCTCGGCAGGGGACCGGGAATCGAGGATGCGCTCGCGCTCACGCCGCGCCTCGCCAAGCTCGGCTGGCATCTGCAGGTGCACTTCGAAGGTTCCTTTATCGACGAGCTCGCTCCCTGGCTCAAGCGCTCGGCGGTGCCGGTGGTGATCGATCACATGGGGCGCGTGGATGCGTCGCTCGGCCTCGAGCAGCCGGCATTCAGGCGCCTGCTCGATCTCATGCGCGATCCGCGCTTCCGGGTGAAGGTGAGCGGTTCCGAGCGCATCTCGCGCCGGCCTTCGCCCTGGGAAGACGCGATTCCCTTCGCGCGCACGCTCGTCGCCGAATTCGGGGACCGCTGCTTCTGGGGCAGCGACTGGCCGCACCCGAATCTCGCCGCGATCCCTGACGACGGCGTGCTCGTCGATCTGCTCGCCGAGATCGCGCCGTCGGACAAGCAGCGCCAGACACTCCTCGTCGACAATCCGCGGCGCTTCTACCGGTTCAAGCGATGACGCGGCGTCTCGATGGCAAAGTAGCGATCGTCACCGGCGCGGGTTCGGTGGGGCCGGGTTGGGGGAACGGCCGCGCGACCGCGGTGCGCTTCGCGGAGGAGGGTGCGAAGGTCTTCGCCGTGGACCGCGACGCAGAGAGACTGCGCGAGACCATTGACGGGGTGAAGAAAGCGGGGGGCACCATCGCGACGCACCTCTGCGATGTCACCCGAGCCGCGGACGTCGCCGCGATGGTCGACGCATGCGTTAGGGTCTTCGGCCGAATCGACGTGCTCGTCAACAACGTCGGAGGCTCCGCAGCTGGCGGCCCCGCCGAGATGTCCGAGGAAACTTGGGACGCGCAGATCGAGTTCAATCTCACCAGCGTCTTTCTCGGGTGCAAGTACGTCATTCCGGTGATGGAGAAGCAAGGAGGCGGAGCGATCGTCAACATCGCCTCGACCTCCGGTATCCGCTTCACCGGCAACGCGCAGGTCGGCTACGCGGCGACCAAGGCGGGCGTGATCCAGCTCTCGCGCGTCGTCGCGGTCCAGTACGCGCCCAAGGGGATACGCGTGAACACCGTCGTCCCGGGGCAGCTGCACACGCCGATGGTGGAAGCGCGCCTGGCGAAGCAGCGCGCCGGGGGCGACGTTACGGAGCTGCTCAAGCAGCGCCAGAGGCGCATTCCGCTCGCGATCGAGGGCGACGGGCGCGACACCGCGAACGCCGCGCTGTTCCTCGCTTCCGACGAGGCGCGCTTCATCACCGGAACCGAGATCGTCGTCGACGGGGGAATGACCGCGCGGTGCGATTGAGTTTGGTTTTCTAAAGCGCCCCGTCAATTCGGCAGCAGGCCGAACACGCTCAGCTCGGTCTGCGTGCCCACGTAGACCTTGCCATTGGCGACCGTGGGCACGGTGAATTTCACGGCGTTGCCCGCGGCCTCCGCCCCACTCGCCGGACTGCTGTACAGCTTGTTCAGGCTCGTTGCGTCGTAGGCGAAGAGAATCGCCGGTGCGCTGCTGCCCGAGCCGTTGGGAGTGCCGTTGTTGCTCGTATCCAATGCCCAGACGATGCCGTTCGTCGCGCCGTTGGAGGAAATCGCAGGCGTCGCCCCGGGGAAGCCGAACACATCGCCTGCCTGGAGCGCCGGCAAAGCGGAGAGGACGCCGTTGGCGAGCGTGTATTGCTTCAGGACGTCGCGATTCGCGACGACGTAGAGTTTTCCTTCCCAGAAAGCCGGCGTCGAGAAGATGCGGCATGTGATGCAGGCGGGGCCCGCGCTGATCGGAACCGTCTGAAGGATCTGATCGCCGTCCGCATTGAATCCGGTCATGTTGTCGCGGTCGATCACGTAGAGAACCCCCTGCTTGTCCCCCCCGATGAGCAGATGCGGATGTGCCGCAGATCCGGCGGAGTCCGGCAGGACGATCGCGCCCCCGGACCCGAGATCCAAGTCACCGTCATTCAGATTGGATTGATTCGCCGGCGTGAAGAAATCGGCGACCGACAACCCGCTGGCCGGGCTCAACCTGATGAAGCTGTCGCCGTAGTTGGTGCGCGGGGCCGCCGTGTCGAATGTTCCGTTGCCGGTGATGAGGTAGATATTTCCGTCGGCGTCGGCGGCCGGGCCCGTGCCGGACATCCAGATCCCGCCGAGGCCGCCGTCCGGTGTCGTGTTGAAGACAACCGGCGCCTGCGCGAGATCTGCGGCGGCGTAGCCGATCACCCAGCCGTGGTACGGCGTAATGTCCCCGTGCGACGCCCAGGCGACATAGACTTTTCCATTCAGCAGCAACAGGCCCGGCCGCTGACTTTCCCGGAGCGGGCAGAACGCTACGCTTCCTGGCGGGGCGGGACAGGTGGAGTCCCTGTCCCCGCTGCCCGGAACCGTGATCGCAGAAGAAATGTTCGCCGGCCCGTTGAATTTTTCGTTGCCGGTCGCGAGGTCGAGCGCATGCAGCCGCTGGAAGTAACAGGGAGAGTTATCTGAGCACCCCGTCCCGGCCGTTTCCTTGGTTTTTGCGACGACGTAGAGCGTGCCGGTGGCGGGATCGATCACCGGCGTTCCCGTGATTCCGATCTGCGTGTTGATGTCGCCGGTTTCTCCGGTGTCACCGGGGGGAACGGTGGTGACGCCCGTCCCGAGGAAGCTCTTCTGCCAGTATTGGACACAAGGGTTTGCATCGGCGTCAAAGGCATAGACGCTGTCGTTCTGGGTGGCCACGAAAACGACGTTGTGCGTGCCCCCCTGTATCAGGTAGTTCGCGACATAGAGCGGCTGGGCATAGACCTCGCCGTCCACGGCGCACGAGAACAGCTTGCCGAAGGTCGCCGGAGTCACGTTGGCCGGAGCCAATACGGTTTCATTAGGATTCTGACCGGTCCGGAAGTTGTCATTGCGATGCGTGAACACTCCGGCGTTATCGGCGCCCGATGTGGTGGCACTCGCGACGCTGGAATACGCGCTGAGATTGCCAGCCGCATCCGCGGCGCGCACTTGGTAACTGTAGCTGGTTCCCGCCGTCAGGCCGGAGTTGTTGAAGCTGGTGGTGGTCGGTGCCGCGATCTGTGCGAAGGTGGTGCAACCCGCGCCCTGGCAGCGCTCCACGCGGTACCCGGTCACCCCGACGTTATCGGTGGAGGCCGTCCAGGCCAGGTTGATCTGTGCACTGCTTGCCGCAGTCGCAGACAGGCCGGTAGGCGCGGTGGGCGCAGTCGTGTCAGGAGTCTGCGAAGCTCGTTGCCGTTGGCGCGGAAACTTGAGCGAACGTCGTGCAGCCCGCGCCCTGGCAGCGCTCCACGCGATATTCTGTCACCCCGACGTTATCGGTGGAAGCGCTCCAGGCGAGATTGATCTGGCTGGCGCTCGCTGCAGTCGCGGTGAGCGTTGTGGGTGCGCTGGGCGCAGTGGTATCGGGCGCGCTGGGCGCGATCGACGTATTCATGTCGGTCTGGATCTCGGTTGCGCTCAACGCTCGGTTGTAGATGCGCACCTCGTCGATGCGGCCGGCGAAGAACTCTCCGTAGCTGTTCGCCCCCATCTGCAGCGTCCCGGGGGTCGTCGCGAGCGGCGTGGTCTGCGCCTGGCTCGCCACCTGCACCCCGTTCACGAACAACCGCACCGTCGCCCCGTCGAAGGTCGCCGCCAGGTGCGTCCAGGTGTTTATCGTCAGCACCGTCGGCGCAGCGACGTTCTGATTGCCCCCGGTCCAGGTTCCGCCGACGCCGGGCCGGTTGCTCTGATCGGTGGAGGCCATCAGGTAGTAGCCGTCCACGGTCTTGTCGACCACCGACCGCCAGCTCGTCAGCGAGCCGGTGGGGAACACCCAGGCCTCGAGCGTCATCCCCGTGGTGAGCTGCAGCGAGGCCGCGTTGGGTACCGTCACCCGCGCGCTGGTGCCGTTGAACGCGAGCGCGTTGCCGAACTTGCCCGCGGTGGTCCAGGTTGCCGCTGTGATCGTGCCGTTGTTGTTGTTGCC
>VBCA01000003.1 GCA_005881575.1 Betaproteobacteria bacterium
GACAACGTGAACGCCATGGCGGCGAACCTCACGGGCCAGGTGCGCAACATCGCGGAGGTGACCACGGCGGTCGCCAAGGGCGATCTGTCGAAGAAGATCACGGTGGACGTGAAGGGCGAGATCCTGGAGCTGAAGAGCACGATCAACACGATGGTGGACGAGCTCAACGGATTCGCCTCGGAAGTGTCGCGGGTGGCGCGCGAGGTGGGCACCGAGGGCAAGCTCGGGGGCCAGGCGCAGGTGCCCGGAGCGGCCGGGACCTGGAAGGACCTCACCGACAACGTGAACTCGATGGCGGCGAACCTCACCAATCAGGTGCGCGGCATAGCGCAGGTCGTGACAGCCGTGGCAAAAGGCGACCTGAAGCGAAAAGTCGCCTTCGAAGCGAAAGGCGAAATCGCGGCGCTGGCCGACACCATCAACGGCATGATCGATACGCTGGCGACGTTCGCCGACCAGGTGACCAACGTGGCGCGCGAGGTGGGCACTGACGGCAAGCTCGGGGGCCAGGCGAAGGTGCCGGGTGCCGCCGGACTGTGGCGGGATCTCACCGACAGCGTGAATCAGTTGGCGGCGAACCTCACGACCCAGGTGCGATCCATCGCGGACGTCGCGACGGCGGTGACAAAGGGCGATTTCACGCGGTCGATCACGGTCGAAGCGATGGGGGAAGTGGCGGTCCTGAAGGACAACATCAACGAGATGATCCGCAATCTCAAGAGCACGACCCTCAAGAACAACGAGCAGGACTGGCTCAAGACCAATCTCGCAAAATTCACGCAGATGCTGCAGGGTCACACCGACCTCGTGACCGTATCGAAACTGGTGCTCTCGGAGCTGACGCCGCTCGTGAACGCCCAGCAAGGCGTCTTTTACACCCAGGTGAAGGACGGCGACGAACCCGGTCTCGAACTGCTCGCCAGCTACGCATCCAAGCCGAACAAGCATCTCGCGAAAACCCTGCGGATCGGCGAGAGCCTGGTAGGGCAGTGCGCTTACGAGAAGAAGCGCATTCTCCTCGAGGACGTCCCCGACGACTACATCCGCGTCAGCTCGTCGATCAGCTGACCGAAAGTATCGGCGTGGTATTCAACACCATCGAGGCAAACATGCGCACGGAATCCCTGCTCGAACAGTCGCAATCGCTCACCAAGGAGCTGCAAAGCCAGCAGGAGGAGCTCAAGGAAACCAACGACCGTCTGGAGCAGCAGGCGCAGAATCTGCAGAACTCCGAGAGACTGCTCAAGAATCAGCAAGAGGAGCTGCAGCGCACCAACGAGCAACTTCAAGAGAAGGCCAAGCTTCTTTCGGAGCAAATGAGGCAGGTCGAATACAAGAATCGGGAAGTCGAGCAGGCGAAAGCTGCGCTCGAGGAAAAAGCCGAGCAGCTCGCGCTCTCTTCTCGCTACAAGTCCGAGTTCCTGGCCAACATGTCACACGAACTGCGCACGCCGTTGAACAGCCTGTTGATCCTGGCGAAGCTGCTCGCGGACAACGCAGGCAACAACCTCTTGCCCAAACAGATCGATTACGCGCAGACTATTTATGCCGCCGGCACGGATCTTCTTTCCCTCATCAACGACATTCTCGATCTGGCCAAGATCGAATCTGGCACAGTCACGCTCGACATCGCCCCTGAGCGCTTCTCGGGGCTGCAGGACTACGTCGAGCGGACTTTCCGCCAGGTGGCGCAGGACAAAGGCTTGGGCTTCACGGTGAGCGCGGCTTCAGACCTGCCCGCGGTGATTCACACCGACGAGAAGCGACTCCAGCAGATCCTGAAGAATCTGCTCTCGAATGCGTTCAAGTTTACCGAAAAGGGCAAAGTGTCTCTGCGGATCTCCCTCGCGAAATCCGGTTGGACTGTGGGACACCCGCAATTGGATGCGGCGGAAAAAGTGGTGGCGTTCTCCGTCGCGGACACCGGGATCGGAATTCCCGAAAACAAGAGGAAGGTCATTTTCGAAGCCTTCCAGCAGGCTGACGGAACGACCAGCCGCAAATACGGCGGCACGGGACTGGGACTTTCCATCAGCCGCGAGCTTACTCGCCTGCTCGGCGGGGAAATTCGGGTCGAAAGCAATCCGGGCAAAGGCAGCACGTTTGCCCTTTACCTGCCGCTTACCCACGATCCGGCGGAGGTCGAGGCGAGAGCACCGAAAGCGCCCGCCGAGGAGCCCAAGCTAAGTCCTGCGACGATAACGCCGAAAACACCCTCCGTTGAAACACCGGCCGAGGAAACACCCGCCGAAGAGCCCAGGCTCGGTCCGGCTTACGCTAAGCGACCGACTTTCAGTCCGGCGATGAAAGCGCACGGGGTACGCCCGGAGCCTCAAGTGAGCGACGACCGCGACAACATCCAGCCGGGCGACCGCGTCGTCCTGATCGTCGAAGACGACGCCACGTTCGCCGCGATTTTGCTGGATGTCGCGCGCGAGAGCGGGTTCAAGGGCGTAGTCGCGCTGGACGGCAACACGGCGCTCGCTCAGGTCAAGGAACTTGAGCCTGACGCGCTCACGCTGGACTTGAAGCTTCCGGACATGGACGGGTGGGCGGTCTTGGATCTCCTGAAACACGATCCGAAAACGCGGCATATCCCGGTGAGCGTCATTTCCGTGGCGGGGCAGATGCACAAATGCCTTCACATGGGAGCCCTGGGAGCCGTGCGCAAGCCCGCGGTGAAGGAGGCGCTCCAGGAAGCCCTTGCCAAGACGCGCAGAATAATCGAGCACGAGATCAGAGCGCTGCTCGTCGTCGATGGAAACGACGCGGAGCGGGCGAGCATCACCGAAGCCCTGCGCGAGGAGGACGTGCAGATCACCGGTGTGCGCGCAGGCAAGCAGGCCCTCGATGCCCTGCAGAAGAATCAGTTCGATTGCATGGTGCTCGGTCCGACGCTTCGCGATATGAGCGCGATAGACTTCATCAAGAAGATCGTCCAATCCGAAACGACGTCCGAATTGCCGATCGTGATCTATGAAGCGGACGCCCTGAGCGGCAGCGAGCGGGACGATCTCAGAAAGCTGGCAGAGGTCGCCGTCCTGAAAAGCGCACGGACTCTCGAAGCGGTTTTGGAAGAGACGACGCTGTTCCTTCATCAGACGGTCAGCGATCTGCCGACGAATAAGCGCGAACAGTTGCTGGCCGCTATCCAATCGGCCACGCCGGATCTGGCCGGCAGAAAGGTGCTGATTGTCGACGACGACATCAGAAACATATTCGCGTTGACCGGGGCTTTGGAGCAACACGGGATAACGGTGCTCAACGCGGAGAACGGCAAAGACGGGCTCGAAACGCTGAAAAACAATCCGGAAATCGATGTCGTCCTCATGGACATCATGATGCCCGAGCTCGACGGATACGACACGATCCGAATCATTCGCGGCCTGCAGGAATTCAAGAATCTTCCGATCATCGCAGTGACTGCGAAAGCGATGAAGGGGGACCGCGAGAAATGCATCGAGGCCGGGGCTTCTGACTACATCTCCAAGCCCGTCAATATCGAACAGCTGTTGTCGCTCTTGCGAGTCGGACTCGCCAAGTGATCGGAGACGGCGGTGTCCGGCCCATCGCAAGCTAACATTCTTGTAGTCGACGACGAGCGGCATGGCCTGCTTGCCATGCAGCAGCTCCTTTCTGGGCCCGACCGGAACGTAGTGGCGGTCGGGTCGGGGAAGGAGGCGCTGAGACAGATTCTCAGAACCGACTTCGCGCTCATTCTGCTCGACATCCGCATGCCCGAAATGGACGGTTTCGAAGCCGCCACATTGATCCGCAAACTCAAGCGTTCTCGTCACACCCCCATCATTTTCCTCACTGCCGCTCTCGAAGACGCGCAATCGGTTTTCAGAGGGTATGAAATCGGCGCGGTGGACTACATTCTGAAGCCGGTGAATATCGACATCCTAAAGTCGAAGGTGGCGGTGTTCGTCGATTTGTACAGCAAGAGCGCGGAGCTCGCGACGCAGGTCAACCAGCGCAAAATCGCGGAACGGGAATTGTCCAAGGTCAACGAGAGCCTTGAAACCAAAATAAGGGAGCGTACCGCGAGTCTGATCGCGGCGAACGACCTGCTGCGGAAGGAAATCGAGATGCGCAAGCAGGCCGAGGAAGATCTGCACAAGGCGAAGCGGGCGGCCGAGGCCGCGAACCTGGCAAAGTCGGAGTTTCTGGCCAACATGAGTCATGAAATCCGGACTCCGATGAACGCCATCATCGGGATGACCGATCTCGCCCTGCAGACGCCTCTGACGCCGGAGCAGCGCGAGTACCTTGAACTCGTAAAGGCCTCGGGCGGCTCCCTTTTGACGGTCATCAACGACATTCTGGATTTCTCGAAGATCGAGGCCGGGCGGCTGGAAGTCGAGACCATTCCGTTCTCGCTGAGCGAGAGCCTGGGCGACACCATGAAAACACTGGCGCTCGAGGCGCACCGAAAGGGCCTGGAGCTCGCCTATGAAATCCGACCCGACACCCCCGACGCGCTGCTCGGCGACCCGGTCAGATTGGGCCAGATCGTACTCAACCTGGTGGGCAATGCAATCAAGTTCACCGAGCGCGGCGAAGTGGTGATGCGCGTTCAACCCCAATCGAGTGATGGCGCCGAGGTGAACTGTTATTTCACCGTAAGCGACACCGGAATCGGAATCGACCGGGAAAAACAGACCGCTATCTTCGCACCGTTTCTCCAGGGCGATACCTCGACGACGCGTCTTTACGGCGGCACCGGCCTTGGGCTGACCGTTTCGGAGCGTCTGGTGGAAATGATGAACGGCAAGATCTGGGTCGACAGCGAGCCGGGCAAGGGAAGCATTTTTCACTTCACGGTACGTTTCGGCCTGCAGAAAGTGGCGCAAGGCGAACAGGTGGCGATCGATTTCAAGGAGCTGCGGGCTCTGGTTGTGGAAGATCATGCGCTCAGCCGCCGCATCCTCGTGGACGCGCTGAAACGATGGAACGTCGAGGCGCACGAAGCCGAAAGCTGCGAGTCCTTGACGGAAACCTTGGAACAGGCGAAACGGGCAAAGGCGCCGTTCCGGCTGGTGCTTCTGGATGACACTCTGCGGGGCGTGGATAGCTATGAACTCGCCGTGCAGATGCGGAAGAACCCGCGCCTCGGGGTGGAGTCCGTGATCGTGCTCGGTTCTGCGCTGCGGCGCGAGGAAAAACGGGACCGCCTCGATGGCGAGATGTTGTCCTGCCTCACAAAGCCGGTCAAGCGATCGGAACTTCTGGATGCCCTCCGCGCCATGTCCGGCATCCCGACTCGCAGCGGAGCTCGACGGGCACCGCCGGCGTCGGGGCGCTCGCAAAGAATCAAGCCGGCGCTGCATATTTTGCTGGTCGAGGACAATCCTGTAAATCGCAGGCTCGCCCAGCACGTGCTCGAGAAAGAGGGTTACACAGTCGCCGCCGTGGACAACGGGGCTGCCGCGCTAAAAACGCTCGAACGCGAGCGTTTCGATCTTGTCCTCATGGACGTGCAGATGCCCAGAATGGACGGGATCGAAACCACCACGGCAATTCGAGACCGGGAAAAGATTACCGGGGGATACATTCCCATCGTCGCGTTGACCGCGCATGCGATGGTGGGTGATCGCGAACACTGCCTGAAGGCGGGCATGGACGGCTATTTGATCAAGCCCATCCAGCCGGCGACGCTGCTCGAAGCGATCGAGCAGCTGCATCTTGTCTCCGGCGGGCGGCCAAATTCTGCGCGTGCCGAAAAGATCGTGCTCGATCGGGCGAAGTTGCTCGATCGGGTCGACGGCGACATGCAGCTGCTAGGCGAGATTACCAAAATGTTTCTGCAGGAGTGCGACCCGCTCATGGCAAGTGCCCGCGAGGCGATGAAAACCGGGAACGCCGGACGTTTTGCCTACGACATCCATACCCTGCGCGGGATGTTTCGCAGCCTGTCCGCAACCGCGGCGCAGGAAGCGGCGGGAAAACTGGAGGAGCTCGATTTGGTGAAGAATCTGGAAAAAGTACAGGCGGCCTACGCACTACTCGAGCAGGAAGCGCAAGCGCTCAAGGCCGAGCTCGGCGGGACGATCGACAAGACAGTCGCTTCCTCGGGGGTGATGTGAGGGTAAGCTCGAAAAAAAACCCCGGCGAGCGCCGGGGCCGCCTGCCCGCATCCGCACCGGGAGGGAGGGGAGGTGCTTTACAAGCAGAATTTCATCATAACGAATTAGAATTCCGTCTGCTATAGCGCAACCGTTAATTTTCTGTGGTGAGCGAGCGACCGTAGGTAGCTGCCACGCTACTTTTTGAGGGGAGCGTCAAAACCAAGGCTCCTTCGATGCAAGAAAATCGGGGGGAGCACCTATCAGGAAATACCTTACACACTTTGGAAATCTGATCCGTAGAGGCCAATCGCATTGTCAAAATTATTCATTTTCCCTTGCTACCAACTAATATTTTCTTGCGCAGCTAGTTTGCGAACCATCGCATCGGATTTTCCCGGTTATCCGAGGCCGAGGCGGGAGGAGATCCGGCGCCCTGTAAAGCGATACGGCGCCCTGTAAAGATGTTGTACAAAGTCACCATCGAGCCGGGGTATTTGAAGGCAGAGCTTTTCAATCGCGAGACGATGGAAGAGACGCGGGAATTTTTGCAAATCGTTGCGGGCGCCGCGATGAGACATCAGCGGTCGTGCGTGCTGATCTGCGTGAATTCCTCGAACCCGGTTTTCACGGTCGAGAGGTCTGGATTTCTCGCGTACTTCAGGAGACTCGCCACCGATCCGTCACATAAGATCGCGCTGATCGGAGATTCCGAGGAGCTGGGCATCTCCCATCAGTACATCGAATTGATAGGGCGCCAGCACGGCGTCAACGTTCAGAGTTTTCGAGACGAAGCGTCTGCGCTCAAGTGGTTCAATGGGAGGCGATGATGCCGCCGCAACCGGAACCGCTTCTCCGAGCCGGTTAGGCTGTCGGACATATGTCCCGGGGGGGGGCTCGGCGACGTTTCGCGCCCTCGGGAGGGAGGGTCTGCGACAGCTTCCGACTCCTCCTTTCGGCTCACGCTCTGTGACATTTTCGTTACCTGAATTGACGCATGACGGAGGCATAATCTCCCAATTAAGCTCCGTTTGTCTGGGATAGGCCCCGAAGGGGCTCGTTGGGCATCGGATTGGGCATTGGGTGAAAAATCGGGAGGTTCGTGGCCACGATTCTTGTCGTCGAGGACAGGCCCGTCAATCTGCGGTTCGTTGCGACGCTGCTCGGGGACCGGGGGCACCGTGTGCTGGAGGCCCGGAACGGCGAGGAAGCGCTGCGGATCGTTCGCGCCGAAAGCCCCGATTTGGTGATCATCGACATACTCACGTCGGGCATGGACGGTTGTCAGTTCGTCCTCAACCTGCGCTCGGAGCCGAACTCGGTCCAGCCGCGGATCGTGTTTCGGGCCGCCGCTCATATCGCGGCCGAAGCCGAGGCACTGGCAACCACCTTCGGCGCGTCTTTCATTGCGAAGCCCGTCAACCCGGAGACGCTGCTGGCGGTCGTCGATGCGGCTCTTTCCGGGCCGAGCGCACTCCCGCTGGAGGTGCATTCGGAAGATAGATCCATCGACTCGTTCCTGCGCCCGATCGCCCGTAAGCTCCACCGGCATATCGCGAATCTCGAGCGGCTGAACGCCCAACTGGGTCGGGGCGTCGCCCAGCGCGACGCGCAGCTCGACGTGGTGAGAGCGGCGCTGGACCAGGAGATCAAAAAGCGGCTATTGGCGGAGGGGGAACTGACGCAGGCAAACCTCCGCTTGAAGGACCAGGTTGTGCATGATGGGCTGACCGGCCTCCATAACCGCCGCTACCTCGAGGAATCGCTCGGCCGTGAGGAAAGCCGCGCACGGCGCAGCGCGCTGCCTTTCGGCATAATGATGATCGACGTCGACAACTTCAAGCGCTTCAACGACACGCTCGGCCACGCGGCAGGGGATGCGGTGCTGCGTGCGATAGGCCAGTACATGCTGTCCCTTGCGCGGGGCGAGGATATCGTCTCCCGCTATGGCGGCGAGGAGTTCGTTCTGGTCATGGCTCCTGCCCAGCAGGGAATTGTCGCGGAGCGGGCCGAAAAGCTCCGCCGGGACGTGCAGAACCTCGAGATCGAGTACGAGGGCCGGCGGGTCGGACCCATCACGGTTTCCGTCGGCATCGGGATATTTCCCGACCACGGCGAGAACGGGCAGGAAGTGCTGCGTGCCGCCGACGCCGCCCTTTATCAAGCCAAGCGATCGGGGCGCAACTGCGTCGTCGTTGCGGACAAGGTGAAGGCGTGATCGTCTCATCGAGCCCTTTTGCCGCGATTCTCCCGGTCTCCGTCCGCGGTTTGATGACCTTGGCGCCGGCGGCCCGCTAGAATAAGGGGCCACGCGGGAACGCGGTGCGAAATCGGTCTCTGGGATCGTAGGCGACGAAGTGGTAGCTGAAACCTCCTGCCCCGTCGAGAACGCGAGACTCGCGCGAGGCCTCGCGCCAGCGTAAGCGGTCGAACTCCGGGAAGAAAGCGTCGCCCTCGAAATCGCGCTCGATCTCGGTCATATAGAGGCGGGAGGCGATCGGAATAGCGAGCGCGTAGATCTGCGCGCCCCCGATGACGAATGCGTCCCGGGGCTCGACCACCGCCGCGAGAGCGGCATCGAGCGAACGCACTGCGCGGCAGCCCGAGCGCGTCCAATCGGGCGAGCGGGTGATCACGATGTTGTCTCGTCCGGCAAGCGGCCCGCCGATCGATTCAAACGTTCGGCGACCCATGATCACTGCGTGACCAAGCGTAAGCTGCCTGAAACGCCTCAGGTCCTCCGGCAGGTGCCAGGGCATGCGGTTGCGGTGGCCGATGACGCCGTTGCTCGCCACGGCGGCGATGATGGCGACGCGCGAAAAGCCGGTCATTTCGGGTCGACGGAACGGGAGAGCAAAGTCACGATGCGCAAAACTGCGGCATTATAGCGGGCCATGAAAATCGGGCTCGACTTCCCCCAACGCTACTACCCGCGATCGTTTCTGAGCTTGCTGCTGCTCGCCTTCGCGCTCGTCGCGGCACCGCTCGTCGTGGCTTTTTACAACACTGCGGTATACGTCGAGCAGCTTGCAGGTCAGAGCCAGACCGCGGTTTCTCAGGCGGCGCAAGCCTCTCGCGGCAGCCGCCTCCTGGTCGAGCAAACCACGGCGCTCGAACGGGTCGTGCGCCAGTATCTCATCCTCGACGACGAGGAGCTCCTCAAGGATTACGCCCGCTTGAGGGCGAACTTCAAGGCGAACACCAGCGAGCTTTCCCTGCAGCCGCTCGACGAGCCGCAGCTGCACGAGCTCAACAGCACTATCGACAAGGAGCAGGGGCTCTACGAACAGTTGCTCGGCAGGCCGAAGACGGCGGCCGACAAGAAGGCGCTCGTGGAGGGCTACTTGGTGCTGTCGGAGCTGGCGCGGGACGTGCTCAATACGAGCAACGCCTTGATCGACCGCGAGGTGGAATCCATGCGGCGCACGGGCGAGCGCGCGCAGCGCATCCTCTGGCTGCAGCTCGCCGCGACGATCCCGCTCGGGATACTCCTTGCGGTCGGAGTCACCCTTCTCATCGCGAGACCGATCCGTCAGCTCGACCAGGCGATCCGGCGCCTCGGTGCTGGCGAGTTCGAGGGCGACATCCGGGTCGGCGGGCCGGCGGACCTGAAATACCTGGGCAGCCGGCTCGATTGGCTGCGGCAACGGCTGATCGAACTCGAACAACAGAAGCGCCTGTTCCTGCGCCACGTCTCTCACGAGCTGAAAACGCCGCTGACGGCGCTTCGCGAAGGATCGGAGCTGCTGGTCGAGGGGACCGCCGGCCCGCTGTCGCCCGGCCAGCGCGAAATCGTCGAAATCCTCCGGCAAAAAAGCGTGCAATTGCAGCAGCTGATTGAGGGCCTCTTGAACTACCATCGAGCGCAGGAGAGCGTGGGGCGCCTGGAGGTGACGGCGGTGCGATTCGACCGGGTCGTAGAACAGGTGCTCGACGATCACCGGCTCGCGGTCCAGGCTCGCGGCATCCGCGCCGACCTGCGGCTGGACCCGGTCATACTTCAAGCCGACGAGGAAAAATTACGCGCCGTTGCGGCGAATCTGGTCTCCAATGCGATCAAATACTCGCCGGACGAGGGTATGATTTCCCTGGCGCTGCGAAGAGAGGGGGCTGAGGTGGTATTCGACGTGAGAGACGCGGGTCCGGGAATTCCTCCCGAGGATCGCGACCGGATTTTCGACTGGTTCTATCAGGGCGAGGACATCCACCACGGCCGCGTGCGGGGCAGCGGTTTGGGGCTCGCGATCGCACGGGAATTTGTGGTGGCTCACGACGGTCGCATCGAGGTTGTGAGCGATCGCGAAGGCGGCGCCCATTTCCGCGTCACGCTTGCGGCCGGAACGCCGCGTCCCGAGCTATGATCCGGACCGTTGCAATCCTCTGCGGCATTTTGGCGCTTGCCGGGTGTGCCGCCTTATCCACTCCAGGTTCAGGTCCTGGAGGTTCGAGTGCCCCTTGGGTCCGCGACAACCGTGAATCGCGGCAGGTCATCGAGCTGATCGCTTACACCCAGAGAGTCGCGGCGCTCCAGGCGGATGAGCAGCAACGCGAATTGAACGCTTCGACCCAGATGCTCTCCAAGGATCGCGGCGCCTACGGACGGGTCCGGCTCGCGCTGCTGCTTGCGTTGCCTGGAACCGCGTTCAACGACGACACCCGGGCCGCGGGCCTGCTCGAGTCTCTCGCGGGCGCGGGAGCCTCCGAATCGCCGCCCGGCCCGATGCAGCAGTTTGCCGGACTGCTTTATGCCCAGATCAGCGAACGCTTGCGCGAGCAGCGCCGCACCGTCCAACTAAAGGAGCAGCTCGAGGCGCTGAAGGCGGTCGAGCGCAATATCATAGAACGCGAGCAAGCGCGGCCAAGATGAGCACCATTCTCCTCGTCGACGACGATCCGGATATCCTGAAACTCATTTCCCTGCGACTTACCGCCGCCGGCCACAGCGTCAAGGGCGCGGACAGCGGGGAGAAGGCGCTCGCCGTCCTCGCGGCTTCGCGACCTGAGCTCGTCATTACCGACCTCAAGATGGGCGGAATGGACGGCTTGACCTTGTTTGACGAGATTCGCAAGCAGGCGCCGACCCTTCCGGTCATCATCCTCACCGCGCATGGGACGATCCCCGAGGCGGTCGCCGCGACCCGCCGCGGAGTTTTCGGGTTTCAGTCCAAGCCGTTCGACGGGAAGCACCTGCTCGACCAGGTGGAACAGGCCTTGCGCCTTTCCGGAGTCGCACAGAGTGAAGGTGAGGAGGACTGGCGGCGCGATTTCGTGACGCAGAGCCCGAAAATGGAAAACGTGCTCCATCAGGCGCGCCTGGTTGCCCAGTCGGAGGTGAGCGTGTTCATCCAGGGCGCGAGCGGCACGGGAAAGGAGCTCCTCGCGCGCGCGATACACCGGGCGAGCCCTCGCTCGCAGGGACCCTTCGTGGCGGTCAATTGCGCGGCCATCCCGGAAAATCTGCTCGAATCGGAATTGTTCGGCCACCGCAAAGGCTCGTTTACCGGCGCGACCTACGACCACAAGGGCCTGGTCCCCGCCGCCGACGGAGGGACGCTGTTTTTGGATGAGATCGGCGATATGCCTCTTGCTTTGCAGGCCAAGCTCTTGCGCGTGCTGCAGGACCACGAAGTGCGTGCGGTCGGTGCGACGCAGGGAACGCAAGTCGACGTGCGCGTCATCTCCGCCACTCACCGCGACCTCGACGCGCAGATGAAAGCGGGGCGGTTCCGCGAGGATCTCTACTATCGACTGAACGTGGTCTCGCTCGCCCTCCCGCCCCTCTCCGAGCGGCGCGAAGACATCGTCCCTCTGGCGACCCATTACCTCAGAGTCACCGCCGTGCGTTACGGAAAGGACGTGCAGGCAGTGGCTCCGGAGGGGCTTCAAACGCTACTTGCGGCACCTTGGCCGGGCAACGTGCGGCAGCTCGTCAACGTGATCGAACAGGCGGTCGCGCTCTGCCCTTCGGGCGTCGTGCCGGCCTCGCTCATCCAGCAAGCATTGAAGGAGGAGCCCGCGCAGCTTGCGTCGCTCGAGGAAGCGCGGGGAGCCTTCGAGCGCGAATACCTGGTCCGGATCCTGCGCATCACCGGCGGCAGCGTGACCCGGGCGGCGAAGCTCGCGCAGCGCAATCGCACCGAGTTCTACAAGCTGCTCGAGCGCCACAAGCTCGAGCCGAAGATGTTCAAGCCCGAAAAGGGCTGAAACCCGGGCGATCCGCGCGCGCGGAAATTCGTCGCGTTGTCGCTCCGGGGCGACAACAAATTCCCTTTCCCATCAGTTCGATTTTTGCCGCTTGCGGGAAAGCGTCGTTGACAAGCGACGCATCGAAAATATTCAGCATTCGGGATTTGGGATAACTCGTTGAGATAGCGCAAAAACTTATGCTGGCACGGGGATTGCACTCATGCTCACAACTCCAACGCGATCCTCAAGCGGTGGGAGAAACAAATTTGCTAAAGCGAGAGCGCTCCAATCACGGATAAATGCGGATCGATACTCTCTTCGCGGGACGGGCGGTTCCGGTGCTGATTGCGGGTCTGATCGGCGTCGCAGCCGTCACGAGCTGGTTGCACAGCGGGCTCTCACCGAAGCAGGGCGACTCGCGGGCCGCAGACACCGGACGCAAGCCCGTCCCGGCGAATAGCTGCGCTCTGTGCGGTACGGTCGAGTCCATCCGGATCGTCGAGGTGCGCGATGAAGCGGGCGGCGCCGGAGCGACGGCAGGCGGGCCGGGCGCCGGCGAGCAGACGGTCGGGGGAGGTGGCACTGCGGTCACGCTCCTTGGGGCCGGAGGCGCGATCGCCGGCAGCGAGATCGAAAAGAACACGAAGAAGCGCTATGCATATCGAGTGACGGTGCGCATGGACGACGGCTCCTTTCGCACCATTTCTTTGTCGAGCCCGCCCACACTCGCGGTAGGCGATCAGGTGCGAGTGGTGGAAGGCAAGCTCGTGCGCACGTGAGAGATCAGGCATAAGAAAACCCTACTTGTTCAAGTGAGGAGGAAAGAAGATGCCAAGCCCGACCCGGACCGTCGCACGCGTTCTTGTCGTCAGCCTGTGCGCGCTGGGTCTGCCGATGCCAGCCGTGCATGCGGAGCTGGTCGCAACCGATCGAGTCGAAGCCACCCGCCAGGGCGGGTCTTCGGAGCGCGAGTTTCTGGGTTCGCTTTTTGACCGTGCCGATGTCCGGAGCGCGCTTGAGCGGCAGGGCGTGAGCGCCGACGAAGCGAAAGCCCGTGTCAACGCCATGAGCGATGACGAAGTCGCGCAGCTCGCCGCGCGGTTCAACTCGTTTCCCGCGGCAGGCAGCGGGTTCGAGAGCACGCTTTGGGTTGGGCTTCTGGTGTTCGTGATCCTTCTCGTAACGGATATTCT
This sequence comes from Betaproteobacteria bacterium, assembly GCA_005881575.1. Classification (GTDB taxonomy): domain Bacteria; phylum Pseudomonadota; class Gammaproteobacteria; order Burkholderiales; family SG8-39; genus VBDM01. The sequence continues at coordinate 13,448 of VBCA01000003.1, forward strand.
GGGCTTCACCAAGGTTTTCAGCTTCACCCGGCCGGCCAAGTGATCCTCCCCTCTCGACCGCGCCGGCGTGTCGCCCGCCGCCTTACGGCGGCGGGCATCTTTCTTCTCGGGCTTGCGGGCTGCGCCACGCTGCAGCTGCAGGCCCTGGTGGGGAGCCGTTCCGCCGGGATTCCGCAGCGCGCGGAGCTCGAAGCGGTCCCGTTCTTTCCGCAGGAGAACTATCAATGCGGTCCGGCCGCTCTTGCGATGGTGCTCAGCGCCGGAGGCAAGGCGATCGAGCCGGAGGTGCTGCGGCCGCAGGTCTATCTCCCTGATCGGCACGGGAGCCTGCAAATCGAGATGCTCGCGGCGGCGCGTCGCAACGGGTTTGTCGCGATCGAGCTCGCTCCGAGCCTCCCGGGTCTCCTGGCTGAGATCGCCGCAGGAAACCCGGTGGTCGTGCTGCAGAACCTCGCCCTGGACTGGTATCCGGCTTGGCATTACGCCGTGGCGATCGGCTACGACCTCAAGGCCCGGCGCATCACTCTGCGCTCGGGCACGGAGCGGCGCCTCCAGATGCCGCTCGATACCTTCGAGCATACTTGGCGGCGCAGCGGCTACTGGGCGATGCTCGCGCTGCCGCCGCGGCGCTTGCCGGCGAGCGTGGCCGCAGGCGACTATCTGAGCGCAGTGGCGCGGCTCGAAAAGACCGGCCGGGCCACGTCGGCGCGGGAAGCCTACGAAAGCGCGCTCGAGCGCTGGCCCGACGATCTCACCGCGCTCATAGGGCTGGGAAATACGGCCCATCGCGACGGCGATCTGGAAGCGGCGGAGCAGGTGTTCCGGCGGGCCATTCTCGCTCATCCGCAGTCGGCCGCCGCGCACAACAATCTGGCCCAAACGCTCGAGGAACTCGATCGCCATGATGAGGCCTTGGCCGAAGCGCGCGAGGCGGTCGGGCTCGGCGGGCCGCTCGAGGACGTCTCGATGCGCACGCTGGACGCCATCGTCTCGCACGCCGGCCGGGGCGAGCAGGAATGGAACCAGTGATCCGGGCGGCACCGAGGTGAGTAAATGCGAACCTTCATGGCCATGCATCGTGGGGCGCCCACGCACAGCCTCTGGAGCGGGCTGCGGCATTTCCTTTCGCACGGGGTCATTACCTTGCTCGCGGTCGCCATCGCGTTCTCCCTCCCCGGGATGGCGAATTACATCCTGAACGAATGGTGGCCGCACGTCGAGCGCAATCCCAATCTCCTGCTCGCGACTGAAATCGCCCTGGCATCGGTCCTCGCGCTGCTGTTCAATCTGGCCAAGATCGCCTGGGATCATCGCCAGGGCGTCCACATCGCGCGGCTCGCGTCCCTGATGTATGCGCGCAACGCCGGAGCGGGCTGGTGGTCGCGGCGGCGGGAACGAGCCTTGGTGAGGCAGCTGCCGGCCGCGCGCGACGCTTTCGTCCTGACCCTCACCGGACACGACACCTTCGTTGCCGACGACAGTCTGCTGCGAGGTGTAATCGAGAAGGCCTACGAAATCCGCGTGATGCTGGTCAACCCGGTTGGGAAGGCGCTGCGCGAGCGGGCGGATTCCTTGCCCCCGGACATCACGGTGCTCACCTTGCACACCGAGATCGAGGCGACAATCGGGTATCTCTCAGGGATGCGCAAGTACGGCAAGATGGTGAAGCTCAAGTTCTACGACGAGGAGCCGTTCTGGAAGCTCATCGCCATCGGCGACTACATCTGGGTGCAGCATTGCCACAGCGGATTCGCGGTCAAGCAGCAGCCCGAATTCGTGTTCGGCCTGCAGCACCGCGAGCCACGCCACGGCCTCTTCGTGCCCTTTTACATGGTGTTCCTCAACCAGTGGAATGATGCGCGTCATCCCGAGTACGATTTCGACACGAACGAGCTGGTCTACCGCGACGCTTCTGGAAAGGAAACCGGGCGGGCCGTTCTGGGCGTTCCGATCAACGGCGCCGCCACGCCGCTGCCTTCGTCTCGGGGACTCCGCGCAGCCCTTGACTCCGGTGCGGCACTGCTGCGCCGCCTGGCACCCGAGCGCACGGCCGGACTCTAGACTGCGATCGGGGCCTTGATCGCGGGGTGCGGATCGTACGCCTCGAGGGTGAAATCCTCGTAGCGGAAACCGAAAACATCCCGTATCGCCGGGTTGAGCCGCATGCGCGGCAGCGGCCGCGGCGAGCGCGCGAGCTGCGCTCTCGCCTGCTCCAGGTGGTTGAGGTAAAGGTGCGCATCGCCGAAGGTATGCACGAATTCGCCGGGCTTGAGGCCACATACCTGCGACACCATCAGCGTGAGCAGCGCATACGAGGCGATGTTGAACGGCACGCCGAGGAAAATGTCGGCGCTGCGCTGGTACATCTGGCAGGAAAGGCGTCCGTCCGCCACGTAGAACTGAAACAGGACGTGGCACGGAGGCAGTTTCATCTTGTCGATCTCGGCGGGATTCCAGGCCGTCACGATGTGGCGGCGCGAATCCGGCCGCGTCCTGATCGAATTGACGACCTGCGCGATTTGGTCGATCGCGCCGCCTTCAGGTGAGGGCCAGCTGCGCCATTGCGAGCCGTACACCGGCCCGAGATCGCCGTTCGCGTCGGCCCACTCGTCCCAGATGGTGACGCCGCGCTCCTGCAGCCAGCGGACGTTGGTCTCGCCTCTCAAGAACCAGAGCAGCTCGTAGATGATCGACTTGAGATGGACTTTCTTGGTGGTCAGCAGCGGGAAGCCGGCTGCCAGGTCGAATCGCATCTGCCAGCCGAAGGTGGACAGCGTGCCGGTGCCCGTGCGGTCGGTCTTCCTGTGACCGTGCTCGAGCACGTGGCGCATGAGTTCGAGGTATTGCTTCATCGAGGTGCGTTCGGATGCATATTCGAAATCATAACGCGTTATCCGAGGGTGTTGAACGCGCTCGCGGCGGGATCGCGCGCCAGGCCCACACCACCGCCAGGGCAAACGCACAATAGGCGATCGCGAACACCCACTCGGGAAGATTGTAGTAGAGGAGCCATGCCAGCCAGCGGCCGATAAAGCTGCGCTCCTCGCGCCCGGTGGAGCGCAACACGTCCTCCCAAAGGGTGAGCGGACAGGTGAAGCCCAGCAGGGTCTCGATGGCGACAAACACGATCGCGGCGAGGTGCGCGATGCGAAACGCGCGGTTGTGCACCCAGCCCCATCGCCCGGCGCCGGCGAGGATCAGCGCGAAGCCGCCGACCACGAACAACACGAAAAGGACATGCACGAAGAGAACCGCATCGGCGAGCCATTTCGAGCCCATCGGGTCTTTAGCGCCGCGCTGCTCTCGGCTCTCCCGATTCGACCGGCCGCGAGGGATCGGCGCACCATTCGCTCCAGGAGCCGGGATAGAGGCGCGCCCCGCGCAGACCGGCAATCTCCATGGCTAGGAGGTTGTGGCAGGCGGAAACTCCGGAGCCGCAGTAGCTCACAGCGTTTTCCGCGCCTGCGGGACCGAGTACGGTTCCGAACTCCTTTTCGAGCGCTTCAGGCGACTTGAAACGCCCGCTCGCGTCGAGGTTGTCGCGGAAATAGCGGTTGCGCGAGCCGGGAATGCGCCCGCCCACGGGATCGAGCGTTTCGTTCTGTCCGCGAAAGCGGTCCGGCGCGCGCGCATCGACGAGCACCACGCCCGGATCGTAGAGGCGGGCGCGGACAAAATCTGCACCGACCCAGTTAGAGTTTGCCTTGCCCGAAAACCGCGTCGGTTGTAGCTGTGGCACCTCGGCTGTCTGCACTCGCCCTTCGGAGATCCATTGATTCCAGCCACCGTCCACCACGGCAACGGGTAGATGACCCAGCCAGCGCAGCAGCCACCACAGCCTCGCCGCGACCATCCCCCCTTGAGCGTCGTAGGCAACGACCTGCTTTCTCGAATCGACGCCCGCACGCCCCAATTTCTCCATCAACACTTCCGGATCGGGAAGCGGATGTCGGCCGTTGGTTCCAGTCTTCGGAGCGGAAAGGTCCTCGTCCAGATGCAGGAAGCGTGCGCCCGGAATGTGCGATGCCGCGTACTCGGCACGTCCGCGCGCCGGGTCGGCCAGATCGTGGCGGCAATCGAACACGACCCAGTCTGGATCGTCGAGGCGCTGCGCGAGAGTTTCGGCGGCGACGAGCGCGGTGAGGATCATGCCGCTATCTTACTCGCGGCCGGCGCCGAGAAACTCTAGAGATGCCCGGCCAGCCCGCGCTTGATGTGCTCGTGAAAATGCATCATCCCGTCTTCCATCGGCGACTGGTAAGGGCCGGCTTCGTTCTCGCCGCGCTCCCACAGGGCGCGCCGGCCGCGGTCCATGCGCCTCGCGATCTCGTCGTCCTCGATCGCGGTCTCCCTGTAGGCGGCTTGCTCCGCTTCGACGAATTCGCGCTCGAAGAGCACGATGTCCTCCGGATAGTAGAACTCGACGACGTTGGTGGTGTGCGTCGGTGAGCGCGGTAGCAGCGTGCTCACCACGAGCACGTGCGGGTACCACTCGAGCATGACGTTCGGGTAATAGAGGAACCAGATCGCGCCCTGCTTCGCCGGTTTGCCCGCCATGTAGCGGGTGAGCGCCTCGTGCCATTTGGCGTACGTCGGCGTCCCCGGCTTCGCGAACCCGTCCTTCACTCCCACCACCTGTGCCGAATACGTTTCAGCGATGTCCCACTTGAGATCGTCGCAAGTGACGAAGTTCCCCAGCCCGGGATGATAGGGGATGACGTGATAGTCCTCGAGGTATACCTCGATGAAGGTCTTCCAGTTTTGCTCGAACTCCAGGATTTCGACGCGGTCGAGCATGTAGCCGGAGAAATCGAAGTCCTCGGCGCTTGCAAACCCGGCGAGGTCCTTCGCCACGTCGCGTTTTCCCGCGAACAGCATGCCGCGCCAGTTCTGCAGCGGGGTCTTGCCGAGGTTGAGGCAGGGATTTTCGGGGAAGTGCGGCGCGCCGAGCAGCTCGCCCTTCATGTCGTAAGTCCAGCGGTGCAGCGGGCAGACGATGTTCTGCGCATTGCCTCGGCCTTCGAGCAGGATCGCCTGCCGGTGGCGGCAGACGTTCGAGAGGAGCTCGATGCCGTTCGCGTTCCGGACCAGCACCTTGCCGTGGTCCATCCAGGCGAGGGTGTGATAGTCGCCCGGGTTCGGCACCATCAGCTCGTGCCCGACGTAGCCGGGACTGTTCGCGAAGAGCAACTTTTGCTCCAGCTCGAAAATCTGCGGGTCGAAGTACCAGGAAACGGGAAGCTGCGATGCGTTGGGTTTGAGTCTTCGCGAACTGGGCAAGTCGGACATACGTCTGGAGGGCTCCCTCTGGATCGGTCACTCGTAAAATCGGCGCGATTCTAGACCTTTTTCCCGGAGGGCACCAGGGGTTTTTCCCATTTGACCGTCCTTTACTCATGGGCTATTTTGCCGTTTCCTGAACCGTACGGCGCTCCGGCGCCGGCCTCTCCTCCATGTCAAAACCCGCCAAGACCGATCCACCCGAGAGCTTCGAGGCCGCCTTGGCCGAGCTGGAGAAGATCGTGGCGAGCATGGAGTCCGGGAAGCTGACTCTGGAGCAGTCCCTTGCCGCGCACAAGCGAGGGCTGGAGCTCGCTCAGTACTGTCAGGGCGTGCTCGCCCGCGCGCAGCAGCAGGTCAAGGTGCTCGAAGAAAACACGCTGAAAAACTTCCCCGGTGCCGACGACGACGAGTGAATTCACCGCCTGGATGGCTAGAGTCCAGGCTCGGGTCGAAGCGGCGCTCGAACGTTTTCTCCCGGCCGCGGGAATAGCGCCGCAGCGCCTGCATGACGCCATGCGCTACGCGGTGCTCGGTGGAGGCAAGCGCATACGGCCCTTGCTCGCGTTTGCCGCCGGCGAGGCCTCGGTCGGCGAACCGGTCAGCGCCGACCCGGCGCGCCTGGAAATCGCGGCCTGCGCCGTGGAATGCGTTCACGCCTACTCGCTCGTCCACGACGACCTGCCCTGCATGGACGACGACGTGCTTCGCCGCGGCAAGCCGGCTTGCCACGTCGAATTCGACGAGGCGACCGCGCTTCTCGTAGGCGACAGTCTGCAGTCGCTCGCGTTTCAGCTGCTCGCCGAGCACCGTCTCTCCGACGATCCCGCAGTTCAGGTCGAAATGGTGAAGATCCTCGCCGCCGCGTGCGGCAGCCGCGGCATGGCCGGCGGGCAGGCGATCGATCTCGCGAGCGTGGGCCAGCCCCTGACCGTGCCGGAGCTCGAATACATGCACATCCACAAAACCGGAGCGCTGATCCGCGCGTCGGTGGCGCTCGGCGCTCGCTGCTCGAACGTGCTCGCGCCAGGGCAGCTTGCGCGCCTCGATCACTACGCGAAATGCGTCGGGCTCGCTTTTCAGGTCGTCGACGACGTTCTGGACCAGGAGTCCTCGACCGCGACGCTCGGCAAGACGATCGGCAAGGACGCTGCGAACAACAAGCCGACCTACGTCTCGGCGCTCGGACTCGCGCGCGCGAGGGCGCTCGCCGAGGAACTGCGCGAGGAGGCGCAGGCCGCGCTTTCGGAGCTGCACGGCGGCGCCCGAAGGCTCGCCGAGCTGGCCGATTTCATCGTGCTGCGCAAGTTCTAGCCGCAGAAAAGTCGCGTTCGCGCAGGACAAGCTTTCCCGGTTTGCGGGATAATTCGCCTTCATGAGCGCCATCGGCAAAGCGGATCTTCCCGGCAGCAAGCCCGAGACCGGATCGACGGAATACGATCCGGCCGCGTACGAGCTGCTGAAAACCATCGACGATCCTGGTGCGCTGCGCGCCCTGGACCGACGCGGGCTGCGGCGGCTCGCCGACGAGCTTCGCACTTTCATCCTGGAATCGGTCAGCCAGACCGGCGGCCACCTGTCCTCCAATCTGGGGACGGTCGAGCTGACCATCGCGCTGCATCACGTCTTCAATACGCCTCATGATCGCATCGTCTGGGACGTGGGGCACCAGACCTATCCGCACAAGATTCTCACCGGCCGTCGTGAAGCGATGAGCCGCATACGCATGAGCGGGGGAATTTCGGGCTTCCCGCGCCGCAGCGAGAGCGAGTACGACACTTTCGGCACCGCCCATTCGAGCACCTCGGTGAGCGCGGCGCTCGGCATGGCGCAGGGCGCGAAGCTGAAAGGCGATACCGGCGAGAAGAAGCGCCACGTCGTGGCGGTGATCGGCGACGGCGCCATGTCGGCAGGCATGGCTTTCGAGGCCCTCAACAACGCCGGCGTGATGGATACCGACCTGCTCGTGATCCTGAACGACAACGACATGTCGATTTCCCCCGCGGTGGGCGCGTTGAACCGCTATCTCGCGCGGCTCATGTCCGGGCGTTTCTATGCCGCGGCGAGGAAAGCAGGCGAAAAAGTCCTCGCCGGCGTGCCGCCGCTGTGGAATCTGGCGAAAAGGATGGAGGAGCACGCCAAGGGCCTGGTCGTGCCCTCGACCTTGTTCGAGGAATTCGGGTTCAACTACGTCGGCCCGATCGACGGCCACGATCTCGACTCGCTCATCCCGACGCTGAAGAACATCAAGGAGCTGAAGGGCCCGCAGTTCCTGCACGTGGTCACCAAGAAAGGTCAGGGTTACAAGCTCGCCGAAGCCGATCCTGTGCTTTATCACGGTCCGGGCAGGTTCGATCCCGCGAAAGGGATCAAGAAAGCGACCGGCGGCAGGCCGACCTACACGCAGGTGTTCGGCGAGTGGCTGTGCGACATGGCGCGGCTCGATTCGCGTCTCGTCGCAATCACCCCCGCGATGCGGGAGGGCTCGGGGCTGGTGCGCTTCGCGGAGGAATTTCCCGACCGGTATTTCGACGTGGGCATCGCGGAGCAGCACGCGGTCACTTTCGCCGCGGGGCTGGCCTGCGAGGGGCTGAAGCCCGTGCTCGCGATCTACTCGACATTTCTGCAGCGCGGCTACGATCAGCTCATCCACGACGTCTGCATCCAGAACCTTCCGATCGTGTTCGCGCTCGACCGGGCGGGCCTCGTGGGCGGCGACGGTGCCACGCACAACGGCGCGTTCGACCTCACCTTTTTGCGCTGCGTTCCCAACATGGTGGTGATGACGCCGAGCGACGAGAACGAATGCCGCCAGATGCTCGCCACCGCATTCTCGCTCGATCAGCCCGCCGCGGTGCGCTACCCCCGCGGCAGCGGCCCGGGTGCGGGGATCGTGAAGGAAATGAGCCCGCTGCCGCTCGGCAAAGGGGTCGTGCGCCGGCGCGGTTCCGGCGGGCGCGGCTGCGTCGCGATTCTCGCGTTCGGCAGCCTGCTCAAACCCGCGCTCGAGGCGGGCGATGACCTCGGTGCCACCGTCGTCGACATGCGCTTCGTGAAGCCGGTGGACGCGGATCTCGCAGCCGAGCTCGCGGGAACTCACGCGCTCCTCGTCACCATCGAGGAGAACGCTGTCCTGGGCGGCGCGGGGAGCGGCGTCGCCGAGGCGCTCGCCGCGCGCGCCATCGTCACCCCGCTCCTCCAGCTGGGGCTTCCCGACCGCTTCGTCGATCACGGCGACCAGGCGCAGCTGCTCGCTTCGATCGGCCTGGACAAGGCGGGCGTCGTCGCCGCGATCCGCGCACATCTTGAAAAAGCGGGGAACGGAACGCATGTTAAGATCCTCTAACACCGAGCCAACGTGACGAAAGGCTCTTCATGAATATCCGCGATCCGCTTGTCATTCCCGACGTCCAGGGCTCCGAGGACAAGCGCAAGCTCGCCATCGACCAGGTCGGGATCAAGTCGATCCGTCATCCCATCCGCGTCGCCGAGCGCTCGGGCGAAGTGCAGCACACCGTCGCGACGTTCAACATGTACGTCGGCCTGCCGCACCAGTTCAAGGGCACGCACATGTCGCGCTTCGTCGAGATCCTGAACGCGCACGAGCGCGAGATCTCAGTGGAGACGTTCAAGCTGATGCTGGACGAGATGGTCGAGCGCCTCGAGGCGCAGTCCGGCCACATCGAGATGACGTTTCCCTACTTCGTCAATAAAGCCGCTCCGATCTCCAAGGTCAAGAGCCTGATGGACTACGAAGTGACCTTCGTCGGAGAGATCGACAAGGGCGAGAAGTGCTTCAAGATGAAGGTCGTCGTGCCGGTGACGAGCCTTTGCCCGTGCTCCAAGAGAATCTCCGATTACGGGGCGCACAACCAGCGCTCGCACGTCACGATCACCGCGCGCACCAAGGGATTCGTGTGGATCGAGGAGCTGGCCGATTACGCCGAGAAGCACGCCTCGAGCGAGCTCTACGGCCTCTTGAAGCGCCCCGATGAGAAGTTCGTCACCGAACGCGCCTACGACAACCCCAAGTTCGTCGAGGACATGGTGCGCGACATCGCCGCGGAGCTGAATCGCGACAAGCGCATCGAGTGGTACCGGGTGGAGTCGGAGAACTTCGAATCCATCCATAACCATTCTGCGTACGCACTTATCGAGAAGGATAAAGCGAAGGCGTAAGTTACGAACGGGGGAACCCTACGGTTCCCCTTGGGCTCCGCCCAAGGGCCTAATAAACGAACAGGGGAACCCTACGGTTCCCCCGTTACCCCCTCCCCAACCGAAGACCAGATAGACCTCGCTAGAACCGCCGGATCAGCACCATCGTCTGGCCTTCGCGCTTCATCTCCATGCGGTTCAGGAAGCTCATTCCGAGGAGCGCGAACGGCATCGGGTTGCCTTCCAGGACCGCTCCATCGACGTTGTTGACGAGGATGTCGCCGACGCGCACCGTATCCAGCTTCACGCGGTAGACCACCACCGTGCCGTTGGCGGTGCCCATCAACCCCGCCTGCCCTTGCTTGTAGTCGATTCCGAGCCGCGTCGCGTCCGCCGAGGAGAGCGAGATCGCCGTGGCGCCCGTGTCGACCAGAAAGCGCACCGCGCCTCCGTTGACCTGCCCGTCCACGACGAAATGTCCGCGCGGGTCGGCGGTGAGCGTGACGCTCTGGTTCGCGGAGGCCGGAGCCGGACCCGCCTGATGCTGTCCGATCCTCAGGGTCCTTTTCTGACCGTTGATGACCAGGGTTGCCGACTCCCGGTCGGTCGAGATCAGCGTGACGCCCTCCACGGGTTTCTGGCCCACCGAAAGAACGCGCGGCGCGCCGCCGTCGATCACGACCACGGCCTTGCCGGGGAACAGGCCGATCACGTTCACCTCGGCGGTCCAGCCGGCAGAGGACAACAGCAGGAGCAGCGACGCTACAATACGGAGCTTGACCACGTTGGCCTCGTTTCGCGCATGAAGCCGGTTGCGATTTTCCGACATAGTCAGACCGAGGGGCCGGGCTATTTTGCCACATTCCTCGACGCGCACCGCATTCCGTGGCGGCTCGTCAAGGTGGACGCGGGCGAGCCGGTCCCCGCGGATCCGCGCGAATTCTCCGGTCTCGCATTCATGGGCGGACCGATGAGCGTGAACGACGAGCTGCCGTGGATCCCTGCGGTGCTCGGGCTCGTAAACAAGGCGGTCGACTCCGACGTTCCGGTGCTCGGCCACTGTCTCGGCGGACAGCTGATGGCAAGAGCACTGGGCGGCAGAGTCACGCGCAACGGCGTCAAGGAAATCGGCTGGGGCCCGGTCACTATCGAGGACAATGCTCGCGCGCGCGAGTGGTTCGGCGCGAGGCGGGAGTTCTGCGCCTTTCACTGGCACGGGGAGACTTTCACCATCCCGCCGAAAGCGACGCGAGTCGCCGGCAGCCCGTATTGCCCGAACCAGGCGTTCGTGCTCGGCAAGCACCTGGGCATGCAATGCCACGTCGAGATGACACCCGAGCTGATCCGCGCCTGGTGCGAGGATTGGGAAAAGGAGCTGGTCGCGAAGGCCGGGCCGTCGGTGCAAACCCCCCAGCAGATGTTCGAGCGGCTCGACGAGCGCGTGCATTCGCTCAACGCGATCGCCGCGGGCCTCTACGGTCGTTGGATAGAAGGACTGAAAACATAGAGAGGTTGCTCATGCCGAAAGCCAAAGCCGCGAAGGCGGCCCCGCGTCCTGCTTCGGGGCCGGTTACGCTGCTCGTCGGAACGCGCAAAGGCGTGTTCCTCATGAAGTCGGACCGCGCGCGCAAGAGCTGGACGCTCGCAGGGCCGCATTTTCTCGGCAACATCGTCAACCATCTCGTGCTCGACCCCCGCGATGGCAGGACGCTGCTCTGCGCCGTGCGCGCGGGCCATCTCGGGCCGACCGTATTCCGTTCGACCGACCTCGGCCGCAGGTGGAAGGAGGCGGAGCGCCCGCCCGCGTTCCCGAAGGCGGCTCTCGGGGAGAAGGGGCTCGCCGTGGATCACGTGTTCTGGCTCACACCGGGTCATTCTTCGGAGCCCGGCGCCTGGTACGCGGGCGTCTCACCGCCCGGATTGTTCCGCTCCGATGACGGCGGCGTCACCTGGGAAGGCGTCGCCGGCTTCAACGCCAACCCCATGCGCATCGTCTGGATCGGCGGCGAGCAGGAGCAGGGGCCGCCCGGCGGCGCGACGCTGCACTCGATCAACGTCGATCCGCGCGATCCCCGGCATCTGTACATCGGCATCTCGGCGGGTGGCGCGTTCGAGAGTTCGGACCGCGGAGAGACCTGGCGGCCGCTCAACCAGGGCGTCGCGGCCGATTTCCTTCCCGTCAAGGACCCTGAGTACGGCCACGACGTGCACTGCATGCGACTGCATCCGCTCGCGCCCGACCGCCTGTACCAGCAGAATCACTGCGGGATATACCGCCTGGAACGCCCTGCCGAGCGCTGGGACCGGATCGGCAACGCGATGCCGAAAGCGATCGGCGACATCGGTTTCCCACTGGTGCTGCATCCGCGCGATCCCGACGCGCTGTGGGTGTTTCCGATGGACGGCGGCACCGTATGGCCGCGCGTCTCCCCGGGCGGCAAGCCCGCGGCCTACGTCTCGCGCGACGGCGGCCGGACCTGGCGCCGCCAGGACAAGGGCCTCCCGGCCAAGCAGGGCTGGTTCACCGTGAAGCGGCAGGCGATGTGCGCCGACGCGCACGATCCGGTGGGCGTGTACTTCGGCACGACGAGCGGCGAGGTCTGGATGAGTGCGAGCGAAGGCGGGCGCTGGACCTCGATCGCGCGCCACCTTCCCGAAATCTATTCTGTCGAGGCGGCCGGCGGCTGAAGGAGATGAACGTCCTCATCCCCTCGCAGCTTCGCGACTACACCGGGGGGCGCGCGCAAGTGGAAGCGCGCGGGGCGACGCTCGCCGCGCTGCTCGCGGACCTCGAGCGGCGCTATCCGGGGATCCGCTTCCGCATGATCGACGAGCAGGATGCGATCCGGCGCCACATCAGGATCTTCGTCAACCAGCAGCAGGCGCCCGACCTCAGTGCCGCGCTCGCCGCGAACGACGAGGTCGTCATCGTCGGCGCGCTGAGCGGGGGGTAGAAAAGAACGAGGGGTAGAAAAGAATTTTACCCTCCTCATCGAGGAGGGGTGCCGGCGAAGCCGGCGGGGTGGTCAATCCCGGAAATTCTGGAACTGCAGCGGAATATCGGTGACCGACTTGCGCACCAGCGCGATCGCCGCCTGGAGATCGTCCTTTTTTCCGCCGGAGACGCGCACCGCGGTTCCCTGGATGCTCGCCTGGACTTTCATCTTCGAGTCCTTGAGGAGCCTGACGATGCTCTTCGCCTTCTCCTGCTCGATGCCGGCCTTGACGTGGATCGGCTGCTTCATCTTGGTGCCGATTTTCTCGACCGCCTTCGTGTCGAACATCCGCGCGTCCACGCCGCGCTTCGCGCACTTCGTGAGGAGAACGTCCGTCACCTGCTTCAGCTTGAAATCGTCGTCCGCGTAGAGCGTCAGCGCCAGTTCGGCCTGCTCGATGCGCGCGTCCGAGCCCTTGAAGTCGAAGCGGTTCGCGATCTCCTTGTTCGCCTGATCGACCGCGTTCTTCAGCTCGACCTTGTTGACTTCGGAGACGATATCGAAGGAAGGCATGGCCCGCGATTATACCGAACGCCCGGCGCGGTCCCTTATGATAGTCTGACGTCGATGGAATCCACCGCCATCTACCGCAAACCGAAGAAGTGGATTGCGGCCGTGCTGGGGTTGTTGATCCCGCCTGCAGGAATGCTGTACGTCGCCCGGCCTCGCTGGGCCGCAGCGTATTTTGCCCTTGCGCTGATCATCCCACTGGGCAACATGTTTGTACTTCGCGACAGGGAGTTGGCCGGCAACGCTATTGCGCTTCTCGTTGCGATAGTCTGCGCGATCCATGCGTATCGCCTCGCCGGGGACTCTAGGGTGATCAGACGCCCCTGGTACAGCCGCTGGTACGGCTTGATTGGAATAGGCGCTGCGTTTGCGGCGCTGGCGTTCGGGGTTCGCGCTTTCCTTTTCGAGCCGTTCCGCTTCCCGTCGGAATCGATGGCTCCATCCATCGAGGCTCGCGCTCATCTGATTGTGAAGAAGTGGGGGTATGGCAATTACGGAACGTACGGAATTCACCTCATGAGGACCGGCATGTCATCCGAGCTGCAAAGAGGAGACATCATTGTCTTCGAGTATCCCGAAGATACCGCCTTGAGCTTCGCCAAACGGGTAATCGGTCTTCCGCGTGACAGGATTTCGTACTACAACAAGCGACTCAAGATCAACGATGAAGAGGTGCCGATACGCCGAATCGATGATTACGTTCACAGGGATCGCACCACCCCCTCCCTCCAATATCTGGAACGGCTCGGCGACCGGGAGTACGCTATCCGCATTGAACCGGAAGCGCCTGCTGGCGTACCGATTGTGAGGGCGTTTCCGTTCAAGGAATATTGCGCCTACACGGCGGAGGGCCTGTCTTGCCGGGTACCCGATGGCCACTACTTCGTCCTGGGTGACAACCGCGACAGCAGCAGCGACAGCCGCACCTGGGGATTTGTCTCCGCGAGAAACATCATCGGCAAGGTTCAGTACATACTCCAGTGAAAAGATACTTCTTGTTCTTGTTTCTCGCCTTCGTATCGACAGCGGTCTCTGCCTGCACGGCGGAGGGCATTTACGAGGGCAGCCGGGCCTACAACAAGACCATCAAGTCGACGCCCATGGAAAGATCGAAAGACGAGCTCCCGAGTTATGATCAATACGAGAAGGAACGGCGGGGCGGCGACAAGGAGGGAAGGGAATGAAAATTCCAAGATCTATATGGATCGTTCCCGTAGCGGTCCTGTCGCTGTCGCTTTCATCCGGTTGCGCGACGTACAGAACGATCTCGACAGCCGAGCAAGGGAGCTCGAAGGTATTCAGCGGCACGCGCCTCGACGTGAGCGCGATACGGGGCGATGAGGTCGCGTTGCGGAAATTCAAAGCTGATCCGCCGAGGTATCCGCTGGTCGATCTTCCGTTGAGCATCGGGTTTGATATCGCAATTCTTCCTTTGACGGTTCCCATCGCAACAGGTGAATTGCTTTTCAAATAATTTCCGCTTTGCGCCGAGCTCTGTCTTGGTCGTGCTCGCATGCGTTTTGCTGCTACCTGCCGGCGGGCGCGCCGCGGTGACGTACTCTTTCGACTGGTACTGCTCGGGCTGCGCGAAGATCGGAATGGGCAGCAACGGCAGGGAAGGGCCTTTCGGTTCGGCCTGCCAGGCGGACTCGAGCCGCCAATCAGCCCGCCAAGCTTCAGCGTTAGCAAAAAACACTTAGCGATCAAACTTCATCCAGTACTTCGTACAAGTTCGAGTTAGTCCGAAAGTACGGGTTCGTGGAAATCAGAAGAAATACGAATCTGCGTTACCGTTATGCCATTGTCATTGCGCTCGGCGGCGTGGGGAACAACGCCCCTTGGGAAAGACGAGGAGGCAGGATGAGAAAGTATACGATCGCACGAATTTTCAATGCTGCGGCCCACTTCTTCACGGTGCTAGGCTTGGCGGATGTAAACCCGTCGGCCGACAGGCGCGTCGCTTTGACCCCGCAGCGCTAGCTGGCTCCGACGGCCTATTCCATCATCGTGATTGAGCCCGGGTAATGCTGGTCAAGAATTCGCAGCTGCTCGCTGCATTGATCGTCGTCCTGAACAATGTGGCACTCGTTCGCACGCTCGGACGAGACGGTTTGCGCATGACGCTCGCGAGAATATCCAAGGGTGCACGGGCAATCATCCACCCGCTCACTTGCTTCAAGGTCATCAAGGTACTCACAGCCTCCGAGACGCAGCCCGTCGCACGGGCTTCCCCACTGGTAGCGTTGAAATACTTAAGTAAGTACTTGGGAACGGAGCTGTCTGAAAGCGAGCGCGCGTCGATCTTGATCAATCACTATACGTTCCTCAAGGATCGCGTCGAACAAGGTTTCTTTCGGAAGATCGTTGACGGAAGGCCCGAGTTGTGGAAACACCTGGTCAGCAACCGCCATGTCCGCATCTGCATGGCCTTTCCGGTCGCGAATCATAACGAGGGCGATCTGTCGCTGGTCTTTCAGAGCGATCATACTGATATCTATACCCTCTCCTTTACGATTGGTCCGGGAGGCGTTGCAGGTCTGGATGCAGACCATGCGATGTACATAGGCCGCTTGCAAGGCACGGCGGGAGAGCTGCAGCTGATCAAGGAGACGATGAAGGACTGCCGGGACATTTCGCCTGCAGCGTTGCTGCTCGCTGCCACGGAAGGAGTCGCCACGGCGCTGGAGCTCGGTGACATCGTCGGAATCGGCGCAAACGTCCAGATTTCGGCGAGCGCCGATTCGAGACCCGAAGGACTGGTTCACGGGTACGACGAGTTCTGGGTGGCGTCGGGAGGATTGAGGCTGGGTCGCAACATGTACCATCTGGCTGTCCCGTTGCCGGAGAAGCCGATCAAGACCATCAAGCGCAATCACCGCTCGCGGGCGCTGCGCAAACGTGCTTTCAAGAAGCTCGTCAGTGAACAAGTCTGCCGCGAGTTTAGCGCGCTTGCTCTGCATCCCCGCGACCAATAGCCTATCGGAGCGCCCAACGGCGTCGCCGTTGTTTCCCCGCGGCTGCGCGGCTGAAGCCCCCGGGAGCTCAGGTCTCCACGGTCAGATCAGGCCTGAACCCGGTTTGTTCGCCCGGATAGCCGCGCGGGTTGCAGATCACCCGAGTGCCGCGCACGCGGTAGTCGAAGAAGGTGTGGGTGTGTCCGTGGATCCACAGCGTCGCACTTCCCATGGAGTCCTCCAGATCCAGAACGAAGCCGGGGTTGGCGCGATGGCCCACGAAGGCGGGGGCGATCGAGCGCGGGTGCGGTGCAAAGTGGGTGACGACCACCGTTTTCCCCGGGAAAGGCGCGGCGAGCGCAGCGGCGAGCCAGGCGCGGTGCCGGGAGCACAGAGCGATCGCATCCTCGGGCGAAAACGCACGCGAGCCGCGCTGGATCAACTGGTAGTCCGGATTCAGCTTGCGCGCCGCCTCGATCACAGCGGGACGCTCGCCTTGAGGCGCGAGCGAGTAATCAGTCCACAAGGTGCAGCCGAGGAAACGAACGCCGTCGACGACGGCTGTGCTGCAGTCGAGGAGCTCGACCGAGTGCTTGCGCGCCGCCGCTGCCATGGCTTTCTGCACCGTTTCGAACTCGCCCTCGTAATACTCGTGGTTGCCGGCGAGATAGAGCACCGGGCCGCCGAAGGTTTCTCTCGCCCAGGCGATTCCGGCCGCGCCGTTGGCTATATCCCCCGCCAGCACGATCGTGTCTGCGTCGTTTGCCGGGGGCTCGAAAGGCGCGAACTCCAGGTGGAGGTCGGAATAAATTCGGATTCGCAATCGTTCTCCGTGCGGGGCGAGGGATGAGCGGGTATGATCGCGCGTTTTCGGGCGGGGCGCGGAGCGCCTTGTAGGGCGGGCACACGCCCCGTTGGAAGGAGGTCTTATGGCAAAGTGGGTGCGCGTCGCCTATCAGGGACGGGAATACTTCGGAAAGCTCGAAGGCGACAACGTCCGCGTGCACTCGGGCAGCATGTTCGCGGGTCCGGAGGCGACCTCCCAGGCGATCCCCCTCGCCGGCGCGAAGCTCCTCACGCCGAGCGTGCCGGGCAAGATCGTCGCGCTCATCGACAACTATCATGAGCTCCTCGCGAAGCTCGACCACGCGGTGCCGCCCGAGCCCCTGTATTTTCTCAAAGGCAACAATTCGCTCCTCGCGCACGGCGAGGCGATCCGCGGGCCGAAATCCTACAGCGGAAAGGTGGTGTACGAGGGCGAGCTCGGCATCGTCATCGGCAAGCGCACGAGCGGCGTGCCGGAGAGCGAGGCGGTCAAGCATATTTTCGGCTACACCTGTGTCAACGACGTTACCGCGATCGAGATCATCGCGAAAGACCCCGTCTTCGCGCAATGGACGCGCGCGAAGAGCTTCGACACCTTCGGCGTCTTCGGCCCCTGCATCGAAACCGAGATCGAGCCGGGCAAGCTCACGGTGAAGACCGTCCTCAACGGCCACGAGCGGCAGAACTATCCGCTTTCGGACATCGTCTTTCCCCCGGAGAAGCTGGTGAGCCTGATCTCCCAGGACATGACGCTCGAGGCGGGCGACGTGATCGCCTGCGGCAGCTCGGTGGGCGTAGGGGCGATGACGCCCGGCAGCACGGTGAGCATCGTGATCGAGGGCATCGGCACGCTCACCAACAAATTCGAATAGAGCTCAGCCTCTTTTCCGCCTTTGCCGCCGGCTCGCGGCGATGCGCATCCGCAGCGCGTTCAGGCGGATGAATCCGGAGGCGTCGGCCTGGTCGTAGGCGCCGCGGTCGTCCTCGAAGGTCGCGATCCCCGGGTCGAAGAGCGAGTCGGCCTTCGAGTCCCGGCCGACGACGGCGACGCTTCCCTTGTAGAGCTTCAGTCGCACGCGACCGCTCACGCCGCGCTGGGAGGCGTCGATCAGGGTCTGAAGGAGCGCCCGCTCCGGGCTCCACCAGTAGCCGTTGTAGATGAGCGAGGCGTAGCGGGGCATGAGGTCGTCCTTGAGGTGGGCAACCTCGCGGTCCAGGCAGATCGACTCGATCGCGCGGTGCGCCTTCAGCATGATCGTGCCGCCCGGCGTCTCGTAGCAGCCGCGTGACTTCATGCCGACGTAGCGGTTCTCCACCAGGTCCAGCCGTCCGACGCCGTGCTTTCCGCCCAGGCGATTGAGTTCCGCTAGCACTCTTGCGGGGCTGAGCTTCCGGCCGTTCACCGCGACGATGTCGCCCCTCTCGTATTGCAGCTCGGCGACCTCGCCGCGCTGGGGAGCCCTTTCGGGCGACACGGTCCAGCGCCACATGTCCTCCTCGGGTTCGCGCGAGGGGTCTTCGAGGAGACGGCCCTCGTACGAAATATGCAGCAGATTCGCATCCATCGAGTAGGGGGACCCGCTTTTTTTCCTGCCTTCGATCGGGATGCCGTGCTTCTCGGCGTATTCGAGCAGCTTTTCGCGCGAGGTCAGGCTCCACTCGCGCCACGGAGCGATCACGCGGATATTCGGCGCTAGCGCGTAGTAGCCGAGCTCAAAGCGCACCTGGTCGTTGCCCTTGCCGGTCGCGCCGTGCGCAACGGCGTCCGCTCCGGTCTTGCGGGCGATCTCGATCTGGCGCTTGGCGATCAGCGGGCGGGCGATCGAGGTTCCCAGAAGGTATTCACCCTCGTAGATCGCGTTCGCCCGGAACATGGGGAACACGAAGTCGCGCGCGAACTCCTCGCGCAGGTCGTCCACGAAGATCTCCTTCACGCCGAGCTTCTTCGCCTTTTTCCGCGCAGGCTCGAGCTCCTCGCCCTGGCCGATGTCTGCGGTGAAGCTGACGACCTCGCAGCCGTAGGTGTCCTGCAGCCATTTGAGGGCGACCGAGGTGTCGAGCCCGCCCGAGTAGGCGAGGACGACCTTCTTGAACTTGCCCTTCACCTTTTCACCTTTTTGTTTTCGCCTTTCTTGACCTTGCCGAGCAACAGAAATTCCATCAGCGCCTTCTGCGTGTGCAATCTGTTCTCTGCCTCCTCCCAGACCACGCTCTGCGGACCGTCGATCACTTCGCCGGCGACTTCCTCGCCGCGGTGCGCAGGCAGGCAGTGCATGAACAGAGCGTCCTTCTTCGCCACGCGCATCATGTCCGCGTCCACCTGCCAGTTCTCGAAGTCGCGCCCGCGCTCTTCCTTCTCCGACTCGAAGCCCATGCTGGTCCACACGTCGGTCGTGACGAGGTCGGCGCCGCACGCGGCGTCCATCGGGTCGGCGAAGCTCTCGTAGTGCGCATCGTCGTAGATCCCGGCCCGCTCGGCTTCCACCTCGTAGCCGGGCGGCGTCGAGACATGCACGTTGAAATCGAAGATCGTCGCCGCCTGAAGCCAGGTGTTGCACACGTTGTTCGAATCTCCGATCCACGCCACCGTCTTGCCCCGGATCGACCCGCGGCGCTCGACGTAGGTGTAGATGTCGGCGAGCACCTGGCAGGGGTGGTACTCGTTGGTGAGGCCGTTGATCACGGGGACGCGCGAGCTCGCCGCAAAGCGCGACAGTATCTCCTGCTGGAAGGTGCGGATCATCACCAGATCGCACATTCGCGAGATCACCTGCCCGGCGTCCTCGACCGGCTCTCCCCGCCCCAGTTGCGAGTCCCGCGTGTACAGATAGATCGCCGCGCCGCCGAGCTGGTGCATGCCCGCCTCGAACGAAAGCCGCGTGCGGGTCGAGGGCTTCTCGAAGATCATGGCGAGGGTGCGGTCTTCGAGCGGCCAGTAGCGCTCGTAGCGCTTGAACTTGTCCTTGATCCAGCGGGTGCGCGCGAACAGGTGCTCGTACTCCCCGCGCGAGAAGTCCTTGAACTGGAGGTAGTGCCGCAGCCGGGCCTGCGCTTTTTTCATGCGCGTGCGGGCATCGCCGGGGCGGGCTGCGAGAGGAACGAGCGCACCAGCGGAACGAGGATGGAAAGCACCTGGCGGGCTTCGCCTTCGTTCATCACGAGCGGCGGCAGCAGGCGGATCACCTTGTCCATGGTGACGTTGATGAGCAGGCCCGCCTCCAGGGCCTGCCCGACCAGATCTCCGCAGGGCCGGTCGAGCTCGACGCCGATCATCAGGCCGTGACCGCGTACCTCGGCTACGCCCGCACGTCCCGCGAGCGCCTCGCGCAGCCCGGCGAGCAGGATCCCGCCGATGCGCTCCGCGTTCTTCATGAGACCTTCCTCCTCGATCGCGGCAAGCGTCGCGAGGGCCGCCGCACAGGCGAGCGGATTGCCGCCGAACGTGGAACCGTGAGTTCCCGGCTTGAACACCTTGGCCGCGGCTCCGCGTGCGAGGCAGGCCCCGATCGGCACGCCCGAGGCAAGGCCCTTGGCGAGCAGCGCGACGTCGGGCTGAATCCCGGCGTGCTGATAGACGAACCACTTCCCAGTGCGGCCCAGGCCGCACTGGACTTCGTCCGCCATCAGCAACCAGCCCTGGCGGTCGCACAGCTCACGCAGATCGCGCAGGTACTGCATCGTGGAAATGTTGATTCCGCCCTCCCCCTGGATCGGCTCGACCAGCACCGCAACGATGCTCTTGTCGTGCGAGGCCGCCTGGCGCACCGATTCGATATCGTTGAACGGGACGCGCACGAAGCCCGGCACCAGGGGCTCGAATCCTTGCTGCACTTTGCGGTTGCCGGTGGCCGAGAGCGTCGCGAGCGTTCTGCCGTGGAAGGCCTTGTCCATGACGACGATGGCGGGACTCTCCACTCCCTTGCCGTGGCCGTACAGGCGCGCGAGCTTGATCGCCGCTTCGTTGGCTTCGCAACCCGAGTTGCAGAAAAACACGCCGTCGGTGCCGCTGATCGCCGCGAGCTTGTCCGCGAGGCTTTCCTGTTCGGCGATACGGTAGAGGTTGGAGGTGTGGATCAGACGCGAGCTTTGTTCTGCGATCGCCCGCGTCAGTTTCGGATGGCCGTGGCCGAGCGTGTTGACCGCGATCCCCGCGAGCGCATCGAGGTACTTCTTTCCGGATTCGTCCCAGACCCACACGCGCTCGCCGCGTGTAAAGGCGACCGGAATCCGGCTGTATGTGTTCATCGAATGAGACATGGAATCACCCGTCAATGTTTACGGCGCAGCCAAACGCTTGCGCCAAAATCTCTTTTGGAACGCGCCGCAAGGGCGCGTCGATTGCGCTTATCGCCGCGCTCGGCGTCGTCGGGTGTCGGGCCGAATGGGCGAATCCGCGGCGCCTGCGTGACGCGCTAGCCGGAGTGAGGTCATCTCGTCGCCCTGTGCGATAATCGAATTGCTCTGAAGGGCGGGTAGCTTAGCACAACGAATCCGGCATGGGAACGCGCCTGACAGTATTCAACCAGAAGGGCGGGGTCGGCAAGACGACGACCGTGCTCAACTTGGGCGCGGCGCTCGCGCGGCGGGGAGGGACCCCGCTGCTCGTCGACCTCGACGCGCAGTCGCACTTGAGCTCGATCCTCAACCCGGGAGCCGCAAGCGGCGAAAGCCTGTTCGCGTACTACAACGTAGGCAGGCCGCTCAAGGAAGTCGCGCGGCCGGTTCGCTTCGGCGGCGAGCTCATTCCCGCGCATCTGGAGCTGGTCAAGGTGGATTCGATGTTCGGCAAAGGGCCGGACATTCTGAACAAGCTCAAGCAGGGGCTGGATGCGGGCTGGGAGGGGAAGTGCCCGGTGCTGATCGATTGCTGCCCGGTGCTGGGGGTGCTGTCTCTCTCGGGGATTTTCGCCTCCGAGCGGGTCTTGATCCCAATCTCGACCGACTACTTGGCCCTGAGGGCGGCGCTCGCGCTCGAAAATACTCTGAGGGCGCTCGAGCACGTGCTGAAGCACCGCGTCGAGCGCCGCTACCTTTTGACGCGGTTCGACTCGCGCCGGCGCATGTCGCACGACATCGCGCGGCAGCTCGCCTCCCGATTCGGGGCGGAATTGTGCCAGACGCGCATCACAGAGGCGGTGAGCCTCGCGGAGAGTCCCGTGCTCGGGAAGGACATTTTCAGCCATGCGCCCGACAGCCGCGGGGCGCAGGACTACTCGGGCCTGCTGGAGGAGTTGCTGTCTTCGGGATTTCTCGACGCCTCGTCGGCGCCCGGTGCTACTGCTACTTGCTGATCAGGGAAACGATCTCTTCGAAGCTCGTTCCGTCCGGGGCGGCCGGCGCCATGCGCGGTTGCATCGCCGCGGGTCGCATGACGCTGCGTTCCAGGACCTCGCAGTTCAGGTACATCTGCCGGAGCTTTCTCTCGGCATCGGCCTCGTCGCGGCCGTGAATCATGACGTGCTCGACCACCAGGCCCTGCGGGGTACGGATGCGAAACCCGAATTTCGTGGTGTTTAATGACGGCAGCATAATTTTCTCGGACGCGCCTGTATAACACAGCATTTTTCGTGTGGCAAGGCTGATAACGGCCGCTGTGTGGCTCTAGCCGATGCGGCGCAGGCCGCGTTCCTCCGCCGGCTTCAGGACCCGCAAGCAGGGCAGATACCCGTCGTAGACGATCCCGTGAAGCTCGACGCGCTTCTGGGAGCGCAGCAAGCCGACCAGGTAGTGGACGATTTCCCGCGTGATGACCTGCCCGGGGACGAGCACGGGGATCCCCGGCGGATAGGGGACGATCTGGTCGGCGCACGCCCGGTCGAGCAGGTCCCGCCTGATGTGGTCTTTCTCGTCGACCAGGGGCACCAGCTCTCCGCCGCAGTAGAAGGCGTCGCGCGGCAGGTAGCGAAGGCGCGTGAATCCCGGGATCTCGGGGAAGCGGTACAGGCGGCGCGGAGCCCGGCCCTCGCGCGCGATGCGCATGAGCGCATCGTAGAGGCGCGAGACCTTGCTGCGCGTGGTGCCGATCGTGAGCAGCAGTGTCAGCGTATTGAACGTGGATTTCTCGACCTGGATGTTGTAGCGGTCGAACAGCTCCCGCTGCAGATCTTCCACCGTGTAGCCGCAGGTCGAGATGTCGACGGTCACCTTGGTCGGGTCGAGGAGGATGTTGTCGCGTCTGACCTCCTCGGGAAGGAGTTGGTCGAGCTCGAGCACCCGAAACACGCCGGTCGAGTTGATCTGGGCGCGCAATTCCTGCGAAAGCGCAAGCGTGCGCGAGAGGAGCTTGTAGCCTTCCATCACCGCCTGCTTCCGCGCCACGTCCAGGCTCGCGATCATGCTGTACTGGGGACTGGTGGACGTGTGCATGTTGAAATTCTCCCGGAACAGGTGCTCGTTGAATCCGGGATCGTTCACGTGGATCATCGAGGCCTGGGAGAACGCCGAGAGCACCTTGTGCGTGCTCTGCGTGGCGTAATCCGCCCCAGCCTCGAGCGCAGTGGGCCGGAACGCCGGATGGAAGCGCGCGAACCCGTACCAGGCTTCGTCCACGATCACCTTGATGCCTTTCGCGTGCGCCGCTTCGACGATAGGCGCGAGGTCGTAGCGCAGCCCGTCGTAGGTGCAGGAGGTGAGGATGATCGCCTGGGCGTCCGGGTGCCTGCGGATCGCCGAAAGGATGGTCTTCTTCGGCACCGGACCGTACAAGCTGTACTTGGCGTTGATCGAGGAATCGAGATAGATCGGATGGCCGCCCGAGAGCACCACGCCGTGGTGCACCGACTTGTGGCAGTTGCGGTCGAGGAGCAGCTTTTCCCCGGGGGCGAGCAGCGTCTGGAAAATGACCTTGTTCGAGGTCGAGGTGCCGTTGGTCGCGAAGAAAGTGCGGCGCGCGCCGAAGGCCTTGGCGGCGATGGTCTGCGCCTCGGCGATCACACCGGTGGGCTCCATCAGCGAGTCGAGCATTTTCACCGACACCGAAAGATCGGCGTCGAAGATATGCTCGCCCATGAAATCGTAGAAATCATTGACCCAGGGGCTGCCGCGCAGCGACTCGCCGGACGAATGGCCCGGAGTGTGCCAGGAATCCTTCGCCATCCAGACGTAGTTCTTGAGCTGGTCGTAGAACGGCGTGCGCGAACGCTCCTGGACCTGCGCGTTGAGTATCCGGTATATGCCGCGGTAATCGCGCTCCTCGCGGTAGAAGTACCCGTCGACCGCCTCGGCGAAGAGCGCATCGACGATCTCGTCCTCGTGCTCCTGCGCGATCAAGATGTAGACATCGAGCTCGGGCCGAAAGCGCGTGACGCGCTGCACGAGCTCCAGCGCCGACATCTCCTTCTTGGGGCTCTTCTGGTTGAGGGTGTAGAGCTTGTCGTCGACCACGACGGCCTGGAGATCGCCGTCCTCCTCGATCGCGGCGAGCGCCTCGCGCGCCGTGGTGACTCCGGAAAACGCGATGCCGAGCGGATTGTCGAGCGAGCGCGCTGCAGCGTTCAGGCCCTTGACAAATTCTTTCAAGACGAGCGGCTCGTCGTTGATGATGAGGACCCGGCTGACCGGCTTTTTCATGGGGTGGCGCGCAAAGAGAAACCGGATTGTTGCGGGAAACCGCGGGGGAGTGCAAGGAGGAAACGCCAATAAAAAAGGCGGCCTAGCCGCCTTTTTCCGGTGCGAGCCTGACTCAGGCTTATCCCGGCATCGCCTTGAGTCGCGCCGCAAGGCGGCTCTTGTGCCGCGCTGCCTCGTTCTTGTGAACGACGTTCTTGTCGGCGATGCGATCCATGATTCCAGAGGCTTCGCTGAAAATCTTCCGAGCGGCAGCCTTGTCGCCGGCGGCGATCGCCTTGGTGACGCTTTTGATCGCGCTGGTCAGAGCGGAGCGCAGGCTGGCGTTGTGCTTGCGCCGCTTCTCGGCCTGGCGGGCCGCCTTGCGCGCGCCCTTCGTATTTGCCATGTCAATTCCCGAACGAAAGGCCGCAATTGTAATCGGTGCAGCAACGCGGCGCAAGGTTTGCCGTCTATGAAAGCTATAATCCGCGCATGAATCTGCTGAAGGCACTCGCGACCGTGAGCAGCATGACGTTCGTGTCGCGCATTCTCGGATTCGTCCGGGACGTCCTGATCGCGAGGTTGTTCGGCGCGGGGCTCGTGACCGACGCTTTTTTCGTCGCGTTCCGAATTCCCAACCTGCTGCGGCGACTGTTCGCGGAGGGTGCGTTCTCGCAGGCCTTCGTTCCGGTGCTCTCGGAATACAGGACGCGTCGCGGCGATTCGGAAACCAAGCTGCTCGTAGACCGCACCGCGACCCTGTTGACTCTCGCGCTCCTCGCGGCGAGCGCGCTCGGCGTCGCGGCGGCGCCGCTCATCATTTACGTGAGCGCACCGGGGTTCGCGGCCACGCCCGCGAAGTTCGAGCTCACCGTCGCGATGCTGCGCATCACCTTTCCCTACATTCTTTTCATCTCGCTCGTTTCGCTCGCCGGAGGTCTCCTCAACACCTGGAGCCGCTTCGCGATACCGGCGCTGACCCCGGCGCTGCTCAATCTCGCCTTCATTTTCGGGGCGTTGTTCTTCGCGCCCTATTTCGAGCCGCCGGTGATGGTGCTCGCCTGGGCGGTATTCGCCGGCGGGGCGCTGCAGCTCGCGCTGCAGGTTCCGGCGCTGGCGAGAATCGGGATGCTGCCGCGGCCGCGGCTCGCCTTCACCGACCCCGGAGTGCGGCGAATACTCCTATTGATGGGTCCGTCGGTGCTCGGCGTTTCGGTGGCTCAGGTGAGCCTCTTGATCAATACGATCATCGCGTCGTTTCTCGGGGACGGCCGCGTCTCGTGGCTCTACTACGCCGACCGGCTCATGGAATTTCCGACCGCGCTCCTGGGCGTGGCGCTCGGGACGGTTCTGCTGCCGAGCCTCTCGAAGTATCACTCTGCCTCGGACGAGGGCGAATATTCGAGGCTGCTCGACTGGGGCCTGCGCCTGACGTTCATGCTCGCAACGCCGGCCGCCGTAGCGCTCGCGCTGCTTTCGGTGCCGCTCGTCGCGACCTTGTTTCACTACGGGCAATTCGGCGAGCAAGACCTGTGGATGACGCGCCAGGCGCTCATCGCCTACAGCGCGGGGCTGCTCGGGCTGATTCTCGTCAAGGTACTGGCGCCGGGCTTTTATGCGCGGCAGAATATTGCAACGCCCGTACGGATCGCCGTCTTGACCCTGATCGCCACCCAGGTGATGAACGCGGTATTCATCCTGTCCCTGAAGCAGGGGGGACTCGAGCTCGCGACCGGCATCGGCCCGCACGCGGGTCTCGCGCTCGCGATCGGGCTGGGCGCCTGTCTGAACGCAGGTCTGCTCTACCACAAGCTGCGGCGGCACGGGATCTACCAGCCCCGGCCCGGCTGGGGGGCGTTCGCCCTCAAGGTCGCCGCCGCCATCGCGGCCATGGGTCTGGTCCTGTGGCTTGCGATGGGTCCGACCCCCTGGTGGCTGGCCGCATCCGGGGCGGTGCGAGCTGCGGCGCTCACGGGACTCGTGCTCCTCGGCGGGGCGGCGTACTTCGCGAGCCTGTGGCTCCTCGGCTTCAGGCTCGGCGACTTCTCGAGACGCGCGGCGTGAACGCCCGGCTCGAGCATTTCGCGCAGATCGTTTCGCGCGATCAGTTCAATCTCGCCGAGGCGAGTCTGATGCTCGCCCAGGACATCTACCCCGATCTCGACATCTCCGAGTACCTTTCCAAGCTCGACGGCATCGCGGTCGCCATCAAGCGGCGCATTGCAGACGACGCCTTTTCCGAGCAGAGGGTGCTCGCGCTGAACTATTACCTGTTCAACGAGATGCGCTTCTCGGGCAACCTGGTCGATTACTACGATCCGCGCAACAGCTATCTGAACGAGGTCATGGAGCGCCGCACCGGGATTCCCATCACCTTGTCCATTCTCTATCTGGAAGTCGGCAAGCGCCTCGGCCTCAACCTGAAAGGCGTTTCTTTCCCCGGGCATTTCCTGGTCAAGCTCGCGGTCAAGCGCGGCCAGCTCGTGCTCGACCCCTTCACCGGAGGGGAGGCGCAGTCCGAGTCCGATCTGCGCCAGCGCCTCGCGCAAGTTCTGCCCTCGGAGAAGGCGGAGCAGGCGCAGCTCGACCAGTATCTGGAGCCGGCGACCCCGCGCCAGATCATCGCGAGGGTCCTGCGCAATCTGAAGAACATCTATACGCAGACCGGAAGGCTCGAACAGGCGCTCGCGGTCATGCACAGGATGCTGCTCGTGATGCCGGAGTCGGCCGAGGAACTTCGCGATCGCGGGCTGGTTTACCACCAGCTCGAGTGCTTCCGGCCGGCGCTGTCCGACCTGCAGAATTATCTGCGGCGGCGGCCGCAGGCGCCGGACGCGGCGCAGATCCACGAAAAGATCCTGGAGCTCAAGCAGGCGGCCACGCGCCTGAACTAGCCGGCCAGCCTCTCTTCGATTTTTCTCCGGACGTCGCGCTTCAAGCCGAGCGCAAAGAAGACCTCGGCCACGAGGAAGATCGGCGCGATGAATATCTGGAACAGATTGTCCGAAAGCGCGGGCCTGCGGCCTTCGAACACGTGGCCGACGAGCTGGAAGACCCAGCCTCCGACGAAGAACACGCCGGACCAGATCCAGCCCGACGCCATGCCGGTCGCGGCCGCCAGTTTAGCGGCAAAAAAGAGCGCGCCGACCGCGGCGGTCGTGACGAGGGCGAGCGGCACGTCGAGCAGAAAGTAGTACGCGAGAACCGCGCCCAGAAACGCGTGGGCGAGGGTCACGCCGTCGCCCAGCGCGATCCAGTTCATCGGGATCAGGATCGCGAAGATGATCGCGGGAACCCCGATGAAATGAGTCAGGCGATTCCAGCGGTTGCGATGGTAGGCGGCGTAGACCGCCATCTGCTGATCGAGAGTCTTCATCCGCCCTCCGTGTGCCGGCCTATCTTACCGCTATAATTCAAAACCTTGCGTTTAATCCTGGCGCTTCATGCTGCTTACCCACGGCAGTTCCGATGCGGTGCTGCCTGCGGTTGCGCTGACCGTCGGCAATTTCGACGGCATCCATCGCGGCCACCAGACGATGCTCGAGCGCCTCCGCGCCGGGGCGCGCAAGCGCGGTTTGGCGAGCTGCGTGCTCACGTTCGAGCCCCATCCGCGCGAGTTCTTCTCGCCGCGGGCGGCACCCACGCGCCTGACCTCGCTGCGCGAAAAACTCGAGCTGCTCGCGGCGCACGGAGTAGAGCGCGTGCACGTTCAGCGTTTCAGCCGCTCGTTCGCAGCCCTCGCGCCGGAAGCGTTCGTCGAGCAGGTGCTCGCGAAACGGCTCAGGGCTCGCTGGCTCCTGATCGGCGAGGACTTTCGTTTCGGAGCGAAGCGCGTCGGCGATCTCGCCTTGCTGAAGACGCTGGGCGATCGCTACGGATACGAAGTCGAAACCATGCCGACGGTGATGCACGCCGGCTCGCGGGTATCGAGCTCGGCGGTGCGCACCGCCCTCGCCGCAGGCGACCTCGCGGCGGCCGAGACTCTGCTCGCGCGGACCTACAGCATCAGCGGGCGCGTGGTCCACGGAAGAAAGCTCGGACGCGAGCTGGGGTTCGCCACCGCCAACGTGCAACTGAAGCACAATCGCCCTCCGCTCACCGGCATCTACGCGGCGAAGGTGCACGGCATCGGGGCCGCGGCGCGCCCGGCCGTCGCGAGCCTCGGCGTTCGGCCCACGATCACGGCGAACGGGCGCGCGGTGCTCGAGGTTCACGTGTTCGATTTCTCGGGCGATCTCTACGCCGCGCACGTGCGCGTCGAATTTCTGCACAAGATCCGCGACGAGGAGAAATATCCGGATCTTGAGACCTTGAAGACCCAGATCGCGCGCGACTGCGAAGCCGCCAAGAGCTTCCTCATGGATCACCGCAATGCCTGAGAACAAGACCGACTACAAGAAAACGCTGAACCTTCCGGACACGCCCTTTCCCATGCGCGGCGATCTTGCCAGGCGGGAGCCTCACTGGGTCGAGGAATGGCAGAAGAATAGGATCTACGAGAAGATCCGCGAGGCGAGCCGAGGAAGGCCGAAGTTCGTGCTCCACGACGGGCCGCCGTACGCGAACGGGGACATCCACATCGGCCAAGCGGTCAACAAGATCCTCAAGGACGTCGTCGTGAAGTCGCGCAACATGGCGGGCTTTGACGCGGTCTACGTCCCCGGCTGGGACTGCCACGGCATGCCGATCGAGGTGCAGATCGAGAAGACCTACGGGAAGAACATCCCGGTGGAAAAAACCCTGAGTCTCGCCCGCGCGTATGCGACTGAGCAGATCGAGCGACAAAAAAAGGACTTCCAGCGCCTGGGCGTCCTGGGCGACTGGAACAACGCCTACACCACGATGGCGTTCAAGAGCGAAGCGGACGAGATCAGGACGCTCGGCAAGATCCTCGAGAGGGGCTATATCTATCGCGGCCTGAAGCCGGTGAACTGGTGCTTCGATTGCGGCTCCGCGCTCGCCGAGGCCGAGGTCGAATACATGGACCGCGTCGATTTTGCGGTCGACGTGGGGTTTCCCCTCGCCGACGATCAACGCGGAAAACTGGCGCGCGCGTTCGCGTTCGATGAACTGCCGGAAGGGCCGGTCTATGCTGTGATTTGGACGACGACACCTTGGACGATTCCCGCCAACCAGGCGTTGAACGTGCACCCGGACTACCTGTATTCCCTTGTCGAAACCAAAAAGGGGAGCTTGATACTCGCAAATGATCTCAAGGAAGCTTGTTTATCGCGCTTCGGGCTGAAGCGCAGAGCTCAATCGAGCGTGTTCGATCATAGCGCTCCCGGAAGGGCTCTTGAGCTGATCAACTTCAGGCACCCTTTCTACGAAAGACTTTCGCCCGTCTACCTCGGCGAGTACGTGACGCTGGAGCAGGGTACGGGCATCGTCCACAGCGCTCCGGCCTACGGCGTCGATGATTTCATTTCCTGCCGCCGCTACGGCATGAAGGACGAGCAGATTCTCGCTCCGGTCATGGGCGACGGAAAATATGCTTCGTCGCTGCCGTTTTTCGGAGGACTGGACATCTGGACCGCGAATTCCAGGATCGTCGAGAGGATCCGCGAAACGGGCGCCCTGTTTCATTCGGAAAAACACCCGCACAGCTATATGCACTGCTGGCGCCACAGGACCCCGATCATCTACCGCGCCACGACCCAGTGGTTCGCGGGCATGGACGAGGTGCCCGGATACAAGGGCGCGAAGCCCCCGGAGACCCTGCGCGCCACCGCGCTGCGAAGCGTGGACGCGACCCGCTTCTATCCTTCCTGGGGCCAGGCGCGCCTGCACGGAATGATCGCCAATCGTCCCGACTGGACGCTGTCGCGCCAGCGCCAGTGGGGTGTGCCGATGCCGTTCTTCATCCACAGGGAGACCGGCGCCCTGCACCCACGAACCTCGGAGCTGCTCGAAGCCGTCGCGAAGAAAGTGGAGCAGGGCGGCATCGAGGCCTGGCAGCGCATCGATGCAAGGGAATTGCTCGGCCCCGAGTCCGCGCAGTACGAGAAGGTGAAGGATACGCTCGACGTCTGGTTCGATTCGGGCTCGAC
The DNA here is from genome assembly GCA_005881575.1 of Betaproteobacteria bacterium. Taxonomy (GTDB): domain Bacteria; phylum Pseudomonadota; class Gammaproteobacteria; order Burkholderiales; family SG8-39; genus VBDM01. The sequence goes on from VBCA01000003.1 coordinate 43,769, forward strand.
GCACGAAACGGTGCTGAAGGGCTCGCACGCTAAGGAGCTGAAGTTTCCGGCGGATCTCTACCTCGAGGGCTCGGATCAGCATCGCGGCTGGTTCCATTCCTCGCTACTCGTGTCGTGCATGTTGAACGGCCGGGCGCCTTACGATGCGCTGCTCACGCATGGGTTCGTCGTCGACGGCGAAGGCCGCAAGATGTCGAAGTCGCTCGGCAACGTCATCGCTCCGCGAAAAGTCTCCGAGACGCTTGGCGCGGAGATCCTGCGCCTCTGGGTGGCGGCGACCGACTACTCGGGCGAGCTTTTCATCTCCGACGAGATCCTGAAGGGGGTGGTCGAGTCCTATCGCCGCATTCGCAACACCCTGAGGTTTCTGCTCGCGAACATTTCCGATTTCGATCCCGAGCGGCATGCGATCCCGGTGGAGAAGTGCCTCGAAATCGACCGCTACGCAATCGTGCTCGCGACGGACCTGCAGGGAAACGTGCTCGAGGACTACAAGCGCTATGAATTTCACCCGGCCGTGACTCGGCTGCTCTCCTTCTGTTCCGAGGATCTCGGCGCGTTCTATCTGGATATCCTCAAGGACAGGCTGTATACCTGTGGCGCGGATTCCTCCGCGCGCCGCTCGGCGCAAAATGCTCTTTACCACATCACGCAAAGCGTATTGCGGCTGATAGCACCTGTTCTGAGCTTCACGGCCGAGGAAGCCTGGAGGTTGTTTCAACCGGGCGATGACACCGTCTTCGTGCGCACCTACTATCGGCTTCCCGAAGTTTCCGGGGCGGAAGCGCTGCTCGGGAAATGGCGGGCCCTGCGCCAGATCCGTTCGGAGGTGCACAAACTCCTCGAGAATCATCGCTCCGCGGGGAGGATAGGCTCCTCGCTGCAGGCCGAAGTCGAGATCGTCGCGAGCGGCGAGAAGCTGAAACTGCTGAAAGGCCTGGGCGACGATCTGCGCTTCGTGCTCATCACCTCGCGCGCGACCGTGGCCCGGGCTGCAAGCGAAGCCGACGAAGCGATTCATACTTTGCCGAGCCCGCACCCGAAATGCGAGCGCTGCTGGCACTATCGTGCGGACGTTGACTCGGATCCTGCCCACCCGGGAATCTGCGGGCGCTGCGTGCAAAATCTCTACGGGTCCGGCGAGCCCCGGCGATTCGCGTGATCCCTGCGAGCCTGAAACGCATCGCCCCGTGGCTCGCGCTCGCGCTCGTCCTCGCCCTGGCGGACCAGGCGAGCAAGTACGCGATCAGTGCTAGCCTGCGCTTCGGAGAGGTGCGCGAGATCGCGCCGTTCTTCAATCTGGTGCTCGCGCACAACCGCGGCGCCGCGTTCAGCTTCCTCGCCGACGCGGGCGGCTGGCAGAGAGCGCTGTTCATCGGCATAGCCGTCGCTGCGACCGGCGCCATCGTGTTCCTCCTCGTCAGGCATTCGAGCGAGCGCCTTTTCTCGGCGGGACTCGCCTTGGTACTGGGTGGAGCGCTCGGCAATCTCTGGGACCGGATCGCCCTCGGCCACGTGGTGGATTTTCTCGACTTTCACGCCTTCGGCTGGCATTTCTGGGCCTTCAATCTCGCCGATTCGGCGATCAGCGTAGGCGCGGGACTGCTGATACTCGACGGGTTGCGTTCGGCCGGCGCGGCGCAAAAGCCCTAGAATAGACCGGCATGGAAGTACTGCTCGCCAATCCACGCGGTTTTTGCGCCGGTGTCGAGCGCGCGATCAGCATCGTCGAGCGCGCGCTCGCGATCCACGGCGCGCCGATCTACGTGCGCCACGAGGTCGTGCACAACAAGTCCGTCGTCGAAGACCTTAAGAGCAAAGGCGCCGTGTTCGTCGAGGCGCTGGCCGAGGTTCCCCCGGGCAGCACGGTGATCTTCAGCGCCCACGGCGTCTCGAAGGCCGTGCGCGCCGAGGCCGAGGCGCGGGGTTTGCGCGTATTCGACGCGACCTGTCCACTCGTCACCAAGGTGCATGTCGAAGTCGCGAAGATGCGCGCGGCGGGCCGCGAAATAGTCATGATCGGCCACCGCGGCCATCCGGAGGTCGAGGGGACCATGGGCCAGGCCGTCGCGGGCATGTACTTCGTGGAAACCACCGCCGACGTCGCTCGCCTGGAAGTGCGCGATCCTGGAAAGCTCTCCTACGTGACGCAGACGACGCTCTCGGTGGATGACGCCGCGGCGATCGTTGAGGCTCTGAAAGTGCGTTTTCCCGCGATCACGGGTCCGAAGAGAGACGACATCTGCTACGCGACGCAGAACCGGCAGGACGCGGTCAAGGTCATGGCGCCGCAATGCGACGTCGTGATCGTGGTCGGCTCGCCCAACAGCTCCAACTCCAACCGGCTGCGCGAGGTCGCCAAGAGCCGCGGCATCGAAGCCTACATGGTGGACAACGCCGCGCAACTGAAGGCCGAGTGGGTCGCGGGAAAGCGCCGGGTCGGCGTGACGGCCGGAGCCTCCGCTCCGGAAGTGCTGGTGAACGAGCTGATCGCGCGGCTCAAGGCGCTCGGCGCGGGCAGCGTGCGCCAGCTCCAAGGCGTGAACGAGAGCGTGGTGTTCACCCTGCCGCGCGAGCTGGCCTTGCGCTCCACGCCGCGCTAGACGCTTTTCGGCGCCCGGCGCGGGAGCGGGCCGCTTTAGCGTTCGCGGTAGGAGAAGCGCGCTATTCCCTTCGGGTTCCGGTTGATGTTGACGTTGCCGGTGCCCAGGCCGCCGCCGGAATCCGTGTTGATCGTGCGGATCGACCCGTCGGTCGTTTGTATCGGCGTGAAGCCCACCAGGAACGCGCCTTGTCTCACCGCGGCGATGTTGTTCAAGGCTCCCGGAACGTAGCTTCCGGTGGTGAAATCGAGGTTGTAGATGAAGGAGTCTCCCCCGGGCGTGCAACCGCCCACGATCGGAACATTGCTCGCGAAGACCAGCGTCCCGAGCTCGAGGCGCGGGTCGAGCACGATGCGCTCGCCGGGACTGTCCCCCCCCGGATTGAGGTCGATGACGAAGCCGTCCTGGGTGGCCCAATTGACTGCATTGTTCGAGATCGTTCGGCTCGATCCGGCAGTGAGCGTCTGTCTCACCAGGTTCGCGCTGCGGATGTTCGTTCCGTAGTCGGCGTCCTTGTCCTTGAATCCGTAAATGGACTGCTGCGAGGTGTCCGACGGGTCGGTAGCGGCGAGATAGCGCCCGGTCCCGACATAGTAGAGGCGGTTGTTGTTGAGATTGGTCACCACCGGCCGCACGCTGATCGGCTGCGGATTGCCTGCGGCGTCCTTCAACGTGGCCATGTGCATCAGCGCCGGCGGCGAGGTCGACATGTCGATCCGCCAGACGTTGCCTTGCAGATCGCCGCCGTACACGAAGTCCATCTTGGCATCGACCAGTCCGGCTTTGAAGTACGCGCCCTGCCTCATCAGGCCCGAGGGCGTGACGGTGTTGCCCACTCCGGTGCCGACCTTGTCCAGCACCTGCCCGGTAATCGCATCGAGCACGTAGAAGAAACCCACGCCGGTCCCCGGGCTGACGTTGTTCAGACCGGAAGTGAGGACGACGACCCATTTCCCGTCGAACGCGCGCTTGCCGATCACGGGGTTGCCGTAGCTGAAGCCCAGATCGGTGTCGCTGTGGCTGACCGTGCTGACCGCCGGGCACAGCGTTGAATCGGAGCAGAACTCCCACAGGCCCTTCGGGTTCTTCGGATCGGTGACATCGAGCGCATAGAAGCCGCGGGCGCCGCCGTTGGCGCCTCCGACGACGATCGTCTTCCAGGCCGAGGCTGTGGCGTCGAACACGTCTCCGATCTCCGGGCTTCCGTCGAGCATGAAGCGGTGCGCACTCGCGTAACCCGTATCCGCGATCTGGTAGATGCCGGGCATGACGAACTTCGGCATGTAGGCCCAGTTTTCGCAACCTGCGACCGCGGTTGCCGAAGTCGTCGGCAGGACAGTCGGGCAAAGCGGGCTCGTTTGCGGGTCCCCGTTGGAATTCGTGGTGTTGTCGAAGGAGTGCAGCAGTCCGTCGTTTGCCGCGACGTAGAGCGCCCCGGCGCGGTTATCGTTCGCGCTCTTGAAGGTGCTGTAGCCGGTGTCGGTATAGTTGAACAGCGGAACCCGGATGAACGCCGGGGTCGCATCGACGATGTCGCCGAGCACGGTCTGCACGGTCGCGTTGGTCACCGGATCGGTCTCGACCCGGTCGCGGAAGAGCACCGCCTCGTTGCCGGTCTGCCCGCGCAGGAACCCGATGAGCGCGGTGCCGGCGTTCACCACCGTCTTCTGGGCCAGGGTCAGAAGCGAGCACTGCGACATCGCGGTGCACTTGTTCATGAAGAAGGCCTGCTCGGCGGGCGTCATGGTCGCGAACTGGAACGCCTTGAGCTTGGTCGGCGCGGTGGTGTCGAGCATGAAGATGTTGCGCGTATCGGTGCTCGCGCCGACCTGGGTGAGGAGCTGCTGGTCGGCTTGCCACAGGGTGATCGGCTTGCCCTGGGCGTCTTTCAGCACGGCGCCGGTAACGGCGTCGAGTCGCTGCGCCTTGACGATCCCGGACCAGGTGTTGGTCTGATAGGTGGTGCTGAATGCGAAATTGTCCTTGGGCGTGATGTTCGGGCTCGACGTGGCCGCAGCCGCCGCCGAAGAGTTCCGCCCCGCAATGTTGGCCAAGGCGTTCTGAATTGCGTTCGCAAGGGTACGCGGGTTCAGCGCGAGGAAGTACGTCCCGCGCCCGTTGACGGCGGCGTGCCACAGATCGTCGAGCGCGCTCTGCTGGTCCTGTTGCGGCGCCGGCCAGTTGCACGTGCCCGAGGCCCAGAAACAGACGTTGGCCACTGCGTTCTTGATGTTCGCGAAATCCCCGGGTCCCGTTTCATAATTGGGGTCGTAGAGCATCAGCCCGTCGGCGAGGCCCAGCGTGAAGGTGACCATGTGCTGGTGTTGCGCGAAGTCCTTGTTTCCCGCCTTGCTCGGGACGTTGTTCGCGGACACGTCGCCATTCGGGGGTGTGGTATTGGGACTCGTCGCGGGCCCGGTCGGTTTGTTGTTCTTGTCCACCCCGCCGCGCAGATCGGTCATGTAGTAGTACAAGGCGACGTCGGCGAGCGTGCCGGAGCCGCCGGGGTTCGTCCCGGCGACCGTCGTCGGCAGGATGTTTCCGTCGTAGGTGCCGGTGGCCCGGCTGGACACCGGATCGATATAGGCGGGCGTCACCCCGGCAGGCGTGTATAACTGGTTGTCGATATTGTCCCAGTTTCCCATCGCGGCGCCGGCGATGTCTTGCCCCGCGTTGCTGTTCCAGAAACCGTCCGTGGTGAGGAGCGAATAGTTTTTCTGGCACGACGACTGTATCGGGTCGTCGGCCGCCGGAATCCCTGCCGTCAGCCCCGTACCGAGCTTGCCGGCAAAAATCCATCCGGCGCGCGAAAGCGCCTCGCGCAGGGGCGTGAAGGCCCCGGGAGTCTGCTGGTAGAACTTGGTGTAGAAGTTGTTCGCGTTCGTCGTGTTGAAATTGTCGATTCTCAGGTACTGGGCCGCGGCAACGCTGCCGCTGTCCGCGGCGTGAATCGTGATGAGGCCCACGCGCAGACTGTCGGGCTTGGGTGGCGTGCCGGTCGGATTGGAGATGAACCCGCGAAACGAAATTCCCACCGAGGTCTTCATCATCTGCATGCGGGTGCGGTAGTACGCGTACCACTTCGCGTAGTTCTGGATTTCCTCGGTGTAGGTGCAGGACGGCGGCGCCGCGCACTCGACCCGGAGGGGCCGCGCGCCGTAAGAGGCGACGGTGGATTTGATGGTGTCGCGGATGAACCATCCGTAGCGGGGAAACTGGTAGGTCTGCAGCCCCGTCACATTGAGGTACTTCAGCTGGCAGCGGTTGGTCTGCGGCGTGGTCGCGATGAAGGTGACTGCGCCGTGGGCGAGCGCTTCCTCCTGCGTCCGGCAGAAGCGCACGTACGCCGGGAACGGATGATCGGCGGGCGGCGTGGCGGGCGGAGCGTACTCGTTGCAGTCGGTGAGGGCGGCGTCGGTGCACCATTCGACCGGGACGATGCGGTAGGCGAGGGCCGGGCCGGTGACGGTGCTCGCGACGTTGTAAAGGCCGTTGCGCACCCAGAATCCCGCCGTGGAAGTGATCGTGCCCCCGTTGACCGCGTATGTGAAGGTGGTCGCGGTGACGGCCGTGACACTGGCGCTGGTGACGCTCATGGCGCTGGAGGTCGGGACGAAGGTCGTGACGATGTCGTTGACGACCAGGCCGTGGTTGCCGCTGGTGGTCACCGTGACGGTGCCGCTCGAGCGCGCGAAATTTCCCGAATCGCACTTGCGGTAGGACGCGCTCGTCGCGGTTATCGTGCCCGAACTTCCCGAGGTATAGGTGAAGGTGTTGGCGTTGGCCGTCGAGTTCACGGCGACGCAGATGACGGCCAGGCCTCCCGTGCCGCTGGTGACGAACACCTTGTCGGAAGTGGTCAGGCCGTGCGCTTCGACCGTGGTCGCGGTCACCGTGCTGCCCGCTCGCGTGAAGCTTCCGATGGGCATCATCTCGGGAAGACCGAACACCATCGTTTGCGCGCCGCCCACTACGTTGAAGCTCGCGTTGGACTTGTTGGTGCGGTAGGGAAACTGGCCCGCCGACATGGCGTGGCCCGAGTCGTCGGTGCCCGAAACGAGCGTAAGGCCGGGGATCCCTGCGGGCGCGCCAGGTGACGCCGGGGACGCCGAGTCGGTCTGGCCGTTGCGCATGCACACGTTGTTCGAGTTGCAATACCTCCTGTCCGGTATCGCGCTCGTGACGTCGATCGTGCCCGAGGCGGCGGTGTAGGCGTCCTTCGGGGTCGCGGTGGGCGTGAGGGTCCCGCTCGGCGGATTGACGTGCGGCTGGCCGTTCGAGTCGATGCCGGCGAGGTAGCTGAAGTTCGGATCGTACCCGACGCCGTTCATCGCAAATTCCCCGCCCGCGGAGTAAGGCGGGTCGCCTTCCACGCAGATAGTGCTTCCGGCGCTGCTGGTCATGCAGGGATTGTTCGGAGCGCTGTTGCTGCCCGAGACGGTGAAGACGGTAGTGGGGTCGACGTAGTCGGGAACGAACTGCCAGGCCATGCTCCCCGAGTTGTCGAGCGTGAAGAGAAGATTCGGGAGAATGTTGTTGCCGCCCGCAGAGGCGAGCGGCAGCTGGGAAACTGTGACCTGGGCAAACGCCGGCTGCACCGCCAGATTGGCGGCGAGTCCGTAGGCGAGGAGGCGCCTGATCAGGACGACGTGGTTGCGTTTCATGGTTTGCTCCCTCTGGGGCGGGTGCGCTCTAGTTGAACGCCCTCACCAAGGATTGAACGATCGAAATCGAGTTGCGCGGTCCCACGGCCTTCGCCGTGATGCGGTAATGGGTGGCCGGCACCGTGGTATGGGAGTCCGTCGGCCGGGTCTGGTCGGAACCTTGCCCTGCCAGGGTCGACGTGGAGACCGTCTGCGCGCAGGTGTTGGGGGGGTTGGTGCCGCAGGTTGCGTTGGTGTCGCAATTGGGTACGGCGCACAAGCGGTGGATGAGGAAGTACACCGTGTTACCGCCGGCGTCGGGGTTGCCGTTGTTCAACTGCCCCGCCTCGCCCCAGTTGAGCGGATCGTACCAGTCCGGGTCGTTCGCGGCGACGCTGGAAAAGTAACCGTTGGAGGCCGTTCCGGACTGGTGGTTGTCGTTGATCAGGGTCGGGCCGAGATTCGCGGTGAGCCAGGCGACGCCGGCCTGGATTCCCTGGTCGGCCGCATTGACCGAAGCCTGCCGCAGCCCGATGTTGCCGGCCGTGATGGTCGCGGTATCCACCGAGCGCATCGTCGCGATGCCGGCCAGGGTCATGGCGACCAGCACGATGAGCGCGATGATAAGGATCGTGCCGCCTTGACGGGCGCGCCGCGGCGCGCGCGCTCGCCCGCGTTGGGAGAACGAACGGGAACTTTTCATGTCAGCTCGACTTCCATATCCAGTTGCGCAAGGGAATCGTGGTTTCGAACACCCGATACCGGTAGCATTTCCAGTCATCCGGAGCAGCCACGCTCGCACTGACATCGAGCCGCGTCTTGTAATTGAGCGTAGCGGCCCACGGGGTGCCCGTCCACGGCGGCTCGGCGGTGGTTGCATCGCACGGATCGCTGAGCTTCCCCGTCGAGGGCTTCTCAGGCAGCGCGCTGCGCGAGACCACGGCGATGCGCACCGCGATGAGGTTGGCCCAGGGCACCGGGGCCAACGCGTTGAAGGTCGCCGCATCCACGTAGCGGTCGACGATGCCGTCGCCCTTGACCGCGGGGCCGACGTTGTACGTGACGGTCACGCCGTCGTTGATTCCGTCGTCCAGCCCGTACAGGGCGCGCATGTGGACGATGTTGTCGGCGATCGTGGTGACGGCCGGTTGGCCGTTGTCGATCTGGAACTGGGACGCCACCGTCAGGCTGCCGTTCGCCAGGGCGTAGAAGTTGTAGACGGGGAAATTGACGGGTGCGGTTCCGCCGGGGGGCGTGGTGTAGAGATTGCCGAGGTTGAATACGCGCGTCACGTTGGCCGTGCCCACCCCATCGTAGAAAACGCCTAGCCCTCCGGGCGGGTTGAATCTGGGAGTGCGTGTGAACCCTGCGCTCAAGTACGAAGTGTTGTCGTGTCTGAGCTGATTCGTACTCAAGGGTGCTAGGCCGGTGTACTCCATGATCGAGCAGTTCTTCCCCGAGTTGGGTTCGGTCAGGAGGAGCAGGTCGCCGGGCTTGTACCCGAACGGGTTGGTGACGTTGAGCGGATCGGCGCTGTTGAGGTAGTCCGCGCCAAGGGGGACGCTGCCTGCGGCCTGGGGCTGCGAGCCGTAGAGTACGGCGATCTGGTCCGGGGCCGTGGTTGCGGCCCCGGAGGTGATGAACACCGGAGCGAGTTTCATGGTGACGCCCGCCGGCGGGAAATTCGGAGTCGCGCGCTTGTTGTCGTATCCGATGATATTGCAGCCGACGAAGCCGGTGTCGTTGAATCCCATTCCCGCATTCTTGAAATCGCGCTCCATGGTATAGAGCGCGATCACGCCGTTTTGCTGGGCGTCACCGCCGCTCGTCGTGGTGCGCTTGATGCCCTCGGAGACTTCGAACACCTGGAAGATGATGATCATGCCGATGAGCCCTATCAGCATGGCCACCAGCAGCTCCACCATGCTGAAGCCGCGCTCGGAAACACGATGTCGGAAGGGGCGCATCGCTTTAGGTCGAGCTCGGATAGACGTAGGCGATCACCGTATGGCTGTGCGCCGGAAGGTTCTGCGTCACCTCTTGGGGCAGGCGCCATCTGACGGTGATCTGCACCGTCGCTCCGGTGGGCGTCGGCGACGCCACCGGGACGGTGTTGGTCAGCGTCACGACCGGAAGCTGGTTCGCCCCGTCCGGAAGCCGGTCTTGCACCTTTTTGACCCAGACCTTGATTTTGTCGGGAGCCGCTCCCGCTCCGGCGTATGCGTAAGTGCCGATGTTCCCGTTGTCGATCCACATTTGCGCGAGCAGCTCCTGCGCGAGGAACGCCGCTTCGCTGCGATACTTGGCGCTCGCCACGTCCTTGATCGCGACGGCCTGCATCCCCACCACGGCGAGGATGCCGATCGAGAAAATGAGGATCGCCGCCAGGGCCTCGATGAGCATCACGCCGCGCTCGCTCCCCGGCGCCGGAAATCGCGTGCCTGCGCGCATCGTCGTCTCTCCTTTCACGGGAACGCCGGGCAGCCGCGCGTATCGGAGACCGCCAGGGATGGATCGCACATGCGGACGCTTCCGCCGGCGTTGATGACAAGGCGCAGCGGACGTCTTGCGGCGGGTCCGATCTTCGTGTTGGTCATGTCGATTTTGTTGATGCTCGGTGTTCCGTCGGCGTTCGCGATGACGTTCCCCAGCGCCGCGAAAGTCACGGTGCTGGCCGCCTGCGGCACGGGCGGGGCGGGCGGGGAGGGCACGAACATGGACGTCGCCTGAGCGTTAGGAGAACCTTCGGCGCTGGTGCGCTTTTGGAGAATTCGCCCGGGAGGAGGAACGGGCTGGCCGCTGTCGGTGGGCGCATCGCACGCGCCGGTGGGATCCGCGAGGCTCACCACCCAGCTCACCGAGACCGGCGTGGTCAGCGAGTCGCTTGACAAGACGCAACTCGAGCTCAAGTCGGAGACGAGCGCGAAGCGCACCGGGGTGTTGCGGCGCACCGCCTCCCCGCGCGCCACCTGCAAGCCGTTGAGCGTCGCCTCGGCGGCGGCGCGGATCTGCTGGTTCTGCAGCCATTCGACGAAGCCCGGGGCGCCCAGCCCGATGAGTATGCTCAGGACCGCGAGCGAGATCATGACCTCGATGAGGTTGAGGCCGAGCTGCGGGGCGCGCACGCTCAGCACTGGCCGCCCTTCTTGATGGTCCAGCAGTTCGGATTGCTCGTGTACCCGGCTTGTTCGATCGTCGAGCCCGAAGTCACCGTGGTGGCGCGGACGTTGCCTTCGTTGATCGTGAACCTGAGGCCCGTCATGCTGCCGTCGGTGGCGTCGGCCTGGATCGTGTAATGGGTTGCATCAGGCACCGTGCAGGTGATGCTGAAACGCGCCAGCGGTGTGTAGGAAATCTGTGTCGGGGTTACAACGGCAGGAAGGGCCACACAGCCGCCCGTAGGATACTGACGGTTATCCTGGAAGTACTGCTCCGCCTTGACCCGCATCGCGAGCAGAGCCGAAGTCGCTTCCTGGATCTTGCCGCGCCTCACGTAATCGGTGTAGTTGGGGAGGGCGATCGCCGCCAGGATCGCGACGATCGCGACCGTGACCATCACTTCAATCAGGGTGAAACCGGTTGGGCGCTGCATGGGGAACTCCTTTTCTTGCGGCTCAATGATAGGGAACTCGGGGAGTCCGCCGCAAACCTTCCCGACGAGTGGCCGAAATCGGCGTACGTACGGCAGTTGCGCGGGAATTCTAGCGGAATTAGTTCACGTTCCGGGTCGCGGCTCTCGGGAGAGTTTGATGGATTGGAGCCTGAATTAGACAGGGTCCAAATGCTGGTCTAGAATGGATTTATGAGAAAAGCGCAACACCGAAATCGCGAAAATATCGCCCAGCTCCTGCGTCGGCATGGAATCACGCCGACGCACCAGCGCATGGAGATCGCCCACGTTCTGTTCACGCGGCGCGAGCATCTCTCGGCCGATCAGATCCTGAAGCGGGTCAACACCCGCTACGCCGAAACATCGAAGGCGACCGTCTACAACACGCTGAAACTGTTCCTGGAAAAGAAGCTGATCCGGGAGCTGGTCGTGGATCCGGCCAAAATCGTCTACGACCCGAACACCGAACCGCACCATCACCTGTACGATGTCGTGACGGGACGGCTCACCGACGTCTCCGCCGACAATATCCGCGTCGTCGGCCTGCCGGCTTTGCCGCAGGGCACGGTCGCCGACGGCGTGGACATCATCATCCGCACGCGCCCGCAATCCCAGTAAAACCGGGGACAGACCGCTATTTTCGGCATCTTGAGTCCTGCGCCTTTCGCCGCGAAGGAAAATGGTGGTCTGTCCCCGGTTTTGCCGCTGATATAATGCGGGCTCACCCTTCGTGCGCGGGACGCAGGCTGGCGTAGCTCAGCTGGTAGAGCAACTGATTCGTAATCAGTAGGTCGGTGGTTCGAGTCCACTCGCCAGCACCATCCAGGGCTACGAACTACCCGCGCCGATTCTTCCTCCGGCAGCGCACGAGACGGAGAGAGGCATCATGAAGCTGTTCGGAGTAGGCGCGTCTGATCATCCCATGGCCGATGTGAAGGAGGCCCGGGCGATCCTCGACGCCATTCCCGCGGGCGACCCGTTCAAGGTGCTGGAAGATCTGAGTCACTGGCTGGAATCGGTGCGCACCTGGCCCGGCTTCAAACCCGAGCACCGCGCGCAGATCGTGCAGATGGTGGACGACGCCGCGCAGCTTCACCTTCGCAAACTCCAGCGGGAGTATGTCTCCTCGCAGCGCCCGTCCAAGTTCCTGGAAAACCGGCTGTGGTCTGTGATACGCGAATGGCATCGGCAATCCGGGCTCGCGTTCGCGATCTGCATCGACGCGTACGCAACCGGCCAGAAGGGCTGGGAGGACCTGAAACAGAGCGTGCCGCTGCTCACCGTGCGTGCGCTGCGTGCGCTCGCCGCGCAGATGAAATGGCAGCACATGCGCTACGGTCCCGCGGAGAATTCCCTGTGGGAAATGATCGCAAAGATCTACGCGCTCTCCGAGAACCGCAAGTATTCGCAGTCCAAGGCGATCGCGTACCCAGGTTCGCCCGCAGAGACTTCGCCCGAGCAGGAATTCCTCAAGGCGGTGATGTTTGCGGCCTCGTCGCCTGACAGCTTGCTGCCAGTCGAGATTGAGCTGGTCGAGCGGTTGATCGCGCATCTTGCCGGCTCCTTCAAGCTCACTACCAGCCCGCGGCCCGATATCGTCTACTGCTTCGATCTGGCAAATCACGAACCCCCGGTGCGTGCCGCGCATCTGCCGCACCGCGCACCAACGCTCAGGTTCTTTGCCGCAGGCGGCGCGGTGAAGGAGATCGAGAAGCTCGCTCAGACGGTGAAATCGACCGGGGCGGTGCCTTCGAGCATCGCGCTCGGCGGGAACTACGAACCCGAGGTCGTGCTCGACGTTCTCGACCACCTTGCTCTTCACTGGGCGCCCAAGCCGCCGGAGAGGAGGGCACAGCGTCACAGAGTCAAGTCGCGGCTCACCGTCACCTATGGCTTCGACGGAGTGCGCGCCGCGCTAGACCCCACCGGGGAGGTGCAGTTCGATCCGGGCAAGGTCGAAAGCTGGATCGTCGAGAACGTCAGCGCCGGAGGATTCGGAGCGAGCGTGCCGCAAATCAAGGGAGAGTGGCTGAAAATCGGCTGCTTGCTCGGGCTGCAGCCCGAAGGCGGCTCGAACTGGCTGGTCGGCGTGATTCGCCGTTTGACGCGCGAATCCCCGCAGCAGGGAACGGTGGGAATCCAGACCTTGGGCCGGGCCGCGCTGCCCGTGCAGGTGAGGCTGCGGAGCGGGCAGATGGGAATCAGCCGGGACTCGGAAACTGCGATCCTGCTCAATCCGGTCGATTCCGCTCCCGAGGCGCAGCTGCTGCTGCGCGCCAATGTCCTGCTTGTCGGCCAGAATCTGGAGCTCGAGCGAAACGGGAAGGCCTACCTGCTGCTGCCTACGGGGGATATGGAACGCGGCGACGACTACGCGCTGGTGCGTTGTCGCCAGATGATCCGCGATACAGGCGAGTAGGACCGTCCGTCAGGTCCCGGGGCCGAGCACCTTTCCCAGCCAGGCGCTGATATCGGCGAGCTCCTCCGGGCAGACCGAATGCGGCATCCGGTATTCACGCCATTCCACGGGGTAGCCGAGCGATTGCAAAAGCCCGCGGGACTGTTCGGCTTTGCCGAGCGGGATGATCGGGTCGTCGCTGCCGTGCGCCATGAAGATCGGGACATTGCGGTTGGCGGCGCTCGCCTCAGGGAGGAGCTTTTCCCCGACCGGCACGTAGGTGGACAAGGCCATGACTCCGGCGATGCGCTCAGGATGGCGCAAGCCGGTGTGCAGCGCGATCGCGCCGCCCTGCGAGAATCCCGCCAGCACCAACCGCTCTGCCTTCGTACCGCGCTCCCTTTCCCTGCCGATGAGGGTTTCGATGGATGCTTGCGAGGCCCGCACGCCGCGCTCGTCCTCGCGCCGGTTCGCGCCGTCGGCGATGTCGTACCATGCGCGCATGCGCATGCCGCCGTTGATCGTCACCGGCCTCACCGGCGCGTGCGGGAATACGAAGCGGATCGCTGTCTTGGGGAGCCGAAGCTCGGGCACGATCGGCGCGAAGTCGTTGCCGTCCGCGCCCAGCCCGTGGAGCCAGATGATGCTCGCTGTCGGGTTTTTTCCGGTTTCGATTTCGATTGCGGCCAGCGGCTCGGGCATGAGTCAACTCGCTTTCGGGCGGATCGCCGACTTGGGCCGGAAGGCCTTCACCACTTCCTCGCGCGTCTCGATGTAGGGCCCGCCGATGAGGTCGATGCAGTAGGGAACGGCGGCGAAGATGCCCGCGACGATTTGCTTTCCGTCCTTGCCTTTCAGGCCTTCGAGCGTTTCGCGGATCGATTTGGGCTGGCCGGGGAGGTTGATGATGAGCGAGCGCTTGCGCACCACTGCGATCTGCCGCGAGAGAATCGCGGTGGGAACGAACTCGAGGCTGATCCTGCGCATCTGCTCGCCGAATCCCGGCATAATCTTGTCGGCTATCGCGAGCGTGGCCTCGGGCGTGACGTCCCGGGGAGCGGGGCCGGTGCCGCCGGTGGTGAGCACGAGGTGGCAACCGTGCCGATCGACGAGGTCGAGGAGAGTCGCTTCGATCACGGGTCCCTCGTCGGGAATCAGCCGCGTTTCAGTCCGCCAGGGGGTCGCGACCGCGCGCGAGAACCATTCCTCGAGCGCCGGAATGCCTTCGTCCTTGTAGACGCCGCTCGAGGCGCGGTCGCTGATCGAAACGAGTCCGATCAGCAGCTCTTCATTCGCCGTCATCTTCGGGAACCGGTTGCGAATCCGCGATGATATCGCGCAGCGCCCGGAACAGCTCGCGATAGGCTCGCGGCGGGCGGCCCGCAGTGCGCTCCTCGCGCGCGTTGCGCACGAGCGTGCGCAGACGCTGGGTGTCGACGCCCGGATGGGCATGGACCAGCGTGCCGATCGCGCCGTCGTTCTCCAGCAACTTCTCGCGCCAGCGCTCGATGCGGTGAACTCGCGCGGTCTCTTCGGCCGAGACCCCGTCCCAGACCTTGAGCTTCTCGCGGATCGGTTCCGGGTCGACCGCGCGCATGAGCCTCCCGATGTATTGCAGCTGCCGACGCCGCGCCTCGTGCTTGGTCGTGCGCCGAGCAAACTCGACCGCCTCGCGCAGGTGTTCGGGCAAACCAACCGCCACGAGCTGCTCGGAATTGAGCTCGACCAGGCGCGCGCCTAGCGCCTGCAGCTCGTGCATTTCGCGCTTGCGCTGCGTCTTGCTGGGTTTTTCTTCGTCCTGCACGTTTCCCGGAAGCGGAGATAGGCTGATATATCATAGCGTCTTTCCACGGCGTTCCAGCATGGCTCAAGCCCGCTTTTCGCACGACATGGCCGCATTGAAGACGATCGCGGCCGACGCTCTGGCGCACGCTGCGCAAAAAGGCGCGGGCGCCTGTGATGCCGAGGCCTCCGACGGCTACGGCCAGACGGTGACGGTGCGCAAGGGCGAGGTCGAGACGATCGAGTACAACCGCGACAAGAGCCTGGGCGTGACCGTCTACGTCGGCAAACGCAAGGGCTACGCGAGCACCGCCGATTTCACCGGGCGCGCAATCCGCGACACTGTCGACGCCGCGTTGACGATCGCTCGCTTCACTGCGGAGGACGAAGCCGCAGGGCTCCCCGATCGGGAGGACCTTGCTCGCGATCCCGGCGACCTCGACCTCTTCCATCCTTGGGATCTGCCCGTCGAGCGTGCGATCGCGATCGCGAAGGCCTGCGAGGCCGCCGCGTTCCGCCTGGACAAGCGCGTGGTGAACTCCGAGGGCGCCAGCGTCTCCTGCCAGCAGTGGCATTTCGCCCTCGCCAACAGCCACGGCTTCCTCGACGGTTTTCCCACGTCGCGGCACACGATCTCCTGCGCGGTGATCGCCGCCGAGGACGGCCGGATGCAGCGCGACGACTGGTACGTATCGCAGCGTTCGCCGCGGGACTTGGCCGAGCCCGAAGCCGTCGGCGACTACGCCGGGAGGCGCGCGCTCGCACGCTTGAGGAGCCGGAAGATCGGAACGGTCCAGGCGCCGGTGCTGTTCGAGGCGCCCGTGGCGAACGACTTGCTCGCGACCTTCGTTTCGGCGGTGAGCGGGGGAAACCTCTACCGCAAGGCTTCGTTTCTGCTCGACAGTCTGGGAAAGGAAGTCTTCGCGCCGATCGTCACGCTGGTCGAGCGGCCGCACCTGCCGCGCGCACCGGCGAGCTCCTGGTTCGACGACGAAGGCGTCGCGACGCGCAACCGCGACGTGGTGAAGGAGGGCATGCTGCGCGGCTATTTTCTCGGGAGTTATTCCGCGCGCAAGCTCGGCATGAAGACCACAGGCAGCGCGGGCGGCAATCACAATCTGATCCTGGAGGGCGGCGAGCTCGATCTTCCCGGACTCATCAGGACGATGGGTCGCGGCCTCCTGGTGACCGAGCTGATCGGGTTCGGGGTGAATCTCGTCACCGGCGACTACTCGCGCGGCGCGGCGGGCTACTGGGTGGAGGGGGGCGAGATCCGGTACCCCGTGGAGGAAATCACCATCGCTGGCAACCTGCGCGAGATGTTCCGCTCCGTCGTGGCGATCGGAAACGACGTGCTTACACGCGGCTCGCGCAGTTGCGGCTCGATCCTGATCGAGGAAATGACCATCGCCGGAAACTGAACTCTGCGCCCCGGAACGGGAGTTATAATCGGGCGAGCTTTCCATCCTAGGAGGATCAGCCATGAAAAGACGCGAATTCCTGAAGAGCGCCGGAATCGGTACGGCAGCCGGCGCCGCATTGCTGGCGGCGGAGGCCGGCGCGCAATCGGGCGGTCTTCCAGCCGTCAACTGGCGCATGGCGGCAAGCTGGCCGAAAAGCCTCGACACGCTGTACGGTGGCGCGGATCTGATCAGCAAGCGAGTTGCGGCCGCGACCGGCGGCAAATTCAACATCAAGGTTTTCGCCGCGGGCGAGATCGTGGGCGGGTTGCAGGTTCTCGACGCCGTGCAAAACGGCACGGTGGAGTGCGGTCATACGGCGACCTATTACTATTTCGGCAAGGATCCGACATTCGCGTTTTCCTGCGCCATTCCGTTCGGCTTGAACGCCCGCCAGCAGAACGCCTGGATGTATCACGGGGGCGGCCTGGAACTGATGCGCGAGTTCTTCAAGGAGTACAACATCATTCAGTTTCCCGCCGGCAACACCGGCTGCCAGATGGGCGGCTGGTTCAGGAAGCCCATCAACAAGGTCGCGGACCTGAGGGGCCTGAAGATGCGCATCGGCGGAACCGGCGGTCTTCCGCTCACCAAGCTCGGCGTCGTGCCGCAGCAGATTGCGGGCGGCGATATCTACCCGGCGCTCGAGAAGGGAACGGTCGATGCGGCCGAATGGGTCGGCCCCTACGACGACGAGAAGCTCGGCTTCGCCAAGGTGGCTAAGTACTACTACTACCCCGGGTGGTGGGAAGGCGGTCCGGAGCTCGACCTCCTGGTCAACATCAAGGCTTGGGAATCGCTGCCTGCCGAGTACAAGGCGATCCTCGAGGCCGCGTGCGCCGAAGCCAACGTTTGGATGGTGGCGAAATACGACGCGCTCAACCCGGATGCGCTGAAGCGGCTGCTCGCGTCCGGCGTGAAGCTGCAGCCGTTCTCCAACGAGATCATGGCCGCTTGTTACAAGGCCTCAGCCGAGGTGTACGACGAATTCGCGTCGAAAAATCCGAAGTTCAAGAAGGTTTACGACTCCTGGAAGAAATTCCGCAACGAGCAGAACCAGTGGTTTGCCGTCGCTGAAAGCCGCTTCGACAACTTCATGATCGCTGCCGAACGCCTGACCCAGCGAGGCGCGTCGAAGAAAGGTTAAGAAAGCCTGAGTTTCCCGCAAGCTGGGAACCCCGCGCTAGGCGGGGGTTCCTTTTTCCGGCGAGTCTCACGCCGCCGCTATTTCTTTTTCGCTGCCGGTTTCTCGGGGCCGCCGCCCAGTGCGCGCTCGAGAGCTTTTTCCGCCTGTTCCTGTTGGGAGTCCTGGTCGCCAGGCTGATCGGCAGCGCCCGGTTCCCCCGGCGCCTCCCGCCCCTCGGCAGGCACGTCGATCTGAATATTCCGGATGTCCAACGCCTGCTTTTTCGCGATCCCTCCCGTCACGATGCCGGGGAACGAGATGATGAGCGCCACCATGACGATCTGGATCAGCACGAAGGGCACCGCGCCCCAATAGATCTGCCCAGTCGTGACCCGCGCCGTCAGCCTGCCGGTGAGCGTGTCGGTGAAATCCTTGGCAGGCGCCACGCTGCGCAAGTAGAAGAGCGCGAAGCCGAAAGGCGGGTGCATGAACGAGGTCTGCATATTGACCCCGTAGAGCACGCCGAGCCAGATGAGATCGATGCCGAGCTTCTCCGCGACCGGCCCCAGCAGCGGAATGACGATGAACGACAGCTCGAAGAAATCCAGAAAGAAGGCCAGCACGAAGATGAGGATGTTGGTGACGATCAGAAAGCCCAGCTGGCCTCCGGGAAGGTTGGTGAGCAGGCTTTCCACCCAGAGGTGTCCGTCCACGCCGTAGAAGGTGAGGCTGAACACTCGCGCGCCGACCAGGATGAACACGACGAACGCGGTCAGTTTCGCAGTCGTGTCCATCGCCTGCTTCAACAGCTTGATCGTAAGGCGGCGGCGCGCGAGCGCCATGGCGAGCGCGCCCGACGCGCCCATCGCACCGCCCTCGGTCGGCGTCGCCACGCCGAGGAAAATCGTTCCGAGCACGAGGAAGATGAGCGCGAGCGGCGGGATCAGCACGAAAGTGACGCGCTCTGCTATGCGGGACAGCAGGCCGAGCTTCGCGAAATGATTGATCACCGACGCCGCGAACGCCACGCCGACCCCGACGGCGGTGGACACGACCAGCATCTCGTCGGTGGGCCCGTCCGGCCCGTACTTGTATTTCGCAAAACCGATCGCGGCGGCCGTGGCGACGAGGACCAGCACGACCAGCGAGCGCGTGCCGCTCGTACCGTCGGGCTCGCGCAGCGTGCGCGCCTCCTGCGGCAGCGCCGGCGCCCACGCCGGCTTGACCAGCGTGATCCCGAGGGCGTACAGGGCATACAGTCCCGCGAGCGTCAGCCCTGGAATGAAGGCGCCCTCGTACATGTCGCCCACCGAGCGGCCGAGCTGGTCGGCCATGATGATGAGCACGAGCGAGGGTGGGATGATCTGCGCGAGCGTGCCCGAGGCGGCGATCACGCCGGTGGCGAAGCGCCGGTCGTAGCCGTAGCGCAGCATGATCGGCAGCGAAATCAATCCCATGGAAATCACCGAGGCCGCCACCACGCCGGTCGTCGCGGCAAGCAGCGCGCCGACGAAGATCACGGCGAACGCGAGGCCGCCGCGCAGCGGTCCGAACACCTGGCCGATGGTGTCGAGCAGGTCCTCGGCCATGCCGCTGCGCTCGAGGATGAGCCCCATGAAGGTGAAGAACGGCACCGCGAGCAGCGTGTCGTTCGACATGACCGCCCAGATGCGCTGCGGCAGCGCCTGGAAGAGCGTCGGATGCAGCAATCCCAGCTCGATTCCCCCCAGCCCGAAAAAGATGCCGATGGCGGCGAGGGAGAAAGCGACCGGGTAGCCGATCAGCAAAAAGATGACGAGCGCCACGAACATCAGGGGCGCCATGTTGTGGGTCAGGAATGCGATCATGCCGAAGCTTCCCGCTGCTTGCGGAGTTCTTCGGCAAGCTGCTCTTCCAGGCTCGGCCCTTCGTCCTTTTCGGTCGGATCGGGAATCAAGCCGCGCAGATACGCGATTCGCTTGATGAGCTCGGAGAAGCCCTGCAGGACGAGCAGAAAGAAGCCGACCGGGACCATGAGCCGTGCCGGCCAGACGGTCAAGCCCCCCGCATTGGTCGAGATTTCATGGCTCCTGTAGGCGTCGATGAAAACGGGCCAGGACAGCCACATGATTGTTATCGCCATCGGCAACAGAAACAGCAGCGTGCCGAACACATCGATCCACGCCAGAGCTCGCTTCGACAGGCGCCCGGTGATGACGTCGATGCGCACGTGCTGGTTGTGCAGGAGCGTATAGCCCGCGCAAAACAGGAACACCGCGGAGAACAAGTACCACTGGATCTCAAGCCAAGCGTTCGAGCTGCGATTGAACGCGTAGCGGACTACAGCGTTTCCGGCGCTCACCAGCACAGCGACCAGGATCAACCAGTAGATCGTCCGCCCAACGCGCTCGTTCAGCGCATCGATGAGGCGCGAAACCGACAGCAGGAAGTTCATTTTCCCTCCCCAGTGGCGTGCGATTGTCCCCTATTGCCCCTCGGTTTGGCAAAGAAGGAGCGGCGGCGTGGACGCCTCACGGGGTACGGGCAAGATAACGCATTCCCGGGTCTTGCGACCGCGGCGCCACCGTATGGACTTCCTCCGGGCGCCGGAATAAGATCAAAACCGACCGGCAAGCTCATTCAGTCGTCCTCCTAGGAGATTTTTCATGGTTTCCCTCGTTGTCAACGGCAAGATCCGCGAGATCGACGCCGCGCCCGATACGCCCCTCTTGTGGGTGCTGCGCGACTCGCTGCGCCTGACCGGCACGAAGTTCGGTTGCGGTATCGCTCAGTGCGGCGCCTGCACCGTGCATCTCGACGGTGAGCCCGTGCGCTCCTGCGCTACGCCGGTGTCCGCGGCGGCCGGCAAGAAGGTGACCACCATCGAGGGGATCGGCGCCACGCGGGCCGGCAAAGCAGTGCAGGCGGCGTGGATCCGGCACGACGTGCCGCAGTGCGGCTACTGCCAGTCCGGCCAGATCATGAGCGCGAGCGCGCTTCTCGCGAAGAAGCGCGCGCCGAGCGACGCCGATATCGACGCAGCGATGAGCGGCAACGTCTGCCGCTGCGGGACCTACAACCAGATTCGCGCCGCGATCAAGGACGCGGCCGCGAGCGCGAAAGGAGCGTGATCATGCGCGCCAAACCCATGAATGCGTCGCGCCGCGAATTCCTCAAGGCCTCCGCGATGGCCGGCGGGGGCCTGATCGTCGGCTTCACCTTGCCGGGCGCAACCCGGCTCGCTCAGGGCGCCGCGAAGGAAGCGCGGATGAGCGCCTATCTGCGCATCGCGCCGAACAACGAAATCACCGTCGTGTGCGGCCTCTCGGAGATGGGCCAGGGCGTGCACACCGCGATCCCCATGCTGGTCGCCGAGGAACTGGATGCCGACTGGTCGCGGGTGCGGGTCGAGCAGGCCGGGGTCGATCAGGCGTTCGCCAATCCGATCTTCGGCATGCAGGCGACCGGCGGATCGACCTCGGTGCGCGGGCACTGGGAACCGATGCGCAAGGCGGGTGCGACGGCGCGGGCGATGCTGATCGCCGCGGCGGCGGAGATCTGGAAAGCCGACCCCGCCGAATGCCGCACCGAGCGAGGCATGGTGATCCATGCGAGCGGCAAGAAGCTCTCTTACGGCCAGCTCGCGGATAAAGCGGCGAAGCTTGCGCCGCCGAAGGATGTCAAGCTCAAGGACCCGACGCAATTCAATCTGCTCGGGAAGAGCGGGACCCAGCGCCTGGATACGGTCGCCAAGTCGACCGGCAAAGCCAAGTTCGGCCTGGACGTCTACCTCCCCGGCATGCTCACCGCGGTGATCGCCTATCCGCCCGTCCCGGGCGGCAAGGCCGCGTCGGTCAACGACGCGAAGGCGAAAGCCGTTCCCGGCGTGCGCCGGGTGGTGCAGATTCCGAGCGGCGTGGCGGTGCTCGCCGACGGCTACTGGGCGGCGAAGCTCGGCCGCGATGCGCTCGAGATCCAGTGGGACCACGGCGCGAACGCCTCGCTCTCCTCGGAGGGCATTTCGAAAATGCTTTCCGCCGGCGCCGCGGCGGGCGGGGCGGTGGGCCGCAACGAAGGCGACGCCAAGGCCGAGACGCCCGCGAAGAAAATCGAGGCCGAATACGAAGCTCCTTATCTCTCGCATTCGTGCATGGAGCCGCTCAACTGCACCGCCTGGGTGCGCAAGGACGGCGTCGAAATCTGGGCCGGTACGCAATCCCAGGGTCCGGCGCAGGGCATCCTCGCCCAGGTCGCGGGCGTCGCGCCCGGCAAGGTGAAGGTCAACACGATGTACCTCGGCGGCGGATTCGGGCGCCGCTTCGCGCCCGATCCGGTCATCGGCGCGACGGTGCTCTCCAAGATCACTGGCAAGCCCGTGAAGCTCGTCTACAGCCGCGAAGACGATACGCGCGGCTACTTCTATCGCCCCGCCTCGGTGACGCGCATGACGGGCGGCGTGGACGCGGACGGACGCGCGACGCTCTTCACCGCGAGCGTAGCCTGCCCGTCGATCATGGAGGGCTCGCACTTTATGAAGCTGCCCCCGGACGGGGTGGACGAATTCGGCGTCGAGGGCATTCGCGACTGTCCTTACGACATTCCCAATCTGCGCGTCGAGTACTCGCGCCAGGAGCCGGGCGGCATCCAGGTGTGGTTCTGGCGCTCGGTCGGGCACTCGCAGAACAGTTTCTTTCTCGAAAGCTTCATCGACGAGCTTGCGTACGCGGCGGGCAAGGATCCGTTCGAGTTCCGGCGTTCGCTCCTCGGCAAGCAGCCGCGCTGCAAGGGCGCGCTCGAGCTCGCCGCCGAAAAAGCGGGCTGGAGCAAGCCGCTGCCCGCCGGGGTTCACCGCGGCATCGCCGTGGTATTTTCCTTCGGCAGCTGGTGCGCGCAGGTCGCGGAAGTCTCGGTCGCTGCGGACGGCGCGCCGAAGGTGCACCGCGTCGTGGCCGCGGTGGACTGCGGCATGACGGTGAACCCGGACATCGTCAGGCGCCAGATCGAGAGCGCGATCGTATACGGGCTCACCGCGGCGCTGTACGGCAAGATCACGTTCAAGGACGGCCGCGTGGAGCAGTCGAACTTCCACGACTACCGGATGCTGCGCATGAACGAAATGCCGAAGGTCGAGGTGCATATCGTGCCGAGCACGGAGGCCCCCGGCGGAATCGGCGAGCCGGGCACGCCGCCGATCGCGCCCGCTGTGGCGAACGCGATGTTTGCGGCCACCGGAAAGCGCATCCGCAAGCTGCCGCTGCTAGGTTGAACGCACGCCGGCGCCTTCTCGCCGCGCTCCTCGCCCTGCTTGCGTTGCCCCGGCGAGTGCTCGCGCAGCCGAGCGTCAATCCCGCGCCGGGAATCGATGCGCGCACGCTCAGCACGCCTCAGGGGACGCTGCAAGCTATTCTCAAGGGAACCGAAATGCGCAGGGGCCGCGTGCGTCTCGAACTGCCTGCGATCGGCGAGAACGGACATTCGGTACCGATGACCGTGCGAGTCGACAGCCCCATGAGCGAGGCCGACTACGTTCGCCGCATCGATCTCGTTTCGGAGAAAAACCCGGTTGCGCTCATGGCGACCTTCTTCCTCGGTCCGCACATGAGTCGAGCCGAGGTCGAGTCGCGCGTCCGTCTGAACGGCACCCAGCGGGTGACGGCTCTCGCGCAGCTCTCCGACGGCAGCTTCTGGTTCGATGCCGCGGAAATCGTCGTCAACGAATCCGCCTGCCTGGACGGAGGCTGAACGCGATGACGGCGCGAATCGAGGTTCAGCACGAAGTCCGGCGCGGCGACCCGATCGAGGTGCGCATCGTCATCCAGCATCCGATGGAAACCGGGTTTCGCTACGATTCGCTGGGCCGCCAGACGCCGCGCAACGTCATTCACCGCTTCGAGTGCCGCTACGGCGGAGTCGAAGTGTTCCGGGCTTCGATGGGCGCCGGAATAGCGGCCAACCCTTACCTGAAATTCTTCGTGCGCGCCGAGCGGTCGGGCGACATCGAATGCCGCTGGGTCGATCAGGAAAACGCCTCGGGATACGCGAGTGCGCGGGTGACGGTGAACGGATGACCGGGAATCAGTGCGCGGGCTGGAGCGCGAGGTAGACGAGAAACGCGAGGAGCAGTGCGCCGGCTACCCACCAGGCCGGGTGGATGCGTCGCTTCCCGGTCGCAGGCGCTGCCGTTCCCGCGGCCTTGGCCGCGGGCCCAGCGAGCTTCTCGTTGAACGCAGTGAAGAAATCGTCGGCCATTTTTCTCGCGACCCCGTCGATCAGTCGCGAGCCGACTTGGGCGAGCTTGCCGCCGACGCTCGCCTTGGCCGAGTAGCTGAGACGCGTGCCCGCGCCCTCGGTCTTGAGCGACACCTGCGCGCTGCCCTTGCCGAATCCCGCCGCGCCGCCCGATCCCTCGAAGGACAGCGAATAGGAATTCGGCGGCTTGAGATCGGAGAGCAGGAGCTTCCCGTTGAACTTGGCCTTCACGGGTCCCACCGACGCCACCATGACGACGCGGTACTCGGTATCGGACACTCTCTCGATCGCTTCGCAGCCCGCGATGCACGCCTTCAGGACCTCGGGATCGTTCAGCCCGCGCCAGACTTCGGCCTGCGGCACGGGGATCAGTTGCTCGCCGGTGATTTCCATGGGATTCCCGTTCCTATATGTGGCACAGTGACCCTCTAGGCGGACTTGAGGGCTATTCTAGCGCGATGCTCGGGTAAAATGACGCCGATGGATGGATCCCGTTCGCAACCCGCACGGCACTTCGCTGCGAGCGCGGTGCTCCTCGCCCTGCTGCTCGGGGGCCCGGATGCCTTCGCGCAAGCTTGGCCCGCCAAGGCCGTGCGCATCGTCGTTCCTTTCGCGCCGGGCGGAACCGCCGACACTCTGGGTCGCCTGGTTGCGCAAAAGCTGGGCGAGACCTTGAAGGAGAACTTCATCGTCGAGAACCGCGCCGGCGCGGGCGGTGTCATCGGCTCGGAGCTCGTCGCGAAGGCCGCGCCCGACGGGTACACACTGGTCGTCTCGGGTGTCGCCACGCATTGCATCGCCCCCGCGCTCTCGAAGACCTTCCCGTTCGATCCGCTGAGAGATTTCACCCACATCGCGCTCTTCGGGGGGCCGCCGGGCGTGCTGGTCGTGAACCCGTCGCTGCCGGCGCAGGACCTCAAGCAATTCATCGCCTATGCGAAAAGGGAGCCCGGCAAGCTCGCTTACGGTTCACCGGGCAACGGCACGCAGGGACATCTGATCGCCGAGCAGCTGAAGCAGGTCGCCGGAATCGAGATGACCCACGTCCCGTACAAGGGTGCGAGCCTCGCGGTCGCCGATCTGATCGCGGGCCATGTGCCCGTGACTTCCACGACGCTCACCACCGCGGCGACGCAGATCAAGGCGGGCCGCGCGCGCGCGCTCGCAGTGAGCGCGGCGAAGCGCGTTCCCGAATTTCCGGACGTGCCGACCTTCGGGGAGATGGGCTATCCGGAGCTGACCGCTTCGATCTGGTTTTCACTCTCGGGCCCGGCGGGCATCGCGCCCGAGATCGTGAGCCGGCTCAACGCCGAGGTGCGGCGCGCGCTGTGGGCGCCCGAGGTGCGCGAGCGGCTGCGCCCCGAAGGCATCGAGCCCGGTGACCTGGACCCGGGGCAGTTCGCGGCCTTCGTGGCGGCCGAACTGAAGCGCTGGGGCCCGATCGTTCGCGCCTCTGGCGCCACTGCCGACTGATTTCACGCATTCGACTTGAGGACTAGACCATGCTGACCCAGGAACAAAACGACCAGCTGACGCGCACCGGTCGCGGCACTCTGATGGGGGACCTATTCCGGCGCTACTGGATCCCCGCGCTGCACTCCTGGGAGATCGCGGAGCCGGACTGCGCGCCCGTGCGCGTGCAGATCATGGGCGAGAAACTCGTAGCTTTCCGCGATAGTGAGGGGCGCATCGGCGTGATCGACGAATTCTGCGCGCACCGCAGCGTGTCGCTGTGGTTCGGCCGGAACGAGGAGTGCGGCCTGCGCTGCCCCTACCACGGCTGGAAATACGACGTGAACGGTCAGTGCGTGGACCTGCCCTCGGAGCCCGAGGAATCGGGAATGCGCCAGGGGATCAAGCTGAAGTCCTACCCAACGATCGAGCGGGGCGACGTGGTGTGGATCTACATGGGGCCGCCGGAGCTCAAGCCCGCGCCGCCCGAGCTCGAATGGGTGAGGGTGTCTGCCGATCGGCGCTTCGTTTCCAAGCGCCTGCAGGAGTCCAATTACCTCCAGGCGATCGAAGGGGGGATCGATTCGAGCCACGTGTCCTTCCTGCATTCGGGCGAGCTCGAGACCGATCCGCTTTTCAAGGGCAGCAAGGGCAACCAGTACAACCTGGAGGACCGCATGCCGGTCTTCGAAGTCGTGGATTTCGAGGGCGGCCTTCTCATCGGCGCGCGGCGCAAGGCGGAGCACGGCAAATACTATTGGCGCATCACGCCCTGGATCATGCCCTGGCACACGATCATTCCCCCGCGGGCGGGGCATCCTCTCGGAGCGCACGCCTGGGTGCCGATCGACGACGAGCACTGCTGGGCCTGGAGCATCAACTATCACCCCGGCCGGGCGTTGAGCGCATCGGAATTGAAAGCGATGAGAGAAGGCGCCGGGATCCATGTGAAATACGTTCCCGGCACCTTTGTTCCGCTCGCGAACAAGTCGAACGACTATCTGATCGACCGCATGACGCAGAAGCACGGCCGCTCCTACAGCGGCGTCGAGGGCATTGCGATGCAGGACGCGTCGCTGCAGGAATCCATGGGCCCGATCCAGGACCGCACCAAGGAGCATCTGTGCATGACCGACAAGGGGATCGTCGGAACGCGAAGCCGCCTGTTTCGGGCGGCCAAAGCTGCGCGCGAAGGCAAGAGCGTGCCGGGACTCGACGCGGCGTCGCAGCGGGTGCGCTCCTGCGCGATCGAGCTGCCGGTCGGACAGCACTACAAGGAAGGCGCGAAGCACGGCCTCTTCCCGGCGCTCGACACCGATCCGGTGACGGTTTAGAGAGAAAAATTCCCCTCCTCATCGAGGAGGGGTGCCCGCGCAGCGGGCGGGGTGGTGGACTCAAGCCATCGAACCACCCCGGCGCTCCGCGCCACCCCTCCTTTGCAAGGAGGGGACGTCTGACCCATGTCCAGACTCCAGCTTTCCCTCGCCTGCTGGGATTACGACCGCACCCGCGCGCTTGCAGATGGAAGCGTGCGTCCGGAAGGCATCGATCTCATCTATCACAAGCTCCTTGTCGAGGAGACTTTTTTCAGGATGCTGCGCAACCGCGAGTTCGACGCAGCGGAAATGTCGCTGTCCTCGTATTGCGTGTCGCTCATGCGGGATGATCCGGCGTTCATCGCGATCCCGGTGTTCCCCTCGCGCTTCTTCCGGCACTCCTGCATTTTCGTTTCATCGAAGAGCGGCATCGGCGAGCCGCGGGAACTCGCCGGCAAGAGAATCGGGGTGCCGGAGTACCAGATGACCGCGCCGGTGTGGATCCGGGGCATCCTGCAGGACGAGTACGGCGTCGAACCCGCGGGCTGCGAGTACTGGACCGGAGGCGAGGAAGACCCCGGCCGCGACGAGAAGCTCAAGCTCGACCTGCCCGCAAAATTCAGGCTGCAGCCCATCGGGCCGAAGCAGACGCTCGCGCAGATGATCGCGGAGGGCGAGATCGACGCCCTGCACACCGCGCGCGCGCCCTCGACCTTCGCGACTCGCCCCGACGCGGTGAAGCGCCTCTTCGAGAACTACGTCGAAATCGAAAAAGCGTATTACCGCAGGACGAAAATCTTTCCGATCATGCATACCGTGGTCATCCGCCGCGAGCTGTACCGCGCCAACCGCTGGATCGCGCAGTCGCTCCACAAGGCGTTCGTGCAGGCGCAGCGAAGGACCTACGAAACCCTCGCTACCACCATGGCACTGGCCACGATGCTGCCCTGGCAAGTCGCGCATGTCGAGGAGGCCCGCCGGGAGCTGGGCGAAGACTGGTGGCCCTACGGCTTCGAGCCCAACCGCCACGTGCTGGAAACGTTCCTGCGCTATCACCACGAGCAGGGGCTCTCGAAGAGGCTGCTGAAAGCGGAAGAGCTTCTCGCTCCGGAGACGCTCGAGTCCTTCCGGGTGTGATTCTGACCCGCGCCATGGTGCCAAATGTTGCCTTGTTCCACGGGCGTCGTGGCACATCTCTTGCTGCTACAGCACGCGGAGCGACCCAACAACCATCCAAATGCACGAAATATCCTACGCTCAGGCGGCAAAGGCGCATGATGCGCCTGCGGTGAGAGGACCCATGCTCTCGACGGAAGAAGACTCAGGCGAAGCCGGCTTTCGCTCTTTCCTGTCGCGCTGGCGGACCCTTGGCCGAAGCAGCTCGCCTGCCGGTTCGACGCTCAACGACCCTCGCGACGTCAACGTCGGTTTGCGGCGGCGCGTCGCGGTGATCTCCGTGCTCTTTCTCTGCGCGGTCGGTGGAGCGACCTGGTACCTCGTGAACCTCGGACAGCAGCGGCTCATCGAGATCAAGGCCCTCGACGTGGCCGAGGTCGTCGCGCGACTTTCCACCAGTTCGCGCTCCGTCTACGCTGAGCGCGTCGTGAACAAGCTGCAACGCGACAGGATCGGCTACGCATCGGAAACCTACTTGCACGAACCTGGGAACGTGCCGCTGCCCGCCCAGTTCCTCAAGTTCGTGGGCGAGCACGCGAGCAAGGACAACGGGGGCCTTTACCACTACCGCCCGTTGAGCAAATGGAATCTGGCGCATAACCAGGGACTGGCCGATTCGTTCCAGCGCTGGGCCTGGCAACAGCTCGAAGCCCAGGACCGCGCCGAACCTGAAGGCCCGATCGACTGGAAGCCGGTCTGGCGGATCGAGACTCTCAACGGAGTCAACACGCTGCGCTACATGCGCGCCGACCCCGCCTCGAGCACGACCTGCGTCGAGTGCCACAACCGGCTCGAGCAACGCCCGGAAACCGTTGCGATGCGGGTGGCGGACGGCATCTCGACCGGGAAAATGTGGAAGCTCCACCAGCTGATGGGCGCGCTCGAGATCAACATTCCGCTCGATCGCGTCGAAGCGCGCGCAGAGGAGCACAACCGCCTCACCTTCATGGTCATGCTGGGGCTGTTGTTGTCGGGCATGCTGTGCATCGGATTCCTCGTCATTGCCGACGTGGCGCGCGCACGCACCCTGACGCGGCAACTCGCCTGGCGGGCGAGCCACGACCCTCTCACCGGGCTCCTGAACCGCAGCCAGTTCGAGCACAGCCTCGGCTATCTGCTCAGCCTCGCCAAAAGGGAGGACAGCACGCACGCCATCATGTACCTCGATCTGGATCAGTTCAAGGTCGTGAACGACACCTGCGGGCACATGGCCGGCGACAGCCTGCTGCTCCAGCTCGGGGCGACGCTCAAGGCCAACATCCGCGGGACGGATACTCTCGCGCGCCTCGGCGGCGATGAATTCGGCGTACTCCTCATGCAGTGCAACGAAAGCAAGGCGTTTGAAATCGCCGAGAAGCTGCGCCAGGCAGTCACCGACTTCCGTTTCGTGTGGAACCAGAAAGTCTTCGAGATCGGCGTGAGCATCGGAGTGGTCGTCATCAGCAGGGAAAGCGCAAACACCGGTGAGCTGATGAGCGCAGCCGATCTCGCGTGCTACGCCGCAAAGGAGGCGGGAGGCAACAGCGTTCACATCCTGAAGCCGAGCGATTCCGAAGTTTCCCGCCGACGCGGCGACATGGAGTGGGCCAGCCGGATCACGAGCGCGCTGCAGGAGAACAGAATGCACCTGATGATCCAGCCCGCCAAGGCGCTGCGCGGCAATCTGGCGATAAGCGAGTATCAGGAAGTGCTGCTGCGCATGAGCGACGAGAGCGGCAAGCAGGTTCCCACCGATGTGCTCATCAGCGCGGCGGAGCGCTACAACCTGATGCCGAGCAAGCTCGACCGCTGGGTGGTGCAAACCGCGTGCCGTCTCGTGTCCGAGGGCAAGATCGCCGCGGATCCGCGACGCATCGTCGCGATCAACCTGTCCGGATCCTCGCTCAGCGACGAGGCCTTCCTCAAGTTCGTACACCAGCAGATCACCTCGTTCCGCATCGAGCCCACCGCGATGTGCTTCGAGGTAACCGAGACCGCGGCTATCCGCAATCTCTCGAAAGCGATACATTTCCTGAAGAGCCTGAAGAGCATCGGCTGCCGCTTCGCTCTGGACGACTTCGGCTCCGGGCTGTGCTCCTTCGCCTATCTCAAGTCGCTGCCCGTCGACTTCCTCAAGATCGACGGCGCGTTCGTGCGCAATCTTGTCGGCAATCCCTTCGACCGCGCCATGGTCGATTCGATCGCCAAGATCGGGCGGGTGCTGGGTATTCCGACGATCGCCGAATGGGTGGAGAACGACGAGACCCTGCGCGAGCTGACGCTTCTCGGCATCGACTACGCTCAAGGGTACGGCGTCGCCGATCCGCGTCGGGTCGGTTGACACAGCGTCGCGGGGTCCCGAAGGTGCATAAGGTGCGCGGGACACGGGACCGGGGAGACTTCACGCGAAGGACATTTCTGGAAGGTGGCGCGATCGGAGCGGTGCTCGCGGCGGCGGGCCCGAGCAACTGAAGCTCGTGGCTGGATGAGACGGACGTCCTGGCAGTTGCTCGAGCAGTGTCAGCTGACACGTAGCTGACGTTGCGGTCGGCGTTTGGCCGATGATCCGTGCCTTTCGGTCAACGGTGCACATTTTCACGCGTTCTCGATCGAAACCACCTCCCGTCCTTAGAGGAGATACGCACATGACCTGGTTACGAAGTTTCGTGAAAGGACGCTCTTTCCTTCGGCTGCTCACCACCTTCACCTTGGGCGCGGCACTGGCCCTTGGCCTGTACGCCTGCAAGAACGCGACCGATGAAGAAGGCGTGGTCGCGATCGGCCTGACCGATGCGCCGGGTGACTTCCTCACCTACACGGTCGATGTCACCTCCCTCACGCTAACCAAGGCCGACGACACGAGCGTCCAGACTCTGCCGCAGAGAACGCGCGTGGACTTCGCCCGGTCTGTGGACCTGACCGAGTTCGTAAGGGCGGTCACGATTCCCGCGGGCAGCTACGTCAGCGCGACGCTCAACGTCGATTACACCAACGCCGACATCCGCGTCGATGACGGCACCGGGACTCCCGTGGCAGTGCCGCTCGCCAACATCCGCGACACCCAGAACAGGCAGGTCACGACCTTGCCGATGAAGGTGACGCTCGACAACGCGCGGCAGTTGGTGATCGCGCCGCTGGTGTCGTCGCTGCTCGATCTGGATTTCAATCTCGCCGCCTCGAATCTGGTGGACATGAGCGGTCCGGCAGGCCCAGTCGTGACCGTCAACCCGCTGCTAGTGGCTGACGTCAATCCGGACGCGCCCAAGCCGCACAGGATTCGGGGGCCGCTCGACGCGGTCGACACGCAGGCGGGCAGCTTCACTCTCATTCTGCGTCCGTTCAATCTGCTCCAGGGCGATCACGGTCGCGTGACCTTCCTCACCGACAGCAATACCGCTTTCGAGATCAACCAGACGACCTTCCAGGGCAGTGCCGGCCTCACCGCGCTCTCCCAGCAACCGCGATTCACCGCCACGGTGGCGGTGGGCACGCTCGATCTCACGACTCGCCGATTCATCGCGACCGAGGTCCTCGCGGGATCGAGCGTTCCTTTCGGCACCAGCGACGTCCTGACCGGCAACGTCATTTCCCGCAGCAGCAGCACAACGTTCGTGGTGAAAGGCGCGGAACTCGTGCGGAGCAACGGTACGCTCATCTTCAGGGACACGGTGACCGTGACTGTGGATAGCGGGACGACGAAGGTGATCAAACAGGGCACGATCGGCGCTCTCGGGATCATCCCGACTAGCAACATCTCGGTCGGACAGCGCGTGACAGTGCTCGGGAACCTGACAAACACTACGATCGGGTCCACGACCCTAGACGCGAGCCGCGGTCTGGTGCGCCTGCTCGTCACGCAGCTGAACGGCAGCGTCAACAGCGTGGTGGGCAACACCGTCGCGATGACTCTCGCGAGGATCGACGGCCGGCCGATCGGTCTGTTCAATTTTAGCGGAACAGGGTCGACCGGCAACGATGCCAATCCGAATTCGTACCAGGTGGCGACCGGTACGCTCGATCTGACCGGCATCGGGCCCAACACGCCCCTCAAAGTGCGCGGCTTCGTCCGGCCTTTCGGCCAAGCGACCGCCACCGACGATTTCGACGCGATTACGCTGATCGACGTGACCAACGCGCCGGCGACCCTGGTCGTAGGCTGGCCGTTGCTCGAAGCGGCGCCGTTCAGCAGCCTTACAACAAACGGCATGACCGTCAACCTGGCGAACGCCGGTTTGCTGCACGACGTCTTCCGAGGTGGTGTGGATACACGACTAGCGTTGAGCGATGCCCCGATCGTGAATGCGGCGAATCCGGCTCGCGGCCTGTTCGTCATCGGCACAAACGGGACCGTGCAAGCTGAGCGGGAAAGCCGGGTCTACACACAGCTCGGCAACTACCAGGCGGCGCTGCAGGCGAACCTGGCGGCGGGACTCAAGGCGCGCAGCTTCGTCGCCTCCGGCGGAACCTATCTCGATGGCCCGAAGACGCTCACGGCCAATCTGATGGCGACGGCGCTGCAGTAGCCCGTCCGGCCCTCAGTCAGGCGGGCGGGCTTCGGACCGCCCGAGCGGCCGCTCTTTCAGATACCAGTCGAGGATCTGCTCGCCGGTCCAGAAGAGCACGTCGGAGCGCTCGCGGATGCGCTCGAAGATCATGCGGAAATACTTCAGGCGGTGCGGCGCCCCCATGATGTAGGGATGGACCACCAGCGCCATGATTCGCGCCTGGCCGCCGGCGGCGTCGTGGTAGAGCTGGTCGAACTGGTCCATCGCCCGCTGGAAATATTCGCGCGCCGGGTGGTGCTGGATCAGCATCATGGCGATGTCGTTGTTCTCCTGGGTGTACGGGAGGTTGACGATGGGCTTTCCGCGGGTCTTCAGCACCACCGGCTGGTCGTCCAACACCCAGTCCGCAACGTAGTCGTAGCCGTTCTCGGAGAGCAGATCGGGCGTCTCCCAGGTCTCGGTGAGCCCGGGCCCGAGCCAGCCGCGCGGCCGCTTGCCGCCGGCGGCCTCGGCGAGCGCCTCGGTCGTTTTCCTGATGTCTTCGCGCTCGTTCTCCACCTTCTGCATGTTGCGCTGCGTGTAACCGTGCCCCATGAATTCCCACTTGCGCTCTCTCGCCGCGCGCGCGATGGGAGCGTAGGCACGGACCGCCGTGCCGTTGACGGCGAGCACCGCGCGGATTTCGTTCCGGTCGAGCACTTCCAGCATGCGCCAGAAACCGACGCGGTTGCCGTATTCGTGCCAGGCCCAGTTCGGGATATCGGGCATGGGCGACCCGCCTGCGGGCGGAGTGAGAACGGTGCGCGGCATGGCCTGGTCGATGTCCCACTCCTCGACGTTGACGATCACCCAGACCGCGATGCGCGCGCCGCCTGGCAGCTTGAGCGCGGCGCGCTCGGTGATCGGCGAATAGGCAATGCGCTCCGTAGGCTTCATTTTTTGAATCCCTGAAGTTTGTGAATTTCGTCCGACCGCAGCACCGTGCCGAAGGCGGTGCGGATGCACGCGAGCGCGGCATCATGCAGGGCGGGCCCGTCCATGGTGTCGACGCAGTCTTCGACCACGACCACGGCGTAGTCGCGCGAGCAGGCCGCGCAGGCGGTCGAGAGCACACAGCTGTTGGTGTTCACGCCGGTGATGAAGACGGTGTTGATGCCGTGCGTGCGCAGCACGAAATCGAGGTCCGTGCCGATGAAGCAATCGTAACGCTTCTTCGTATCGACGACCCAGTCGCGCTTCGCGTCGAGCACTTGCGGCATGATGGCGACGCCGGGCATGCCGCCGAGGTTATGCTTGAGCACATTCGTGCGCGGATTGTCCGGGTCGCGCGAGCGTGCGAGCCACGCCGGCATGGAGGCGATCTCCCCGGCATCGCGGTACTGCGTGAGCAGGTGCACGATCGGGATGGCGTCCGCACGGCAACTCTGGAAAAAGCGAGCGTTGGCTGCGAGCACGCGCGCGGCGCGGTCGGGCGCGAGCGGCATGGTTGCGACGGCAGGGTCGAGGTGCCCGCGATGCAGGTCGATGGCGACCACCGCGGGGACCGGCCGGTCTACTCCCAGATCCATTCCGAAGGCCGGGAAGTTACTGCCAGGGCATGAGCGAGGCGTGGATCACGTCGGCCACGCCCTGGCCGCCTACCGAGCGGATGGCGAGGTCGACTTCCTTCAATCCAAACTTGTGGGTGGTGACCTTCTCCAGCGGAAAGCGCTTCGAGGCGAGCTGCGCGAGGGCGAGCTCGCAGGCCTTGTAGCTGTGGCCGCGCGCGCTCTTGATGGTGATGAATTTCACCGTCACTCGCTCGAGCGGGAAGTTCGGGAACTCCTTCATCTCGCCCTGGACCACGATCGTCCCGCCTTTGCGCTTCAAGGCCTCCACGCCGAGCAGGATGGGGAGGGTCCCCGCGCCCGAGGTGCAGTCGAGCGCGACGTCGACGCCGCGGCCGGCGGTGATCTCCTTGATGCGCGCGAGCGGATCCTCCTTCTGCACGTCGATCACGTAGTCGGCGCCCAGTTCCTTCGCGACCTTCATCCGCGCGGCGTCCTTGGAGGTGCCCGTGACGACGATGAGCGATGCGCCCGCTTGCTTGCAGATTACGGTTTGTGAGAGACCTTGCTGCCCCGGCCCTTGAATCAGCACGGTGGAGTCGTAACCGACTCCGCCGTCGAAGAGCGACCATTCGACGCCGTTCGCCATGGGGGTCACCAGTCCCGCCAATTCCGGCGTAACTCCCTTCGGCACCCGGTGCACGACGGCGTTCCACGGGAGGTATACGTATTGCGCAAATCCGCCCCACAGATGGGGAGCCTTCTCGGCCGAGGTGTAGCCGTAGCGGATGCCGTCAGGGTTGGTGCGCCAGTCGGTGTTCTCGCAGTGGCGGTACTGGCCCAGGTGGCACCACTCGCACTTGCCGCACATGACGTAGTGCTCGACGAACACCAGATCGCCTTCCTTGAAGCCCTTGCGCCGGGTGAACTCTCGGCCCGCCTTGGCGATCGTGCCGATGTTCTCGTGCCCCATGATGACTGGAGTGTTCGAGGGCGGCGTCTTGTAGAGCTTCACGTCGGTGCCGCAGATCCCGGCGACCTCCATTTTCATGAGCGCACTGTCCTCCGGGATATCCGGCATGGGGAATTCGCGGATCTCGGTTCTGCCCGGGCCCGTTCTCACCGCCGCCAGCACTTTTTCCACGTGCGTTCCTCCGATCGACCACCGTCGATTAGCATTTTCTCACGCGTTGCGTACACGCTCCAATCGGCGGTACCTGTTCCTCAGCGTGGGACGCCGAAGCGCCTGCTTGCTTGACTTGCTGCGCCAGGCGACTGCATGATTTGCCGCAGCGCGCGTCCTTTCATACGCTGAGAAAGGTAGGAATGTACCGTACTCTTTCCATCGTTACGGTCCTGTCGCTTTGTGCCTGTGCAGATGCGCCCCAAGCACCGAGCTCCCCGCCTGCCGCCGAACTCCGGATCCAGATTGCGGAGCTCGAGCGCCGCGCGGCGCAGCTCGAACTCCAGCTCATGGAGCGTGATTCCGTGATCGACAGCTTGAATGCCAGGCTCGATGAGGCCTTGCAGGAGGTGGTCGGTGCCATGGGAAAACTGCAATCGCTCACCAGTCGAGCGGAAGCTGCCTCGGCCATGGCGGAGGCGGACGTGGCGCTGCAGGCGATCACGAGCTCGGGCGGCGATTCACCCGAGTCCAGGCAGGGGTTGCGGCTGATGCAACTGAGCGCGGGCGAATTCAAGCGGAAAAATTTTGGCGGTGCGCTCTACCTGGCCAATCAGGCGAAAGCGGCGGCGCGCGCTCACCTGCTTGCCGGCAAGAGGTTGGGCAATATGCGTTCGGGGGAAACGCCGTTCGCGGTACCGGTCAAGCTGCATGTCAGCGGACGCGCCAATGTCCGCAGCGGACCGGGTACAAACTTCGCAATCTCGTTCACTGCCGAATCGAGCACCACCTTGTCCGGCCTCTCGTATCTCGGGGACTGGATACGGGTGACGAACGATGCCGGGAACGAAGGCTGGATTTCGCGATCGCTTGTCGTCCGGCGCGCCGACACGAGCCGTTAGGAAGTCCCCGCCTTCTGCTTCTTCTTGGTGCTCTTGGCGACCGCGCACGCAACCCGATCCCGGCCGGCGCGCTTGGCTTCGTAGAGTGCGGCATCCGCCTGCCCGATAACCGACTTCGCGGTATCGCCTTGCGAGGGATATTCGGCCACTCCGATCGAGATCGTCACCGACTCGGCCTCGAACTGCTCTGCCAGGACCTGCTTCCGAATCCGCTCCGCGGTTTCCTTGGCGGGAGCGAGCGAAGTTCCCGAAAGCATAACCAGAAACTCCTCTCCGCCATAGCGCGCCGCGCAATCGTAGGGACGGATGGAATTGCGCAGCACCGTGCCGATGCGCGCGAGAACCTCGTCCCCGGCCTGGTGACCGTGGTTGTCGTTGTATTTCTTGAAATGATCGACGTCCAGCATGAGAATCGAGAAGGAATTACCGCCCCGCTTCGCGCGCTCCACCTCCTGCGCGAGAAGATTCATCAAATGGCGCCGGTTGCTCAATCCCGTGAGGGTGTCGGTCGTCGAGAGACGTTCGAGTTCGTCGTGGTGCTTGCGCAGGCTTTCGACCATGGTATTGAAGACCTGCGTAAGGTACCCCACTTCTCCACCCCCGCCCGCAGGCAGTCCCGCCGGCAGATCGCCGGCGGAAACCTGCGCCGCGGCACGGGTCAGCCGCCGCAGAGGGCGCGCAATCAGGGCCGTGAGCCAGTAGGCGACGACCGCTATGACGACCAGAAGGACGCCGATGACGAGAAAGGCTACGTCTCTCAGCCGAGTCGCTTGACGATAGGCGTCGGCTACGGGCATGTCCGCCACCGCTAGCCACGAAGCCTGCGACAGACGTTGTGCGCTTCCCAAAACTTCGATTCCGTCGATGCCGCGGTGCTCAACGACCTGGCCGTCAGCTGCAAGCAATCGACCCGCGACGCTCGGCCCCAAATCCCTCGTTTTCCGGTCTGCGGGTCCATTGCGCGAATCGGCAATCAGCGCCCCCCCGGCCGTCGTGAGATACACGTGTCCCACCGATCGAGCGCTGAAAACACGGAGGACCTGCGTGAGTTCCGCAAAGCTCGCGCGCGCAACAAGCGCGCCCGCGACTCGACCGTCGGCTTGCAGAACGGGCACGCCAAGGATGACGATCATTTTTTGCGCCGTCTCGTCCCAGTAAGGTTCGCCGACCAGGCTCCGCGACGACTTGAAGGTCTTTTCCCACCCCTCCTGCAAACGCACCGGACTCGCACGACGCACGCTGCTGGCAACCAACCCCGCATTTTCATCGACAAGCTGAAGTTCTTCGTAATCGGCGAAGCGCGCCCGGACGGAGTTGAGGTACTCCACGAGGCGGCCCGGCTGGCCGCGACGGGCCACGGTCTCGGACACCACGGACGAGTTGGCGAATACACGCAGGTCGTACAGCCGCTCCTTGAGCCACACGTCGGCTTCGCGCCCGGCTTGCGACCCCGCGGTCACCAACTCCTGGGTGATCTTCTCCGTGAGCGCGCGGCGGCTCTGCGCGTAAGCGATGAGCGAGACGATGAGAGAGGGGACGAGCGCGGCAAGAATAGCGAAGGCAAGAATCTGGCCGCGAATACTATCCAGCCGAAACTGCAATAGCGCTTTCTGTATGAGCTGCCGCACGGTGGAAGATTTTTCCAGGAATTAGTCAGGGCTTGCTCGCCCGGTCTGAACGGCCGCCAGAACTTTCCACCTGCGTTCCTCCAATCAGGACCTCGCGCCCGGTATTTTCGCATGCAATGCCCGGTGGGGGTCGCGGTATAATTTTCGCCTGTTTCTTCGATCGACCATGGCTAACGGCACGCGTCCAACGCATCGAAAAGCGCGGGCCCGCGTGGCATGACGCGAGTCCGCGCCGCGTCCCTGCATCTGGGAATCAGCGTGATCGTGGCGCTCATCGCGGTCGCGTCCATGATCCTGGTCTGGTATCCGCCCCCTCTGTTCCAGCTCCTCGGCGGATTCGAGCTACTGCTCCTCATCGTCGGAGTCGACGTTACACTGGGTCCCCTGCTGACTTTCGTCGTCTTCAAATCGGGCAAGAAGGGGCTCAAGTTCGATTTGTCGGTGATCGCGTTCCTTCAGCTCTCGGCGTTGATCTACGGGGCCTCGGTGGTCTTTGTCGCCCGGCCGGGCTACATCGTTTTCGTCAAAGACAGGTTCGAAATGGTACGCGTTGCGGATATCGAACCACGGCGGCTCGCAGAGGCCCGGATCGAGAGGTTCCGCAGTTTTCCGCTGGGCAGGCCCCAGTTCATCGGCTCTGTCCTGCCGACGGACCCTCGCGAGGTCCAGGAAGTGGTCTTTTCCGCACTGAGCGGAGGCCCCGACGTTGCCGAACTGCCGAAGTATTACGCCGATCTCGAGGTGGTCCGCGACGTCATGGTCCGGAAGTCGATGCCGTTGGACGAGCTGAAAAAGCTCAATCCCGGGGCGGTCGCGTCGATCGACCTCCTTCCCCGGGAGCTGGGAAGAAACGATTCGGAGCTGGGCTTTCTGCCTCTGCGCATTCGACGCACATTCGCCGCGGTGATCGTCGATCGGACCGCCAGACTACCAGTGAAAATTGTCGATCTGCGCCCCTGGAACTGAGTCGGCCGCGGGAACCCGGGAAATCCGCGAATCGTGGACCGGCGCGTTCCGGCGATTCCGCTATCATTGCGATCGCGCATTCCCGAAGAAACGCCATGTTTGGACATGATGAGCCCAGAGATCTCTTGAAACTCGGAGCGGAGAAAACATGAGCGGCGACGCACCCGCATCGGGCGGCCCGGTCCCCGCCGAGCAGATCGCGGACCTCGCCGCGGCGAGCCGCGTCCTCGTCGCCCAGGGCGTCGTCGACGCCTTCGGCCACGTCTCGATGCGCCATCCCCAAGCGCCCGAGCGTTACCTGATGGCGCGCGCGATCGCCCCCGCCTTGGTAACGCCCGATGACATCATCGAGTACGACCTGGACAGCAATCCCTGCAACGCCAACGGCCGGTCGAGTTTCCTCGAGCGATTCATCCACGGCGAGATCTACAAGGCGAGGGCCGATATTCATTCCATCGTGCACAGCCATTCACCCTCGGTGATCCCTTTCGGGGTCGTCGGCGTTCAGATGCAGGCGATGTTTCACAACGCGGCCTTCATCGCGGAGGGCGTGCCGGTGTTCGACATCCGCAAGAAGTTCGGCGCCACCGACATGCTGGTCAGCAACGCGCCCAAGGGCGTGGCTCTCGCCGCCGTCATGGGCAGGAAAAACGTCGCGCTCATGCGCGCGCACGGCAGCGTGGCCTGCGGGCCGACGCTGCAGACGGCAGTGTTCCGCGCCGTGTATACCGAGGTCAATGCCCGCATCCAGCACTGGGCGACGGCGCTCAAGGGCGGCGCGCCGATCGCCGCGCTCGACCTCGAGGAAGGCCGGCTTTCGGACGCCGTCAACCAGACCGCGGGTGTGCGCGCCTGGGACCTGTGGCGCCGCCAGGTCCGCAGCGAGGTCAAGTGGTGAGGCTTATCGAGGGAGGCAAGCCATGTCAGCAGCCCAATTGAAGCAGGGAGTCGGCGCTGCGGCCGAATTGAAGCAGCAGCTCGTCGACTGCATCCGCATGCTGGAGCGGTCCGAGATCATCGACTACAACGGGCATTGCAGCGTCCGCGTCGACGACGACCGCGTCTTCATCAACATCGGGTCGTGCCAGCGCAGCCGGCTCACGGTGGATGACATCTGCACGATCGACCTCGAAGCAAGCCAGATCGAAGGCAAGGGAAATGCGCCGCTCGAGCGTCACCTGCATTGCGGCATCTACCGGGTGCGGTCAGACGTCAAGGCGATCGTGCACGCGCATCCGAAGTGGTCGACCTTCCTCACCATGGTCGGCGAGACCTACCAGCCGGTGTATGCGCAGGGGTCCCTGGTCTATCCGGTGCCGCTGCTCGATTCGCCGAATTCGATCAACAATCGGGAGATGGCGGACCGGCTGGCGGCGACGCTCGGGGACCGGCCCGCGGCGCTCATGAAGTCGCACGGCGCGGTGACAGTCGGCAAGGACATCGTCGAAGCGTTCGTGCTCGCCAATTATCTCGAGGAGAACGCCTACCGGCAATACATGGCGCTGCAGATCGGCAAGCCCTATTCCTTCAGCGAGGGGGAGATCGCGCTGTG
Organism: Betaproteobacteria bacterium; assembly: GCA_005881575.1. GTDB lineage: Bacteria > Pseudomonadota > Gammaproteobacteria > Burkholderiales > SG8-39 > VBDM01. The sequence goes on from VBCA01000003.1 coordinate 83,765, forward strand.
CCGCGAGAAGCTCTGGAACGCGGGCCTGTTCAAGCGCACCTGGGACCACTTCCGCGCGAAGCTCGGGTGAGCTGCAGCGTTGCGAAAAAAAAGACGGGCTCTGCGGTCCGTCTCGTCGTGAGATGCTCGCCGTCCGCGCTACTGACCAAGGAGGAGGAGGAGTCAGGTCGCGCGCACGGCGAGGCAAGCGGTCAGTGCGCCGAGCGTGGCCGGGTGGGCATATCAAGCAGCCTGGCCAAAGCGCCCTTCGCTCGCGAGAGGGCATCGCTGGCCGCATCGAGTGCGAGATCCCAGCTTTCGGCCTGCTCGATGTACGCGAGGTGGCGCTGGCGCGCGGTTTGCGGGAGCGATTGGTAGGCCGCTTTCCAGAAAGGCGTGCGCAAAGTGGTTCCGGATTTCATGTTGGCTTTCATCATGCTCTAGAGGGTAGTCCCCGCAAGGCGGCACAACAAACGATGAATTCTCATCTGTCGCATAAGAAAAATTCATCCCATCCGTGATTTACCGCCTGCCCCCGCTGAACGCGCTGCGGGTATTCGAGGCCGCGGCGCGCCACCTCTCGTTCAAGGAGGCGGCGAACGAGCTGTCCATTACCCAGGCGGCCGTGAGCCACCAGATCAAGAGCCTCGAGGAGTATCTCGGCGTGGAGCTGTTCCGCCGCTCAGGGCGCGGCGTGCAGCTCACGGAAGCGGCGCGCGCCTGCCTGCCTAAACTGCGCGAAGGCTTCGAGTCGCTCGCCGCGGCGGTCGAGATGATCCGCGAACGCGCCGAAGAGACCGAGCTGCTGATCACTGCGCCGCCGGTGTTCACGGCGCGCTGGCTGATGCCGCGCCTGGCCGATTTTGCGAAGCGCGAGCCGCGCGTCGAATTGCGCGTCTTCGGCTCGAGCAAAATGGTCGACGCCGGTGCGCTCGACTCGGCCGCTCTCGTGGGCAATCTCGATCTGAGGGACGACGTGTCCGGCGTCGAGATCCATCTGGGCGGCGGCAATTACCCCGGCTATCGGGCCGACCACCTGTTCGACGTCGCGACCGTCGCGGTGGCGAGCCCGGAACTCGCGCGCGGCGATCCGCCGCTCAGGGAACCCGCCGACCTGGCGCGCCACGTCCTCCTGCACGACGACGCCATGGACCTCGTGGCCCACGGCGGGGCCTGGCAGAAATGGCTCGAAGCCGCGGGCGTCGCCGACCGCGTCGACGGCAGCCGCGGGCCGCATTTTTCCTCGAACATCCTGTCGCTCGAAGCGGCGTCGCAGAAGCTGGGCGTCGCGCTCGCCCTCAAGCCCCTGGTCGACGACGACATCGAGTCGGGGAGGTTGTGCGCGCCGTTCAAGGTGGAACTGAAACCGCAGTCGGCGTATTACCTGGTGTGCCCGGAGGTCATTGCCGGACGCCCGGCCGTCGCTGCTTTTCGCAAATGGCTGCTCGAGCAGGCGGTCAAGGCATAGCGGATACCCCGGCTCGGCCCATGATCCGGACTTTCGTACGCGCGCAGAGGTATACATCATGGGCGGCGTTTCTTGCCGCGTGCGCCGTAATTCCTGCGCATGCCCAGCCCGCGGGAAACGAGATGCTGTACCTGTATCGCGGCGCTGACCGCGATCAGCGTATTCTGGGAAATGCCCGGAGGGAGGGCGTCCTCGTCATCTACACCTCGCTCGCCCCGAGCGAGTCGCTTCCGTTGACCCGGGCGTTCGAGAAGAAGCACGGCATCAAGGTCGAGTTGTGGCGTGCGGCGAGCGAAAAGGTCACGCAGCGCACGATCACCGAAGCGCGCGCCCGACGCTTCAGCGTCGATGCCGTCGAGACCATCGGGACGGATCTCGAAAGAATGACCCGCGAAAAAATCTTCGCGGAATTCCACAGCCCCCATCTCGCCGACCTGACTCCGACTGCGATCCCGTCTCATCGCGCGTGGTTTCCGGACCGCTTGTCCTATCTTGGAGTGGCCTACAACACGAAGCTCGTGCACCGGGAGGACTTGCCGAGGACCTACGAGGGTTTCCTCGATCCGAAATGGCAAGGGCGGCTCGGCATCGAGGCGAGCGATATCGTCTGGCTCGCGGGAATCGTGAAATTCTGGGGCCAGGATCGCGGCATGAAATTCTTCCACGGACTCGCCGCCATGAAGCCCGACGTGCGCACGGGGCACACGCTGCTCACGCAACTGGTGGCGGCGGGGGAAGTGCCGGTCGGGCTCACCGTCTATAGCAGCGGCGCCGTGGCGCACAAGCGCACGGGCGCGCCGATCGATTGGGTGCCGATCGAGCCGGTTATCGGCCAGCCGCTCGGCATCGGGCTCGCGAAGGACGCGCCCCATCCGCACGCGGCGCTGCTGTTTGCCGACTTCGTCCTCTCGCCGGAAGGCCAGGAGCTCTTCAATTCGCTCGGCCGTCCGCCAGCTAGCCAGAAGGCGAAGACCGATCTCGGCGACTTCGCCTACATCATGATGGACCCGGCAGTGGAGCTGGACGAAAACCCGAAGTGGGAAAAGTTTTGGAACGCCTTGTTCCTGAATAAGTGAAGTTCTCACTCCAGCTTCACGCCGAGCACGCGGATCGCTTCCTAGATCGTCCGCTCGACCATCGCTCTAAGCTCCGCCGTCACCTCGGGCTCGATGCCGAACCAGGCCTTCCAGGCCGGCCGGCCCTGATTGAGAAGCATACCCAGGCCGTTGGTGGTGCGGTTGCCGCGCTTGCGTGCCGCGGCGAGGAACGGCGTCTCGAGCGGAATGTAGATGATGTCGGCGGCGAGCGCGCCCTGCGGCAGCTTGTCCAGTGTGATGTCGAGGGCCGGCTGGCCGACCATGCCGCAGCTCGTGGTGTTGACCACCATCGCCGCGCCTTCCAGGGCCTCGTGGCGCTGTTCCCAGGGCAGGGCGTTGATCGGCTTGCCGAACTCGTCGGCAATTCCCTTTGCGCGCGCGAACGTGCGGTTGAGGAGGCGAATCTCCTTCGCGCCTTCCCGGGCCAGCCCGTAGCACACGGCGCGCGAACCACCGCCGGCGCCGATCACCGCGATGGGCCCGGCGTCGGCCCGCCAGCCAGGCTGCTCCTGCCTGATGTTGTGGATGAAGCCGTAGCAATCGTTGTTGGTGCCGGAGAGCGACCCATCGGCCCTGACGACCACGCAGCTGATCGCGCCGATGCTTCTCGCCAGCGTGTCGACCTCGTCGACGATTTTCATCGCCTGCTGCTTGTGCGGGATCGTCAGGTTGCAGCCCGCGAATCCCAGGGGATGCAGAGCGCCGAGCGCGGCGGCGAGGCCCTCCGGCCGGATCGCGAGCGGTACGTAGTTCCCGGCGAGGCCGTGCTGCTTGAACCAGTAGTTGTGCAGCATGGGGGAGCGGGAATGCATCACCGGCCATCCCATGACGCCTGCGAGGAGGAAGCGGTCGGGGTGTGCCATCGGCGCATTTTCTCACGCAATGCCGCTTCTGATAGGCTCAAAGCCATGTTCGCGTCCGTCAGGAAGGACCCCGAACGCCTCCAAGCCGTCGATCGGGTGGCGCAGTGGACGCGCGCGCGCTTCGGCCTTCCGAAAGAGGCGGCGATCTCCGTTGCGGAGGTCGCCTGTACGCTCCCCGGCTGCGCACCGCTGGAGACTGTGGTCATGTTCTGGATTGCCGAACAGCGCCACCAGTTCAAGCTGTTCAAGCCGGTGGCGGAGGTGGTCGTCGACGATCTTCCCTACGCCTGGCTGAAGGATGCGCTCGCGGTGCCGGAGGGGGTCGGCTGGGATTGCTGCTGAAGCTCCTCCGCCGTTGACAGCCGAGCGGATGAAGAGGGATCATCGGCAAAGATCATCGCCGTTAGACCGAGGGAGTCTTACGGTCCCTATAGGAGAACGCGTCATGACTGTCAAGGAAAGGACGAAACCTCAGGTAGCGACCATGAACGCAGTGCACGATCTGCCCGTGCTCGTGGCGCGCGACAAAGGCTTCTTCAAGGACGAGGGCCTGGACCTCGAGTTCGTGACCACGCCGGGAATGGCGCAGGTCACGACCTCCCATTTCGTCAAGTTCGATTCCGTTTTCGATCGCCCGCTCGACTCGGTCTACAACGAAGGCGGCATCGACCAGTACCGCATGTGCGAATGGGGGATCATGAAGCGCGCGGTCGAAGCCAACACGCAGGGGCTGCGCGGGCGCAAGATCGTGGCGCTCGGCGCCTCCATGTCGAAGTTCGCCATCGTCGTGGCGCGCGACTCCAAGTACTACGAACCCGAGATGCTGAAAGACAAGCCGATCGCTGTGACGCCGAACAACGGCTCGGACTTCACCACGCTGAAGATGATGGAGGGGTTCCTTGCGCCGGAGCACGTCAAGAGGACCAACGCGGGGTCGATGCTGAAGCGGCTCGAAGCGGTTCGCGACGGCAAGGTCGCTGCGGCGAGCCTCATGGAGCCCTGGATCAGCGTGGCGCAGAAGTGGGGGCTGCGCATCCTGATCGAGTCCCATTCTACCCGCAGCGAGGCGGCCGGCGACGACCTCGACGGCCCGACCCTCGCGAAGATGTTCCGCGCGCAGGCGAGGGCGGTCAAGGAGATCGAGAACGACCCCACGCCTTACGTCCACTATTTCATCCGCGAGACCGGCGGACTCTTGGAACCCCACGAGTTCCAGACCTGGCGCCTGCTCCACGCCGCGCCGCAACCTTACACGCGCGAGCGCTTCGAGGACACCTACAACTGGACCGTCAAGTGGAACATGACCGTTCCCGGCGCGACCTACGAGAACACGGTGGACAATCGCGCGTGGCAGTAGCACGAACCGCTCAACGCAAAACAAGAGGAGGAGACCACCATGAAACGCTCGTCTGTCGTCACCGCTGGATCGCTAGCCATCGCGCTCGGTCTTTTCGGCTGTTCGTACATGCCGTGGTCCGACTCGGGCTGGACCACGCTCATCGACGGCGCCGCTGGCATGGGCAACTTCAGCCCCATCGGCGACGCCAACTGGAGAGCGCAAGACGGTGCCATCGTCGCCGACAAGGGCAAGGGCGGATATCTCCTCACGAATAATTCCTACAAGGACTTTCAAATCAAGGCGGAGTTCTGGGCGGATCACACGACGAACAGCGGCATTTTCCTGCGCTGCGCCGATCGCACCAAGGTCGGTGCGGTCGCCTGCTATGAAGTGAACATCTACGACCAGCGTCCGGAGCCGGAGTATGGCACCGGAGCGATCGTCAACGTGGCCAAGGTCTCGCCCATGCCGAAAGCCGGCGGCAAGTGGAACACCTACGAGATCACCGCCAAGGGCTCGCAGCTGACCGTCGTGCTGAACGGAGTCCAGACCGTCGACGTTCGGGACGGCAAGCACGCTGAGGGACCGTTTGCCCTGCAGTTCGGCAACGGCCCCAAGGATGCCCCCGGTGGCGCCATCAAGTGGCGCAAGGTGCAGATCAGGTCGCTATAGTCCGCGCTTCCATCGGCCGCTCTATCCGGAGACTCCAGCAGCCGCGCCGGAACCGTTCCCTCTGTCTGGCCGGCGACGGGGACGTCCGAGTATTTCCAACGGGCGAGGCACTCGTGTGCACTGATAAATACCGGGTTCGAACGCGCACTCATAACCTGGATAGAGCCTAGCCGAGCGCGCGCCGCGCCAATCACGCATCATCAAGGAGGGAGTCATGAAGACAATATCGGTGGCGTTGCTCTGCTGCGTGTTCAGCTATGCGCTCGCCCAGACCACGCAAGAGCTGATCGACAACGGTAAGAACAGCGAAAACGTGACCACCTTCGGCATGGGCTATCACCTCAATCAGTACAGCCCGCTCACCCAGATCAACAAATCGAACGTCAAGCGCCTAGTGCCGATCTGGAGCACGAGCCTAAGCAACGATACGGGCGAGCTGGCGCAGCCGACGATCTACAACGGCGTCATGTATGTGGTGAACGGAAACTGGACCTTCGCCCTCGACGTTGCGACCGGCCAGCAGATCTGGCGCACACCGGTGGAATACGAGCGCGCCGCCGCGCGTGTAGGGAACCCCGGCGTCATCGTCCGGGGGCCGGCCACCATCTATAACGGTAAGCTTTTCCGCGAGTCGATCGATTGCCATGTCATCGCGCTCGACATGAAGACCGGCAAACAGATCTGGAGGGAAAAATTCGCCGACTTCAAGGAGGGTTACACGGGGATCATCGCGCCTCTGGTGGCGAACGGCGTCGTGATCACTGGGATGGCGGGCGGGGACCGCACCACGCGCGGCTTCCTCGACGGCTGGGACCCGGACACCGGGAGAAAATTGTGGCGCCGCTACACCGTGCCCGCACCCGGCGAGCCCGGATCCGAAACCTGGCCAAAGGAGATGCCCGACGCATGGAAATACGGCGGCGGGTCGACCTGGCAGAACGGTTCGTACGACCCGGAACTCGACCTCGTCTACTGGGGGACCGGCAACGCGGAGCCGTACAACCCAGCCTATCGCGGCGGCGCCGACAGTCTGTACACGGCCAGCGTGCTCGCGATCCGGCCCAAGACCGGCCAGCTGGTGTGGCATTACCAATACACTCCGAACGAAAGCTACGACTTCGACGGCTCCGCCGAGCCGGTGCTCGCCGATCTGCGCATCGACGGCCGGGTCCGCAAGGTGCTCCTGAACGCCAACAAGAACGGCTTCATGTATGTCATCGATCGTACCAACGGCAAGCTGATCGCCGCGCACCCGTTCGTAAAGGTCAACTGGGCCTCGCACGTCGATCTCAAGACCGGCCGCCCGGTTCTGACCGACATCTACGAGCGCGCCGTCAAGGGCGAAACGGTCGAAATCTGGCCGTCGCGCGGCACCAATGCATCGCTGATGGCGTTCAATCCGAAGACCGGGCTCGTCTATGTGAACTCCTGGGAAATCCCCCGCATCATGAAATACACGAAGTTCGAGTTCGTGCTCGGCCAGGGCTCGACCGGCGTGGAGACGAGCTTCCGTACGCCGCCCTCGGGCGAGCCGTGGGGCTATCACATGGCGTTCAATCCGCTGACCGGCAAGGCGGAATGGAAAGTCCCGGTGACGGGAACCGTGATTTCCGCCGGCATGCTCGCAACCGATGGCGGGCTGTTGTTCACCGGCAGGCTGAATGGTGATTTCATCGCGCTCGATCAGGCAACCGGCCAGACGCTCTGGCAGTTCAAGACCGGTTCCGGCATCAATTCGCCGCCCATCACCTACACCCGCCAGGGTCGCCAATACGTGACCGTTCTGTCGGGCATTGGCGGGGTTCTCAACAGGACCATGAAGGCAGCCGACGCCATCCCCACCGGTGGATCGGTGTGGACCTTTGCCTTGATGCCCGAATAAGGCAAGCGCCCGCGAGGCGGCATGAAAGCCTTGACGGTGGCCGCAAGCCTCGGCCTCGCGCTCGCCTGCGTGGGGGTCGCTGCGCAAGACCGCGCGCCGCAGTTCCCTGCGGAGCAAATCAAGAAGGGCGCCGCCCTGTTCGCGCGCAACTGTGTGACCTGCCACGGCACGCGCATGCGCAATCCGCAGGGAGGGATCGACCTGCGGACTTTTCCGCGCGATGCCCGCGCGCGCTTTGTCGATTCGGTGACGTACGGCAAGCGCAACATGCCGTCATGGGACGACGTGCTCAAACCCGACGACGTGGAAGCGCTGTGGGCGTATGTCGTTGCGGGCGAGCCCGGGAACTGACCCTGCGGCGTACTGGCGGTCAGGTCGCCCTGAGCGCAAAGGCGCCGGCGCCTGACGCGCCAATGAAACAAGTTGTCGTTTCGATCCGAATTCTGCGTTACCGGGCCGTGGCGGCCACTCTATCCAAGAACTGGATCACCCGAGTGGGAGCGGTTTCCTCCGTCTGCCCGTCGGGAAGCACGTCCCAGTACTCCGCTTTCGGCAGACATTCTTCCAGATACCTCGCTGCCGAAGTCGCGTGAGACGCATCGCGTCCCGGTATGACGAGCGCCGGGACGTCGAGTTTGAGCAAGTCCTCGGGCTCGGCACCCGGAGAGGTGTCCCGGTCGAATAGGGTACGGCACATTTCGGTGACGAGCTGTTTGTACTTTCCGACGTCGAGTTTCGCGTAGGCATCGGCGAAGGCGCGGTCGTTCCTGATCACCGAGGCCCAGGGCCCGCCTCTGGGCTCCGCGTTGAATGCTTTTCCCTCCTGCATTACCAGCGAGACAACGCCGGCGAGGCCGTGCTCTTCGACGTACGCGAGATGATCGGCGAAGCGCTTGTGCGTGCTGATACGGTATCTCGCGCCGCCGACCGGCCAGTACAGGACCATGCTCATCACCATCTCGGGATGGGCGACGCCAAAGGCGACGACCGGGCAGCAGCCCATGCAACCGCCCATGAGATGCGCGCGCTTGAACTTCAAGTGCTCGAGCAGGCCTTTGCCTTGTGAGACATAGTGGGCCCAGGTGATGCGCTCCACGCGTCCGCCCGATTGCCCGGTCTCGCGCCGGTCGAAGACGATGCAGGTATATCTTTTCGGAAGATGATCGAGCAGCTTGATGCGGGCATACACGCCCTGCGTTTTCCACTTGTCCAGGGTCGCATCGAAGCCCGCCGGCGCGTACATCAGCAAAGGCGGGCCGTTGCCGATGACTTCGTAGTTCGTCTTGATGCCGTCGATGAGCGCGGTGGGCACGTCAGCCGCCCTTGATCTGCCGGCCCGAGCGCACGTCGTCGACCAGGGCGCGGAAGGCAGCCAGGGAGAGCTTCGCGGCATTGCCGTAGGTCTCGGTCTTCGAGTCGATCCACTTCGCTGCGTAGCCGATGGCGGTGTGCGCGAGGCGCACGCGCCCGTCGAGCCACGGCCCGCCGCCCAAGCCGCCGATCACCGGAATGGAAACCGCGCGTACGACGGCAGGACCGGCTACGGGACCGGAGTGCCTGAAGTCCAGGAGCGAGGCGCCCGAATCTTCCAATCGCTTCGCTTCCTCCACCAGTTTTTCGGCAGGAAGTTGCTCGCCATGGAACTCGGCAAAGACCGGGACGCCCGCGCGGACGATTGCTTTCACTACGCTCGGATCGCCCAAGACCTTCACCATGTCCGCCCCTCCCTCTTTTGCGAAGCGGACGGCGGCGCTGACTGCGGCCTCGGTTCCCGTCTGCGCCGGACCATTGGGAATATCGCAACTGACCAGGGCGCGCTTCGCGCCGCGGCGCACGGCTTTGCAGACAATCAGCATTTCCTCGACGGTTACTTCCGTGTCTGTCGCGTGCCCCCAGAGATTCAAGCCGACGGAGTCGCCCACCGATATGAAATCCACCCCGGCGCGATCCGCGATCCTCGCGATCTCGGTGTCCCAGGCGACCACGCCGACGATCTTGCGACCGTCGCGCTTCATCTGCCGGAGAGCGGAAATCGTCAGCTTGTCTTCCATCGTTCTATCTCGCCGAAGAGGTGCCGGCGAGGCGCTTGATCGCGGAAATGATCGCACCCGGATCGGCGCGGTTCTTTCCGGCGATGTCGAGCGCGCTGCCGTGCGCGACCGAGGAGAATAGCACCGGCGTGCCCAGCGTGAGTGCCGCGGCGCCGGAGAAGGCGTGCGTTTTCGCCATGATGTGACCCTGGTCGTGGATCATGACCACGAAGGCGTCGTAGCCTTTTTTCAGAAACATGACGTCAGCACCGAACGGGCCCTCGGCGTCGACGTCGTTCTTTTTCGCGTCGGCGATCGCCGGACCGATGATCGCCTGCTCCTCGTCGCCGAAGAGGCCTCCCTCGCCTGCGTGAGGGTTGAGCCCCGACACTGCGATGCGCGGGTGGGCGACGCCCATGCGGCGCAGCGCGGAATCGGTCGAGCGGATCGCGTTCAGCACGCGGTCACGCGTGAGGAGCTTGATCGCCCGACGCAGGCTCGCGTGCAGCGTCGCGTGCGCAATGCGCATTTCGATCCCGCCCGACTCGAAGCAGAGCATGAGGAACGCGTCCTCGGGCGACACGCCGGCACAGCGCGCGACGAACGTGGGATAGCCGTCGAACTCGATTCCGGCGAGCTTGATCGAGCTTTCCGTATGCGGCGCGGCGACTACCGCGTCCACCTCGCCGGCGAGCGCCGCGTCGATCGCGGTCTTCGCGGAATCGAGCGCGGCTTCGCCGTGCGGTGCCGCGATCGCGCCGATGTGCAGCTCGCCGGGTTTGAACTGCCTGCGCTCGATGAGGGTCAGCGCGCCGTCGCCCCAATTTGCGTCCGCGGCGCGCGTCACGCAGCGGAGATTCGGCTCGAGTCCACAGGCGTCGGCATGCGCCTCGATCGCGCCGCGATCGCCGACGAGGAGCGGCCGGCAGATTTTTTTCACTTGCGAAGCTAGCGCCGCCTTGAGCGCGATTTCAGGGCCGATCCCTGCCGGATCGCCGGTGGCGATGGCGATGCGCGGCAGGCCCACCTAATCCGCCTTGACCCCGGCGGAGCGGATCACCGCGCGCCAGCGCTCGGCGTCTTTCTTCATGAACGCCGCCATCTGCGCCGGCGTGTTGCCGATCGCGTCGGCGGAGAGATCGGCAAGGCGTTTCTGCACCTCGGGGAGCTTCAGCACCTCGGCGACGGCGGCGGAGATCTTCTCGGCGATCGGCATCGGCGTCCTCGGCGGCGCCACGATGCCGAACCAGGCGACCGCCTCGAATCCCGGGAGAATCTCGGCAAGTGCCGGCACGTCGGGAAGCGACGCGACGCGCCTCTCGCTGCACACCGCAAGCAGCTTCAGCTTGCCGCTTACGACGTGCTGTCGCGACACGCCGAGATTGTCGAACATCATCTCCACCTGCCCGGCGAGCAGGTCGGTAAGCGCGGGCGCGCTCCCCTTGTAGGGAATGTGCGTGAGGCGCACGCCAGCCATCGATTTGAACATTTCGCCGGTGAGGTGCGAGGTCGTGCCGCTGCCCTGCGAGGCGTAGTTGAGCCGGTCCGGGTTCGCCTTGGCGTAGGCGATCAGTTCACGGATGCTGTTCACCGGCACCCTGGGATTCACGAGGACCACGTTGGGGATCGCGACCATGATGCCCACCGGAACGAATTGAGTCGGGTCGAAGGGAAGATTCCGGTACAGGTTCGGATTGATGATGAGAGGCGGCGGCGGCGAGGACAGCAGCGTGTAGCCGTCGGGCTCGGCCTTGAAGACGTACTCAGCGCCGATGTTGCCGGCGGCGCCCGCGCGGTTCTCCACGATGACGGGCTGGCTCCACTTGAGGGACAACTTCTCGCCGATGATGCGCGGGATGACATCGGCGCTGCCGCCGGCGGGGAAGGGCGCGACGATCCTGACCGCCCTGTTCGGGTATGCCTGCGCTTGCGCGTGCAGAGCAAGCGGAAATCCGCACAGCGCGGCCGCGAACAGCCGGGCGATCATGGGCCTCATCGAGGTTCTCCTGGGTCTCGCGCCATTTTACCGGTGCTAGAATCGACCTGAACGAATTTCCCGATAAGGATATTCTCTTGTCTGCAGATCCCGCATCACGCGCCTGGCCCTCCGAAGGACTGGCCCGCGTTCCCTACTGGATATACCAGGACGAGGACGTCTACCGCCGCGAGCAGGAGCGCATCTACCGCGGCGACGCCTGGAATTTCCTCGGCCTCGAGGCCGAGCTGCCGGAGAAGGGCGACTTCAAGACTACTTTCGTCGGCGAGATGCCGGTGGTGGTGACGCGCGACGAATCCGGCGCGATCCGCTGCTTCGAGAACCGCTGCGCGCACCGCGGCGCGCTCCTTTGCCTCGCGGACCGCGGCAACACGAAGGAGATCGCCTGCGTCTATCACAACTGGACTTACGACCTGCGCGGCGACCTCACCGCGGTGGCATTTCGCCGCGGCGTGCAGGGCAAGGGCGGCATGCCTCTCGACGCCGATCCCGAGAGCCAGGCGCCGCGGAAATTCCGCGTCGAGATTTTCTGCGGCCTGATCTTCGCGACGCTCTCGGACAAGACGCCGGTCGTCGAGCGGTACATCGGCCCCGAGGTCGCGGCGAGGATCCGCCGCGTGATGAAGGAACCGATAAAGATCCTCGGCGGCTACACCCAGGTGCTGCAGAGCAACTGGAAGCTCTACTTCGAGAACGTGAAGGACACGTACCACGCGAGCCTCTTGCATCTGTTTTTCTCGACCTTCCGCTTGAATCGCCTGGAGCAGAAAGGCGGGGTCGTCGTCGGCGGCGAGGGCGGCAGCCACGCGAGCTTCACCATGATGAAGTCGGATCTGTCCGGCGACGAGTACGAAAAGGCCGGCATGCGCTCGGCGAGCGGCGGCTACGCGCTGCAGGCGCCGCAGATGCTGGAATCGGTGGACGAGATTGGCGACGGCGTCACGCTGCAGATCCTCACCGTGTTCCCGGGATTCGTGCTGCAGCAGATCATGAACAGCCTCGCCGTGCGCCAGGTGCTGCCCAAGGGCGTGGGCCGCACCGAGCTCGTGTGGACCTGCTTCGGCTATGCGTCGGACGACGCGAAGATGACCGAGCTCCGCATGAAGCAGTCGAACCTCGTCGGCCCGGCGGGGTACATCTCACTGGAGGACGGCGCGGCGACCGGGTTCGTGCAGCGCGGCGCGGCAGGTGCGTCGGAGCGTTCGTCGTTCGTCGAGATGGGCGGGCGCACGGTCGAGTCGAACGAATCGCGCGTCACCGAAACCTCGGTGCGGGGCCTTTGGCAGCAGTACCGCAGGCATATGGATTTGTAAGGCCGTGGACGTTGAGCTTCAAGTCACCGTCGAGAACCTTCTCGCCCGCTACGTCCACGCCATCGACGACGATCGGCTGGAGGACTGGCCGGGGTTCTTTGTGGACAAGGGCCGCTACCGCATCACCACCGCGGAGAACTACGAACGCGGCTTGCCGCTGTCCATCATCTACGCCGACTCGCGCGCGATGCTCGCCGATCGCGTCTCGGCTCTGCGCCATGCCAACATCTACGAGGCGCAGCGCTACCGGCACACGGTGTCCTCGACCCTGATCGAGCGGATCGACGGGAATACAGCGCGCGCGACCTCGAACTTTCAGGTCGTGCGCATCATGCACACCGGCGACTCGATGCTCTTTGCAGGCGGCCGCTACCTGGACAGGATCCGCCTCGACGGGAAGGACTCGCGGTTCGAGGAAAAAATCGTCGTGCTGGACAGCTGCAGTGTCGACACGCTTCTGGCTATTCCTCTTTAGTTCCAGTGCTGTAGCGGAAGTCGGCGGTGCGGGGGACCCTCGCGCGGTCACGGGGTTGTTCTTCCCGTCGATGCCCCCATTTGACAAATTGTCGAGCTGCGGGGAATGTCTCTCCGCAAGCGGTGTTCAAGGGACTTGCATGACGTATCGCGATCCACGGTCATGGATGTGGGCTGAAGCGCTGGAGCTGCTTCGAGGGGCGGAGAAGCTGCAGCGCAGGTTCTATCAGATCGGTGCCGCCGGGGCACCGGGCTGGGAGCCGCCCGTCGACCTATACGAGACGGCGGATGGTCTGACGCTGTGCGTCGCTCTTCCCGGCGTCGCGGCGGACGAACTCGAGGTCTACCTCGAATCCGGAACGATCGTCGTTCGCGGCGAGCGTGCCTTTCCCATTGAGTATCCGCGCGCCATCATTTACCGGCTCGAAATTCCCTATGGCCGCTTCGAGCGCCGCATCGCTCTGCCCGCCGGCCAGTATCAGCTCGCCGACAGGCTTCTTGCGAACGGCTGCTTGACGCTCGGTCTGCACAGACGGGGGTAGACGACATGAGCCTCGAACTCGATAGCGTGAATCAGAAGTCGGCGGGCGAAAGGGCGAGCGCGGCCGCGGCGGCGCGAGTGACGCCTCAGGGCACGTACGCTCTTCCAGATGACGCGGTCATCATCCTGCCGGTGCGCCGGATGGTGCTTTTCCCCGGCATGATCCTGCCGGTCGCGCTGGGCCGCGAGGCCTCGATCGCAGCCGCTCAAGCCGCCGCCAAGGCGAAACAGCCGATTGGCGTCCTGTTGCAGCGGAACGCGAAGACCGAGAAGCCCGGACCGGAGGACCTCTGCCTCGTCGGCACGGTCGCCAACATCGTGCGCTACGTCACTACGCCCGACGGCACGCATCACGTCATTTGCCAGGGGCAGCAGCGGTTCCGCGTGGTCGAGTACCTCGAAGGCTACCCGTTCATGGTGGCGCGCGTCGGACGGATCGAAGACCCGGAAGCCGCGGGCAAGGAGATCGAGGCGCGCTTCGTACAGCTGAAGGAGCGCGCGCTCCAGGTCCTCGAGCTCCTGCCGCAGGCGCCGCAAGAGCTGATCGCCGGCATCCAGAGCATTTCCTCGCCCGGGGCGCTCGCCGACTTGGTCGCAGGCGTCATGGACATCGAAGTCTCCGAGAAACAGGCGCTGCTCGAAACGATCGACCTCCAAAAGCGCCTCGACGGCGTGCTCGAGCACCTCGCGCACCGGCTGCAGGTGCTCAAGCTCTCTCGCGAGATCGACGAGCGCACCAAGACGAGCCTCGACGAGACCCAGCGCAAGTACCTGCTGCGCGAGCAGATGAAATCGATCCAAAAGGAGCTGGGCGAAGGCGACGAGGGGCAAGCAGCGGAGCTCGAGGAGCTCAAGAACGCGATCGCAGAAGCCGGCATGCCGGAGGAAGTCGAGAAACAGGCCCTGAAGGAACTGAAGCGCCTGGAGCGCATGTCGGACGCCTCGGGCGAGTACTCGATGGTGCGCACTTATCTCGACTGGCTGATCGAGCTGCCGTGGAAGAGCCCCGAGCTCGACGCGATCGACATGGCCGAGGCGCGGCGCATTCTCGACGCGGACCATTTCGGCCTCGATCAGGTGAAAAAGCGCATCGTCGAGTTTCTCGCGGTGCGCAAGCTCAATCCGGAAGGCCACGGGCCGATCCTGTGCTTCGTCGGCCCACCCGGGGTCGGCAAGACCTCGCTCGGACAGAGCGTCGCGAAAGCGCTCGGGCGCAAGTTCGTGCGCGTCTCGCTAGGCGGCGTGCACGACGAGGCCGAGATACGCGGACACCGGCGCACCTACATCGGCGCGCTGCCCGGGAACATCATCCAGGCGCTGAAGAAAGCCGGGACGCGCGGGTGCGTGATGATGCTCGACGAGATCGACAAGCTCGGCGCGGGCTTTCACGGAGACCCGTCGTCGGCTCTCCTCGAAGTGCTCGACCCGGCGCAGAACAACACCTTCCGCGACAACTACCTCGCGGTGCCCTACGATCTTTCGCGCGTGCTCTTCATCACGACGGCTAACGTGCTCGACACGATTCCGGGCCCCTTACGCGACCGCATGGAGATCATCCAGCTGCCGGGCTACACGCAGGAGGAAAAGCGCGAGATCGCGCGCCGCTACCTCCTCGCGCGCCAACTGAAGGAAAACGGCCTCAAGCCCGAGCAGTTCGAGATCACCGACGCGGCGCTCACGGCCATCATCCGCGACTACACGCGCGAGGCGGGCGTGCGCTCGCTCGAGCGCCAGATCGGAGCGGTGTGCCGGCGCGCCGCGGTGCGGATCGCCGAAGGCGCGGCCCAGGGCGTAAAAATCGACGAAAAGGACCTCGCAGACATTTTAGGACCGACGAAGTTCGAGAACGAGGTGGCGCTGCGCGCGGCCGTGCCGGGCGTTGCTACGGGACTCGCGTGGACGCCTGTCGGCGGCGACATCCTGTTCGTCGAGGCGAGCCGCACGCCGGGCAGCGGAAAACTGATTCTCACCGGTCAGCTCGGTGATGTGATGAAGGAGTCCGCGCAAGCCGGGCTGACGCTCGTGAAATCGCGCGCCGCGACGCTCGGCATCGAATCGACTTCGTTCGAGAAAACCGACGTGCACGTCCACGTGCCGGCGGGCGCCATCCCGAAGGACGGTCCGAGCGCTGGAGTCGCAATGTTCACGGCACTCGCGTCGCTCTTCACCGAGCGCGCCGTACGCGCCGACACGGCGATGACCGGCGAGATCAGCCTGCGCGGCCTCGTGCTCCCCGTGGGCGGGATCAAGGAAAAAGTGCTTGCCGCCATGCGCGCCGGGGTCCGCCGCGTGATGCTGCCGGCGCGCAACCGTAAGGACCTTGAGGAAGTCCCTGCGGAAGCGAAGGAAAAAATCGATTTCGTGTTCCTGCAGGATGTCGACGAGGCGGTACGCGCAGTGCTCGAGCCGCGCCGTGGATCTTGATTCAGGATCTGAAGCCGATCGAAGAGAGGCCCGGGGTCCTTTCCGTCCAGCGCCTGCTCGCGAGATCGATGACCTTTCCGTCGCCGGAAGCCGCAGGGTCCCGCTGACTGCCCACCCATTCGATAATAGGCATGAATTGCGCGCACTCCGCAGCCGCCGCGGAAGGGTCCATCTCGAAAATTCCGATTCCCGCCTCAGCGGCTTTGACGTACGCATCCGAATCGCTGATCCGCGTCAGGAACGGCAAACCGAGCGAATTGAGAAACCGCTCGAGCGGCTGATACACCGGCATGGAGCTGCGGACTCGGTTCGCCACCACAGCCAGCTGGATGTTGCGCGCCCGGATCCTGCCGACGAGGAGGAGATCCCTGATGAAATTTGCGGTTGCGTGGATGTCGATCGCGGACGGCGCAACCGGGATGATGATGCGGTCGGCCCTGTTCAACATCTCCTGCAGGAGCAGGCCCGAGACGCCGGCCGGTGCATCGATTATGAGCTGCTGCGTGTCCGCAGGCACGTGCATCTCGACGCTGCGAATGCGGCCGCCCCTTTGAGGCGCGGCATTCGCCCCGTAAATTCTCGCCCCGGGGCAGGTGCGGGCGCGTAGCCAATGCAGGCTCGACCCCTGTGGGTCGTAGTCCATGACGGTAGTCGGGATGTCCTGGGTCGCGAAGTAACTCGCGAGGTTGGTCGTGATGGTGGTCTTTCCGGACCCGCCCTTTGAATTGACTACCAGCGTGGCGTTCACTCGCATGACCTTCTCCCTTCCGACATCGACGAACTGCACGCTTAAGCCTATGCGAAAGTCATGCTTTGACGACCATTCGCCCGTTAGCCGGGCGAAGGGCGACCTTTCTGAGGCGACCCGGTCCCTGGTCGGAACCGACGACATGTTCTCGAGACTTTTTTACGCGGATCTTCGCTCCCGCCTCGGCTGGGCGGTGTCGCGCAGGTGGTACCTACTGCGTGCGTCCTGGCACGCCTGGGACAAGGAGCCCTGGATATTTGCCCTGGTTCTCGGTCTGATCGCTACGGCCTTCTTTTTTGCGCTCCGAGCCGCCTACGAGCGTCAAGACCACCGGCGAAGTCTGGTCTGCCTTGCGCGGAACGTGTATTTCGAAGCGCGGGGTGAGCCCGTGGCCGGTCAACACGCGGTGGCCGAAGTCACGATGAATCGCAGGGCCTCGGGCCGCTATTCCGATACGGTCTGCGGCGTGGTCTACCAGAAAAACTGGGACCCGATCCGAAAACGCTACGTCGGCGCCTTTTCGTGGACGGAGTTCGATACGCTCCCGACCCCGGCGGGCGAAGACTGGCTGCGCGCCTGGGAAGTGGCCGAAGCGGTCTACTACGAGCGGGAGGCGCCGGTGCTGGAGGGCGCGATGTTCTTCCACGCGACTTACATCAAACCCGACTGGGCAAAGGGCAAGCGGCCTCTCGCCAGGATCGGCGGCCACGTCTTCTACAAGTAGAAACGAGGTTCTAGCCCGCTTCCCCCATCCCCGGGAGCCACATCAGGTCGGTGACACCCGGGTCCACTCCCGATTGCATGAGGAGCGTCGTCACCTGGCCGCGGTGGTGCGTCTGGTGGTTGAAGAAGTGCTGCACCGCGAACCACAGGGGAAAACTCCTGTCGCGGTTGCCCACGATGCTGCGGAACTTCAGAGGTGCGGCGAGGCGTTTTTCGTCCAAGCTTTCCACCCATTCGAGGATCTCGGCGTCGGTCTTGGCGCGCTCGCGGCGCAGTTCGGAGAAATCCTCGTACAGCTCGTCGGCGAGCGTCCCGACGCGGAACTCGCGCGCAAGGAATCTTCCGAGCCAAAGCCTGTCGCCGAGCAGCAGGTGATTGAGCGTGCCGTGTATCGAGCGGAAGAATGCGCCGCGGTCCGCCCTGCGCTCGGCGTCGGAGAGGTTTTCGCAGTGTCCGTAGATGCGTTCGTTCATCCAACGGTTGTAGCGGGCCATGGCGCGGAAGCCGGGTAGCATGATTGCTCCTTCTTGGGCAGCGCTCATTCGGGTTTCACCCCGGCGGCGCGGATCACGCCGCGCCAGCGCTCCGCGTCTTCCTTCATGATCGCCGCCATCCCGGCGGGAGTGCTGCCGATCGCCTCGGCCGACAGCGCTTGGAGGCGGTTGGCGACGTCCGGCTGCTTCAGTATTTCCGCGATCGCGGCGGAAAGCTTCTCGGCGATCGCAGCGGGCGTCTTCGGCGGTGCTGAAATGCTGAACCACGCGATCGAGACGAATCCCGGATAGAACTCCGCCATCGCCGGCACCTCGGGAAGCGAAGGCGCCCGCCGCCTGCTGCCGACGGCGAGCGCCTTCAGCTTGCCCGCGCGAACGTGCTGCACCGTCACCCCGAGGTTGTCGAACATCATTTCCACTTCGCCTGCGAGCAGCGCGGCGAGCCCGGGAGCCGTCCCTTTGTAGGGTACATGCGTGATTCTCAGCCTTCCGGCCGCGGTCTTGAACATTTCCGTAGTCAGGAAGGAAACCGTGGTCGTACCTTGGGAAGCATAGTTGAGCTTATCCGGATTGGCGCGCACGAACGCGACGAACTCCTGGAACGTGTTCGCCGGGACCTTTGCCGCGTTGACGAGCAGCACGCTCGGGATTGCCGCTATCACCGTCACGGGCACGAACTGCGTCGGGTCGTAGGGGAGCTTTAGGTACAGGCTGGGATTGATCACCAGCGGGGCAGGGGGCGTCGCGAGCAGCGTGTAGCCGTCCGGCTCGGCGCGCGCCACGGCATCCGCGCCGATGCTTCCGGAAGCTCCGACCCGATTCTCCACGACGACGGGCTGCCCCCAGTGCGCAGCGAGTTTCTCACCGACGATGCGCGGCAGCGCGTCGGCAGCCCCGCCGGCCGGAAAAGGGACGATGACCCGGATCGCCCGGTTCGGGTAGTTCGCGGCAGGTGACTGCGCCCAGGCGCCGGGCGCGGCGAGCAGCGCCGCGAGACATGCGATTCGAATTGTGTTTACCCTCATCCGCCGGATCGCCCCGATCGCCATGATAGACGACGGCACCGTTTCAGACCGTTTCAATCCGCTTCAAGTCCTCCGGTCTATCGGGGATTCCCTCTGTAGATAGCTCCTGAATCTACTTCAAACTGTTTCAGGATGCTTCAAATCA
Organism: Betaproteobacteria bacterium; assembly: GCA_005881575.1. GTDB lineage: Bacteria > Pseudomonadota > Gammaproteobacteria > Burkholderiales > SG8-39 > VBDM01. Next base: position 102,978 of record VBCA01000003.1, read on the forward strand.
ATTGCGCGTCAAATGCGGGTATTAGTGTGGGTATCGGGGAGGGTGAGGACAGAGCTTTGAAGCCTGCTCACAGTCTCTTGTCCGCTGTTTTCGTCGGAAGCAGACTTACCAAATCAGATTGGTTCGTAGAGTCGCTTAGGTCATTTCTTTAGAATGGAAAAAAGGATTACGGCAGCCGCTACCATGAGCAGCAGGACAACGAGCGGCCAAAACATCCCAAAAATCACCGCAAGCACAGCCGCTGGCATCCACCCCAAGGCGAACCCCAAAAAGCCGTATGTCAGTGTGCAGAACCCCCATACGCCGACGAACGTCGCGGCCGCGGTGATCCAGGTGCCAGCGTCGTACCAATCGCGCATGTCTGCAACCCTGGTGATAGCGCACCCCGTGTTAAAATTTCCTCGCCGCGATGGTTCCCTAACAACCTGAACGGCTCGGGGAGCAAGCGCTTTACGTCCCATCAGTCTCCCCGATTCAGAGGAGGAGGTCCATGAGCATCGCTTCGAAGAATAACAACGCCGAAAATCCGGACGATCCGAACTGTGCCTGCTGCGCGCCGCGGCGCGGTTTTCTCGGGACGCTCGTCGCGCTCGGCGCCGCTACCCTGCTGCCGGGAGGGCTGATGGCGCAGGGTGCGAAGAAGGCCGCACGCAAACCGCACCGCATCGACGTCCATCACCACCTCATGTACCCCGGCTATCTCGACGAAGTCGGCGGTCGTCGCGCAGGCTCGAGCTTCAAGTGGTCGCCCGAGATGTCGCTCGAGGACATGGACAAGAGCGGAATCGCCGTGTCGGTGCTCTCGCTCATCCAGCCGAGCGCCGCGACCAACGAGGTCGAGAAAGGCCGCAAGATCGCGCGCCTCTCGAACGAATTCGGCGCGCAGCTTGCGCGCGACCACAAGGGCCGCTTCGCGAGCTTCGCGACGCTGCCGCTTCTCGATACCGAGGGAGCGCTGAAGGAAATCGGCTACGCCCTGGATACGCTCAAGGCGGAGGGCATCGGTCTCATGACGAGCTACCAGGACAAGTACCTGGGGGACGCCTCCTTCGCGCCCATCTGGGAGGAGCTCAACCGGAGGAAGGCGGTGATCTACACCCATCCGCTTTCACCCGATTGCTGCAGGAACATCAAGAGCGAGGTGCCGCCGGCGGTCGTCGAGTACGCGACCGACACCACGCGCACCATCGCGAGCCTCGTCTTCAGCGGCACCGCGGCCCGCTACCCCGATATCCGCTGGATCTTCTCGCACAGCGGCGGCACGATGCCCTTCCTCCTCAGCCGCTTCACGCGCCACGAGATCGACATGAAGGAAAAAGCGAAGGAGCGCGTGCCGAAGGGCGTGATGTACGAGCTGAAGAAGTTCCACTACGACACCGCCCAGGGGAACCATTCAGGAGCGCTCGCGGCCTTGATGAAGATCGTTACACCCGGGCAGGTGCTCTTCGGTACCGACTTTCCGTTCCGCGACGGGGCCGAGGAGATCGAAGGGCTCGCAGCGTTCCGCTTCGAACCGAAGGACCTACGCGCGATCGAGCGCGAAAACGCGCTCAGGTTGTTGCCGCGGCTCGTCGCCTAGGCCGAACTAGTCTCCATAGCCGGAATTCTTGAGAAACTCGGCGCGTTCGTCCGGGTCGGCGAGGTTTTCAGCGAGCCGCTGATAGAGGGCTTTCAGGTCACGCGCCTGCGCGGCGGCCTTCTTCGCCATCACCTTGGCGATAGGACCCACATAAGGCGCAAGCCGCCCGGCCGCTCTGTCGACATCCACGGCCTCGATCGGCCTGTTCGAAAAACCGGGAGAGGACTGGTCCGGCGCCGCTTCGCGTCGTCCGATCGCGAAAACTTTCTCGAGCGCCTCTGCGGCGAACGCCTTTCCGTCCCGCTCCGACAGAACGCTCTCGGAGAGAAGGCGCACGAGGGTGGGGCCGTCGGTCGTGGTCTTCGCCGATCTCTTGACGAGCACTCTCGCCATCGGGCCCACATAGGGGGCGAGCAGCTCCTCGAGAGCTCGCAACCGCGCAGGCTCCCATCCGGGGGGCGGGGAAGTCGTATCCCGCCGGTCCTGGTGAATGATCGTGGGGAGGATCGTTGCCTCGCTCGGGACTGCCGCGCGGCTCTCGAAGGCCTTGGCGAGGGCCACCGCGAATTCGCGGGCGCTGGCGTAGCGGTCTTCCGGCTTCTTCGCGAGCGCCTTGCCGAGGATTGCATCGAAAACCTCGGGAACGCCCTGGGGATTGATCTCCGAAGGGTTGCGGTGGGGTTCGTGGCATATCTTGTACCCGACGATCTCGGTCGGGCCTTCGAACGGCTTCACGCCGGTGAGCAGCTCGTAGAGGACGACGCCGCAGGAAAAGATGTCGCTGCGCCGGTCCACCTGCTGTCCCGCGTACTGCTCCGGTGACATGTACGCAGGGGTGCCCATGACGGACCCAACCTGGGTCAGGCTGGAGCGGTCGATCCGGGCAATCCCGAAGTCGGCAAGCTTGAGACGGCCGTCCGGAGTCATAATGATGTTCTGGGGCTTGATATCGCGGTGGATTACGCCGTGCTCATGGGCGTAGTCGAGTGCGTCCAGCAATCGGCTCATGATGGCCATCGTGTCCTGCAGGCCGAAGCGCTCCTGCCGGGCGAGAAAATCCCGCAGTCCGCGGCCCTGCACGTACTCCATCGCGATATAGGCGAGCTGTCTGTTCTCGCCGTATTCGTAGATGCCGACGATCGCGGGATGGTTGAGGCGGCCCGAGGCGAGAGCCTCGTTCTTGAACCTCGCAATGATTTGCCCGGCGAGGTTCTCGTCGACCAGCTCCTTGCGCACGGTCTTCAGCGCGACATGGCGCTCGAGAACGGGGTCGTATCCCTTGTAGACGATCCCCATCGCCCCCTTGCCGATGACTTCGACGATTTTGTACTTGCCGAGTTGCTTGAGAACTGCCACTAGTCTCCGGGGCCGCCGTTATAGCGGCCTTCACTCCCCGAGCATCTTCATCGCCTGCACCAGGCTCGTTCTCATGCGGTTGAACGACCCGGCGAGAATCGCGATCTCGTCCTTGCCCTTGCTCGTGAATTCCGGGGCGTCCAGATTGCCGAGGCTTACCTCGTCGGCGATCCGCGACAGCCGGGTGACGGGCCGGATCACGATGGCGTGCAGCATGAGATTGAGGGCAACGAAGATGAAGGCGAAGACTCCAGTGAGCGAGATCATGAAAACTTTGAAGGTGTCGTCGGCGCGCTTGATGGGCAAAGTCATCGGGACGGACACGATCTGTGCGCCGACCACCTCGTTCAGCTTCCAGCCGAAGCCGTTCGCCGGACCGTAGAGCTCGATCATGGTCTTCGGAGCGGTGTCCACGGTGCTGTGGCAGTACAGGCAGGCGGCGTCCTTGATCTGCAGCGGCCGGGCCATGTACAGAGCCCGGCCGGTCGGCGTATCGCGCTCGCCGATGATCTCGGGGCGATCGGGCGCCTGGCGGAACTGGTTTACGACGTCGGCTTCCCAGTCGGTGGCCCGGTTGCGGGGATTGGTCGGATTGAGCGTCGCTTCCTTGTAGTCGTAGTCGGCGAATTTCTTGCGCAGGTCGCTGAACTGCTCTTGGGCGGCGAAGGCGGGGACCGACTGCGGCAGGAACTGGTACTTCATCTGCGTCTCGAGCAGCGGGCGCACCTGCTTGGAGGTGTAGCCGCGCGTCGCGAGCGCAGATTCCATCATGATTCGTGCGTGCTGGAGCACCTCGTCGCGCGCATTCTGCCGGAGGAGATCAAGCGATACATAGGCGGCGATCGCCAGACCGACCAGGAAAATTGCGAGAAACACGATGTTGAACTTGACGATCAGTCTCATGACCTTCCCTCCTACCGTTGCGTGCCGGATTGCGCGCTCTTCGGGTTGCTCGGCTCCTTCGGAGCGTATTTTCCCGGGAACAGCACCTTGTCCCACTCCGGATGTTCCCGGAGATTCTCGATCAGCTTGCGGCGAAACTCGGAATCCTTGGATCGAACCTCAAACCGTTTGACGAAATTTCTTCTGATCGCGGAACCGGCTTTGAGCCAGGCTTCGACCTCGGCGTAGGTCACCTCGTGTTCGCGCTTGGGCTCCGACCGCCTGTTCTTGAACCGTTCGAGCAACACCGGCAGGTCGTCCCGAAAATGCCGCGGCATGTTTTTTACGAACTCCGCCGAGAGGCGCGAACCGAGAGTTGCCGGCTGCTCGCCCCTCCGGGTGATGAACTCGCCTCCCTTCGCGTCGCGCGCGATTCTCTGCACGCCTTTCCTGCCGATTTCGGAAAATCTCAGGGCGCCGGATTCGACGTATATGTCGGTGGAGCCGTCGCCCGCGTTCAGAACGGCGGTCGCTTCCCCCGCATTGATCTCGACGCGCGGCGTGAGGTAGCGATATTGTGTGCCCTTGCCGGATTTTTTCTGGGTGAACTTTGCCCAGCCGGACAGCACCGCGATCTCAGCGTGGCCGCGCTCTCCCGGGGCGATGTTCGTGAGCATGGCGCGGGCGCCCTGGCTGAGGTTGAGGATCGCGCCGTCCTGGAATTCTATCTGCGCCTGCCCTTTGGGGTCGATCGACAATATGTCTCCGTCTCCCAGCCTTACGCCTTGGGTGGCGGTGTACAGCGTCGCTCCCCGTATCAGCTCGACGCTTCCTTCGACCAGCGTCAGGGTGCCCGCAGTTTGAGCAAAAGCGGAAGCGCAGGCGCCCAATAGGGCCGCTGCAAGCTGGAAACGGGGTCTCAGCACCCCCCGGCCGCATCCGCGCATGTCCCCCCCGACTTCGCTTGCGTAGCTTCTGGAAGGCATTCTAGAGCAGACGGTAACGCACACTCAAGTGCGACGAGCCTAGAACTGCAGACTGACTTGCTGGCCTTTTGGCTTATACTTTGCGCCGCCGCCAGAATGGCTCGCACCTTTCCGATGGATAAGAAGCCCGTCAATCTCGCCGTTCTGTTCGCCGACATCACCGGGAGCACGCGCCTGTACGAGAAGCTCGGCAACGCACGGGCGCTCGAGTGCGTCGGGCTCTGCCTCAATATCATGCGCGAATCGGCGCTCGGCTGCGGGGGGCGGGTGGTCCAGACGATCGGCGACGAGGTCCTGTGCGTGTTCCCGACCGCCCTGGCGGCGAGCCAGGCCGCGACCGAGATGCAGTCGCGGGTCGAGATGCAGGAACCGGTATCGGGGCAGCGCCTCCAGATCCATGTCGGCTTGCAATTCGGTCCCGTCCTTGAGGAGGGGCAGAACGTGTTCGGCGACTGCGTCAATGTGGCGGCTCGAATGGTGAAGCTCGCCAAACCTTCCCAGATCATTGCCGGCGGCGAGTGCGTGGCAGCGTTGACCGGGACGATGAAGGCTCAGACCCGCGCCCTCGACAAGCTTCCCGTCAAGGGACGCGAGCAAGAAGTCGACGTCTACGAGGTTCTATGGCGGCAGAGCGAGGAGTTGACCTACATGGCGAGCCGGGCGCCCGGCCCGCCGAATCAGGCTCAGGTGCGCCTATGCCTGAGGCACGGCGGGAAGGAAATGATCCTGGGCCCTGGGCGCGAGCTAATAAAGCTCGGCCGGGAGAACTCCTGCGACATCGTCATAGCGGACCGCAAAGCGTCTCGCGAGCACGCACGGATCGAGCGCCGCCGCGACAAATTCGTTTTGGTCGACGTCAGTTCCAACGGCACCTTCGTAACGTTTCAAGGTGAGACTGAAATGGCGGTGAAGCGCGAGGAGGTCCTTCTGCGCGGCCGCGGATCGATCAGCTTCGGGCATCCGTACAGCGCCGATCCGACGGAAGTGGCGGCGTTCGAAATTCAAACTCCGACCTGAAACGGGGGCAGCCCGCCCGTTCCCGGAAGCCTCCGCGTCCCTACTGGGTGCGGTGCACGATGACGCGAGCCGCGTCGTCAGGCCGCGCGGCGATATTCGTGCGAACCCTCGAGCGCTCGGGCGAGCTCGACGAGGCTCGCGACGTTGTGCACCGGCAGGAACTCGTCCACGTGCGGCAGCATCGCACGCACGCCCGCCGGCCGCGCCTCGAATCCCTGGTAACGCAGGAGCGGATTCAGCCAGATGAGCTTCCTGCACGACTTGTGCAGGCGCTCCATCTCCTTCGCCAGCCCTTCGCCGACGTCGCCGTCGAGGCCGTCGGAGATCACCAGCACGACCGCGTTTTGGCCGAGGACTCTGCGCGACCATCGCAGGTTGAACTCCCGCAGGCAATTTCCGATGCGCGTTCCGCCCGACCAGTCGGCGATCGCATCCGATACCCCGCTCATCGCGACGTCCACGTCGCGATGGCGCAGGTAGCGGCTGATGTTGGTGAGCCGCGTGCCGAAGACGAAGCTTGTCACGCGGTCGCGATCGTTGGTGATCGCGTGCAGGAAGTGTAGAAACATCCTCGAGTAGCGGTTCATCGAGCCCGACACGTCGCACAAGACGACGAGAGGCGGATGGCGCCGCTGGGGCGAGCGCCGTTTGAGCGGGATGATCTTCGCGCCGCTCCTCAAGCTTGCGCGCAAGCTCGCGCGCAGGTCGACCCGCCCGCCGCGGGGGTCGGGCTCGAAGCGCCGCGTGCGGATTTCCGGTATCGGCAGGCGCAGGTTCGCGAGCATTTTTTTCGCCTGCGCTATCTCCTCGCTCGTCATCGTCTCGAAGTCCGCGTGCTGCAGCACCTCGCGGGACGAAAAGCTGAAGGTCGCATCGAGCTCGGTTTCCTGCGGCGGCTCGGCGGGCGTTTCCTTGGGTTTTTTCGGCTTCGGGTACAGCGCGTCGGCGACGCGATTGGACGCCGAAGGCTCCTCGTTGGGGCCCGGGCGTCCATAGACCTGCGGGAGGAACATCGCCATGACGCGCTCGAGCAGCTGCGGGTCGCGCCAGAAGATGTGGAAGGCCTGGTCGTAGATCTCGAACTGCTCGCGCCGACCGAGAAAGACGCTCGCGAGAGTCCAGTAGAAGTCTTCGCGCCGCTCGACTCCGGCGACTTCCAGCGCGCGCACCGCGTCGAGCACGCGATCGGGCCCGATCGGCAGACCCGCGGCGCGCAGCACGCGGGCGAAGTGCATGACGTTCTCCGCGAGGCGGCCGTCCTCGGTCGATTCACCCAAGTTCACTGGTTTTCCGCGCGCCACGGCGACCTCATCCCGGTGGTCATCGTCATTTTCCCGAAGGCTCGCGCAGCTCGGTGTCGATCACTACGCTTACACTCTTGGCCCCGACGTTCACGGGAGCGCTCAGGCCCTGCAAATCGCCGGGGCTCGCGGTGGCGTTGGCGGATTTCGAGACGCGCGCGCCGATGATCACGCGCGGGAAAGCGGAGAGCTTCATCTGCGGCGCCATCGCCATCGTATCGTCGAGGGTGAACTCGGCGGGAAGATCGCCTGCGCGCTTGCGCAGGATGGCGAGCGGCATGCGCGGACCTTCGGCCGCCCGGGCAAAAATGAAAACGATGTCGCCGGGAGCGACTTTCCCGGCGAGCTCCGGGGCGAGCCTGACCACGCCGCTCACGCGGTTTCCGCCTTGGGCGGGTGCCGGTTTCGCGACCTGCGCCTTTCCGCCCGGGGAGCCGGCGAGGGAGCGCGCCTGCACGATGCTCGCCTGCACCCTTTGAATCATGTCGGACTCCTTCGGCAGAAGCCCCAGCACGCGTTCCCAATGGCGTATCGCAGCGCGGGGGTCGCTCCGGTTGAAGGCGGCGGTGCCTGCGAGGAGCAGCGCCTTCACGTTGTCGGGGTCGATGGCGAGCGCGCGCAGGATTATTTTTTCCGGCTCTCCTTGCAGCGTCCTCCCCTGCGCCATCGCGAGAGCGTCCGCGTAGTCGGCGAGGAGCTGGGCGTCGCGCGGCATGCGCGCGGCGGCCTTGGCGTAGGCTTCGCTGGCCTCGCCGAAGCGCCCCAGAACCGCGTACGAACGCGCGAGCATCGTCCAGCCCTCGGCGTCCTCGGGGTTGTCCTTCATGCGCGCGGCCAGACGCACGACCGCGGCCTCGAACTGCGCCTTGGTCATGCCGTGCGGGTTCGCGCCCCCGGCTGCCTGCGGCAAAACCGCGCTCGGATTGCCGACCGACAAGTAGACCGCCAGCGCGCAGATCGGAATCGCCAGGCCCAGCGCGAGCGCGGCGCCGCGCGCTCCGCGAGGAGTTTCCGCCGAGGCTTCGCCCGTGCCCACGTCCGCGATCAGGCGCGCCTCGATCTCGAGGCGCGCCTTTTCGTACTGGTCCGGTGCAAGTGTTCCGGCGCGCAAGTCGGCTTCCAGCTCGCGCAGCTGGTCGCGATACACCGCAGCGTTCACGGCGTCGCACGTCTCGCTCGGGCGCACCACGCGTCGTGCGAGCGGCGGCACGATGAAGAGGAGCGCGACCGCGATGAGGACGACGCCGAGAACAACGAAAATGGTCAGCGTCGCTCCCCTTGAGTGCCGGCGAGTAGCTCCGCCGCGCGCTTTCGATCCGCCGCGGTCATCTCGGCCACTTCCATGGACCGTCGACGCAGCAGGCGCCGGAGCAGCACAGCGAACCCGGCGGCGAGCAGCAGCAAGGGTCCGAACCACAGCAGTACGGTCGTTGCCTTGAGGGGCGGCCGATAGAGAACGAAGTCGCCGTAGCGCGCAACCAGGTATTCGACTACTTGTGCGTCGCTGTTCCCTTCGCGCATCCTCTCGCGAATCTGATTCCTCAGGTCCTCGGCGAGCGGCGCGTTCGAGTCGGCGAGGGTCTGGTTCTGACATACGAGGCAGCGTAGCTCCTCGGCGAGCGTCATCACCCTCTTCTCGAGCACCGGGTCCTGCGCTGCCGGAGCGGCTTCCTTCGCTGGAGCCGCAGCCGTTGCGATGGCGAGCAGCAGGAGCGCGAGCAGCCTAAGCACGGCTGAGCTCTTGCACCAGCGGGAGCACCTTCTCTTTGACGATCTGCGGCGTGAGCGGGCCGATGCACTTGTAGCGGACGACCCCGAGCTTGTCGATCACGTAGGTCTCGGGCACGCCGTAGACGCCGTAGTCGATCCCGACCTTCCCGTCGAAATCGAAGATGGAGACCTTGTAGGGATCGCCCATTCCTTTCAGCCACGCCAGGCCGTCCTCGCGCTTGTCTTTGTAGTTGAGTCCGTAGACCGGCACGGCGCCGCTTGCTGCGAGCTCAAGCAGCACGGGGTGCTCCTCGCGGCAGCTCACGCACCATGAGGCCCAGACGTTGAGGATCCAGACCTTGCCGAGCATGTCGCGCTCGGTAAACGTTTGCTTCGCCTCCTGCAGCAGTGGCAATTCGAAGTGCGGCGCGGGCTTGCCGATGAGCGGAGAGGGCACCTTGCGCGGATCGAGCGTGAGCCCGACGGCGAGCAGCGCGACCAGTGCGGCGAAGATGGCGAGCGGCAGGACGAAGCGATTCATCGGATGCGCCTCACTCCGTCATCGCACCGGCACGGCGGAGTACTGTTCCTGCGGTCGCTTCGCCGCGAGGCGGTAGCGCCGGTCGCTCGCGGCGAGAGCGCCTCCGAGCGCCATGATGAGGCATCCGCCCCAAATCCAGTCGACGAAAGGCTTGTGATACACGCGGACGATCCAGCCAGTCGCGCCCACCGAATCGCCGAGCGACACGTACAGGTCGCGGGTCAGTCCGGGATTGATCGCGGCCTCGGTCATCGGCATGTTCTGAACCGTGTAGAGGCGCTTCTCCGGATAGAGCGTCGTGACCGGGCGGCCGTCCCTGGTCACCTCGATCTGGCCGCGCCCCGCGACGTAGTTGGGTCCCTGCACGTCCCTCACGCCGTCGAAGCGGAACGTATAGCCCCCGGCCTCGACGGTGTCGCCCGGTTCCATGCGCACGTCCTTCTCTGTCTCGTAGCCCTTCACCAGCGTGACGCCGACGACGAACACCGCCACCCCGAAGTGCGCGAGCAGCATGCCGTAGGTCGAGCGCGGCACGCTCGAAAGGCGCGTCCAGGCGTTCGATCCGCTCGCGGCGTTGCGTATCTTTTCGTACAACTGGACGAAGCCGCTCGCGGCGACCCAAGCCGCGAGCAACATTCCCAAGGCGACGAGCGCGCCCCAGCGTCCCATCGCGAACGGCAGCGTGAGCGCCGCGACGACGCTCGCCGCGAGAGCCCAGCGAAGGCGCGCGGCGAGATCGGGGAGGCTCGCTTTCTTCCAGCGCGCAAGCGGCCCCACGCCCATGAGGAAAAGCGCGGGGGCCATGAGCGGCACGAACACCGTCTCGAAGTACGGCGGCCCGACCGAGATCTTGCCCAAGCCCGACGCGTCGAGCGCGAGCGGATACAGCGTTCCGAGCAGCACCGAGCCGGCCGCCGCGACGAAGATCACGTTGTTCGCGAGCAGCATCGATTCGCGCGACAGCGGCTCGAAACCGCCGCCCAACCCGATCTTCGGCGCGCGCCACACGTACAGGAGGAGCGAGCCGCCGATCACGATCACGAGCAGCGCGAGTATGAAGATGCCGCGGGTGGGATCGGTCGCGAAGGCGTGTACGGAAGTGAGGACCCCCGAGCGCACCAGGAAGGTCCCGAGCAGACTCAGCGCGAAGGCGACGATCGCGAGCAGCACCGTCCAGCTGCGGAAGGCGCCGCGCTTTTCGGTGACCGCGAGCGAATGGATGAGCGCTGTCCCGACGAGCCAAGGCATGAAGGAAGCATTCTCCACGGGATCCCAGAACCACCACCCGCCCCAGCCCAGCTCGTAGTACGCCCAGCCGCTGCCGAGCGCGATGCCCACGGTGAGGAAGCACCACGCCGCGGTCGTCCAGGGGCGCGACCAGCGCGCCCAGGCCGCGTCGAGCCTGCCGGAGAGGAGCGCCGCGACGGCGAAGGAAAAAGCGATAGAGAAACCGACGTAGCCCATGTAGAGCATCGGGGGATGAATCACCATGCCGGGGTCCTGCAGGAGCGGGTTCAAGTCGCGTCCGTCTGCGGGGACCGGGAAGCGCCGCAGGAACGGGTTCGAAGTGAACAAGATGAACAATAGAAAGCCGGTGCTCACCAGTCCCATCACTCCGAGCACGCGGGCCACCATCTCGCGGGGCAAGTGGCGGCTGAAGAGTGTGACGCCGAAAGTCCACACCCCGAGCATCAGGAGCCACAGCAAGATCGAACCCTCGTGCCCACCCCACACGCCCGAGATGCGATAGTGAAGCGGCAGCATGGAGTTGGAGTTGGACTCCACATAGGCGACGGAGAAATCGTTGGAGGCGAAGGCGTAGGCGAGGCAGCCGAAGGCCGCGGCCACGAACACGAACTGTCCTCGGGCCGCGGGCCGCGTCGCGTCCATCCATACGCTGTCGCCGCGCGCCGCTCCCGCGAGCCCCAGTATTGCCTGTGCCAGCGCGAGACACAATGCGACGGCCAGCGCCAACTGTCCGAGTTCGGGAATCATTTGCGTTCGGCGCCACCCTCCACGAGGGTATGCGTCGCCTTCAGGTTGATGGATTGCGCCTGTTTGATCGCGTCGGCTGCGGCCGGGGGCATGTAGTTCTCGTCGTGCTTGGCGAGCACCTCGCTCGCGTAGAAGACGCCGTCGCCGCCGAGCTTGCCCTGCGTCACCACTCCTTTGCCCTCGCGGAACAGATCGGGCAGGATCCCGCGATAGACCACCGGTACGTTCTTCGCCGTGTCGGTGACGACGAATTGAACAGTGAGCCCGTCCGTCTGGCGCTTCAGGGTGCCGGGCACCACCAGTCCGCCGATGCGGAATGCGCGCCCCTGCGGCACCTCTTTCGCCTCGACTTGCGTGGGCGTGAAGAAAAATACGAGATTCTCGCGGAACGCGGCGAGCACGAAGGCTGCCGCCACGCCGAGCGCAACGAGGCCGCCCGCGATCATCGCCAGCCGTTTCTGCCTGGGCTTCATCTGTCGCCTTCTGCGGTGCCGTGGAGGCGAAGGCGTGCGAGAGCGCTGCGCTTACGCAACGCGAGCAGCACGATTTCCGCACTCACGAGACCGAACGCCACGAGGTAGGAGCCCCAAACATAGAACGCATAGCCGCCCATTGCAAGAAAATTATCCAAGCTGCCCCAGTTCACGCGGATCGCCTCGCGTAGTCCCCAACCCACTCGCTCGCGCGTTCGCGCTCGAGCATGATGCAGCGCGCCCGCGTCAGTGCAGCTGCGATGCTGTAGAACCAGAAGCCGAAAGCCATCACCGCCATGCCGGTCAGCATCGTCGCCGCCATGGTCGGGGCCTTGGTAAGGCTCACCGACGCGCCCTGGTGCAGCGTGTTCCACCACTTCACCGAAAAGTAGATGATCGGGATGTTCACGACGCCGACCAGAGCAAGCACCGCCCCGGCCTTGTCGGCGCGGCGAGGATCGTCGATCGCCGCCTGGAGAGCCATGAAGCCGAAATAGAGAAAGAGCAGAATCAGCTCCGAAGTCAGCCGCGCGTCCCACACCCACCAGGTGCCCCAGGTGGGTTTTCCCCAGAGAGAACCGGTCCAGAGCGCGAGAAAGGTAAACAGCGCCCCGGTGGGGGCGACCGCGCTCGCCATCATGCCCGAAAGCCGGGTGTTGAACGCGAGCCCCAGCCCCGCCCAGAACGCCATGACCAGATAGAGGAACATCGACATCCAGGCCGCCGGAACGTGGATGAAGATGATCCGGTAGGCATCGCCCTGCTGGGCATCGGTAGGGGCGACGAAAAATCCCAGGTACAGGCCAGCGGCGCAGGTGATCGCCGCCAGAACGCCGAACCACGGCGCAAGCTTTCCCGCCAGGGGGAAGAAAGTTTGTGGAGACGAGTACTTGAACCAATTCACAGCTGCTCCTGCCTCAGGCCGGGCCTATCACCTGCATTAGATGACGCTGCCGGCCGCTTATTCCGTCGAAATACGCAGCGCCACCGCTGCCGCCCATGGCGCGAAAGCTCCCGCGAACACGAGGAGCGCTCCGAGCAACAGAAGCTGCGCTTGTCCGCCGAGTCCCGAAACAGCCGCATCCGCCGCGCCCGCTCCGATGATAAGAACCGGAACGTACAAGGGCAGTACCAGCAGAGAGAGTAGCGCCCCTGCACCCCGCAATCCCAGAGTCAGCGCCGCGCCGATCGCGCCGATCAGGCTGAGGACCGGGGTTCCGAAAGCCAGGGATAGGGTCAAGGTCCAGAGGAACTCTCGAGGAAAATCAAATTGTAGCGCCAAAACAGGCGAGATCAGGACGAGCGGCAGCCCGGATATCACCCAGTGCGCCAATATCTTTGCCGCGACCGTCATTCCGAGGGGCGTGGCGCCGAGCAGCATCTGCTCGAGCGTTCCGTCTGCATGATCGGAGGCGAACATCCGGTTGAGCGCGAGCATCGAGGCGAGCAGCGCCGCGACCCAGATGACTCCCGGCGCGATCGTGCGAAGGAGCGCCGGATCGGGGCCCACGCCCAGCGGAAACAGGCTCACGACGATGACAAAAAAGAGCAGCACCGTCAACACGTCGGAGCTGCGCCGCACGGCGAGCAGCAGGTCGCGGTAGATCACGCATCGGAGCGCGGCCAGCATCTCAGGTCGCCTCGAGATCGATGCGCAGGGCCGCGGCGGCCGTTATCCTCGCCTCTAGGTGCGTCGTGAGGATCACAGCGGCGCCCCGCGAAAGCTGCTCCGCAATCAGATCCTGCACGTGCTCTACGGCCGCAGCATCGAGCGCCGCAAACGGCTCATCCAGGATCCAAAGCGGCGCCCCTTTGCTCAAGGCCAGACGCGCGAGAGCCACCCGCCGCCGCTGTCCCTGCGACAGCACCCGAGCGGGCAGGTTTTCGCAACCGGCAAGGCCCAAGCGTCGCAACGCCTCGCCGATCTGCGCAGCCTGCCTGGGAACGCCGGCGAGCGTGCACGCCACGTGCAGATTCTCGGTAGCGGTCAGGTCATCCTTGATTGAATTGGCGTGTCCGACGTAGACGAGCTGCCGCCAGAATTCCTCCTGAAGCCGCCGGATATCTTTTCCGCCCCAACGCACTTCGCCGCGGGTGGGTTCGAGCAGGCCGCATGCGATGCGCAGGAGGCTCGTCTTGCCGGAACCGTTGGCTCCTGCGATCCGGAGCAGCTCGCCGCTGCGCAGCGTGAAGTTCAGCGCGCCGAAGAGCTTGCGCTCGCCGCGCACGCAGTGGAGATCGACCGCCTGGAGCGAGGAGGTGCCCGCTATTTTTCCCACCGCAGCGGTCTAGGCGGCCGCGAGCTCCGCCCTGACCTCCGCGAGGAGGCGCTCGGCATCGCTGCCGCGTACGCGGGTGATGTCGTCCTGGTACTTGAGCAGGGTACCGAGGGTGTCGTTGACGGTCTGAGGGTCCAGGGTCATCTTGTCGAGGGCCACCAGCGCCTTCGACCAGTCGATCGTCTCGGCGACGCCGGGGAGCTTGAACAGATCCATCTTGCGCAGACGCTGCACGAAAGTCACGACCTCGCGGGAAAGGATCTCGGAGGCCTCCGGGGCCTTTCGTTTGAGGATCTCGAGCTCCCGCGCGGCGTCCGGATAGTCCACCCAGTGGTAGAAGCAGCGCCGCTTGATGGCGTCGTGGATCTCGCGAGTGCGGTTGGAAGTGAGCACGACGATCGGAGGCTCCGTGGCTCTCACCGTGCCGATCTCTGGGATAGTGATCTGGAAGTCCGACAGTACTTCGAGAAGATACGCCTCGAACGGTTCGTCGGTGCGGTCCAATTCGTCGATCAACAGCACCGGCGCCGCGCCCTTACCGCCTTCGAGGGCCTGCATCAGCGGGCGCTTGATGAGAAAGCGCTCGGAGAAGATGTCCTTCGCGACCGTGTCGCGCGACGTCCCTTGAGTCTCGGCCAGCCTTATCTCGATCATCTGGCGCGAATAGTTCCACTCATATACCGCCGAGGCGATGTCGAGGCCTTCGTAGCACTGCAGCCGAACGAGCGGGCGGCCGAGACCGCTGGCGAGGACCTTTGCGATCTCGGTTTTGCCGACGCCGGCCTCGCCTTCGAGAAACAGCGGGCGGTTCATCTTGAGGGCGAGGAATACCGCGGTGGCGAGGCTGCGCTCGGCGACATAGTCAGCGCGCGCGAGCAGGGCGAGAGCGTCGTCGATCGACTTGGGAAGCGTGCTCATACGCGGATTATGCCAGCCTGGCCGGCAAAAAACCTTCCGCGGGAGGGAAGGTCGACTTACGGGGAGCCCTCAGGGGTCTAGGCGGTGACCGCGCGCCGGCGGGCAGCGCCGCGCATGAGCAGCGAATCTTTCGCCAATACTCCGAAGCGGCGAGCGGCGACGATGCGGCGCTCCCTGGCGTAGGCCTCGTGGTTGCGCTCCAGGTCGTCGAGGCGGTAGACGTAGTTCACCATGAGCCCCGCCGAGCGGCGCATGCCCGCGACCGAGATATCGCCGAGCCAGTTGAGGCGCTCCAGGCGCGCGCCGTTGCCGAGGTGAAACCGCGCCACCGGGTCGAGCGGCTCGTCGTCCTGCTTGGCGTAGAGAAGATAGTAGGCGCACAGACGGCTGAGCTGTTTCAGGATTTCCGCGGCGCGCAGCTTGTCCTTGAACCAGTCCGGCACGTCGAGCTTGGCGAGCAAGGCGGCGAGCTCCGCGTGCCTGGGATCGCCTTCCCGCAGCCCCGTACCACCGGTAAGCCATTTGCGGAAACCCGGGATCGGCGAGAGAGTGGCGAAGGTCTTCAGGCGCGGAAATTCGCGGCCGAGGTCTTCGGCGACCTGCTTGATGAGAAGATTGCCGAACGAGATGCCACGCAGGCCTTCCTGGGGATTCGTAATCGAGTAGAAGATCGCGCAGTCGGCCGAAGCGGGATCCACTACCGGGGAGCCGAGGGCGAGCAGCGGCTGCACCTTGGCGCTCATGCCGCGGGCGAGCGCCACTTCGATGAAGATCACCGGCTCGTCGGGCAGCGCCGGATGGAAAAAAGCATAGCAGCGGCGGTCGGCCTGGAGCCGGCGGCGCAGGTCGTGCCAGCCCTGGATCTCGTGCACGGCCTCGTACTGGATCAGCTTCTCCAGCACCAGCGCGGACGTGCGCCAGTCGATGCGCTGCAGGACCAGGAATCCGCGATTGAACCAGGAACGGAACAGACGGGCGAGGTCGGTTTCGATGACCGCCCAATGCGGATGGTCGGCCAAGCCCCGCAGCAGCCGGCGCCGCATTTCCAGGAGAACGCCGATTCCGCCGGGGGCCATGTTGAGGCGCCGGAAGAGCTCTTGGCGCGGCGATTCCACGGCCCGCTGCAGGTGCAAGAGCTTTGCGGGGGACGGGTCCTTGCGGTAGGCGTCGGCGGATCGGCCGACCGCCTCGGGGTCGAGAGAAAACTCCTTGACGAGTAAGCTGAAAAAAACCTCCAGTGCCGGCTCATCCAGCGATTGATACGCTGCGAGCGCCTCGCGCGCGATGAAGGCGCCGGACCCCTCGCCGCGCTGGGACTGGAGTTCGTGGCAGATCGACGCCGCGCGGCGGGCGCTGCGCACGGCAGCGCGCGAAGGCGCCCCCGGGTGGGTAGGCGCGGACCCCAGCAGACGCTGCAAGAAAGAAGGCTTGTACATGTTCCCCCCTTATGGACAACTCGGACTGTGCCGGGTTCTGCCCACGGTCTGACATTTCAGACGAATTATGCCAGCCTAGCGTGACAACGCAAAAAACGCTCCCCCAAGCCAGTTGGGGGAGGGCCGGTCGGGATCCGGGGACTCCCGGATGTTCTATTTCATCGCCGCTTCGACCGCACGCTTCGCCATGACCGTGACCAGGTGCGCCCGGTAGTCGGCCTTTGCGTGCAGATCCGAGTTGAGGCCCTTTTCGGGCACCGCGATGTTCGCCACGGACTCGGGGGCGAATTTCGCCGCGAGCGCTTTTTCCATCGCCGCCACGCGGAACACGCTCGGGGCCGCGCCGGTCACTGCGACCCGCACGCCCGAGCCGGAGTCGGCGACGAAGACCCCGACGATGGCGTAGCGCGAGGCCGGATTCTTGAACTTCATGTAGGCTGCCCGCTTGGGCACCGGGAAGCTCACCGAGGTGATGATCTCACCCTTCTGCAAGGCGGTCTCGTACATGCCCTTGAAGAATTCGTCCGCGGCGATCTTGCGCTTGTTGGTGACGATGGTCGCCCCGAGGGCGAGAACCGCCGCCGGATAATCTGCCGCCGGGTCGTTATTGGCGAGCGAGCCGCCGATCGTGCCCATGTTGCGGACCATACGGTCGCCGATGCCTCCGGCGAGGCTCGCGAGCGCGGGAATCGCCTTCTTCACTGCGGCGGAAGAGGCGACTTCGGCGTGACGAGTCATCGCGCCGATGGCGACCGCTTTGCTGTCCCCCTTGATGCCTGAAAGCTCTTTGATCGTGCCGAGATCGATGACCGCGGACGGATGCGCCAGGCGCAGCTTCATCGCCGCGATCAGGCTCTGGCCGCCGGCGAGCAGCTTTGCGTCGCCGTCTTTCGCGAGCACCTTGGCCGCGTCGGCGACCGTTTTAGCCTTCTGGTAGCTGAATGAATACATGCGCGTCTCCTAGGCAGCTTTCTTCATCTTGCTTTCCTGGCACGCCCGCCAGATCCTCTGCGGCGTCGCCGGCATCTCGATGTCGCGAACGCCGAGCGCGTCGGTGAGCGCGTTCATCACCGCGGCCGGGGCGCCGATCGCGCCTGCTTCGCCGCAGCCCTTCACCCCGAGCGGATTGTGCGTGCAGGGCGTTTCCTTCGTGCCCACCTTGAATGCCGGAACGTCGTCCGCGCGCGGCATGCAGTAGTCGAGGTAGGAGCCCGTGACGAGCTGGCCCGACTCCTTGTCGTAGTGGCAGCCCTCGGTCAGCGCCTGCCCGATGCCTTGGGTCAATCCGCCGTGCACCTGTCCCTCTACGATCATCGGGTTGATGATCTTGCCGAAGTCGTCCACTGCGGTGAAATTCACGATGCTCACCGTGCCGGTATCGGGATCCACCTCGACTTCGCAGATGTGGCTCCCGGCCGGGAAGGTGAAGTTGGCCGGATCGTAGAAGGCGTTCTCGTTCAAGCCGGGCTCCAGCTTGTCCAAAGGATAGTTGTGCGGCACGTAAGCCGCGAGAGACACTTCGGCGAACGCTTTTTTCTTGTCGGTGCCTCTCACGACGAACGCGCCGTCCTTGAATTCGATGTCGGCTTCCGCGGCCTCCATGAGGTGCGCCGCGATTTTCTTGCCTTTGGCCACGATCTTGTCCACGGCCTTCACGATCGCAGTCCCTCCTACGGCGATCGAGCGCGACCCGTAGGTGCCCATGCCGAAGAGGATCTTTCCGGTGTCGCCGTGCACGATGTCGATGTCCTCCATCGGGATGCCGAGGCGATCGGCTACCACCTGCCCGAACGTGGTCTCGTGTCCTTGCCCGTGGGAATGCGAACCCGTGAACACCGTCACCTTGCCGGTCGGATGGACGCGGACTTCACCCGCTTCGAAGAGGCCCGCGCGCGCGCCTAGCGCTCCGGCGACGTTCGAAGGCGCGATGCCGCAGGCCTCGATGTAGCAGGAATAGCCCAGGCCGCGGAGCTTCCCGCGCCTTGCCGCGTCGGCCCTCCGTCCCTGGAACCCGGCGACGTCGGCAATTTTCAGCGCTTCGGCGAGCGTCGCCTCGTAGTTGCCGGTGTCGTACAGGAGCGCGACCGGGGTCTGGTACGGGAAGGTCTTGATGAAATTGCGCCGGCGGATCTCGGCAGGGCTCATCTTCATTTCGCGTGCAGCGGTTTCGACCAGCCGTTCGACGACGTAAGTAGCCTCGGGCCGCCCCGCGCCGCGGTAAGCGTCGACCGGCGCCGTATTGGTGAACACCGCGGTGACCTCAGCGTAGATTACCGGCGTGGTGTACTGCCCGGCGAGCAGCGTCGCGTAGAGAATGGTCGGAATGCACGATGCGAAAGTGGAGAGGTACGCCCCCATGTTCGCCGTGGTGGTGACGCGCATCGCGAGGAATCGTCCCTCCCGGTCGAGGGCCAGCTCCGCCCGGGTCACGTGATCGCGGCCGTGCGCATCCGAGACGAAGGATTCGCTGCGGTCCGCGGTCCATTTCACCGGGCGGTTGATCTGCTTCGAAGCCCAGGTGCAGACCACGTCCTCGGCGTAGAGATAGATCTTCGAGCCGAAGCCCCCGCCCACGTCGGGCGCTACCACCCGCACCTTGTGCTCGGGAAGTCCCAGCACGAAAGCGGTCATGAGCAGCCGCTCGACGTGGGGGTTCTGGTTGGCGACGTAAAGCGTGTAGCTGTCGTCGGCGCGCGAGTAGGTTGCGTTCGCGGCCCGCGGCTCGATCGCGTTGGGGACGAGCCGGTTGTTGAGGAATTCGAGCGTGGTGACGTGCGCGGCGCCGGAGAAGGCCTTGTCCACCGCGGCCCTGTCGCCTAGGCCCCAGACGTAGCAGGTGTTGTCCGGCGCGATGTCGTGCACCACCGGCGCCCCATTTTTGCGCGCCTCTGCCGCGCGTACCACCGCGGGCAGCTCCTCGTAATCCACTTTCACCAGCTCGGCGGCATCCCGCGCCTGCGGGTAAGTTTCCGCGATCACAATCGCGACGTGGTCGCCGACGTAGCGCGCCTTGCCCTGCGCGAGGCAGGGGTGCGGCGGCTCCTTCATCGGCTGGCCGTTGACGTCGGTGATGAGCCAGCCGCAAGGCAGCCCGTTGACCTTGGCCCCGGCGAGATCGTCGCCGGTGAAGATGGCGACGACCCCGGGCGCTTTGAGCGCTTTGTCCTTCTTGATCGATTTGATCTTCGCGTGGGCGTGAGGCGAGCGCACGAAATGCGCATGCGTCTGCCCCGGCAGCGCGACGTCGTCGGTATAGTTGCCTGCACCGGTGAGAAAACGATAGTCCTCTTTGCGCTTGATCGAAGCGCCGATATAGGGGGTCGCCATGCTCTAGCTCCTCATCGTCTGCGAGGCGGCTTTGATCGCCTTGACGATATTGTGATACCCGGTGCAGCGGCACAGATTCCCGTCGAGCTGCTCGCGGATCAGTTCCTCGCTGGGGTCGGGGAAGTTCTTCACCAGATCGATCGCGCTCATGACCATGCCGGGAGTGCAGAAACCGCATTGCAGGCCGTGGTGCTGGCGGAAGGCCTCCTGCATCGGGTGCAGCGTGCCGTCCGCCTTGGCGATGCCCTCGATCGTGACGAGGTCGGCCCCTTCGGCCTGCATCGCCAGCATATTGCAGGACTTCACGGCGCGGCCGTTCATGTGGATGGTGCACGCGCCGCACTGGGCGGTGTCGCAGCCGACGTGGGTACCGGTAAGACGCAGGCTGTCGCGGATGAAGTTGACGAGCAGCGTGCGTTCTTCGACCTCGGCGCTCGCCGGCTTGCCGTTGACGGTCAGGGAGACCTTGACGGTCATGATTCGACTCCTTCGGTGAAAGTTGAACTTTTTCTCGGATGGCGTTCAAATAAACTACAGAAATCGTTTGACGAAAAAGCCTCCTTGACGGCGATTCCTGTCGAGGGATTTGCGGCGATGCGTGGCGAGAGAAATCCTAGACCATGATCGCGCCGCAATCAACCACAAGCTTGATTTCGTCGCGGCTTGACCCAAGTTTGAGACAGGTCTAGGCTACCTCGTTCAAGCGTCTGTTAGGATTCAACAATATTTTCTGAGCAAGGAATTCCCGTGGACAGCGTCGATCTGGAAGTGGTGCGCAGCGCCTTGAAATGGAGCGAATCGGGCCATCGCGCCACCTTGGGCACAGTCGTTCATACCTGGGGCTCCGCCCCGCGCCCTGTGGGAGCGATGCTCGTCATTCGCGACGACGGCCAGGTCATGGGCTCGGTTTCCGGCGGCTGCGTCGAGGACGATCTCATCGACAAAGTGAAAAGCCAGGCACTCGCGGCTTCGAAACCTGAAGTCACGACCTACGGCGTCACGCAGGAACAGGCGACGCGTTACGGATTGCCGTGCGGCGGCACGCTGCAGATCGTGCTCGAGCCGGTCGGCAAGGAATCGAAGCTGGAGGATCTGTTGAGCGTGATCGAGCGCCACGAGCTCGCGGCGCGCTTCCTCGACATGGAAACCGGCAAAGTGCGCATGGAACCGGGAAAATGGTCGGACCTGCTCGAGTTCGACGGCAAGGTGCTGAAGACGGTGCACGGGCCGCGCTGGCGGCTGCTTTTGATCGGCGCGGCGCAGGTGAGTCGCTATCTCGCGCAAATGGCGCAGGCGCTCGACTATCACGTGACCGTGTGCGACCCACGCGGCGAGTACGCCGACGGCTGGGACCTCGTGGAAGTCCCCCTCAATCGCGGCTATCCTGACGATGTCGTCGTGCAGATGAACCTCGACGCGCACAGCGCGGTGGTCGCGGTGACGCACGACCCCAAGCTCGACGACGCAGCGCTCCTGGAAGCGCTCAAGTCGCCGGCGTTCTACGTCGGCGCTCTCGGCTCCAAGAAGAACAACGACGCGCGGCGCATACGTCTGGCGGATTTCGACCTCGCCGCCTCCGAGATCGAGAGGTTGCGCGGGCCGGTGGGCCTGAAAATCGGCTCGAAGACCCCGCCCGAGATCGCGGTAGCCATTCTCGCCGAGATGACGGCGGTCAGGCGCGGCGTGCAGATCCCGGAAACGGTCGAGCCGCCGAAGGTCAACGTCTCGGCGGGCTGCGAAGTTCCGCAAAACTAGTTATTCTCCCTCTCCTTCGAGGGGGAGTTCATGGCCGCAACGATCCGCGGCATTCTTCTGGCAGCGGGCTATTCGACGCGCTTCGGCTCGAACAAGCTCCTCCAGACGCTGCCGGCGGGCACACCCGAAGCCGGAACGCCGGTCGGGCTCGCCGCCGCCAAACACCTGCTGGAGGCCTTGCCCGAGTCCATAGCGGTCGTCAGGCCTCGGGCGCAAAAGCTCGGAAAAATCCTGCGCGATGCCGGCTGCAACACCGTCGTGTGCAAGAACGCGAGCGAGGGCATGGGAACGAGCCTTGCCGCCGGCGTGCGCGCGACCTCCGACGCCAACGGTTGGATCGTCGCGCTCGCCGACATGCCGTTCATCCGGCCCGAAACCATCCGGATCGTCACGAAAGCTCTACAGGAAGGCGCAGCGATCGCCGCACCTTCGTTCCACGGCGAGCGCGGACATCCGGTCGGATTCGCGCGGCGCTTCTACGAGGAGCTTTCTTCTCTGCACGGCGACGACGGCGCGCGCCAATTCCTGAAGCAGCACCCGGAATGGGTGAAGGTCTTCGAGGTCGATGACCCCGGGGTCGTGGACGACATCGACAAGCCTTCGGACCTCGAGCGCTAGCCGCCCGAGGCAGACATCCTCCCTCGCGATCAAAGCCCGTGGTACGAGCCGGAGCGGTGCCTGTCTATGGATTCGGGGCCGAATTGCCGTGCGAGCCCCGTGCCGACAGCGCGCAAGGTCGCAACGAGCGCGCGTCCGATTGCCTGTCGCAGGCGCGGGGACGGCGCAGGTTCCGACAGAACGAGCTCGCTCCGCTCCTGCGCATGAATCAACGTCAGGCCCGGGCGCTCGAGGGTGAGCGCATCGTTCGCCGCGAGGAAGTAATCTTCGTGATCCCTGTGCTGGGTGATCCAGAGCGCCCCTCGAACGCACTCGACCCGCGCCCCCCTGGGGTCATAGAGGCGGATGAGCTCACGAGCTTCGAGGTGGAGCTGGGCGCGATCGAAACCGATGTTCATGGGCGTTTCCTATTTCGCAGGCTTGATGTTCGTCAACCTTCCATTCATAATGCGCGCCACGCATGTGTCACTGCGCTTCCTCCCACCGCGACCTGCGCGCAATCTACGCTCGAGATTATTCGGCGGAACGCGAGCCGGATCAAACGATCTTTCAGCATGTTTTGCATGAGAAAAAGGAATGCTTAAGCGGGTCCGCGAGCTGCCTTCGCTCGATCTTCTGAAGGGCTTCGAGGCCGCCGCCCGCAATCTGAGCTTCACCAAGGCGGCGGCCGAGCTCTTCGTCACGCAATCGGCGATCAGCCGCCAGGTCCAGACGCTGGAAGATCAGCTCGGCGTGGCCCTGTTTCGCCGTCACCATCGCGAGCTGCGGCTCACCGAGGAAGGTCAGACCTTTTACAAGACCACGGGCGAAGTGCTGCGCCTGCTGCGCGACGTCACCGGCCGGCTTGGCGCGCGCCCCGCCGGAATGCTGACGGTCACGACCACCGTGTCCTTTGCGGGGCTCTGGCTCGTACCGCGGCTCAACGATTTCCGGCGCCTGCATCCCGGAATCGACATGCGGCTCGCGGCGACGAACGAGATCCAAGACCTCGAGCGCGAGGGCATCGATCTCGCCATCCGCTACTGCACGCCGAAGGCGGCCGGCCGCAACGCGGTGCGCCTGTTCGGCGAGGTGGTTTTCCCGGTGTGCTCGAAATCGGTGCTCGCCGGCCGCAAGCTGAAATCGCCGCAGGATCTTTCGGATCACGTGCTGCTGCACTACGATGATCCGGAGCGGCGCTACCCCTGGCTGAGCTGGGACGTCTGGTTCGAGCTGACGCAGACTGAGGGCGTGAAACCGGCTGGCACATTGCGCTTCTCGCATTACGATCAGCTCATGCAGGCTGCGATCGCGGGCCAGGGCATCGCGCTCGGGCGCAGCCGTTTCGTCAACCATTGGGTGAAGCTCGGCAAGCTGATCCTGCCGTTCGGAAAGCGCTATCGGGCCTCGCCTGCCGATTCGCGCGCCTATTTCATCGTCTGCCCGCGGGGTGCGGTGCGTCCCGCGGTCGCCGAATTCTCCAGCTGGCTACTGCTGCAGGCGCAGGCCGAAGACGCGGAGATGGCGCCCGCGGCGCTGCCTGACGCGCGCCCTGCGTCGGACGGCCCGAGATGACGTCGCCCATCCGCTATACGATCCTTCCGGCGCGGCCCGAAGCCCATCTGTACCGTGTCACCTGCTCGGTCACCGAGCCGGATTCCGCCGGACAGCGATTCGCGCTGCCTGCATGGAATCCCGGCAGCTACATGATCCGGGAATTCGCGCGCCACGTGGTCTCCATCCGCGCGGAAAGCCGCGGCAGGGCGGTCGCGATCGAAAAACTCGATAAGCACACCTGGCGTTCACAGCCGGTCGCGGGACCGCTCGCGGTGAGCTGCGAGGTGTACGCCTGGGATCTTTCGGTGCGCGGCGCGCACCTCGATACGCGGCACGCGTTTTTCAACGGGGCTTGCGTGTTCCTGCGCGTGCTCGGGCAGGAAGCCGCGCCCTGCGAGCTCGAGATCGTCCGCCCTGGAGGGGCGCGTTACCGTAATTGGCGCGTTGCCACCGCGATGGCGAGGAAAGCCGCGAAACCCTACGGCTTCGGCGCCTATGTCGCAGCGGACTACGACGAGCTCATCGATCACCCCGTGGAGTTGGGCGAGTTCACGCTTGCGAGCTTCCGCGCCGGCGGCGTGCCTCACGATATCGTGATCACCGGCCGCCACGCTGCCGACACGCGCAGGCTGCAGCGCGACCTCAGGCGATTATGCGAGCATCACATACGCTTCTTCGGCAAGCCCGCGCCGATGAAGCGTTACGTATTCCTCGTGACTGCAGTCGGCGAAGGCTACGGGGGACTCGAGCACCGCGCCTCGACGGCGCTGCTGTGCTCGCGCGAGGATTTGCCGCGCGAGGGCATGATCGAGGTGAGCGAGCGTTACCGCACTTTCCTCGGTCTGGTCAGCCACGAATATTTTCACACCTGGAACGTGAAGCGCATCAAGCCCGCCGCGTTCGCCCCTTACGATCTCGACCGCGAGAATTACACGACGCTCCTTTGGGCGTTCGAGGGCATCACGTCCTATTACGACGATCTTGCTCTCGTCCGCTGCGGGCTGATCGAAAAAAAGGATTATCTCGAGCTGATCGGCCGCTCGATCACGACGCATCTGCGCACCCCGGGCCGCGCGAGGCAAAGCCTCGCCGAGTCGAGCTTCGACGCCTGGATCAAATACTATCGCCAGGACGAGAATTCGCCGAACGCAGGCGTCAGCTACTACGTCAAGGGAAGCCTCGTCGCCTTGTGCATTGACCTGCTCGTTCGCAGCAAGACCCGCGGGAGGAAGTCGCTCGATGACGTGATGCGCGCGCTGTGGCGGCGCCACGGGCTCACCGGAGCCGGCCTCGAGGAGGACGGCATCGAACGCCTGGCCGAAGAGGCGACCGGTGTGAAGCTGGAGCACTATCTCGACGACTGGCTGCGCTCGACGCGCGAGCTGCCCCTGAAGGCACTGCTCGCAACGCAGGGAATCGAAATGGAACTGCGCCCCGCCGAGTCCGCTCAGGACAAAGGCGGAAGGCCGGCCCGCTCGAAAAACGCCGCGGGGCTCGCGATGCTCGGCATTCGCGCGCGGGCGCAAGGCGATGACACCGCCGTCACGCATGTGCTCGAAGGCGGCGCGGCGCAGGAGGCGGGCATCGCTGCCGGCGACGTGGTCGTGGCGGTGGACGGACTGCGGCCAGGGCAGGCGGGACTCGATGCGGCCTTGGCCAAGCGCCGCGCAGGAGAGAGCGTCCGGATTCACGCCTTTCGCCGCGACGAGCTGATGAGCTTCGAGGCGCGGCTCAAGCGCGCGGATGCCGATACCTGCGTGCTCACCGAGTCGGCCGGCGCGCGCCGAAAGCTGCTCGAGCGCTGGCTGAGGCCGCGCCGTGGCTGAGGGACATAGTCTCGGCGTAAAATCCCGAACTGATCTCCGCATTCAGCCCAGATGAACGCCCCCGACAAGACCGCTCTCGCCGTCAGCTACGCCGACGTCGCTTCCGCCGCGGAGCGGCTCGCCGGCCACGCGCACCGAACGCCGGTGATGACCTCGCACACCGTGGACGAGCGCACCGCCGCGCAGGTGTTCTTCAAGTGCGAGAACTTCCAGCGCATGGGAGCGTTCAAGTTTCGCGGCGCGTACAACGCGATGTCGCGGCTCTCACCCGAGGAGCGCGGGCTCGGCGTGCTCGCCTATTCCTCGGGAAATCATGCGCAGGCGGTGGCTCTAGCGGGAAAGCTCCTCGGCATCCGCGTCACCATCGTGATGCCGGCAGACGCGCCCGCGGTGAAGCTCGAGGCGACCCGCGGCTACGGCGCCGAGATCCTTCTCTACGACAAGCACAAGGAAGTGCGCGAGGAGGTCGCCGAGCGCGTGGCGCGCGAACGCGAGCTTCCCGTGATCCCGCCTTTCGACCATCCCCACGTGATCGCGGGGCAGGGCACGGCGGCGAAAGAGCTGATCGAGGACGCGGGGCCGCTCGATTATCTGTTCGTGCCGGTGAGCGGCGGCGGGCTGATCTCGGGCTGCGCGGTCGCCGCGTGCCATCTCTCGCCCGGTTGCAAGGTGATCGGCGTGGAGCCCGAGGCGGGCGACGACGCCACGCGCTCGTTCAAGACGAAAACCCTGCAGACCTGCTATAACCCGGACACGATCGCCGACGGGGCGCGCACCCACTCGCTCGGGCGGCTCACCTTTCCCCTAGTGCTGCGCCGCGTGCACGACATGGTCACAGTGAGCGACGCGGAGCTCGTCCGGGCGATGTTTTACCTGTGGGAGCGGATGAAGATCGTGGTCGAGCCGACGGGCGCGCTGGGCGCGGCGGGTCTCTTCGAGCGCGGACTTCCGGTGGCCGGCAAACGCGTCGGCGTGATCCTCTCAGGCGGCAACGTCGATCTGAAACTGCTCGCCCGGTTCGTGTAATTTGCGGGAGGGACCGGGGTCCTCTTGACTTGCCGCGCCCGGCGGCGGCAAGATTACCGAACGCCCGGCATCAACACAGAACGCTTAAAACGAACGGGCGACTTGAATTCCTTATCGTTCGCGGGAAAATCGTCGACCAACCCGCGGTTGAGCGAACGTAAGGGATTTAAATAGTTTCACCAAACGCGGAGGTGACCATGAATCGACGCTTCTTCAGCGGTTTGCTGGGCGCAATCTTCTCGACCGCGCTTTGCGCGGGCACCCTCGTCAACAACTCGGACGGACTCCCGCAGGCCACTGGCGTCGCCGACGGCTACGCCCTGGTCATCTTCTCCCAGCCGCCGCTCGCCGACTGGCCCAACGCCGCGCGGTACAAGAACGGCAAGCTCGACTTCACGGCGGGGGCCAACGGCCAGTACCAGGCATCGCTCGCCCACGCGCGCAACGACTTCCGACAATGGCTCAAGTCCACCGGTTTGCTTGCGCAAGTGATCCGCGAGTACGACACGGTGCTGAATGGCGTCGCGGTGCAGCTCAACGGCGCGAGCCTGGACTCGCTTAAAGCGGGCCCCGGGGTCTCGCTGGTCGAGCCCAGCCTCACCTACGCGCCCACCATGAACCGTTCGGTCGGCGTAATCAACGCGCCCGCCGCTTGGGCGGCGGTCGGGGGAGTCGCGAACGCGGGCGCGGGCATCAAGATCGGCGTCCTCGACACCGGCATCGACCAGACCCATCCCTTCCTCACCGACAACACGCTCACGCCACCGGCGGGGTTCCCCAAGTTCGATCCGGGCAACCAGCAATTTACCAGCAAGAAGGTGATCGTCGCGCGCGTCTACTTCACCGGGAAGCCGGGGTCGTTCACGGCGCAAGCGCTCCAGGACCACGGCACGCACGTCTCCGGCACCATCGCGGGCGTAAACGGGACGACCGCTCCAGCGAACGGCAAGTTCCCGGCCGTGGCCGGCCTCTCGGGCGTCGCGCCCAAGGCGTTCCTCGGCAACTACAATGTGTTCCCCGGGCAAACCGCGAACGCGACCTCGCACGACATCGCGCAGGCGATCGAGGACGCCGTCAAGGACGGCATGGATGTGATCAACATGAGCCTCGGCGGCGGCATAAACGGCTTCCAGGACCAGCTCACCGTCGCCAGCAACCGCGCCGCCAACGCGGGAGTGGTGGTCGCGATCGCAGCCGGCAATTCGGGGCCCGGTGTGAACACGGTCGAGAGTCCCGGCCAGGCCGCCGACGCGATCACGGCCTGCGCGTCGACGAACAATCACTTCTTCGGGATCCCGGTCATTGTCGCCGCGACCACGTTCGGCGCGGCCGTCGGCGACTTCAGTGCGTTCGACCCGGCGGTGACCGCGCAGCTCGCGAACTGGAACAACACAGCCTCCGGCCTGGCCAACGGCGCGGCCACCCAGGCTTGCACGCCGGTCCCGGCCGGGACGCACACAGGGAGGATCGTCGTCATCGACCGTGGCACCTGCACGTTCTCGACCAAGATCCGCAACGCGCGCGACGCCGGCGCCTCCGGCGTCCTGGTGGTGAACAACGCGCCGGGTGATCCCGCCGCGATGGGGCAGGACGGGACTGCGGACCAGCCCGCCACGTCGGCCGTGATGCTCGCACAGAACGATCGCGGCGCCATCCGCAGCGCGGCCGCCACCAACGCCAGCGCCACCGCGAACGGCACATCGTTCGCCGAGGTCCTGACGAACAACGAGAACTTCCTCGCCGGCTTCTCGAGCCGCGGGCCGGCCAACTTGCTGGACATCAAGCCTGACGTGTGCGCACCGGGCGTGAACGTCCTGTCCTCGGTATTACACGGCCGATTCGCGATGTTCCAGGGCACCAGCATGGCCACGCCCCACGTGGCCGGGTCGTCGGCGCTGCTGCTGCAGCTGCATCCCGATTGGACCCCTGCGCAGGTCAAAGGCGCCCTGGTTGGCACCGCCACCCGGGACGCACGGCTGGCCACGACGAACCCGCAGAACATCGGCGGCGGCGTGATCAATCTGGCGGCGGCGACGACGGCCAAGGCGGTCCTCGAGCCGGCGACGCTGTCGTTCCGCAAGATCGAGCCGGGGTCAGGGCAGTCGAAGACCATCTCGGTGACACTGACGAACGTGAGCGGCGCGAGCCAGACCTACACGGCGAGCGCCGCGGTGACGGTGGGGGCGAGCACCGGCGTGGCCGCCTCGGTATCGCCGGCTTCGGTGACGCTGGGCGCCGGTGAGTCCGCGACGCTGAACGTGACCGTCAACGCCGACAAGGCTGCGGCGAGCGGCCAGTACTGGGGCCGGCTCACCGTGACGCCGGCCACCGGTGCGGCGGTCGCTGCGCCGTTTTGGGTCGCGATCCGCACGTTCACCGACGCGGGACCGCTGCAGTAAGAAGCTAACCCGCGAACACCTTTAGAGCGGGCCCGGAGCGTCTAGCTCCGGGCCCTTGTTCGCGACCAGATCTGCCAGCGCTCCTTTCCCGCAAAGATCGGGATCGAGTCTGTCACCGGGGCATCGGTAGTCTTGTCGAAATGCTTCCCGAGCAGGGCTTCCAGTTCCCCGATCTTCAGCCCGAAGGGCGGGCCACGCTCGCCGTTTTCGAAGAAGAAAAATCCGGCGATCCTGCCCTGCGGCCGCAGCAACTCGATTACGCGTTGCACATAGCGCGGCCGCAGCGGGCGCGGCAGCGAGCATAGGAAGGCGCGCTCGTACACGAGGTCGAACGGCCGGTCGAAATCGAATTCAAAGAAATCTTCGAGACGAACGAGATGCGCGATCGGTCCTAGGGTCCGTTGCGCACGTTCCACCGCCGCGGGCGCGAAGTCGATCGCGAGCGTCTTGAGCCCCGCTTCAGCGAAGGCGCGCACTTCGTAGCCCGAGCCGCACCCCGGAATCAGGACGCGCTGGTCTCGCGGCTCAGTCTTCAGGAACTGCTCGAGCGCGCCAGGCACGCGCCCCGCGTCCCAGGGCGTAAAGCTTTCGCGGAAGCGCTTTTCCCAGAACTCGGGCTTCGCTGCGTCCTCCCGGGGCATTCGCTCAACCCTTTACGCAGACGACCTGCTTGAGCGTGTGCACGACCTCGACGAGATCGGTCTGATTGGCCATCACCTCGTCGATATCCTTGTACGCTCCCGGGATCTCGTCGAGCACGCCCTTGTCCTTGCGGCACTCGACCCCCCGGGTTTGCGCCTCGAGGTCGGCGCGCGAGAAGCGGCGCTTCGCTTCGGCGCGGCTCATGCGACGCCCGGCTCCGTGGGCGCAGGAGCAGAAAGACTCCGGGCTACCCTTGCCGCGCACGATGTACGAGCGCGCGCCCATGCTGCCCGGGATGATGCCGAGCTCGCCTGCGCGCGCGCTGATCGCGCCCTTGCGGGTGACGTAGACGCGCTCTCCGAAGTGCTCCTCCGGCTCGACGTAGTTGTGATGGCAGCTGATCGCCTCGCTCGTCTCCTCGAATTCCGGCAGCTCGCGGCGCAGAGCGCCTAGAATCAGGTGCATCATCTCGCGCCGGTTGGCTCTAGCGTAGTCCTGCGCCCAGCCGACCGCCTCGACGTAGTCCTCGAAGAGCTGCGATCCCTCGTCGAACCAGGCGAGATCACGGTCGGGAAGATGCACGTCACGCTTCTGCATCGCCTCGCGCGCCTGGGCGATGAAATACCGGCCGATGCAGTTGCCGATGCCGCGACTGCCCGAATGGAGCATCACCCAGAGACGCTCGCTCTCGTCGAGGCAGACCTCGATGAAGTGGTTGCCGCCGCCCAGGGAGCCCATTTGCCGCACCCACTTCTTCTCGGGGTCGCGCTGCATCTTGGCGATCTTCGGATGCTTGCGCACCACTCCTTCGAGGCGCCGCTTCAGAGGGGCACAGGCGTCGCGCCGCGCGTCGCTCTCGCCGCGCTCGTCGAATCCGACGGGCACGGCGCGCTCGATCGCGGTGCGCACGCGAGCGAGACTGTCGGGAAGCTGCTCCGAGCCGAGCGATAGCTGCACCGCGTTCATGCCGCAGCCGATATCCACCCCGACCGCCGCAGGGATGATCGCGCGCCGGGTGGGAATCACCGAGCCCACGGTCGCGCCTATGCCGGCGTGCACGTCGGGCATCGCCGCCACGTGGCCGAACACGATCGGCAGCTGCGCCACGTTGGCGAGCTGGGCCCGCGCGTGGGGCTCGAGGTCGTCGGTGAAGACCTTCACCGGGACGCGGCCGCCTTCGATGATTTGCCGGATGGGCATGGATGGCATTCTACCGATGCGCAACGGACGGGATCGGGCGCGGTAACATCCTGTTGCAAATAGTTGCCTTGCGAAATGGGGGAGTTACATTTCTCTGCTGTAATCGGCCTGGGCTCGCCGAGTAGGGAGCGGGCCGGATGCGGGCGGTCCCAATGAAAATCGAGAGCCATCTGATGACCGAGAAACGCCGCTCGCTGCGCGGCGTGTGGGTCGTGATCCTGGTGCTGCTGCTGGCGGCCGCGGGAGCGGCGGTCTTTTTCCTCGCGCCGAGCGACGCGCAGCAGCGCCCCGCGGGCCGGCGCGGTATCGATCCCACGCGCCCGACCCCGGTCGTCGCCGCGGCGGCGCGGAACGGCGACGTCAACATCTACCTGAGCGGCCTCGGCACGGTGACGCCGCTCAAGACCGTGACCGTGCGCAGCCGGGTGGACGGCGAGCTGATCAGAGTACTGTTCAAAGAGGGACAAGGGGTGAAGGAGGGAGACCTCCTCGCCGAGATCGACCCGCGTCCCTACCAGGCGCAGCTCGTGCAGTTCGAGGGCCAGATGGCGCGCGACCAGGCGCTGCTCGCCAACGCCCGCATCGACCTGGAGCGCTACCGCACGCTGTACGCCCAGGACTCGATCGCCAAGCAGCAGGTCGACACGCAGGAAGCGCTGGTCCGTCAATACGAAGGCACGGTCAAACTCGACCAGGGGCAGATCGACAACGCCCGGCTGCAGCTCACCTATTCGCGCATCACCGCGCCGATCAGCGGACGCCTGGGCTTGCGCTTGGTCGACCCGGGCAACATCGTGCGCTCGGGCGACACGAACGGCCTCGTGGTCATCACGCAGCTTCAGCCGGTCACCGCCATCTTCACCATCCCGCAGGACAACTTGCCGAGCGTGATGCAGCGGCTGCGCTCGGCGGAAAAACTGCCGGTCGAGGCCTACGACCGCGAGCAGAAGAAGAAGCTCGCCTCGGGCACGCTCGCGAGCGTCGACAACCAGATCGATCCCGCAACGGGCACGATCAAGCTCAGGGCGCAGTTCCCGAACGAAGACGCGAGCCTCTTTCCCAACCAGTTCGTCAACGTGCGCATGCTGCTCGACACTCGGCGCGGGGCGACGCTCGTCCCGAATGCGGCCGTCGTGCGCGGCGGGCAAGGGACTTTCGTCTACGTCATCAAGGAGGACAGGACGGTCGAGCTGCGCAAGGTGAGTGTCGGAATGGCAGAAGGCGACAACGTCTCGATCGAATCCGGCCTCGCGCCCGGAGAGCGGGTGGTCGTCGAAGGCAGCGATCGCCTGCGCGACGGCGCTAAAGTGGAGATTCCCGATCGCGCGGCCGGCGCCGCGCCCGGCAAGAGCGGCAAGGCGCCGGGGAAAGGCGAGGGCAAGCGGCGGCGCAAAGAGGGGGCATGAACCCGTCGCGCCTCTTCATCCTGCGGCCGGTGGCGACATCGCTGCTGATGGCCGCGATCCTGCTCGCCGGCGCGATCGCCTACCGGCTCTTGCCGCTCTCGGCTTTGCCCGAGGTGGGCTACCCGACGATCCAGGTCGTCACTTTCTATCCCGGCGTGAGTCTGGCGCGGCGCGTCAGCGGGCGGGGCGCCGCGGGTCGCGACGCAACGCTTCTCAGGGACTAGCCGCGATGTCGGAACGTACCGAGATGCCCCATGCTTTCCCCTCCTTGGATAAGGAGGGGTGGCTGCGAAGCAGCCGGGGTGGTTTGACGCGTTCACATCACCACCCCGCCCCTTCGGGGCACCCCTCCTCGACGAGGAGGGGATAAAGATGAGCCTCCCCGAATCCTCCATCCGGCGCCCGGTCGCGACGGTGTTGCTTACCGCCGCCGTCACGCTCGCCGGCGCCGTGGCCTTCGGTCTCCTGCCCGTTGCGCCGCTTCCGCAGGTGGATTTCCCGACGATCTCGGTGCAGGCGCAGCTCCCGGGCGCCAGTCCCGAGGTCATGGCGGCGACCGTTGCGACGCCGCTCGAGCGCGCGCTCGGCCGCATCGCCGGAGTCACCGAGATCACCTCGTCCTCTTCGCTCGGCAGCACGCGCGTCACGCTGCAGTTCGACCTCGACCGCGACATCGACGGCGCGGCGCGCGACGTGCAGGCGGCGATCAACGCCGCGCGCAGCCAGCTGCCCACCAGCCTCCCGCGCAACCCGACCTACCGCAAAGTCAATCCGGCGGACGCGCCGATCATGATCCTCTCGCTCACCTCCGACACGCTGGACCGCGGCGAGATGTACGACGCCGCTTCGACCATCCTCGCGCAGAAGATCTCCCAGGCCGAGGGCGTCGGCCAGGTGACGGTGGGCGGCGCGTCGCTTCCTGCGGTGCGCGTCGAGCTGAATCCGACGGCGCTCAACAAGTACGCGATCGGGCTGGACGAGGTGCCAGCGGGTCGCCGGTGCGCCTTTCGGACGTCGCCGAAGTGGTCGATTCGGTGGAAGACATTCGCAACGCCGGAATCGCCAACGGCAAGCCCTCGGTGCTCGTCATCATCAACCGGCAGCCGAACGCCAACATCATCGAGACGACCGAGCGCGTCCGCGAGCTCCTGCCGCTGCTGCGGGCGTCGATCCCGAGCACGATCAATCTGGATGTCGTGCTCGAGCGCACCAGCACCATCCGCGCATCCCTGCGCGAGGTCGAGAGAACGCTCGTCATCGCGATCGCGCTCGTGATCATCGTCGTGTTCCTGTTCCTGCGCAATGCGCGCGCGACCCTGATCCCGGCGGTCGCCGTTCCGGTTTCGCTGGTGGCCACGTTCGGCGTGATGGTCCTCGCAGGCTTCAGCCTCAACAACCTGTCGCTTATGGCTCTCACGATCGCCACCGGCTTCGTGGTCGACGATGCCATCGTGGTGCTGGAGAACGTCTCGCGCCATATCGAGCGCGGAATGAAACCTTATCAGGCGGCGCTCAAAGGAGCGCGCGAGGTGAGCTTCACCGTGGTGTCGATGAGCATCTCCCTGATCGCGGTGTTCATCCCGATCCTCTTTATGGGCGGCGTCGTCGGGCGCCTGTTCCGCGAGTTCGCCGTGACGCTCTCGGCCGCGATCCTCGTCTCGCTCGCGGTTTCGCTGACGCTGACGCCGATGATGTGCGCGCGGCTGCTCCGGCCCGTAGGCGAACGCAAGCCCGGACGCCTGTTCCTCGCGAGCGAGCGCGCGTTCCGCTGGATGCTCGCCGAGTACGAGACGAGCCTCGCGTGGGCGCTGCGCCACTCGCGCCTGGTGATGCTGATCCTCGCCGCCACCATCGGACTGAACGCCTATCTTTACGTGATCGTGCCCAAGGGGTTCTTCCCCCAGCAGGACGTCGGGCGCATGATCGGCTCGATCCAGGCGGACCAGGGCATCTCGTTCCAGGCGATGCGCGAGAAGCTCTCCGACTTCGCCGAGATCGTGCGCAGCGACCCGGCGGTGGAAAACGTGGTCGGCTTCACCGGCGGCGGCCAGCGCAATTCCGGATTCATGTTCATCACGCTGAAGCCCG
This sequence comes from Betaproteobacteria bacterium, assembly GCA_005881575.1. Classification (GTDB taxonomy): domain Bacteria; phylum Pseudomonadota; class Gammaproteobacteria; order Burkholderiales; family SG8-39; genus VBDM01. Next base: position 137,274 of record VBCA01000003.1, read on the forward strand.
TGAGAGAGCGCAGGGCGAGCGTCGACCAGGTGATCGCGCGGCTGCGCCCCAAGCTCTTGCAAGAGCCCGGCGCGAATCTCTTCCTTGTTCCGGTGCAGGACATCCGCATGGGCGGGCGGCAGGCCAACGCGCAGTACCAGTTCACGCTGCAGGCCGACGAACTCGCGGACCTGCGGCTCTGGGAGCCGCGCGTACGCCAGGCGCTCACGCAACTACCCGAGATCGCCGACGTCAACACCGACCAGCAGGACAAGGGCCTGCAGACGACGCTCGTCATCGACCGCACCACTGCCGCGCGCCTCGGGATCACCACGCGGATGATCGACCAGACGCTCTACAACGCGTTCGGCCAGGCGCAGGTTTCGACCATCTATTCGACGCTCAACCAGTACCACGTGGTGATGGAGGTCGCACCGCAGTACTGGCAGGGCCCGGAGGCCCTGAAGAGCGTCTACGTGCTCTCGCCCACGCGCGGCCAGGTGCCGCTCTCCGCGATCGCGCGCTACGAGCCCACCACGGCGTCGCTTTCGGTCAACCACCAGAGCCAGTTCGTCGCCTCGACGATCTCGTTCAACCTGGCGCTCGGCGTGTCCCTGGGCGACGCGGCCGACGCGATCAACCAGGCGATGGTGCGGCTCGGCGTTCCGACCACCGTGCACGGAAGTTTCCAGGGGACGGCGCGCGCCTTCCGCGCCTCGCTCGACAGCCAACCGTGGCTGATCCTCGCGGCGCTCATCACCGTCTACATCGTGCTCGGCGTCCTCTACGAGAGTTATATCCATCCGATCACGATCCTCTCGACCCTGCCCTCGGCGGGCGTGGGCGCGCTGCTCGCGCTGATGGCGTTTCGCACCGAGTTCAGCATCATCGCGCTGATCGGCGTGATCCTGCTGATCGGCATCGTGAAAAAGAACGCCATCATGATGATCGACTTCGCGATCGAGGCCGAGCGCGAGGGAGGCAAGAGCCCCGAAGCGGCGATCTTCCAGGCGTGCCTGCTGCGCTTTCGCCCGATCATGATGACGACGATGGCGGCGATGCTGGGCGCCGTTCCGCTTGCGATCGGCTTCGGCGACGGTTCGGAGTTCCGCCGTCCGCTCGGAATCGCTATCGTCGGCGGGCTGATCGTGAGCCAGCTGCTTACCTTGTATACGACTCCG
>VBCA01000037.1 GCA_005881575.1 Betaproteobacteria bacterium
ATCAACGCCTTCGCCTACGAGCCGATCGTCACCTGCTACCTGAAGTATCCGGAGTCGGTATCGCTGCCCGCGCCCATGCTCGGCTTCAGCGGAGGAATCGCGCAGTGGGTGTTCGACCGCGGCCGGCTCGGCGGCCCGAAAGGCCTGCTCGCCGCCGTGATCAGCGCGTCAGGCGCGCACGAGCAGCTCGCGAAGGAAGAGCTGGCGGCGCGGATCGGGACCGAATTGAAAGCGGCGCTCGGCGAGCTGCCCGCGCCGCAATGGTCGCAGGTCATCACCGAAAAGCGCGCGACGTTCTCCTGCGCGCCGGCGCTCGAGCGGCCCGAAGCGCTTACCGCAATTCCCGGCCTCGCGCTCGCGGGAGACTATGTCGCAAGCGAATACCCGGGGACGCTGGAGGCCGCCGTGAGGAGCGGGATTACTGCGGCGACAGCGTTAATCGGAGACTTCGCGCGCGGTAACCATCGCCTGACGGCTACGGCTCCGGAATCTGGAGATCGCGGCAGATCTTCCGGGCCAGGAAATCATTGATCTCGCGGTGTCGGGGAACAGAGGTTGCCTTTCGCGTCACCCGATTCACGAACACGGAATGGGCTCCACCTTCCCGCAGAAGAACGCAACCGTGTTGCTGAAGATGCCGAACGAGATCGAGCCGCTTCATGCCTCCGGCAGCGACAGGGGCTCACGAATGACGTTTTGTCCTTTGATAGATTCCTCGGAAAGCACGCGGTTTGCCTCAAGAACCAGTTCCACCGCTTCGGCGAGATTGGCCCGCGCTTCATCTAGCGTGGCGCCCTGCGTATTGGCTCCCGGGAGCTCTTCGACGAAACCTATATACCCCTCGGAGACTTTCTGAAACACGGCGGTAAATTCCATTACTGTACCTCGGGTCCAATCGAAGGGCGAATTATAGCGCGTCCCGTTCGCGAAGCTCGCCGCGAAAGCTCATCCAGGCTCTCCAAAAACAACCCATCCTCTGAAAAATCGCGAACCGCGCCCTCGGAAGCAAGTCGCGCGGCGCGGACGCCTGAACCGACGCCGATGAACGGAATGCCCAGAGCGCGACATGCACGAGCATCCCAAACTCCGTCTCCGACATAAACGGTGCCGGCAAACGGCCCTCCATACCGCTCGCCTGCTCTCTGCTCCGAGAGCTTCATAATAGACTCTCTTTCGAGTGCGTCGTCTGCCGATGCCGCCGGATAGTCGTCAAAGCACATCCCGGCGCTTGCCATCTTGAGGCGGGCAGAATCACGCCAACTTCCGGTAGCCAGGGAAACTCGATGCGAGTCGCTACACGCGAGCCGAGACAGCAATCGGCCGGCGCCTGCGACTGGTGCAAATGGAGACTGCAATGAAGCGACGGCGAGCAACTCGATGAAGTGCTCACGAAATCGCGAAACGTCCAGCGCGATCGGCGGCCGGCCCATGCGCGACGCGTAAATCTCATGGAAGATGCCGGCATCGGTCACGTGCGGATAATGCGACCAATCGCTGTCGATGTCGGTGAATCCGAACACCTCTGCGAATGAGCGGACAAAGCACTCCCCATCGACCTTCATGGTCTCCATGAGAGTGCCGTCGATGTCGAACATAACCAGTTGCATGCAAGTTCGTCCGCTCGAACACCTTTAGGTGCCAGATGTCCTTGCGCCTGGACGCTCCATTGCGACTTCAGATTCGCTGAAGCCAAGCTTCTCATAGAACGCAGCAACACCCGTCGGGACCGCGCGCAGAACCCAAGTGATTCGCCGGTCGTCGCCCATGGCTGCTTTGATCAGGGCGCGGCCTACGCCCTTTCGCCGGTGCTTCTCGGCCACGACGAGCATCGAGATGTATCCATTCGCTATACCGTCGCAAAGGGCGCGCAAGAAGCCCAGCACCTCGCCGCCCTCGACGGCCACAAGCGCCAGCTGCGACCGTGAGAGGAGTTTTCCGAAGTCCTCTGCGTCGGAAACTCCGCGCTCCCACCCGTTAACGACAAGCAGGCGCCGGGCCGCTTCGACCTCCGACGGTTGAATGGCGCGAATCTCCATCTGACGACCGAATGACGGACTCGTACTATCGAGGCTTGATCCCAGCGGCCCGGATGACGCGCGCTGCGCTCTCGTGCTCCGTCGCGACGAAATGCACGAACTCGGTCTGCGTCATGCTCATCGGATCGGCCCCGTTCTTTGCAAGCCGTTCGCGTACATCCGGCTCGGCAACCGCACGCGCGACGCTCTTCGCTAGCTTGTTTACCACGCGGGCCGGGGTACCGACCGGCGCCCAAATTCCGTACCAAATTGTGAAATCGAAGCCAGAGACTCCCGCTTCTCCGAGCGTTGGCACCTCCGGCAGAATGCTGGAGCGCTGTGCGCTGCTCACACCCAGGCCCATGAGCCTGCCTTCGCGAATTTGGGGCAGCGCGAGCGAGATCGGCGACATCCAATAGGTGATGCGCCCCGCTATCGTGTCGGTGATCGCCTGGGTCGGTGTCAGAGGAACATGTATCGCTTTGATGCCCGTCTCGAGGTTGAATTTCTCGACTCCCAGGTGAGTAGCGGTGCCCACGCCGGCGGAGCTGAACTTGAACTCACCCGGCTTTGCCTTCGCTGCCGCAATCAGTTCGCCGACCGTCTTGACGCCGGCCGATTTACCTACGACAAGGACGAAGGGTTGCTTGGCGAGCGGAGCAATCGGGATAAAGTCCTTCAGCGGGTCATATGCATGGTTCGTCAAGAGCTCGGCGCCGTAGGTGTGAGCGCTGCTGTTGGCGAGCAATGTGTAACCGTCGGGGGGGGATTTCGCAACCAAGGCGGGGCCGACCGTTCCGCCCGCACCCGCGTGGTTCTCGACAGTCACGGGCTGGCCCAACACTTCGGAGAGCTTCCCGGTGACGGCCCGGGTAACTACGTCGACTCCGCTGCCGGCGCCGAATGGCTCGATCACCTGCACCGACTTCGCCGGATACCCTTGGAAGAACGCGCAGGCCGCAGAGAATGCACCAACAGCAAATACGGCAAGAAGTCTTTCTGTTTTCATTCTCTAGGGTTCTCCGAAGGTTGCAGGTTGTTCTCCGCGAGCGTATTTAGAGCAACGAGTGCGAGATGAGCGACGCCGCGGCCAAGATCGCGGGAATTCTCACCCGGCTTCCACGTCCGCTCCCAGATCGACACTGATTCCCAAGACGCGACCTCGACACCAGAAGCACTCAGTAATGTCCACCGGTACTTAAAGCGATTGACGTTACTGTGAAACAAGAACACGTCCGTAGTAAGCGGGGACGTTGGCGACACCAACCTGAACTGGAGGCCGTGGGGACCTCGAGTATCAAGCGGCGTGCCTTCTAAGATGCCGCCGGCACAGGCGACAAGAACTATCGGGAGCAACGTCAGGACTGTACGAGGGTAGCTCATTTATGCAGCCTCAGCTCTTTGTCTGTGATAAGTGTGCGCTGGCATGTAGACCGCTCAATGCTGAGTCACCTACAGCCCGATCGCGCGCAGATCGATGCGCCCTTTCCTCACCGGCGGGCACCAGAGGAAGACACCGGTCACCGGCCGCGTAAACGTAAACAGCGCGTCGGTCGTCCCGTCCTCCGCGCCCGCCATGCGCTTCAACTGCGCCTCGAAGGCGTCGAGCGATTTGCCGAAGGCGACGAATACGAGTCCCGCGCGCGTCGCATCCGCCCAGGGCATCGAGCGCCGCAGCACGAAGGCTTCGGGCGAAAAGCTCTCCTGCGTGGTGCGCTTCACGTGCGCCGAAGGCGGCGCGTTTCCGATCTCCTTGTTGTCGGTTTTGCGCCGGCCGATGGTGTCGTCCTGCTGTTTCCGCGGCATCGCGGCGAATTTCTCAAAGTCGTGCACCCACTGCTGCACGGCGGCGAAGCTCGCGCCACCGATTCCCGCCCGCTTGTCGCGCACGATCGCGGCCTCGGCGGCTTTCTTCCCCTTCGGGTTCTCGGTGCCGTCCTCGTAGCCGGTGAGATCGAGCCCGCGGCCGTGCTTGAATCCGTCGACGACGCCGCTCGTCTCGAAAGCGGGCGCGAGGATCTTCTCGATCGCGCGCGCGCGGAGCACGATGTCGCCGCGGTCTTCGCCGCGCAGCCAGCACCAGAGCGCGGCCGGAGTCGATGGCACGTCGACGCCTTCGCCCTTGTGATGCGGAAACGGGCGCAGCCCCTCGATCCTCTTTTGCAGCGCGAACAGCAGGACGGCGCCCAAGCCCACGACACAGCTCTCACCGTCCGCGATCGCGGCCAGGGCCCGCAGCGCGGCTTGCGGGCGCGCGCCCTGCTTCAAGCCGAAGGTGAGATAGCGCGCGTGCCGCGGAATAGGCGCCAGGATTCCGGGTTGGGCGTTCTTCAAGGCTCGTCCCCTTCGGCTCGATTCTAGGCCCGAAACCTCGCGATCGCATCCGCGACGCGCTCGACGGCGACGATCTCGAGCCCGTCGATCTTCTGCTTCGGCTGATTCGCCCTGGGGACGATCGCCTGGGTGAAGCCGAGCTTGGCGGCCTCCCTCAGCCGCTCCTGTCCGCGCGGCGCGGGGCGCACCTCGCCCGCCAAGCCGATCTCGCCGAACACCGCGAGCTTCGCAGGCAGCGGCTTGTCGACGTGCGAGGAGACGATCGCGAGCAGCACCGCGAGGTCGGCGGCGGGCTCGCTGATGCGCACGCCGCCCACCGCATTCACGAACACGTCCTGATCGTAGCAGGCGATGCCCGCGTGGCGGTGCAGCACCGCGAGCAGCATCGCGAGGCGGTTCTGCTCCAGGCCCACTGTCAGCCGCCGCGGATTGGGCGCGTGCGCCGCGTCAACCAGCGCCTGGATCTCGACCAGCAGCGGCCGCGTGCCCTCCTGCGCGACGAGGATGCACGAGCCCGAGACTTCGCCGGAGTGCTGCGACAGGAAAATCGCCGACGGATTGGAAACCCCGCGCAGGCCCTTGTCGGTCATCGCGAACACGCCGAGCTCGTTCACCGCGCCGAAGCGGTTCTTGAAGGCGCGGATGAGGCGGAAGCTCTGGTGCGTGTCGCCTTCGAAGTACAGCACCGCGTCTACGATGTGTTCCACGACTCGCGGGCCCGCGATCGCGCCCTCCTTGGTGACGTGGCCGACGAGCACCACGACCGCGCCGCTCGCCTTGGCGTAGCGCGTGAGGTGCGCCACGCACTCGCGCACCTGCGCGACAGAGCCCGGCGCCGAGGTGAGCTGCTCCGAGTACAGCGTCTGGATCGAATCGACGACGGCGATCTCGGGCTTCGCCTTCTCCAGCGTCGCGAGAATGCGCTCGAGCTGGATCTCGGCGAGCAGCTCGAGCTTTCCTGAGTCGAGCGCAAGGCGCCGCGCACGCAGCGCGATCTGCTCGGCGGACTCCTCGCCGCTTACGTATACAGCCTTGTGCGAGCCGCTCATGCGCGCCAGGACCTGGAGGAGGAGCGTGGATTTCCCCACGCCCGGGTCGCCCCCGATCAGCACCACCTCGCCCGCGACGAATCCGCCGCCGAGCACCCGGTCGAGCTCTTCCATCCCGCTCGCCATCCGCGGCGCGTCGCGCGCGCTCACCTCCGCGAGCCGCTTGAGCTCCGAGCTTTTCGTGACGCCTGAAAAGCGGTTTCTGGGCGTCGACTCCGCGACCCCTTCGACCAGCGTGTTCCAGGCGCCGCAGTGCGAGCACTGTCCCTGCCACTTCGGCGACTCGCCGCCGCATTCGGTGCAGGCGTAGACGCTCCTCGCCTTGGCCATCAGGGCGCCTCCGACACGGGCACCCGCTGCGAGATTGCGCACAAGAGCTCATAGCTTACGGTGCCCGCGCTCGCCGCGACTTCGTCGGCGGACAAGCCTTCGCCCCAGAGAGTCACCGCCGAACCGACCTCTGCGCCGGAAATTCCGCTGACATCGGCGAACAGCATGTCCATCGCCACGCGTCCCAGGGTGCGAGTGCGCTTTCCGGCGACGAGGATAGGGGTCCCGGTAGGCGCGTGGCGGGGATAGCCGTCGGCGTAGCCGCAGGCGACGACGCCGACGCGCATCCGCGCATCGGCGGTGAAGGTGCAGCCATAGCCGACGCAGTCGCCCGGGCGTAACTCCTTCACCGCAATCAGCTCACTCGTGAGCGTCATCGCCGGCTTCAGACCCAATTTTTCGGCGCTTTCGTCGGGAAAGGGCGAGCAGCCATAGAGCATGATCCCCGGCCTCACCCAGTCCTTGTGCGCCTCCGGATAGCGCAGCAGCGCGGCGGAGTTGGCGAGACTCTTCGGAAGATCGACGCCCGCGCTCGCCGCCTCGAAGCGCTCGAGCTGCCAGCGCACGCCGCGCTTGCCGTCGGCGTCGGCGAAATGCGTCATGAGCGCGATCGCGCCGGCGCCCGGACAGTTGCGCAGGCGCTCGAGCACGCCGCGAAGATCCTCCGCGGGAAAGCCGAGCCGGTTCATGCCGGTGTTCAGCTTCGCGACCACCGCGATCTTCTTCGGCGGCCGCGCGCGCTCGAGGATGGCGAGCTGCTCCGCGTCGTGCACCACGGCGGTGAGACCGTGCGCCGCGATCGGCTCGAGCTCGTCGGGGGAGAAAAATCCCTGAAGGAGCAGTATCGGGCGCCGCTCGCCTAGGCGCCGCAGCTCGAGCGCCGCTTCCAGTTCGATCAGCGCGAGGCCATCGGCCGCGGCGAGCGCCCGGGCCGCGCGCGCGAGACCGTGACCGTAGGCGTTCGCCTTCACCACCGCGCAGATACGCGAGCGCGGCGCGCGCCGCCTCGCCGCATCGAGGTTGTGGCGCAGCGCGGCGGAATCGATGCGGACTCGGATGGGGCGCATGGCCCGCCATTCGACCACAAAACCGGGATTTCCGGAGAGCGGTCATGCACAAGCTTACGCACCTGACAAATGACTCATGGTATAAAGCGGGCGGCCGAGGGCGTTTACCTTCCGAGACGCCCGTGCAGGACGCAGGGTATCGATGAATCGCAGCTTCAGCACCCACGACTCCGCTCGACGCAGGCGCCGGCAATCATGAAGCGGGGTTTCTACACCATCATGGCGGCGCAGTTCTTCAGCTCCCTCGCCGACAACGCCCTGCTGATCGCCGCGATCGCCCAGCTGCTGGAGCTCGACGGACCGGCGTGGATGGTCCCGCTGCTGAAATTCTTCTTCACCGTGTCCTACGTGGCGCTCGCCGCGTTCGTCGGCGCTTTCGCCGACGCGATCCCTAAGGGCCGGGTGATGTTCATCACCAACACGATCAAGATCGCCGGCTGCGTGATGATGTTCTTCACCGACTACGTCGAATTCGCGGGCATTCCCGGCTACGCGCTGGTGCTCGCCGCGTACGCGGTGGTCGGGTTCGGCGCGGCCGCGTACTCCCCCGCGAAGTACGGGATCCTCACCGAGCTGCTGCCCCCGGAGAAGCTCGTCGCCGCCAACGGCTGGATCGAGGGGCTCACCGTCGCATCGATCATCCTCGGGACCGTGCTCGGCGGAGCGCTGATCAGCCCGCGCATCGCCTCGCTGCTGCTCGCGATCGACGTGCCGCATATCGACACGGGGATCGAAACACCGGCCGAGGCCGCGATCCTCGTCATCTCCGCGATCTACGTCGTCGCCGCGATTTTCAACCTGTTCATCCCGGATACCGGCGCGCGCTACGGCCGGCAGCAGACCAATCCCGTGCTGCTGATGCGCGATTTCTACCTCTGCTTCGTGATGCTCTGGAAGGACAAGCTGGGGCAGGTCTCACTTTCGGTGACCACGCTTTTCTGGGGGGCGGGAGCGACCCTGCAGTTTCTCGTTCTGCAGTGGGCCGCGGGCCACCTCGGGCTCCCGCTCGACAAAGGCGCGGTGCTCCAGAGCATCACCGCGGCGGGCGTGGCCCTGGGCGCGGTGATTGCCGGACGCTTCATAGCCCTGCGGGACTCCCTCAAGGTGCTGCCGGCCGGAATCGCGATGGGCGTCGTGGTCGTGGGGATGATCTTCGTGACGAGCATGCCGCTCGTCTACGCCCTGCTGGTCGTGATCGGCGCCATGGCGGGATTCTTCGTGGTGCCGATGAATGCGCTGCTGCAGCACCGCGGCTACGTGCTCCTTTCCGCCGGCCATTCGATCGCGGTGCAGAATTTCAACGAGAACATCTCGATCCTGCTGATGCTCGCCATCTATTCGGCGATGATCAAAGCCAACGTGCACATCAACACCATCATCGTGGCCTTCGGCGCGTTCGTCGTGCTCGCGATGGGCGCGGTGATGCTGCGCCACCGCTACAACCAGAGCCGCGGCGATTCGCTGCACTTGATCGGAATGAAGACCAGCAAGGAACGCGGATATCCTTGATTTTCCGCCGGGCGCCCCCACGTCTGCAAGACCATGGGCGCGATTGCGGTACTCGACGACGGCTCACCGCGGCTCGATGACGGTTCGCCGCGGGCGGCTTCCCCGGCGCGCGGCGAAGGCGACGCCGTCCTGCTCGACGCCTATTCCGCCGCGGTGATCGCGGCCTCCGAGCGGGTCGGCCCCGCCGTCGTTCACGTCGAGGTCGCTCAAGGCGCGCGCTCGGCCGAAGGCGAAGCGCCGCGCCGCGGCAGCGGCTCGGGGTTCGTGTTCACCCCCGACGGATTCATCCTCACCAACAGCCACGTCGTGCACGGCGCGCGCGCCATCCAGGTGAGCATCGCCGACGGCGCGAGCTTCGACGCGGACTTGGTCGGCGACGATCCCGACACCGACGTCGCCGTGATCCGCATCGGCGGGCACCATCTTTCAGCGGCGACGCTGGGAACCTCGCGCGGCCTGCGCGTCGGCCAGCTCGCGATCGCAATCGGAAATCCCTACGGCTTTCAGCACACGGTGACGGCCGGCGTGGTGAGCGCGCTCGGGCGCAGTCTGCGGGCGACGACCGGACGGCTCATCGACGACGTGATCCAGACCGACGCGGCGCTCAACCCGGGCAACTCGGGCGGGCCTCTCGTGAACTCCGCGGGCGAGGTGATCGGCGTCAACACCGCGATCATCCCGTTCGCGCAAGGAATCTGCTTCGCGACCGCGATCGACACCGCGAAATGGGTGGTGGAGCAGTTGCTGCGTTTCGGCCGCGTGCGCCGCGGCTATATCGGCGTGGGCGGCGCGACCATCGCTCTCTCGCGCCGCGCCGTGCGCTTTCACGGCCTCGCGGCCGGGGCGGGAGTGCGCGTGGAGTCGGTCGAGCCGGGCGGCGCCGCGCAGCGGGCGGGGATCGAGCCCGGAGACGTCATCATCGGTTACGACGGAGAAAACGTCGCGGGAGTCGACGAGCTGCACCGCCTGCTCAGCGAAGAGCGGATCGGCAAGGCGACGAAAATCGCACTCTTGCGCCGCACCCAAAAGCTCGATCTGCCGATTCAAGCGGCCGAGTTGCCGCCTAGGGGCTAGCAGGTTGTTGAAAGGGGGCACGCCCCACGTTCACAGCACGACGGGCTTGTCCGGCAGCTCGTTGCGGCGGTCACCCGAAGGCGGGAAGTGCGCTGCGAGCAGATCGCTGACCGCGCGCACGCCGAGCACCACGCCGCGCTCGAACTGCCCGCGCGCGAACTCCTGCTGCATCTCGCCGCAAATCGCCTCCCAGGCGGTCGTCCCGACTTTGCCGTGGATGCCGCGATCGGCGACGATCTCGACACGCCGGTCGGCGAGCAGAAGATAGATCAGCACGCCGGTATTGTGCTCGGTGTCCCACACGCGCAAGCGGCCGAAGCACTCCAGCGCGCGCTCGCGCGAACGGACGCCGCGAAGCAGCTCACCCAAAGGCAGCGAAGCTTCGACGGCGAAGCGCAGTTGCCCGGCGTGGTGCCGTTCCTCCTCGCCGATTGCTTTTTCGATGGCGCGCAGAGCGGCCGGGGGGAACGCGCGCCTGACCGACCAGTGGTCGGTGAACAGGTGACGGAACCAGCGTTTCCAGGCGGTCATCGCGTCACCAGCTCCCGGAGGCGCCGCCTCCGCTGAATCCCCCGCCACCGCCGCTGAATCCGCCACCGCCGAAACCGCCTCCGCCGAAACCGCCTCCGCCCGACCATCTTCCGCCGGGCCAACCGCCGCTAGCCCAACTGCCGCGACGGCTGCCCAAGCCGTTGACGAGCGCCACGACGAATCCCAGGAGGCCCCCGATGACTGCGAACGCGAGCACGCCCGCGGCCAGCCAGACGATGGCGCCCACGATCCCTCCGGAAATTCCGGCGCCGACGACGCGGCCGAAGAGGCGCCTGAAGATCGCATCGGTCACGACGAGCGCGACGAACAGCAGGAATATCGTCTGGAAATCGATAGTGCGATGAACGCCACGGATGATCACTCCCGACTGCGGCGCAGGCAGGCCCTCTCCCTCGATCAGCTTCATCAGCGCGTCGGTCCCGGCCGCGATGCCGCCGTAGTAATCGCCGGAGCGAAAATGCGGCGCGATCACGTCGCTCACCACCCGCTTTGCGACGGCGTCGGGGATCGCGCCCTCCAGACCGCGGCCGACTTCGACGCGGAGCTTGCGGTCGTTCTTGGCGACGACGAGGATGACGCCGTCGTCGACGCGCGCGCGGCCGATTTTCCAGGCGTCGGCGACGCGGATCGAGTACTCCTCGATGGTTTCCGGCGCAGTCGTCGGCAACATCAGCACCGCGACCTGGCTGCCTTTGCCGCGCTCGAAGACGGCGAGCCGCGACTCGAGATCCTGAAGCTGCTGCGCCGAGAGCGTGCCGGTGAAATCGCTGACGTGCGCCCGGAGCGGCGGCACCGCCACCTCGGCGCGCGCGGAGCCCAGACCCGCGAGGACAACGCCGGCCGCGACGAGGCCGAGCCAGCGCCCGAGCATGGGACTACTGCTTCGCCGGCGCGCCGGCTTTGCCGAAATCGACCGTGGGCGGCTTCGAGATCGCCTTTTCGTCTTCGACGCTGAAGCTCGGCTTGAGCTGGTAGCCGAACAGCATCGCCGTGAGGTTGACCGGGAACTGGCGCACGAGCACGTTGTATTCCTGCACCGCCTTGATGTAGCGGTTGCGCGCGACCGTGATGCGGTTCTCCGTGCCTTCGAGCTGCGCCTGCAGGTCGCGGAAGTTCGCGTCCGACTTGAGCTGGGGATAATTCTCGGCGACGAGCAGCAGCCGCGAGAGAGCGCTCGTCATTCCCGCCTGCGCCTGCTGGAAGCGCCGGAACGCCGCTTCGTCGTTGAGGAGCTCGGGCGTCGCCTGGATGCTGCCGACGCGTGAGCGCGCCTCGGTGACCTGGATCAGGACCTGCTGTTCCTGCGCCGCGAATCCTTTGACCGTGTTGACCAAGTTGGGAATGAGATCGTTGCGCCGCTGGTACTGGTTGAGCACCTCCGACCAGGCCGCCTTGACCTGTTCGTCGCCTCGCTGGATGTCGTTGTAGCCGCAACCCGCCAACCCCACGGTGATCAGGACGACGGCCGCTGAAAGTAGTTTGCGCATGGATTCCTCCCTGAAAGTCGTGCCCCTGAATTGGGGACGCCGCTCCGGATTACAAGGCCGCGATGCTGCGCCGGGCGAAGCACAGGTCTTCCCAGGCCTTGGCCTTGTCGGGGAGACTGCGCAGCAGGTAGGCCGGGTGATAGGTCACGATGAGCGGCACGCCCTGATAGCGATGCAGGCGCCCGCGCAGGCTCGCGATGCTCGCCTCGGTGTTGAGCAGCGCCTGCACCGCGAAGCGCCCCATCGCGAGGATCAGTTTCGGCCGGATGAGCTCGAGCTGGCGCAGCAGGTGGGGCGTGCACTGGGCGACTTCGAAGGGATCCGGATTGCGGTTGCCCGGCGGGCGGCACTTGAGCACGTTGCAGATGTAGACGTTCTCGCCGCGCGCGAGGCCGATCGCGGCGAGCATGTTGTCGAGCAGGCGGCCGGCCTGCCCCACGAAAGGTTCGCCGCGCGCGTCTTCCTCGGCGCCCGGCGCCTCGCCCACCAGCAGCCAGTCGGCCTGCTCGTCGCCCACGCCGAAAACGGTCTGAGTGCAGGTCTTGCGCAGTCCGCAGGCCTGGCAGGCCGCCACCGCCGTCTTGAGCGCCGGCCAATCCATGCGCAGAATGCGCGCCGCGCGGTCATCGGCGAGATCGAGCCTGGCCGCCCCCACGAGCCCCGGAACCGGAGGAAGGATCTCCGCAGCGCGGCGCGGCGGCGCCGGTTTCAAGGCGACGGGCGCGGCAGGGCGGCTTTCGCCGGATTTCTTTTCCGGATCCCGAATCCCCCGCGCCCGCTTCGGCCCGCGCAGCTTCCATACGGGAGCGAGCCCCATCTCTTCCAGATAGCGCTCGCTCCGCCCTCTCACAGATCGAGCGCCAGGACCAGCGCGTCCTCGCGGCCGCGGCGCGCCGGATAGTAGCCGCGTCGAACGCCGACCTGCTTGAAGCCGTAGCCGGAATACAGGCGGCGCCCGACTGCGTTCGTCGGCCGGACTTCGAGGAACAGGACCTTCGCCTCGCTCTCCCGCGCGATTGCCACGACGTGCGCGAGCAGGGTGCGTCCGTGGCCGCGGCGCTGCGCGTGGGCGGCGACGCTCAGGTTGAGGAGATGCGCTTCGCCCGCGGCGAGCATGAGCACCGCGTAACCGATCAGCTGAGCGCCGTCGCGGTACGCCCAGCAGCCGTACCCGGCGCGCAGCGAGTCGCGGAAATTCCCGAGCGTCCAGGGAAAATCATAGAGCCGTTCCTCGATGTCGATCACGGCGCGAAGATCGGCTTCGCTCATCGGCTCGAGGCTGGGGGCAGGTCGCAGTACCGCGCTCATCAGCGTTCGCTCGTCTTGAGCGCGACCTTGTCGCGCAGATACACAGGCACCGCAGTGGCGGCGTCCTTCGCTTCCCCGGCGGCGAAACGCGGGATCGCTAGCCTCAGCACCGCTCGCGCGCTCGGAGCCGCTTCGGGACGGATCGCCGAAACGCATTCGCCGAGCCGGGCCGCGAGGCGCTCGCGATAGGCGGCGAAACCGTCGCCGCAGCCCGTCCAGTCCCCGCCCGATGCGACCGGCACCGCCTCGGGCCGGTACAGGCCAGGAGCGGAAACCTCTTCCCATCCGGCGCCCGTCCTGCGGTAGGCGGCATGATACACCTCGCCCCTGTGCGCATCGAGGCAGGCGATCACCCGCCCGTCCGCGGCATCCTTCCCCGCTTCCTCGCTCAAGGCGAGCAGCGAGCCCACGCCGATCACGCCGATGCCGCGCGCGAGCGCGAGTCCCTGCGTCACGCCCGCCGCGATGCGAAGGCCGGTGAACGAGCCCGGGCCCGCGCCGTAGGCGATGCCCTGGATCTGCGCGACTTCGATGCCCGCCTCGGCGAGCACCTCATCGACCATGCCGAGGATCGTCTCCGCCTGGCGCTGGCCGGCGCGCTCGTGACGCGAGAACAGCGCCTCGCCGCGGCTTGCCGCGACCGAGCAGAAATCGGTGGAGGTATCGATCGCGAGCAGGTTCATGGTCGCTCGGGAATTCTATCGGATCGCAGAGCCGCCGGCGGCGCTTGACGCCGGGCGCTCGAGCCCCGATGATGGTCCCGGAAAATAAGACATCCACCCGGAGGAAAAAGATGCGTCGACGGATCGCGTTGGTGGCTGTGGCGCTTCTGCCTGTTCCCGTGTTCGCGCAGGACGCGTATCCGTCCCGCCCCATCACGATGGTCGTGGCGTTCCCGCCGGGCGGCGTGGCAGACATCACCGCACGGCCGACCGCGTTCGCGATGGAAAAGATGTTGAAGCAGCGCGTCATCATCGAGAACAAGCCCGGCGCCGCGGGGGCCACGGGCAACGCTTATGTCGCGAACGCGAAGCCGGACGGGTATACGCTGCTGATGGCGCTCTCGTCCATTTCGGTGATCCCGGAAGCGGAACGTCTCCAGGGACACAGCCCGCCCTACGAACTCAACCAGCTCGCTCCAATCGCCCTCATCTCCGCCGACCCCGTCGTCCTCGTGGTGCGCAAGGAAGCGCCCTGGGCGACCGTGAAGGATTTCGTCGAGGACGCGAAGAAGCGTCCCGGCAAGATCAGCTACAGCTCTTCCGGGATATTCGGCGCGCTGCACATGCCTTACACGCTTCTCGAGCACGCCACCGGGATCACGCTGTGGCACGTTCCCTACAGCGGCGGCGGACCGGCGCTGCAGGCCCTGCTCGGCTCGCAGGTGGATTCCACGGTCGGCGGTCCGGCGGCCATGATCGGCCAGATCAAGGGAGGGCGGCTGCGGCCGCTCGCGAGCTTCGGGAGCAAGAGGCTCGCCTCGCTTCCGGACGTGCCGACGCTGAAGGAGCTCGGGATCGACGCCGAGTACTTCATCTGGGCGGGATTGATGGCGCCCGCCGCGACTCCGCCGGCCGTCCGGAAGAAGCTGCGCGACTCGCTGCGCCAGGCCGTGCAGGACCCCGACTTCCGCAACGCCATGGCGAAGGTCGAGACGCCGATCAACTATCTAGACGCGCCCGAGTTCCAGAAATTCTGGGACGCGGACGCGAATAAACTCGCCGAGGCCGTGAAGCGCGTCAAGATCGTCGAGCAAAGGCAATAGACCGGGAATGGCCGCAGCGCAAGGCAAGGTCATCATCACCTGCGCCGTGACCGGCGCGATCCACACCCCGACGATGTCGCCGCACCTTCCGGTGACGCCTGAGGAGATCGCCGCAGGCGCGATCGGCGCGGCGCAGGCGGGCGCGGCGATCGTGCACCTGCACGCGCGCGAGCCCGCCGACGGCCGGCCGACTCAGGATCCGAAGATGTTCATGCGCTTTTTGCCCGCGATCAAGGCGGCCTCGAACGTCGTCATCAATCTCACCACCGGCGGCGCGCCGACCATGACGGTCGAGGAGCGGCTGCAGCCGGCGCTGCAGCTCAAGCCCGAAGTCGCCTCGCTCAACATGGGCTCGATGAACTTCGGCCTGTACGAGATGCTGACGCGCTACAAGGAATGGAAGTACGACTGGGAAAAGCCCTACCTCGCCGGCTCGGACGAGCGCATCTTCAAGAATACGTTCAAGGACATCGCCTACATCCTTCAGTCCTGCAGCGGAAACGACACGCGCTTCGAGATCGAGTGCTACGACATCGGGCACTTGTATACAGCGGCGCATTTTCTCGACCGCAGGCTGGTGAAGCCGCCGCTTTTCATCCAGTCGGTGTTCGGCATCCGCGGCGGAATCGGCCCGCACCCCGAGGACGTGATGCACATGAAGCGCACCGCCGACCGCCTCTTCGGCGACCAGTATCTGTGGTCGGTGCTCGGTGCCGGACGCAACCAGATGTTCGTCGCCGCGATGTCCGCGGTCATGGGCGGAAACGTGCGCGTCGGCCTGGAGGACAGCCTGTGGCTCGGCCGCGGCACGCTCGCAAGGACCAACGCGGAGCAGGTCACGAAGATCCGCCGCATCCTGGAGGAGCTCGGGTTGCAGGTCGCGACTCCCGACGAAGCGCGCGAGATGCTCAAGCTCAAAGGCGGACGAAACGTCGCATTCTAGAGGTGAAAGATCGATGAAGAGCTACAGGATCGCCGTCATCGCCGGCGACGGCATCGGCAAGGAAGTCGTGCCGGAGGGCGTGCGCGTGCTCGAGGCCGCAGGCAGGAAATTCGGCATCGCATTCGAGTGGGACGAATTTCCCTGGAGCTGCGAGTACCGCCTGAAGCACGGGCGCATGATGCCGGAAGACGGCCTCGCGACGATCCGGAATCACGACGCCGTGTTCTTCGGCGCCTGCGGTTTTCCCGGCGTGCCCGATCACGTGTCCCTGTGGGAGCTCTTGATCCCGATGCGCCGCGGCTTCGACCTGTACGTGAATCTCCGCCCGGTGCGCCTGATGCCGGGGATCCAATCGCCGCTCGCCGGGCGCAAACAGGGCGACATCGATTTCTGGGTGGTTCGCGAGAACACCGAAGGCGAATACTCGTCGATCGGCGGGCGCATCTTCGAAGGCACCGAGCGGGAAACCGTGGTGCAGCAGAGCACCTTCACCCGGGCGGGCACCGACCGCATACTCAGGTACGCGTTCGAGCTCGCGAGGAGCCGCCCGAAGAAGCACCTCACCTCGGCCACCAAGTCGAACGGGATCTCGATCACCATGCCTTACTGGGACGAGCGCGTTCGCGCCATGGCCGCGCGCTACGCCGAGGTGAAGACCGACCAGTACCACATCGACATCCTCACCGCCCACTTCGTGCAGCATCCGGACTGGTTCGACGTCGTGGTCGGGTCGAACCTCTTCGGCGACATCCTCTCGGACCTGGGGCCCGCCTGCACCGGCACCATCGGCATAGCGCCCTCGGGCAACATCAATCCCGAGCGCAAATTCCCGTCGGTGTTCGAGCCGGTGCACGGCTCGGCGCCGGATATCGCGGGCAAGAACATCGCGAACCCGATCGGGCAGATCTGGTCGGGCGCGATGATGCTCGAGCACCTCGGACACAAGGACGCGGGCGAAGCGATCGTGCGCGCGATCGAGCGCGTGCTCGCCGAAGGTCCGCGCACGCGCGACATCGGAGGCAAGGCCTCGACCGGCGACGTCGGCAAGGCGATCGCCGCGGCGTTGTGATGGGCTGGAGATCCCGTCAGGGCCGGTTCTGGCCGGCAGTGCGCTCGCGGTAGATATCGCGGCCGTGGTCGTGGACGTCGCGCCGCAGCTGCCGGCGCTGCTCCGGAGTCATGCGCGCCTCACGATTCGCGTTCTGCCCGGCGACGTCGCGCGCCGGTACCTGTTGAGGCGGTGTCGGGCGTCCGGGCGCGGCGCGACCGAGCCCGCGGTTGCCCTGGCCGTGCTGCGCTGCCGCCGGATGCGCGGCGAGCACAACCAGGGCGACAGCACCCAATGCGATCAGGAACCTCACACTCGCCTCCATGGAACTCTTCATTGTCGGCCGTGTGCGAAGATTAGACGGCGTTTGTAAGTGATTTGCGACGACCGTCGCACCGATTGTAACAACTTGTTTCCGCGCGGCACCCAGCAACCTGCGGTTACGCTCGCCCTGCAAGCACGCCGCCCATCAGGTTACGATACGCCGATGACCGAGCCCAAGACAAGAATCCTGGTGGTCGACGACGATCTGCGCCTGCGCGACCTGCTGCAACGCTATCTGACCGAGCAGGGGTTCGGCGTGCACACCGTTCCGGATGCGGCGGGCATGGACAAGCTGCTAGCGCGCGAGCGCGTCGATCTCCTCGTGCTCGACCTGATGCTCCCGGGAGAGGACGGCCTGACGATCTGCCGCAGGCTGCGCGGCGGGAAGAATACGGTCCCCATCATCATGCTGACCGCCAAGGGCGAGGACGTGGACCGCATCGTCGGCCTGGAGATGGGCGCCGACGACTACCTGCCCAAGCCCTTCAACCCGCGCGAGCTGGTGGCGCGCATCAACGCGGTGTTGCGCCGCCGCGCGGCGCCGCTCCCCCCGGGCGCCCCCGCCGTCGAGGCGGAAGAGGTCAGCTTCGGAAACATGACGATCAACCTCGCCACGCGCACGCTCGAGCGCGACGGCCAGTCGCTGGCGCTCACCACGGGCGAGTTCGCCCTGCTCAAGGTCCTCGTCACGAATCCGAGGACGCCGCTGTCGCGCGACAAGCTGATGGAGCTCGCGCGCGGCCGCGAGTACGAGGTGTTCGACCGCTCGATCGACGTGCAGATCTCGCGCCTGCGGAAGCTCGTCGAGAAGGATCCCGCACATCCCGCCTACATCCAGACCGTGTGGGGGTTCGGCTACGTCTTCGTGCCCGACGGCCGGCCGCAATGATTTTGCCGGTCTTGTGGCCGCGCTCGCTCCTGTGGCGCACTTTCATCCTGCTCGCCATCTTGGTGATCGTCACCACGGTCGGGTGGTTCCAGATTTTCCGCAGCTATGAGCGGGAGCCGCGCGCGCGCCAGATTTCCCAGAATCTCATCAGCGCCGTCAACCTCATTCGAACCGCGCTGATCACTTCCCAGCCCGACAAGCGCCGCGACCTGCTCTCCGAGATCGCCGAACGCGAACGCATCCAGGTCTACCCGTCCGAGCCGGGCGAGCGCGTCGTACCGCTGCCCGACCTGCCGTTGCTGCGCCTGGTGAGCGAAGCAGTGCGCAAGGGGCTGGGGCCCGACACCCGGTTCGCGATCGAGCGCGAAGGCCAGCCCGGGCTCTGGGTGAGCTTCCACATCGACGACGACGAATACTGGTTGCGGGTGCCGCGCGAGCGCATCGAGCGGCAGATCGCCCTGCGCTGGCTCGGCTGGGGCGCGCTCGTCTTGGCGCTGTCGCTCCTCGCCGCGTACTTCCTCGTGTCGCGCCTCAACCGCCCCCTGAAGGCGCTCGCTCAGGCCGCAAGCGCCATCGGCATGGGGAAGATGCCCGAGCCCGTCCCCGAGTCCGGTCCCGAGGAGATCCGCATGCTGTCTCAGGCTTTCAACCAGATGTCGAAGGGCCTCGCGCGCCTGGACGCCGACCGCGCCCTGATTCTCGCGGGCGTCTCGCACGACCTGCGCACGCCGCTCTCGAGGCTGCGGCTGGGACTGGAGATGAGCGGAGCCGAGGCGCAGCTGAGGGAGGGAATGACCGCCGATATCGAGGAGATGGACCGCACCGTCAACCAGTTCCTCGATTTTGCGAGGACCGACGGCGGCGAGCCGGTGCAGAGCGCCGATCTCGCCGCGATCGCGGCCGAGGTCGCCGAGCACTACCGGCGGCGCGGCAAATCGATCGAGACCGATTTTTCCCGCGTGCCCGAGCTGCCGCTGCAGCTGATGTCGATGCGGCGCGTGGTGCTGAACCTCATCGACAACGCGCTGCGCTACGGGGAAAAGGAAGTGAGCGTCGCGGTGCGCGCCGAAGACGGCGCGGTGGTGCTCCAGGTCGCGGACCGCGGCCCGGGCATTCCGGACTCGGAGGTGGAGCGGCTGAAGCAGCCGTTCACGCGCCTGGAGGTCGCGCGCAGCGACAAGGGCGGCGCGGGCCTGGGTCTCGCCATCGTCGAGCGCGTGGTGCGCGCGCACCGCGGGCGATTCGAGCTGCTCCCCCGCGAGGGCGGGGGCCTCGTCGCGCGCATCCGCCTTCCGCTCGAAGGGCAAGCGGCCGCGTGACCGCGCTCCGGACGAGAGACGCTTTTCCGGTACACTTCGCGGCAACTCAAAAGGACAATCCCGCCATGAAGAGACTGCTCGCCGTCCTCGCCCTGGCCGCCGCCCCCGCGGCGTTCGCGCAGACCTGCCCGGAGAAGAACCTGATGTACTGGCAGGCGTTTCCGGCCGGTGGCGAATCCGACATCTCGGCGAGGCACCAGCAGTTCGTGCTGAAGAAGAAATGCCCCGCGATCGAAACCATCATCCAGTACAAGCCGGGAGTGGGGGGCGCCGTCATGTGGAACCAGATGAACACCCTGCCGGGCGACGGGCTCAACGTCGTCGGCATCAACCTGCCGCACATCGTGCTCGCGCCCTTCGAGGGACAGGTGCAGTACAAGACCGAGGACATCACGCCGACGTACTGGTTTCACTACACGCCGGACGCGCTGGTCGTGCCCGAGTCGAGCGCCATCAAGACCTTCCAGGATTTCCTCAAGGCCGCGAAGGAGGAGCCCGGAAAGCTCACGCTCGGCGGATCGGGGATCAATTCCGCGAACCACGCGGCGCACGAGCGCCTCGACTCGGAGTTCGGCGTCAAGACCCTCTACGTGCCTTTCAAGGGCACCGGCGACATGACCATCGCGGTGGCGGGCGGCCACGTGAGCGGCGCCATGTCCTACACCGCCTTCGCGATCAACAACAAGGGCAAGATGCGCGCGCTCGCGGTGGCGATGGACAAGCGCCACCCGCTGCTGCCGGACACGCCCACGTTCAAGGAGCTCGGCGTGAACTGGGTCGACGGCGCCTTCCGCGGCATCGGCATGCCGAAGTCCACGCCTCCCGCGGTGCGCAAGCGCATGTCCGACCTGTGGGCGGAGCTGAACAACGACCCGGAGATGAAGGAGCTCGCCGCGAAGAGCGGCTTCGAGCTGGTGAACGTCGGCGTGGGGCAGATGGACGCGTTCATGAAGGAACGCATCCGCGTCTACACGGGCGTGGCGAAAAAGATGGGGCTTGCGAAGTAAAACGCGACCGGCGGGCTCGCGCCCGCCGGGATTTCAGCTCAAGTATCCCACACGTCGCGCGTGGCGGTACGCGTCTTGGTCTTGTAGTAGTCGTCGAGCGTGCTCAGCTCCATGAGGATGTTGAGCGGAAAGCCGTTGCGTTTCCCGCGGGTGTCGGTGAGCAGCTCCTCGAAATAGCGGTTCATCTCGCGCGGTATCTTCCACAGCTTGGCCATGTGATTGACGATCCTCGGAAACGCGGCGGCGAGCTCCTTGGGCCGTGCCGATTCTTCGATGTACGCGAGCAGCGCCTCGCCCGCGGGATTCAATTCGAAGTCGTCTTTTTCGGGCTGGTGGCGGCGCTTGCTGTAATCCACCGGCGCCGCGACGTTCGGCTTCATGGGGAATGCGATATCCATTTGGGGACTCCATCCGGGTGAACACATAGCGAAATTACTCGGATTTTCCTTCCCCTGGAAGGCATTACGTCACGCCGACCAGGATCTCCGGACTTCGTAGCGGCTGCCCCGGGGCAGCGTCACCGACTGCACCAGCGCGAATCCCGCCAGCCGCCATTCGATCGGCGCGAGCTCAGGGATGGCGCGCGGCTCGCGCCCGTCGCGTAAGAGCGTCACGTGCGACACGAAGGGCTTGGTGTCGAAGGCGATCCGCGATTTAGCAAGCGCCCCGCGCAGCCCGGAGACGAGCGCTGCCAGCTCTGGCGGGACGAGCGAAGGGCCGGCCCAGGCGATGCGGTTGTGCTTCCAGTAGCCCGGCCGGTCGAGCACGAGCGACGCGGCCTGCATCGCGACCCCGCCAGCGGCGCGCTCGACCTCCGCGACGTGCGCCTCCTCGACGCTGCCGAGGAAGGCGAGCGTCACGTGCAGATTCTCAGGGTGCGTGGCCCGGCCGCCGCACAGCGCGTGCAGCTCGCGCGACCAGCGCGCGAGCTCGGCGCGCACCGCGTCGTCGGGCCACAACGCGAAGAACAGCCTCATTGATCAAAATCGGGGACAGACCAGGGTTTCGTGACCGAACGAGCGATGAAAACCGTGGTCTGTCCCCGGTTTACTCGATCAGCGCGATCGCCTCGGCGGCGATTCCTTCGCCGCGACCGATCGCGCCGAGCCGCTCGGCGGTCTTCGCCTTGACGTTGACCTGGTCGGCGCGGATCCCGAGATCGGCGGCGAGGTTTGCGACCATCGTCGGGATGTGCGGGGCCATCTTCGGCGCTTCGGCGACGATGGTGGCATCGACGTTGGCGATCGAGAATCCGGCGTCGCGGATCTTTCCGCCGACCTCGCGCAGGAAGGCGCGGCTGTCGGCGTTCTTGTATTTCGGATCGCTGTCCGGGAAATGCCGGCCGATGTCGCCGAGCGCCGCAGCCCCGAGGAGCGCGTCGCACACCGCGTGGACCAGCACGTCGGCGTCGGAGTGCCCCGCGAGGCCTTTTTCGAACGGTATGTTCACCCCGCCAAGGATGAGCTTCCGGCCCTTCACCAGCGCGTGCACGTCGTATCCCTGGCCGATCCTCACGGCAGGTCCCTGAGCATCTTTTCCGCGATCTCGAGGTCCGCGGGAAAAGTCACCTTCATGTTTTTCGTGCTGCCTTCGACGAGCTTCGGTTTGTAGCCGAGCGCTTCCACCGCGCTCGCCTCGTCGGTGACGTGCTCGGCTTCGCGCAGCGCGCGCAGCAGCATGCTGTGCCGGAACATCTGCGGCGTCTGCGCCCGCCACAGCCCGTCGCGCGGCGCGGTCGCGGCGATGCGCCGCTCCTCGTCCGCGCGCTTTAGCGTGTCGGCGACGGGAACGGCGAGGATTCCGCCGACTTCGTCTCCCCCGGCCTCTTCGATCAGGCGGCGCAGCTCGGGCGTGCCCAGGCAGGGCCGCACCGCGTCGTGGACCAGTATCCAGTCGTTCGGGTCGACTAGGCTCGCCGCAGCGATGATTCCGTTCAACACGCTGTCGCGCCGGCTCGCGCCGCCGCAGTAGAGCGGGGCGAGCCGGTTGCCGAAGGCGCTCCAGTCGCACTTGCGAAACTCGGTGTCCCCCGGAGCGAGCACCACGAAGGCGATCTCCACTTCCGGCGCGGCGAGCAGGCGCGCGATCGAGTGGTGCAGCATCGGCTTGCCCGCGAGCGGCGAGTATTGCTTGGGCACGTCGGCCCCGAAGCGCGAACCCGAGCCTGCGGCCGGAACCAGGCCGAAATATCTGGAAGTCACTGAAATCGGTTGAGATTCGAAGAATTCGACACGATATATAATTACCTCGATTATAACTGGGTCCCGAGTTCGAACTCCGCTTCGCAAGGCGAGCGGCGCTCAACTCGGGTTTTGCTATTTCTGAAACGAAGACGATGAGCGCAGTCATCGAAAAAAACGCGAGCGCCGCCCGCCTTCACGGCTCGAGCGACGCGCTCGCGCTCGCGCTCGCAGCGAAAGCCTCGCGGCCGGCGGTGGTGCTCTGCGCCCGCGCGACCGAGGCGCAGCGCTTGAAGGACGAGATCGCGTGGTTCGCGCCGCAGCTCGCCGTGCTGCTCCTGCCCGACTGGGAGACCCTGCCTTACGACGGCTTCTCGCCGCACCATGATCTGGTGTCGGAGCGCTTGGCGACGCTCTACCGCATCATGCGCGAGGACTTCGACGTCGCCATCGTTCCCGCAGCGACCGCGCTCACGCGCCTCGCGCCCCCGTCCTTCCTCGCCGCGCACAGTTTTTTCCTGAAGGCGGGGGAAGCGCTCGATCTGGACGCGCTGCGATCCCAGCTCACGCTCGCCGGCTACAGCCACGTTACGCAGGTGGTCGCGCCGGGCGAGTACTGCGTGCGCGGCGGTCTCGTCGACCTCTTTCCCATGGGCAGCGCCCTCCCCTACCGCCTCGATCTCTTGGACGACGAGATCGAGTCGATCCGCTCCTTCGATGCGGACACCCAGCGCACGCTCTACAAGGTGGCGGAGATCCGCCTCCTGCCGGCGCGCGAGTTTCCCATGGACGAAGCCGGGCGCAACCAATTCCGCCGCAGCTACCGCGACGCCTTCGAGGGCGATCCCTCGAAGAGCCGCATCTACAAGGACGTGAGCAACGGCGTCGCGCCCGCGGGGATCGAGTACTACCTGCCGCTCTTCTTCGAGAAAACCGCGACGATCTTCGACTACTTGCCGAAGGGCGCCACGGTCAGCATGCACGGCGAGGTGCACGCGGCCCTCACCGAGTTCTGGCGCGATGCTCAAGGGCGCTATCACCTCCTCCAAGGCGACCGCGCGCGGCCCTTGCTCCCGCCCGCGGAGATTTTCCTCTCCGCCGAGGATTTTTTCGTGCGCGCCAAGGCTTTCCGGCGCGCCGAGTTCGAAGGCGAAGCGCCGTCCGCGCATCCGTTGCCCGAGCTCGCGGTGGAGCGGCGCGCTGCCGATCCCCTGCACCGCCTGAAGACCTTCCTTGCCGCGACGCCGGCGCGCGTCATGCTGCTCGCCGAATCGCCCGGCCGGCGCGAGACGCTCGCCCAGTACCTCGCCGAATACGGCTTGAAGCCCGAACCCTGCGCTGGCTTCGAGGAATTCAAGCGCTCGGAATCGCGCTTTTCGCTCGGCGTGGCCCCGCTCCTCGCCGGCTTCTTCCTCGATGCGGAGGGCCTTTGCTTCGTCACCGAGTCGGAGCTCTATGCGGGAACCGCGCGCTCGCCCGCGGCGCGCGAGCGCAAACCGGTGAGCTCGGTCGAGGGGATGCTGCGCGATCTCTCCGAGCTGCGCTCGGGCGACCCGGTGGTGCACGTGCAGCACGGCATCGGTCGCTACCGGGGCCTCGTGGATCTCGACCTGGGGGAAGGCGCCGCGGAATTTTTGCTGCTCGAATACGCGGAGGAGAACAAGCTCTACGTGCCGGTGGCGCAGCTGCACTCGATCGGCCGCTACTCGGGCGGGCCGCCGGAGCAGGCGCCGCTGCACAAGCTGGGCGGCGACCAGTGGGAGAAGGCGAAGCGCAAAGCCGCGCGCGCGGTGCGCGACACCGCCGCGGAATTGCTCAACCTCTACGCCCGGCGCGCGACCCGCCTAGGCCACGCCTTCCAGCTGAACCAGCACGACTACGAGGCCTTCGCCGAAGGCTTCGGTTTCGAGGAGACGCCGGACCAGGCGGCCGCAATCTCGGCTGCCATCGACAACATGAAGAGCGGCAAGCCCATGGACCGCCTCGTCTGCGGCGACGTCGGTTTCGGCAAGACGGAAGTCGCGCTGCGAGCCGCCTTCGTCGCCGTCGCCGACAACATGCAGGTCGCGGTGCTCGCGCCCACGACGCTCTTGGCCGAGCAGCATTTCAACACTTTTTCCGACCGCTTCGCCGACTGGCCGATCAAGCTGGCGGAGCTCTCGCGCTTCAAGAGCGGCAAGGAGACGACGGCGGCGCTGGAAGGCCTTGCCGCAGGCGAAGTCGACATCGCCATCGGCACGCACAAGCTCCTGCAGCGCGACGTGAAGTTCAAGCGCCTGGGCCTCGTGATCGTCGACGAGGAGCACCGCTTCGGCGTGCGCCAGAAGGAAGCGCTGAAGGCGCTGCGGGCGGAGGTCGACGTGCTCACGCTCACCGCGACGCCGATCCCGCGCACGCTCGCGATGTCGCTCGAAGGCCTGCGCGATCTCTCGGTGATCGCCACGGCGCCGGAACGGCGCCTCGCGATCCGCACCTTCGTCACGCCGTATTCGAGCGGCATCATCCGCGAGGCGGCGTTGAGGGAGTTGAAGCGCGGCGGGCAGATCTTCTTCCTGCACAACGACGTCGCCACCATAGAGATCATGCGCGAGAAGCTGGAAAAGCTCCTGCCGGAAGCGCGCATCGCGGTCGCGCACGGCCAGATGCGCGAGCGGAACCTAGAGCGCGTGATGCGCGAGTTCCTGCAGCAACGGCACAACCTCCTCCTCTGCTCGACCATCATCGAGACCGGGATCGACATCCCGACCGCCAACACCATCATCATCGAGCGCGCCGACAAGTTCGGCCTCGCGCAATTGCACCAGCTGCGCGGCCGCGTCGGGCGCTCGCACCACCAGGCCTACGCCTACCTCCTCACCCCCGGCGAGGAAGCGCTCTCCGCCGCGGCGAAGAAAAGGCTGGAAGCGATCCAGATGATGGAGGAGCTGGGCTCGGGGTTCTACCTCGCCATGCACGACCTCGAGATCCGCGGCGCGGGCGAGGTGCTGGGCGAATCGCAGTCGGGCGAGATGCAGGAAGTGGGCTTCAACCTCTACGCCGACATGCTCGACCACGCGGTGCGGTCATTGAAGGCCGGACGCGAGCCCGACCTGTCGCAGCCTTTCGAGGTCACGACCGAGATCAACCTGCACTTCCCGGCGCTCCTGCCCGCGAGCTACTGCGCCGACGTGCACGAGCGCCTGGTGCTCTACAAGCGCTTCGCCAATTGCGAGAGCGCCGAGCGCGTCGAGGCGATGCAGGAAGAGCTGGTCGACCGCTTCGGCGACCTGCCGGGCGCGGCGCGCGCGCTGATCGAGAGCCATCGCCTGCGCATCCTCGGTCGCCGCTTGGGCGTCTCGCGCGTCGACGCGGCTCCTGAATTCATCCAGGTGCAGTTCGTCCAGCATCCCCCGCTCGACCCGGCCGCGGTGCTGAAGGTCGTGCGGAAACAGCGCGGCTGGAAGCTCACTGCGCCGAACAAGCTGCGCGTCGAGCGCGTCACGAGCGAGCTCCCCGAGCGCGCGCTCGCCGTCCGGCAGGTGCTGGAAGCGCTCGCCCCGGCGGCGCTCAAGCAGGCGGCGTAGTCGCCTGCTGCAGCTGCGGCGCCCACGCGACGCTCCACTCGTCGCGCCGCTTAAACGCATAGGCCGCGATGTAAACATCGAAGGCCGCGCAGAAAACCCCATAGGCCATCGGCACCGCGGTCAACCGGCCCAGGTAGTAAGCGGAGATGGCTCCCTGAGCCTGAAGCTCGTGCACCAAGTCCCACGCCCCGTGCAGGGCATAACCGATCACCACGGCGATCGGCAGGCGCACGCCGAACAGGCCTATCAGCGCGAACAAAACGACGGCGACCATTTCCACCCGCCACGTCGCCGCATTTCCGAAATACGCGACGAAGGCCAGATAGAACGCGGCGATGATGACGAGGAAAAGCCCGTAGAGAACCTGTTCCGCCTTGGGGCCGATCTTCCGGGTGATGGAGATGGCGCCCGCCGCCGCCAAAAGCCCGACCACCGCGTAGAGCATTACGATCACGACAAATCCAATCATGCTGTATCTCTCGTCCATCGGTGTGCCTCCGTGGTTTGCTTCAAGACTACCCGTAGAGCGGTGCGTCGATCAAGGATACTATTCACACGTTTCTCCATGAGCTACCTCGTCATCCACGGCCTCGAAGTCGAAACCCCGGACCTCAAGGCGATCGCCAAGCTCTGCGGCGCCTCACGCATCGAGAACGTCGGCAACAACGCCTTCCGCTTGCACGACTACAAGACCCAGGACGGCGTCGCCGAATACTGCGCAAAGGCGGAGCTCGACTTCGCCTTCGTGCCCGCGGCGCGCAAGCTCTCCGATTTCGGCCTCGTTGCGATGGACATGGACTCCACCCTCATCACCATCGAGTGCATCGACGAGATCGCCGACATCCGGGGCATCAAGCCGCAGGTCGCGGCGATCACGGCGAGCGCCATGCGCGGCGAGATCGAGTACCACGAGAGCCTGCGCCGGCGCCTCGCGCTGCTCGAAGGCATGGACGAATCGGCGCTGGCGCGGGTCTACGACGAGCGGCTGAAACTCTCGCCCGGCGCGGAGCGCATGCTAGCGCGGCTGCGCTCCCTCGGCATCAAGACCCTGCTCGTCTCGAGCGGCTTCACCTACTTCACCGAGCGGCTCAAGGAACGCCTTTCGCTCGACTACACCCTGTCGAACACCCTCGAATTCAAAAACGGCAAACTCACCGGCAAAGTCATCGGCCGCATCGTCGACGCGCAAATCAAAGCCGCGAAACTGCGCGAACTGCGCGACGGGCTGCGGCTAACGCGCGATCAGATCATCGCCTTCGGCGACGGCGCCAACGACCTGGCGATGATGGCGGAGGCCGGCGTTTCTATCGCGTATCACGCCAAGCCGGTGGTGCGGGAAAAAGCGACCTACTGTTTTAACTATGTCGGGTTGGATGGGCTTTTAAATCTTTACCCCTAGAGTACTATTGCAGAAAGTGCGGCACCCAAGGCCGCATAGACCAACCAAGGAGACGAAGCCATGAGAAAAATCCTGGCAGCACTTGGCTTGATGTTGCTCGGCACGGCCCACGCTTATGAGTACAAGCTCCAGTTCATCCCATGCGCCTACGTCGTGACCTACGATCCGACAACGATCCAGTGCACCCCGTCGACCCAGGGCCTGGTCTACACCACCATCACCCTGACGCTCGCCACGGACGCGGGTGAGAACTTCGACTTCACCCAGATCTACACGGTGACAGGCGTTCCGGTGTGCGATGACTGATCAGGAGGACAGGAATCGCCCGGAACTCCGCGCTAGTGCGGATCTCGCATTATGAATCTTGCGCATTTCAGTCTGCGAGTAAGTTCATTTCCCGCGCCCAAACCAAAGAGGTGAGCCGCATGCGTAGAAGAATCTTTGTGACTTCCGGCTTGGGACTGATGGCGGCGGCCGCGACCGAGGGGCTCGTGGGGACCTTCGCGGGAGCGGGCCTGCGTGCTCAGCCTGCGGTCGCGCCGATGGGACCTCCGCAGGGGAAGTGGATCAGGCTCGCGCCGTTGCCCCAGGCGACCGGAGAGTTGCTGGGCGTCGCGATCAACGGCAAGGTCTACGCCGCCCAAGGGCTCCAGCCCGGGTTCAAGCCGGCCGGTCTCGTGTACGAGTACGATCCTGCGAGAGACGCGTGGACGCAGAAGAAGCCGATGCCGCATCCGGTCCACCATGCGGCGGTCACGGCGCTGAACGGAAAGATGTATCTGTTCGGCGGCTTCGACCTTCCTTCGGCGGGGCCGCCGGGCTGGAACCCAGTCAACGATTCTTGGGAATACGATCCGGCGACGGACAGCTGGCAGGCGCGAGCCCCGATGCCCACAGCGCGCGGCGGCAGCGTGGCCGCCGTCGTGAGCGGGAAGATCTACGTGATTGGCGGGGCCGGCCCGATGCCCGACGCGAGCACCCCGGTGATCCGCCCGCGCCAACCGCAACGGTCCCTCGGCACCGTCGAGGAGTACGATCCGACCACGAACAGGTGGCGCGCTCGTGCCCCGATGCCCACGCCCTGCAACCACATGGGCGGCGAGGCCGTGAACGGCAAGATCTACGTAATCGGTGGGCGGTTGAGCGGGGCGTTCATCATCGGCTTTCCGGGCAACATCAACCTGGTGCAAGCCTACGATCCAGCCGCAGACTCCTGGGCGACCAAGACCCCCATGCCGACAGCACGCAGCGGGTTCAACACGGCCGCTTTGAACGGCGTCATCTACGCTGCCGGGGGCGAGGTGCAGAACGGTAGTTACCTCGCGGCTTATCGCGCGTTCGAAGCCTACGATCCAGCGAGCGACACTTGGTGGCAGTTGCCCTCGATGCTCCTGCCTCGGCACGAGGCCATCATGGCCGTGTTGGGCAATCGGATCCACGTCGCAGGCGGGTCCGTCCAATCGGCGATCGTTCCCCTTCCCAAGGGCCTGAGCTTCGATACCGATGCGCACGAGGCGTTTGAGGTCGCGCCCTGAAAGGAATGGCTGGTCGGCGTCGTTCTCGCCTTGGGAACCGGATGCGTGACGCTCTTTGTCGCCCTAGCTGCAGCAGGAGCGCTTCGCCTGAATGGGCGGACATTTCACCGAGCCGAAGGAGCAAAACACGCAGCAGTCGCCGGGATTGGGCTTGAGCGTCGCGCCGCAGCCCTCGCATTCATAGAAGAACTGGCACGCGTCCGTCGGCATGCTCTCGGCGCTTGCGAAGCTGCATTTCGGGCACGTGAGCACGGATTCATGCATCAAGTCACTCATCGTCATGGCTCCGATCCGAATCAGCGTCGCATCCTTCATCTATTGCTTCACCATCGACGAATACCCCGCGTTGGCGGTGGCCTTGCGCAGAGCGTCGACGTTCGTCTTCGCGTCGTCGAAGGTGACGACGGCCTCTTTTTGCTCGAGGCTCGTGGCCACCTTTCCCACGCAGACAAGCGCAACGCCGATGGCGTTGGGACGATAGGGTTCGAACGCCACGAGGTTCGCGATCCATGCACCGCTGATGCCCACGGTGACCAACACCAACGGGCGGCTTGCGCGTGCCGCGGGTGTAAACGTCGAGTCCGTCCGCTACTATCAGCGCGGAGGCCTGGTCGCGGAACCGCAGCGGCCCCTGAACAGCGTCCGGCGATATTCCGAAGACAGCGTGAAGCGGATCCGGTTCATCAAGCGGGCCCAGGATCTCGGCTTCACGCTCGCGGAAATTGCGAACCTGCTCGCGCTGCAAGACGGGCGCAGTTGCCGGGAGACCCGTGAGCTCGCGGGAAGAAAGCTTGCGATCGTGGAGTCCCGGCTGACGGACCTGAACCGCTTGCGCAAAACATTGCGGGATCTCATTGCGCGGTGCGACACGAGCCGAGGAAAGGTCTCGTGCCCGATCATCAGCGTGCTTTCGTCGGAGCGGCCGTGATTCCCTTCGCCGCGTGAGTTCAATCCACCGTCGCTCCCGAAGCCTTGACGATGGGCACCCATTTCGCGAGATCTCTCTGGATCAGTTTGCCGAACTCGGCGGGCGGAATCTGCGGCATCAACTCGAACCCCAGGTTGCTCAGCTTTTCACGCACGGCCGGATCTTTCATGATGTTCGCCATTTCGCCGTAGAGGCGCTCCAAGACCGGAGCCGGCAGCCCGGCGGGACCGGCGTATCCGAACCAGACCGTGACTTCGTAGCCTTTCAATCCCGATTCGTCCAGCGTCGGCACGGCCGGAAAGAACGGCGTACGGATCTTGCTCGTCGCCGCGAGCGCTTTCAGGCGCCCATCGCGCACTTGAGAAATAACCGTGGGCGTATTGAAAAAACCCATCGTCACTTCTTTCGACATCACCGCCGTGATTCCCTGCGGCGCGCCTTTGTAGGGGACGTGAACCACGTCGATGCCGGCCATCGCGGCGAACAGGATGCCCGAGAGATGGTGGCTGGTGCCGTTGCCGCCGGAGGAAAAGGTGAGCTCGCCGGGCTTCGCTTTCGCCTGCGCGATCACGTCCTGCGCAGTTTTCGCGGGATTGCTCGGATGCACGATCATGAGATTGGACACTTCACCGATCACGGTGATCGGCGTGAAATCCTTGACCGGGTCGTAACCCGGCTTGGAGTAAAGCCCGATGTTGATCGCGTGAGTGCTGCTCGTTATGAGGGCGATGGTGTAGCCGTCGGGCGCCGCCCGCGCGACCTGCTGCAGGGCGCTCGTGCCGCCCGCACCGGGGCGGTCGTCCACGATGACGGGCTGACCAAGGCGCTTGGCGAGTTCCGCGCCGATCGTGCGGGACAGGATGTCGGAAGTGCTGCCGATGGCGAGCGGCACCACCAGCGTAATCGGTTTCGAAGGGTAGCTCTGGGCGATGGCGCCCTTGGCGATGACAGAGGCGACAAGGAGTACCACAAGTTTTCTCATGTTGTTATTGCTCCGGGGTGAACAATCAGCGAAACACGTAGATCGGGCTCGACCAGATCAGGTGCCCGTCTTCCTGGGTGACGCAGACGTAGAGCGCGTTGTCGCGGACGTCCTGGAGCCGGATTCTGCGCCTCAGCTGCATCCGTGCGGCGGGATTTTCGTCGGGAAGCCTGTACAGCCGCATCCGGCGCCGGATGCCGCCGCCTGAGCCGAGCACGATGTCCTCGCGCCCGATGTCCGCGATCCGCACCTGCGCTTTCACCAGAGCGGTGGCTATCGAGAGAGTGCCGGAACTGGCATCGCCAAGGACGATGTCGGCGCCGCCGAAACCGCCGGTCGTAAGGGCGGTCCACTTGAGCTCATCCGGCGCCGCGCGGTCGATTTTCTTGTCGAGGTTCCACATGTTGATCGGCGACACGCGCTCGAACGTGTTGCCGTGAAGCTTCGCCCCGCCGTCCCAGACCGACTGCCGCCCGCGTCCTCGGTATTCCGAGCCTTCCCAGATGAGCCGGATGCGCCTCCCGAGTTCCTTCGCCTCGAAGGGGCGAACCATCTCCACCAGCTCCAGCCGGTTGCGGATCTCGACGCGCTCGATCGGCGCCGAGGCGACGATGTCGATCTCGAAGCTGACCTCGCGATCGCCCGTGCGCAGGATATCGCCCATCATGGCCGATCTCACCCTGCGCGACCCGATCGCGCCCAGGTTCGGGTCCTGCTCGAACAGCTCCGCGTCGCTGTCGAAGGCCACGCGCGTGTCGAGAATCATGCGGCAGCCCGTGGTGGCGTAATGGTGGCGGCGGCGCATCGCGTCGAACAATCCCCTGCGGCTGAGTTCCGGGGCGAGCAGGCAGGTCAGACCGCCGTAGGCGCCGAACAGCGACGCGCCCGGATGGCTCGCCCCATGGCGGCCCTTGTGGCCGTCGGAGTTCGCCACGATGCCGACGCGATAGCCTTGTTCGAGCGCGTCCTCGATCAGCCATTCGAAGGTGCCCCAGTCGGAATGCACTTCGACGCTGCGCTCGATGCGCGCATCGTGGCTCATCCTGATGTCGGCGTAGCGACCGCCGATGTGTGCGAACACGACGCAATCCTCGTCCTTCAGCACGCGGAACAGATCGTCGGAGCTGTTTGCGTCGGTCGCGAGATCGGAGAGATCTTCCACCAGCGCGTGGTGCGAGCGGCGGATCTGACGGCCTTCGCGCATGAACAGCACATTGCGGTCACCGCCCAGGCCCGTGTTTCCCGACCATTCGTAGCCCGGAAAGATGATGAAGCCACCGTCGCGATTGTATTCTGCGGTGAGGCGGTTCAACTCCTCCCAGAACGGCGTCGTGATCTGGAAGTCGTTGCCCTGGTGGCTCATGGCGTCGAGGAAAGCGCGATCGCGCGCAAACTCGATGAGTTCGCGCGCCGAATTCGTGCCGATGGTCTCCTCGGACTGGCCGTGAAGGTCCGCCCAGTACGGCAGCAGCGCCGAGTCGGCGACGATGCGCAACGGATTCGACACGCACACCGTGTGCCCGGAGGCATCGAGCACTTCGACGTGCAGCTCGCCAGTCGCGTTCACCGACAGTCCCCCAATGCGATGCGCGAACCCACCGCGACGCGCCTCGATGCTCGCCGGAAGTCCCGCGACCGGCACGTTCGCCCTGAGGCCAAACGTGCCGTCGACGAGATGGCTCGGATTGCCCCACTTGTCCTCGCCTTTGAAGCCGAGCGAGAACGTCTGGCCTGCGCGACGCACAGTCGGCAGGATGGCCTTGTAGAGCACCGGTGGTCCGGCGACGATAGCAACCACCGGCTGCACAGGCAGCTCCACGTAGTTGTAGGCGGCGAACGCATCCACCAGGACCTTGAACTCGAAAGTGGGCTCGTGGAACGTCTGCATGCGTAGCCCAGGAGAACCGCCCCGGGTATCGCCCAGGCGCACGGTGATGGTGTCGCCTTCGCGCAGGAAGCCGCGCTGCACGCGAATGAGGAGGGTCCTATCCCAGGGTCGGATGTTGCCCTTCTGCTCGTAACGCAGCTCCAGCACCGCGCCGTTCGAGGCTTCGGCGGTGACGTAATTCCATCCCTTTGGGTCGTTGAACTGCGGCCTGCCCGCGTCGGAGGCGAACCGCTGCACGATCTTCAGCGAACCGGTGTCGTCGATGCCGAAGTAGCCCGCGGTGTATGTGAGCGTGATGGAGGCGAAGCTGCCGGCTTCGAATTCGCCGGTGGGTGTTATGACCGCGCGGCCAACGCGATCCGCAAGATAGGTCGAGTGAAAGGCGTTGTTTCGCACTGATGCGTGCCTTTGGTACATCCTTGATGTTACGTTCAAGAGTGGATTGACCACCGTTTAAGCAAGACTGAGGGCGTGCTGATCCCTTGTTTACCTGAGCGCGGACAGATCCTACGCCTTTTGAGGCCAGGTACCCCAACCATCCAATCTTCCGTGACCATGACCGCTCCCGCGCACGAAAAATCGTCTGGCGTTTCCTCGATCGAGCTCTTCTTCTATCTGGTTTGCCCTGCTCGCGATCGCGGTCATCGCGATCGAGCTGCAGTTGGAGTCACGCAAGATATGAGGTTGCACCGCGCTCGGACTTGGTAGTAGTCTGGCGGCATGAAAAAGTCGGTCATTTGCCGCAACCCAAAGATCATGGGAGGCACTCCGGTCTTTTCCGGTACCCGGGTGCCAGTCCAGACGCTCCTCGACTATCTGGAATCCGGGGAGTCGATCGACGACTTTCTGGCCGGATTTCCCTCCGTCAATCGAGAGCAGGTCATCGAGTTCCTCGAGCAAGCAAAGGACCGTCTGGTCGCTACTGCGTCGTGAAGGTATTTGTCGACGAGTGTGTTGACTGGCGGCTCGCGCGCGACATCGTCGGCCACGAAGTCAAGACGGCGCGTCAGATCGGATGGTCGACCATCGAGAACGGCGAACCGCTTGCGCTGGCCGCGAAAGAGTTCGACGTATTCATCACCGTCGATCGGAATCTCTCCTTCCAGCAGCATCTCCCCGCCTTCACGATTGCGGTCATCGTGCTGCGCGCCGTTTCCAATCGCCTTGCCGACCTTCAACCACTCGTTCCCGAACTGCTGGCGTCGATTCCCGAGGCGAAACGGGGTGCCGTCACCTACGTGGGGGTCTAACTGACGAACAACGTCCGCGTGACCTAGCCAATGCGCCCGGTGGTATCCGTCACACTTGACCTGCTTCGTTTGCCCAGCGCATGATTGGCCGTAACGGTCGTTACGTTTATTTTTGGGAGGTTCCGATGACCTTGCACGTTCATCCCCTGATCCGCTGCACCTGCGCTCTGCTCTTCCTTGCCGGCGCCGCCCCGTCGATGGTGCTGGCGCAAGCCGATGCCCTGAGAGCGCGGCTGCCTGCCCCGGTGACGGTGAAACAAGGCATGCTGAACGTGCCCGCGCTCTCGCCCCTGTGGCTCTTACCCGAGTACGCGGCGAAATACAACATACAGATCGAAACCGTGATGTTCCAGCGCTTCGCCGACGCGCGCACCGCGCTCGCCTCGGGCGACATCCAGCTCACCGCGTTCGGTCCGCAGGACATCTCTCTCGCACTGGGCCAAGGCGCGAGATCGCTCGTCGGGATCGCGGGCGTGGGCTCAGGCAACGACTGCCTGATCGTGCGCAAGGGCGAAGACATGAAGGACTGGAAAGCGCTCGCCGACAAGAGGATCGGCATCGGCGCCGGTTCGATTTCCTGGCTCAAGTTCGCCGCGTCGGTGCAGGAGAACGGCCTGGAATACGGCAAGCTGAAGATCGTCAACATCGTCGGCGGCGGCGGCAACTACCTGAAGGCGCTGCAAGGAAAAGAGATCGACATGGCGGCGGTGTGGCACCCCTTCTGTGCCCAGGCGATCGTGGACGGATACGGCGCCTACCCGACGATCGACCACAATCGTTCCAAAACGGTCGGCGGCCTCATCTCCGTACTCGCGGTCAACCGGGGCTTCATGGAAAAGAACCGCGACGCCGTGCAGCGGCTGGTCGTCGCCTACGTCGATGTACTCGAGACCGCGCGCAAGGACCCGAAGCGCTGGGCCGGCATTTACGCGGAGAAGGCCGGCCTGCCCGAGAACGTGGCCGCCGAGTCGATCCGCACCACGCGGCTCGATGCGACCTTGCCGCTCGAATCGATCAAGCGAATCTCGAAGTTCCTCTCGGATAACGGCGTCATCACCCGCGACGTCTCGGGCGAAGTCGCGCAGCACTACACCTACGAGTTTCTCTCGAAGGCGACCGGCAGGACGCCGGCGCAGCTCGGGCTGAATCAGTAGTCCGCGCGACACTGGCCGCAGCGGAAGGACCGGGGCGTGGCGAGGGTCCTGCGCGCGCCCTGGGCGCTCGTGCTCCCGGCGGCGCTCCTCGTTCTCTGGCACCTCACGGTGGAGTATCGCTGGGTCGCCGAAGGTATTATCCCCTCCCCCGCGCAGGTGTTGCGCTCCTGGGAGGTGTGGATTTTCGGCGTGACCAAAGGGGGCTTGTCGCCTTACTCGGGGACCTGGCTCGATAACGTGCTCTACTCGTCAAAGCGCGTTCTGCAGGGCTTCGGTCTCGCGGCGCTCGTCGCGATTCCGCTCGGGCTCATGATCGGCTGGAACCGTCTCACCGGACGCTTGGTCGATCCGACGATCCAGCTTCTGCGCCCGGTGCCGATCACGGCCTGGCTGCCCTTCGCGATCGCGGTCTTCGGCATCTACGACGCGAGCGCCCTCTTTCTCATCGGTCTGGGCGCGTTCTATCCCATCGTGGTGAACACCACCCACGGCGTGCGCGACACCAATCTGCTGCTGCTGCGCGCGGCGCGCATGATGGGCGCGGGCGACGGCACGGTGCTCGCGAAAGTGGTATTCCCGTCGGCGCTGCCTTCGATCTTCACCGGAATGCGGCTGGGGATCGGCGTCGCATGGACCGCGGTCATCGTCGCCGAAATGATCGCGGTGAAGTCGGGCCTCGGCTACGTGCTGTGGGACGCCTACTACGTCGGGCGCATGGACATCTGCGTCGCGACCATGGTCTCGGTGGGCGCCCTCGGTTTCGTCTCCGACCGCGTGATCGTGTACGCTTCTCGCATCCTGCTGCGCTGGCGGACCCTGGAGGCCGGCGCGTGAACGGCGGGCAGGCAGCGCTCGAGCTGCGCGGCGTCTGGAAGGAATTCGTCAAGGGGGATAGACGCGTCGAAGCCGTGCAGGGAATCGACCTCGATATCCCCCCGCACTCCTTCACCGCCATCCTCGGCCCATCGGGCTGCGGCAAGTCCACGCTCCTCAACATGGTCGCCGGATTCGACGCGCCGACGCGCGGAGAGGTACGCGCGAACGGTGCGCCCGTATCGTCGCCTTCGCCGAAGCGTGCCGTCGTCTTCCAGGAGCCGGCGCTCTTTCCCTGGTATTCGGTCTATGAGAACGTCGTCTTCGGACCGAAGACGCAGGGCCGGTCCGCGCAGACCTACCGTCCGCTCGCAGAGAGAATCATCGAACAGGTCGGCCTGAAGGGCTTCGCGTCGCACTACCCGGCGGAGCTCTCCGGCGGGATGAAGCAACGCGTCGGCATCGCGCGCGTGCTCGCGATGCAGCCCGAGCTGCTCCTCATGGACGAGCCCTTCGGGAGCCTGGACGCGCAGACGCGAACGCTGATGCAGGAGCTCCTGCTCGCGGTCTGGGAGCGGCACCAGCAGACGGTGCTTTTCATCACCCACGACATCGAGGAGGCGCTGCTCCTCGCCGATACCGTGTACGTCATGACCGCGCGCCCCGGGCGGATCAAAAAACGCATTGCGGTCGAGCTCGCGCGACCGCGCACGATCGAGGCGACCACCTCCCCGGTGTTCAATGCCCTGAAGCGCGAAGTGCTCGCGCTGATCCGCGAGGAAAGCGTGCGGGCGGACGCCGAGACCGCGCTGGAGTAGCCCTCGCTAAACAGCGATCATCGGCGGCGGAAAAAACCCGAGGACATCCTCGCACGCACGGCCCGCCTCGAGGACGAGCGCGTCCGCTCCGCGCGCAGCGACGAGCTGGACGCCCAGCGGAAGCCCTTCCGAGGAAAGCCCCGCCGCAAGGCTCAGCGCCGGCATGCCGCCGGCGTTCGCAAATGCCGTGAAATCGGCCTGGTTGGAAGGTGCAGGCGAGGCGAATGCGAACGCCGTCTGCGGCGTGGTCGGCAGCAGAAGCAGATCGACCGAAGCGAACAGCGCGTCCAGGCCTCGCCTCGCCTCGTGCAGCAGCGCCCTCGCCTGCGCGATGCGCTCGGGCGCCTGTGCCGCGCCGTAAGCCAGCGCCTCGCGCAAGCTCTGCGAGATCCCGCTCGCCGGGTCCGACAGAAGCCGCGCATGCACGCGCGCGCCCTCGGCTTCGGCGATGAGGAGTCCTGCGCGCCGTACGCGCGCAAGATCGATCCCGGCGAGATCGCAGTCGGCTAAGATGCATGCCGAGGCGCCGAGCGCCGCTGCCGTCCGGGCGATCGCGGCGGCGATTTCCGGCGCGACATCGAGCCCGGTAACGACGCCGACTCGCGCGCGCTCCAGGGCGCGCGTGCGCGAGCCGACCGTGCCGGATCCCGCGTCGCGAATCGCCTCGAATACGGCGGCGCAATCGCCGACCGAGCGCGCGAGCACGCCGATTTCGTCGAGCGAGGCCGACAGCGACATCAATCCTGCGGTCGGGATGCTGCCTCGCGTGGGCTTGAAGCCCGCACAGCCGCAATACGAAGCAGGGATGCGAACCGATCCGAGCGTATCGCTGCCGAGCGCCGCCGCGGCAAGGCCCGCCGCCACCGCCGCCGCCGACCCGCCGCTCGATCCCCCGGGCGTGAACTCGAGGCGGTGAGGATTGCGGCATCGGCCGAAGTGCGGATTGTCGTTGGTTGCGCCGAACGCGGCCTCATCCATGTTGGTCTTGCCAAGAGGCACCGCATCGGCGCCGCGCAATCGGAGGACGGCAAGCGCATCGCGCTCCGGCACCGTTCCCCGCAATACGCCGATGCCCGCGCTCGTCGGGAGACCGACGACATCGAGATTGTCCTTCACCGCAAACGGAACGCCGGCGAGCGCTCCCAGCGGCGAGCCCTGGCTCAGGCGGCGGTCCAGCGACGCGGCGGCGCGCGCCGCCGCGTCGGATACCGCGAGGAAAGCGCCCAGCTCGGAGCCGTGGCGCGCGATGCGCCCGAGGTAGCAGTCGACGGCGTCGCGCGCGCTCACGCGACCCGCGCGCACCGCCGCAGCCAGGCCCAAAACCCCGGCCCCGACGATGGCGTGCGCGCGCGGGCGACCGGCGCAGTCTTCGCTCACGTGCCGAGGTTGAGCACCACCCCGGAGAGGTGGCTCGCGCGCGGCGAAGCGAGGAACGCGACGGTCTCTGCCACCTGCTCGGGTTCGATGACCCGACCGAACGTCCCGTCGCGCAGCACGTCTTCGGTGCGCGACTCATCGCCGTACTTGTTTTTCGCGGCCGTTCGCAGGAGCGCGGTGATGCGATCGGTGCGCGTCGGCGGCGGATGCACGCCGACCACGCGCACGCCGAACTCCGGCGACTTCGACCCAAGACCCTTGGTGAACGCCGCGAGCCCGGCATTGGCAAAGCCGCCGCAGATGTACTCCCAGGTCGGCTTTTCCCCGGCCATGCCGATGACGTTCACGATCACGCCGCGGCCCCGTGCACGCATGTGCGCCAGCATGTCGCGGGTCATGTTGATGTAGCCGAAGACTTTCAGGTCCCAGGCGTGGCGCCAGCGCGCCTCGTCGATCTGATCGATCGAGCCGCCCGGAATATCGCCGGCATTGTTCACGAGGATGTCGGCGTCGGCGCACCCGGCGGCGACACGCCTGACCGCCTCGCCATCGCGCAGATCCGCAGCGTGAATATGCACCGCGACGGAGTGCTCGCCGCGGATCGCCTCGCGCGCGGCCTCCAGTCGAGCCTTGTCACGCGCCACGAGGTGCAGAGCGCAGCCTTCGGCCGCGAACGCAACGGCGCAGGCGCGCCCGATGCCCTTGGACCCGCCGGTGATGAGCGCCGTCTTGCCGTCGAGCCCGAGCTTCATCCTGCGGCGCTCACTTTTGCCCGAATCCGAGGATGCCGCCGGCAGCGGCGCGCGGGTCGCGCGCATCCCAGCGGCCCGCTTCGACTCGAGCGAGAAAATCGGCGACCTCGCGATTGAACGCGTCGGGTTCCTCCAGATTGATTGCGTGCCCGGCGCGGGGCATCACCACAAGGCCGGACGCGGGGATCGACCGCTTCATGAGTAATCCGGCCTCGAGGCAGGGTTCGTCCTCGTCTCCGGTCAGGATCAACGTGGGTACCGCGATTCTCCTCATCCCGTCGACGAGCTGGAAGAGCAGCGGGCGCCGCTTCTGCACCCCGCGCAGCGTGTTCGACGCGCCGCGCGGCGAGTGATCGGCCAGTCCGGCGGCGAATTCGCGCCAGCCACGCGGGTCCTTGTTCTGGTATTGCACGCGCGTCGGCCCGATCGCGTATTTCGCGGCCGCCGCCGGCCAATCGGCATCGAAGGCCTGCGCCGCGGCTTCGCACTCGGCGCGGAACTTCTCCTCTTCGCCGGGGCGCGCGCCGTAGCCGCAACCGGCGATCACGAGCGAGCGAGCCCGCTCCGGATGCGCAAGTCCGACATGCAGCGTCGCGAACCCGCCCATCGACAAGCCCACGATATGGGCGCGGTCGATCCGGAGATGGTCGAGAACGGCAATGATGTCATCGCGCGCACGCGCCTGCGAATAGCGTTCCGTATCTGCGGGCACATCGGACGGGGGATAACCGCGGGCGTTGAACGCAATGCAGCGGTAGCGGCGCGAGAAGAACCGCATTTGCGGCTCCCAGCTGCGGTGGTCGCCGGCAAACTCGTGGACGAAGACGATCGGCGCGCCGACGCCGGCTTCCTCATAATAGAGCTTCACGCCATCATCGGCAGCGGCGTGGGGCATAGCCGTCTCCGTTATCCAGCTCGATAATCTTAGCAGCAGTTGGAATCCCGCAGGAGTTAAACTCAGTGCATGGGCTCTAGACGGCTTGACGCAAGTTTACGGAACCTTCCGGCGGTCTTCCTCCTCGCCGCAGCGCTCGCCCTGCCCGCCGCGGCGCAGGCCGCGGTGGGCGTCACCGAGATCGCCGCCAAGGACGGCGGCCCGGTCACCCTGTTCTACCCTTCCAGCAGCGAAGCGCAGCCGCTCAAACGCGGCCCTTTCACTCTCAATTTCGCCTCGCAGGGCGCCCCCCTTCGCGGCAACGGGCGCCTCATCGTCGTCTCGCCCGGATCGGGCGGTTCCCCCTGGGTGCATTCCGACCTCGCCCGCGCCCTGGTCGAGGCCGGTTTCGTGGTGGCTAGCCCTGAGCACCGCGGCGACAACTACAAGGACTTGAGTGCAGCGGGGCCCGAGAGCTGGAAGCGCCGGCCGGCCGAGGTGTCGCGCGCCGTCGACGCAGTGGGACAGGATGCGCGCTTCGCCCCGCTGCTCGCGCTGGACAAGGTCGGCCTGTACGGCATGTCCGCGGGCGGGCACACGGCCCTCGCCCTGGCGGGCGGCCGCTGGTCGCCGGCGCGATTCAGGGATCACTGCGAAGCGCACATCGCCGAGGATTTCTACAGCTGCGTGGGCCTCGCGGCCCGGCTGAACGGCGACTTCCTCGATGGAATGAAGGAGACGATCGCGCTGACGGTGATTCGCTGGCGGTTCGAAGACGCGACGTGGCAGACCTACGCCGATCCGCGCATCGCCGCAATCGTCGCCGCCGTCCCGTATGCCGCCGACTTCGATATGGACTCGCTCGCCGCACCGCGCGTGCCGCTCGCGCTGGTGACCGCACGGCAGGACAAGTGGCTGCTTCCGCGCTTCCACAGCGACCGCGTGCTCCAGGCGTGCGCCGCGTGCGAGCGGCTCGGCGATTTCCCGAACGGGGGTCACGGCGCGCTGCTGTCGCCTTTTCCGCCCGGGCGATCCGGCCTTGCAGCCGAACTGATGAACGACCCGCCCGGCTTCGACCGCTCGGCGCTCCCCGAGATGGACCGCAGGATCGCGGCGTTCTTCCGCAGGCACCTGCTCCCCTGATTGGCTGCTATCCTGCTTCCTGGCCGAACCCGTGAGCGCGGCTCGCCTCAGCGGGTCACGAATTTTGCGAACTCGTTCCGGGAGCCGAGAGCGTGTTTCGCGATCTCGTCGGCGAAGCGTTCGTTGAACGCCTCCGGTGCCAAGCGGCAGCGGCCGGCCCCGATCGATCCGACGTTGAGAAGCTCGACGAGGACGCCAGGCGCATCGTAGTCGGCGCGGATGTGGACCTCGCACGGGATCGCGCCGGACAGCGCGAACGTACCGCTCACCGGCTGGCCGAAATCGTTCTTCTTGGAAGCTGTGAATTCGAACGGGACGCGGGCGAGGGCGAGGTAGCGGCGGCAGTATTCGATATCGGGGCCCACCACGTCCACCGCCGCGGGCTGCGCGTAGCGGGCGAGGTAGGTGAGGAAGACCTGGTCGCACACTTCGTCGCCGTCGACCTTGCGCAGGCGGTAGTCTGCAAAGGCGCTCGAGAGCACCATCGGCGAGGCCTGCTGGAGATAGATGAACCCGTAGGTGCTTTCGGTGCTCGGGAGCACCCCGTTGAGCTCCTTTGCGAACTCCGCCAGGTAATGCATGGCCGAGAGCAGGTTCTTGTGGATGAGCGCCTTGGCTGCGGCGCGGCGCGATGCGGTGTCTTCGCCCGGGGGGCGGCTCGCCGCCTGCTTTCGCAGCATCTCGAGCGCCGCGAAGCGGCGCCCCTGGCTCTGTTTTTCGACTTCGGTCTTGCGCTGCGCCAACTCCAGCGCCTGCGCCCGGCGCTCGGCCTCGGCTCTCCGGCGCGCTTGTTCTTCCTCAATGCGGCGCCGCTCCGCATCCGCGCGCTCGTGCGCTTTCTGCTCTTCATCGATCCTGCGCGAAAAGGCATCGAGGCCGGCGAGAAAGTCCGGCGCGGGCGCGCCCGGCGCGGAAGCATTGCCGGATTTTCGCGCATCGGCAGGGACCGGCTTCGCCTTGTCGCGCGCGCCGGCGCCCGCCGCGCCCGGGCGGGCTGGGTTTTGCCGATTGCGGGGGTCGTTAGCCATCCCCTATCTCCCAAAGGCAGATTTCCGGTCGAACCGCTCCCGGGCACGACGCGGGTAACAATACACTTCCGCGCGCTCCGTACGCAAGAAGCGGAGTGCCAGCACGCAGGACTTCGATTCCGCCGCGAGCCGGTAGCTCTTCGGCGACGCCTTGTCGCTGCGCTCTAGCGAGACCTGGCCGCGCGTTTGCTGTACGCGGTGATCGCTTTTTCGAGGTCCTCGTATTCCTCGCACGGGATGAGGCAGATCTCCCGCAGGGCGGCGAGCTGCTCCTGCGCCTTCTGCACCTCGTTCGCCAGGAGATAAGCCTCGCCCAGGTATTCGCGCGCGCCGCGATGGCGCGGGTTGAGCTCGAGCGCGCGACGGTAGTGCCTGAAGGCGGGATCGAGCTGCCCGGCGTTGCGATAGGCGTAACCGAGGAGATTGTGGATGTCCGGGTTGCGATCGTCCTGCAAGAGCGCCTTGTTCAGGCGCTCGACGGCGCTCTTCCAGTCCTTCCCTTCGACCGCCTTCTTTCCCGCGGCGTAGTCGGAGCCTGCAGCCGAAGTCGTCGGGTCCTGCTCGCCCGGATCGGCCTTCGATCCCGGGACTGCGACGAAGAAGGTTGCCACGACAAGCGCCGCGCAGGCCGCGGCGCAGCGCACGGCGCGTTCAGCGCTGCGCAAGCAGGAACGCTTTCGCCTCGCCCAGCTCGGCGCGCTCGGGGTCGGCGTTCCCGGCGAGCGCTGCGAGCTTCTCGAAATACGCGCGCGCCTTCACCCGGTCGCCGGACGCCTGCGCCGCCTTGGCTGCGCCGTAGAAACCGCGTAGCCGGTTTTGCGCGACGTGCAAGGAGGCCTCGTACGCCTGCAATGCCGCGGCGGGCTGGCCGAGCTCCCGAAGCAGGTCGCCGAGCATCTCGCGCATGGGGTAAAGCCTGTTTTCCATCGAAACGTGCTTCTCCGTGGAATCCTCGAGGTCCGCGGCAGCGCGCATGAATTTAAGCGCGTCGTCCTTGCGACTCTCGGCGTGCGCCCGCCAGGCGCTCGCAGCCAGGACGAGCACCTGGATCTGCTCGCCCCAGTAGCTGTTCTCCGCCGACTTGCTCAAGGCCTGGAGCCGCTCGATTTCCTCCTTCGCCATGGCGGGGTTCCCCGTCTTTGCGGCGCCCAGCGCGCGGGTGAACCGTGGAATCGCTTCCGCGTACGTATACAGATCCGGCGGAACGGCGAGGTTCGCGGCTTCGGTCCAGGCCGCGCGCTCGAGAACATAGCGTGAAGCCGGCGCGAGCCTTCCGGTATCCGCGCCGTAGCTCCGTGCGCCACTGAGCTTGGTGACGGCGCGCAATTCGTCGATCACGCGCCTGGCTTCGCGGTCCTTGCCGAGCTGCAGGTACGCGTAAGCCATGAAGTCCTGCGCATGCGGCTCCTGCGCAAAGGTCGTTCCGGGGGCATTTTTTGCGGCGTAGTCGCGCGAAGCCTTGACTGCGGCCGTATTGGACCGGATCGAATCCTCCCACCGGCCCAGGATCGAATAGATGTGCGAAGGCATGTGCTGCGCGTGCGGCGCGGCGGGCGCGACCTTGGCGTATTTGTCCGCCGCGGCGACCCCGCGCTCGGCGAGCGGCTCGAAGTCGTAGGTGTGGATGATGTAGTGCGCAAGTCCGGGATGCGCGGGCTGCTCGCGGTCGATGGGCTCGAGGATTCCGCCCGCTTTCAGCTGCCGCGCGTAGGTCTTGTCGGCGTGGTCCACGGCTTCGAGGAGAGCGAGCGCGTAGAAGATCGATGCCTCCTTGTCGTCCGGATACTTGCGCGCGAGCTCTTCCATCGCCCGCTCGTAGCGTTTGCTGCGCTCCGAAACCGGAGCCTTGTCGTAGTCCTTGTAGACGACCTCGAGCGCGTTCAGCCAGTCGCGCTCGCGCTCGGTCTTCGCGAGCGCCTTGCCCTGCTGGATCGCTTCGAGCGCGCGCTTGAGATTCTCTTCGGGCCAGGGCGGCACCAGGGGATTCCCCCGCTGGCTGATCGCAAGCCCCCAGTACGCCATCGCGCACCCGGGATCGGCCTTGATCACGGCC
Source organism: Betaproteobacteria bacterium (assembly GCA_005881575.1). Lineage (GTDB taxonomy): Bacteria > Pseudomonadota > Gammaproteobacteria > Burkholderiales > SG8-39 > VBDM01. Next base: position 43,758 of record VBCA01000037.1, read on the forward strand.
TGAAACGCCTTGATGTGCTCGGGAAAGAAGAACGAGTGCAGCATCGCCACGGCGCGCTCGAACTGCGGCTGCACGGCCGCGCTGCACGAAGTCGGGAAATTCACCTTGCCGAACTGGCTCTGGCCGCCACCGGCGGCCGCATCGTCTTCGTGAGCCAGAAGCGGCCCGGCGAGTAAAGCGGCGAGAACCGCCGCGGGTAGGAGCATTTTATTCATCGTTCACCTCCTGAATGATGAAGCCAGTCTGCGCCGCAGCGATCCCGAAAGCAATCCGCCGTACAAGCACAACCCCGCGCCATCCTGCCAGCCACCCGGGGGACGCAACGAAGCGACTGTCCACAATCGCTTTTTCGCCGCCGTGCACCCTCGAACCGCGGGTTGAGGCGCCGCCGCGGAAAATCGGCCCGTCCTGCCTTATACTGTGCGCGCCGCCACACTCGTGATGGCGCGTCAACGTTCAGGGGGAACAATATGATGAAAACAATTCAACTGGCGCTCGCAGGCGCCATCATCGCCGCCTCGTGCGCAGCGGCCACGGCACAGACCCTGCGCGTGCGCGGGACCATCGAGAAGGCCGACGGCAACGTGCTCACCTTGAAATCCAGCGACGGCGCCGAGCTCAAGCTCACGCTCACCGACCATGCGATGATCGTCGCCGTGGTGAAAGCCTCGATGGCGGACATCAAGGAAGGCACCTTCCTCGGCAGCGCGGCGATGCCGCAGGCGGACGGCAGCCAGAAGGCGCTGGAAGTGCACATCTTCCCCGAGCAGATGCGCGGCACCGGCGAGGGTCACCGGCCCTATGCGCCCGTGCCAAACAGCACCATGACCAACGGCTCGGCCTCGGGCGCGACGGTCGCCGGCGTCGATGGCGCGACGATGCTGGTCAAATACAAGGACGGCGAGAAGAAGATCGTCGTTCCGCCGAACGTGCCCATCGTCCGTTACGAGGTCGGCGGCAAGGGCGATCTCAAGGCGGGCGCGCGCTTCACCGTGCTCGCGGCGACCAAGAAGCCTGACGGCACGTTCGAGGCGAGCCGGATCAACGTAGGCCGCGACGGCGTCGTGCCGCAGTAGCGGGGAGGATCATGAAGCCCGCAGCTATCGTCGCCGCGGCGAGCGCATTGCTGCTCTCGGGCATGGCTGAAGCCGCAGAAATCCAGGTGCTGTCCACCCAGGCCACCCAGGAGGCCTATCTCGAGCTGGTGGCGCAATTCCAGAAGGCGACAGGGCACAAGGTCGCGACGGTTTTCACCGGAACGCTCAACGTCCAGAAGCGTCTCGCGGACGGCGAGGCCTACGACCTCATCATCATGGCGGGCCCGGCGATCGACGAGCAGATCAAGCTGGGCAAGGCCGCCGCCGGAAGCCGCGTCGATTTCGCGAAATCCGGCACCGGGGTCGCGGTGCGCAAGGGCGCGGCGAAGCCCGACATCGGCTCGGCCGGCGCGTTGAAGAAGACTCTGCTCGCGGCGAAATCGATCGGCTACTCCACCGGCCCGAGCGGGGTCTACATGCAGAGCGTGTTCGAGAAACTGGGCATCGCCGGCGAGGTCAGGGGGAAGCTCAAGCAGACCCCGTCGGGCGTGTTCGTCGGCACCCTGATCGCCAGCGGCGAGACCGAGATCGGCTTCCAGCAGATCAGCGAGCTGGTGCATTTCCCCGGCATCGACTACGTCGGCCCGCTGCCGGGCGAGCTCCAGCGCATGACCGTGTTCTCGGCCGGAATCCACGCCGGCGCGAAGCAGGCGGACGCGGCGAAGGCGCTGGTCAGATTCATCACCGCTCCGGCCGCCGCAGCGGTCATCAGGAAGCACGGCCTGGAGCCCGCCTGACACGGCTGGAACCCCGGTTGAAATTCCTCGCCGCTGGTGGGATAGTTGCCGACAGAAATACGCAACACCGCAGGGGGAACGCAATGAAGAACAGAGTCTCGACGCTGCTGCTCGCGTTCGCCGCGGCCGCGGCTCATGCGCAGCCAAGCGCTCTCAACGAAACGCAGCTCCTCGGCCGCCAGGTGTTCGCGCAGTCGTGCGGCATCTGCCACCTGCAGCCGTCGCTCGGCGTCAAGACCTATGGGCCCATGCTGAACAAGTCCGCGGCCGGCGGGAACGACGAGGTCATGCGCGCGTTCATCGTCAACGGCACCGAGCGCATGCCCGCGTTCAAGTATTACCTCAAGCCGGCGGAGATCGATGCGATCATCGCTTATGTGAGAACCGTTCCCGTGCCGGCGAACGAATCGCACAAATAAGGAGACCCCGATGAGCAAAGCACAGTCCTTACTCTTCGCATGCGCGACGTTCCTGCTCGCGGCGACCGCGGCGCACGCCGCCGATCAGCTGCTCAGCGGCGCGATCACCTCGCGTTCGGGCCAGAAGCTCGAAGGCGTCACCGTCTCGGCCAAGCTCGAGGGCTCCACCATCACCACCAGCGTCTATACGGACACCGCGGGCAATTATTTCTTCCCGCCGCTGGCCGCGGGCAAGTACCGCGTGTGGGCGCAGGCGCTCGGTTTCGAAAGGAGCACGGGCGCGGTCGACCTCTCCGCAGCGCGGCGAGCGGATTTCACCCTGCAGGAGATGACCGACCCCGAGCGGCGCTTCCGCCAGCTGCCCGGCGAGATGATGGTCGCGGCATTGCCCGAGGCGAACGCCGACGACGCGCGCATGAAGAAGATTTTCATGAACAACTGCACCGGCTGCCACTCGACCAGCTATGCGCTGCAGTTCCGCTTCGACGAAGCCGGCTGGAGCAAGATCATCGACCTGATGAAAGTGGTGCCGGTCACCGGCGTCTATCCGGGGCCGAATGCAAAGTCCAACCAGATCATGGAGCGCCACCAGAAGGAGCTCTCCGCCTACCTCGCGCGCGCGCGCGGCCCGGGCGAATCGTCGATGAAGCTGGCGACCCGTGCGCGGCCCACGGGCGAGGCGGCGCGGGCCGTCTGGACGCTCTACGACCTGCCCCTCAATCCCGATGCGGGCATCGGCACCCGGTACAACCCGAACGACGGCACAGACTGGGCGCTAGGCACCACGTCCAAAATGGGCCAGTTGCCGCACGACGGCGCGCTCGGCCTCGACGGCACGATCTATTTCACCAGCAACAATCCCAACCGCGGCGTGTCGATCGGCAAGGTCGATCCCGTGACGGGCGCGGTCAAGTACCTGAAGGCCGAAGCGAAGAGCGGCCTCGCCGCCACCTCGCACGGGCTCGCGCGCGACCGCGCGGGCAACCTCTGGTTCGACATCAACCCGGGCCGCCGCGCGCTCGGCAAGCTCGACACCAGAACCGAGAAGATCACGATCTACCAGACGCCGGAAAGCATGTCTCCGGTGGGCGGGGCGGTCACCATAGACGTGGACGGCAAGGGCATGGTCTGGGCGTCGACGCCCAGCGGCGCCGTGCGCTTCGATCCGGTGGCCGAGAAGTTCACCGAGTTCAAATCGACGATCGCCGAGAAAAATCCGCGAGGCTCGGGCGCGACCTACGGAGCGGCCGGCGATCGCGACGGCAACGGCTGGTGGGCGCAGATGGCGATGGACACCGTCTACAAGGGCGACGTGGCTACCGGCAAGGCGATCGAACTCAAGATGCCCGACGTCAAAGTCGATCGCATGTTCGGCGCAGACCGCGCCTTCTACGAAACGGTAAGCGACCTGGGCTTCAACGCTCCCCTGCCGTG
>VBCA01000038.1 GCA_005881575.1 Betaproteobacteria bacterium
CGATCTGGTCGTAGTTCTTCGCCTCACCCCCGTACTTCTTCGACAGCACGTGCGTCATCGCCGCCGTCAGCGTCGTCTTGCCGTGGTCCACGTGTCCGATCGTCCCCACGTTCACGTGCGGCTTGGTCCTCTCAAATTTACCCTTGGACATGATTTCGTTTCCTTCCTGCCGTTACACTGATCCTGTGGTGCCGTTGGTGCGGATTGAACGCACGACCTCTCCCTTACCAAGGGAGTGCTCTACCACTGAGCTACAACGGCGGTGTGCGCTTCGCTAATCTTGCTTCGCAAGAAACCTGGAGCGGGTGAAGGGAATCGAACCCTCGTCGTAAGCTTGGAAGGCTTCTGCTCTACCATTGAGCTACACCCGCGCGCGTAACCCATTCTTCGCGACCGAACCCTTCGTAAGCTGCTTGAGGCGACCGATGACCTGGTGGAGGAGGTTGGATTCGAACCAACGTAGGCGCAAGGCCAACAGATTTACAGTCTGCCCCCTTTAACCGCTCGGGCACCCCTCCGAACGAAATCGCCAATTATGCGTTCCCTCCAGGGGGTTGTCAACGCTCGCTGGCATGCATTTCGCTTCGAGGCCGAAATCGGACCCCACGCACGATGACATCGTCATGACTCTGCGCGCAAAACCGGGCCTCGTCCTCGTTCCCGGCCTGCTCTGCGACGAGTTGATGTGGCGGCCTCAGCTCGCGGCGCTTGCCGCGGTCGCGGATTGCTGGGTCGCGGATCATACCCGCTCGGAAACCATGGCGGAAGTCGCCGCCGACGCGCTTCGGGACGCACCCTTCGAGAAATTCGCTCTCGCGGGACTCTCGATGGGCGGCTACGTCGCGCTCCAGATGATGCGTCAGGCGGCGCAGCGCGTCCTGAAGCTCGCGCTGCTCGACACCACCGCTCGAGCCGACACGTCCGAGCAAACCCAGAGGCGCAGGGACTTGATCTCGCTCGCCGAGCGCGGGCGCTTTCTCGGAATCACCGACGCGCTGCTCCCGCTGCTCATCCATCCGTCGCAGCTCGCGAACCGGGAGTTAGCGTCTACTATCAAGAGGATGGCCAAGAATACGGGCAGAGATGCCTTCATCCGCCAAGAACGGGCGATCATCAGCCGAAGCGACAGCCTGCCCCTGCTGCCGCGCATCGCCTGCCCGACGCTCATCCTGTGCGGCAGGCAGGACGCCCTGATACCGATCGCCCTCCACGAGGAGATGGCGGCGAGAATTTCCGGGTCCAGGCTCGAAATCGTAGAGGAGTGCGGTCATCTCTCCACGCTGGAGCGCCCAGTTGAAACGAGCGCGGCGCTGGCGCGCTGGCTTGAACCCTCTAGATCCTCCGTCCGGTCAAAATCAAGGCGGGTAAAATGAGCGGCATGCTCCGCTTCAGGCACGAGCGACCCGACACAGGAACGCATGAACGCCCCCGCCCCCGATCACGAAATCACCCTCGACGATAAATACGCGCTGCAGTCGGGGCGCGCCTTCATGACCGGCACGCAGGCGCTGGTGCGCCTGCCGATGCTGCAGCGGGTCCGCGATCTCGCGGCGGGCCTGAACACCGCCGGATTCATTTCCGGGTATCGCGGCTCGCCGGTCGGCGGATTCGACCAGGCGCTGTGGAAGGCGAGGAAGTTCCTCGACGAGCATCACGTCAAATTCCAGCCGGGCGTCAACGAAGACCTTGCCGCGACCTCGATCTGGGGCACGCAGCAAGTGAATCTGTACCCGGACGCGAAATACGACGGCGTGTTCGCGATGTGGTACGGCAAGGGACCGGGCGTCGACCGCTGCGGCGACGTCTTCAAGCACGCAAACTCCGCGGGCACGTCCCAGCACGGCGGCGTGCTCGTGCTGGCGGGCGACGACCACGCGGCCAAGTCCTCCACCCTCGCGCACCAGAGCGAGCACATATTCAAGGCCTGCTGCATCCCGGTGCTCAATCCGGCTAGCGTGCAGGAATATCTGGACCTCGGCCTGCACGGCATCGCCATGTCGCGATTCTCCGGATGCTGGGTGGCGTTCAAGTGCGTCACCGACGTGATCGAATCGGGCGCGGTGGTGGAAATCGATCCGCAGCGCGTGAGCATCGTGATGCCCCCGGACTTCGCCATGCCGCCGGGGGGTCTCAATATCCGCTGGCCCGACGCCTTTCTCGAGCAGGAAGCGCGGCTGCTCGACTACAAGGTGTACGCGGCGCTCGCGTATTGCCGGGCGAACCGGCTGGATCGCATCGTGTGGGACAACCCGAAGGCCCGATTCGGCATCGTCACGACCGGCAAGTCCTTCGGCGACACCCTGCAAGCGCTCGCCGACCTCGGAATCGACGAGCGCGTCGCCGCGGACGCCGGCATCCGCCTCTACAAGGTGGCGATGTCCTGGCCGCTCGAGCCGCAGGGGGCGCGCCGCTTCGCCGAAGGGCTCGAAGAGATCCTCGTCGTCGAGGAAAAGCGCCAGGTCATCGAGTACCAGATCAAGGAAGAGCTCTACAACTGGCGCGAGGGGATGCGTGCGCCACGCGTGGTCGGCAAGTTCGACGACAACGGCGAATGGTCGATCGCCGCAGGCAAGCCCGCCGGAAACTGGCTACTTCCCGCTCATTACGAGCTGTCCGCCGCGCTGATCGCCAAGGCGCTCGCAGCCCGCTTCGCGAAGCTCGGGCTCGACCAGCGAATGGGCGATCGCTACCGGGAGCGCCTCGCCTACCTCGAGTTCAAGGAAAGAGCGCTGGCGAAGCCGCGCGTGGTCGAGAGCCGACTGCCGTACTTCTGCTCGGGTTGCCCGCACAACACTTCGACCCGGGTTCCCGAGGGCAGCCGCGCCATGGCCGGCATCGGCTGCCACTTCATGGCGGTGTGGATGGACCGCAACACTTCGACGTTCACGCACATGGGCGCCGAAGGCGCGCCCTGGATCGGGCAGGCGCCGTTCACCGAGTGCCCGCACGTGTTCGCCAACCTCGGCGACGGCACTTACTTTCACTCGGGGCTGCTCGCGATCCGCGCCGCGGTCGCAGCCGGCGTCAGCATGACCTACAAGATCCTCTACAACGACGCGGTGGCCATGACCGGCGGCCAGCCCTTCGACGGTCCGCTCGACCCGGCGATGATCTCGCGCCAGATCGCCGCCGAGGGCGTGCAACCGATCGTCGCCGTCGTGGACGAGAAGGAATCGTTGCCGGCGAAACTCGACTGGGCCCCCGGAACGACGGTCCGGCCGCGCGAGGACCTCGACGCGGTGCAGCGCGAGCTGCGCGAGAAGAAAGGCGTTTCGGCGATCATCTACGTGCAGACCTGCGCCACCGAGAAGCGCCGGCGCAGAAAGCGCAAGGAGTTTCCCGATCCCGCCAGGCGCGTGGTCATCAACGAGATGGTCTGTGAAGGCTGCGGCGATTGCAGCGTGCAGTCGAATTGCCTCTCGGTCGAGCCTCTCGAGACCGAGTTCGGTCGCAAGCGCACCATCAACCAGTCCTCGTGCAACAAGGATTATTCCTGCCTGAAGGGATTCTGCCCGAGCTTCGTCACCGTCGAAGGCGGCACCCTGAAGAAGGGCAAGGCGGCGCTGCCCGAAGGGGAAACCGAATTTGCGGTCCTGCCGCAGCCCAGGCGGGGCGCTCTCGATCGCCCGTTCGGCATCCTCGTCACGGGAATCGGCGGCATGGGCGTGATCACCATCGGCCAGATCGTGGCGATGGCCGCGCACCTCGAAGGCAAGGGGGCCACCGTGCTGGACATGAGCGGCCTCGCCCAGAAATTCGGCCCGGTGATGTCGCACGTTAGGATCGCGCCCTCGCCGGGGGAGCTCCACTCGGTGCGCGTCGGCACCGGCGCCGCCGACCTCGTGCTGGGCTGCGATCTCGTCGTGACTTCGGGCTCCGAGGCTCTTTCGAAGATGAACGACAAGCGCACCAAGGTGCTCGTCAACGCGACGGTATCGCCGACCGCCGATTTCGTGAAGAACCCCGACTGGCAGCTTCCCGGCACTCGGCTCGAGGCCGACATCGTCGATGCGGCGGGAGCGAAGAACGTCGAATTCGTCCCGGCCGGAAAACTCGCGACCGCTCTCATGGGCGATGCGATCGCCACCAACATGTTCATGCTCGGCTACGCCTTCCAGCAGGGCCGCGTCCCGCTCGCGGAAGGATCGCTCGTTCGCGCGATCGAGCTGAACGGGGTTGCCGTCGAATTCAATCGGAAGGCTTTCCTCTGGGGGCGGCGCGCCGCAACCGACCTCGCGCGGGTGGAGCGCCTCGCGATCCCGGCCGAGATCATTCCCATCTCGCAAGCGTTGTCGCGAAACCTCGACGAGCTGATCGCGCGCAGGACGGATTTCCTCACCGGCTACCAAGACCGCGCCTACGCAGAGCGATACCGAGAGCTGGTGGAAAGAGTGCGCTCGGCGGAAGCGCAGAAAACCGGCGCGAGCGAAGGAAAATTCCCGCTCACCGAGGCCGTCGCAAGATATTACTTCAAGCTGATGGCCTACAAGGACGAATACGAGGTGGCGCGCCTGTACTCCGACCCCGCGTTTGCGCGAAAGATCGAGGGCATGTTCGAAGGCGGCTACAAGCTGAAGTTCCACCTTGCCCCGCCGATCTTCAACAGGCCCGATCCGCGCACCGGCGAGGCGAGGAAGTCGGAGTTCGGACCCTGGATGATGGCGGCGTTCCGCGTTCTCGCGAAATTGAAGGGCCTGCGCGGCACGCCGTTCGATGTCTTCGGTATGAGCGGGGAGCGCAAGGCCGAACGGCGCATGATCGGCGAGTACGAGGCGACCGTCGCCGGGTTGCTCGAGCACCTGGACGGCGAGAACCGAAAGCTCGCCGTGGAGATCGCGAGCGTACCCGAGCACATCCGCGGTTTCGGTCACGTCAAGCGGCGCCACCTGGACGAGGCGAAGAAGAAGGAAGCCGTGCTGCTCGCCGCATTCCGCGCGTCGCGCCCTTCGGCGAGAGCCGCGTAGAGTGGCCCTCACCCGCGCCGACCTCGAGAACGACCTGCTGCGGGCGACGTTTCGCAGGTTCAATCCGGAGGTGCGGGTGCTCTCCGACGCGGAGCAGGAAGCTTCCCTCCGGGAGGTTCTAGACGGGCACGAGCCGGGCGCGGACGTATGGCTGTTCGGCTACGGCTCGCTCGTCTGGAACCCGATCGTCCATTACGAGGAGCGGCGGGTTGCGCGGCTGCACGGCTTTCACCGCAGCTTCTGCTTGTGGTCGCACGTCAACCGCGGCTCGTTGCAGAGGCCCGGACTCGTGCTCGGCCTCGACTCGGGCGGCAGCTGCCGCGGCGTGACGTATCGCATCGCCGCTCACCACGCGGCGGACGAGCTGCGCCTCCTGTGGCGGCGCGAAATGGTGCTCGGCGCCTACGCGCCGCGCTGGGCGAAGGTCGACTCGGGCGGGGAAACGCTGCGGGCAGTGGCCTTTTTCGTCAACCGCTCGCACCCCAACTACGCCGGCAAGCTCCCGCTCGAGACCGTCATCAAGGCTTTGGTGAGCGCGCGCGGCCAGCTGGGCACGCCAGCCGAATACCTGCTCGAGACGGTGCACGGATTGATCGAACACGGCGTGCGCGATCCGTACCTGCTCGAGCTCCGCAAACGCGTGCTCGCCGTTCACCCCGAGCTCGCCGCCCCGCACGCGCATTAGCCGACGGGGCGCCCGGAGTAGGCCGATGGGTGCAGTTGCGAGATTGCGCGTCCGCGCCCAGACTATCGTAGTAGCGTGGTTCTCTCAGCGTGCGAGAGGGGCGAGTGGCCAAGATCGTAATCATCGAAGACGACCTTACGTTCCTCGACCTCTTGCGCGTGCACCTTGCGAGCGCGGGACACGAGGTGCTGACGGCAGAGGACGCGGCGCTCGGTTTGCGCGCCGTCATCGACAACGCACCCGACTTGATCCTCCTCGACCTCGCCGTGCCCTATCTGGATGGATTCGAGATGATCGAGGCGCTGCATTCCGATCCGGCGACCCGGAATATCCCGGTGATCGTGCTCACCGGACGCGGCGACGACGAGACCTACATGCAGGCACGCAAGCTCGGCGCCGCCCAGTTGCTGACCAAACCGGTTGCACGCGACCTCTTGATGAAGGCGATCGACGGGCAGCTCAATTCCAACAAACCGCGCTCCGGGAAAACATAAGGGCCCTACGTTTTCGCCTCCTCGCGCAAGGCGCGGCGCAGGATTTTGCCCACGTTCGTCTTGGGCAATTCCTTCCTGAATTCGATGGTCTTTGGCCGCTTGTAGCCGGTCAGATTGGCCGCGCAGTGGGCTCGGATGTCGGCCTCCGTGAGCGATGCGTCCCGCTTCACGACGAAGAGCTTGGGAACTTCTCCGGAGTGCTCGTCGGGAACGCCGATGACCGCGCATTCGAGCACGCCCGGGAGCATCGCAACCACCGCCTCGATCTCGTTCGGATACACGTTGAACCCGGACACCAGGAGCATGTCCTTCTTGCGGTCGACGATTCTCACGTAGCCTTTCTCGTCCATCTCGCCGATGTCTCCGGTGGCGAGGAACCCGTCGGGGCCGAGTACCTTTGCGGTCTCGGCCGGGCTGTTCCAATAGCCCTTCATCACCTGGGGGCCGCGCACCCAGATCTCGCCGGGCGAGCCGAGGGGGGCGTCCTCTCCGTCGTCTCTGCGCAATATCACTTCCGTCGATGAGATCGGCAGCCCGATCGACCCGTTGTAGTCCTTGAGGTCCAGCGGATTGATGGTCACCGCGGGGGAGGTCTCCGACAGGCCGTAGGCCTCGATGAGCGTGCAGCCGGTCATTTTCTTCCAGCGGTCGGCCACCGCCTTCTGCACCGGCATGCCGCCGCCGAGGGCGACCTTCAGGGTGGAAAAATCGATCTTCGTGAAATCGGGATGGTTCATGAGCGCGTTGAAGAGCGTGTTCACCCCGGTGAACATAGTGAACTTGTGCTTCCGCAATTCCCTCACGAATCCGGGAATGTCGCGCGGATTGGTGATGAGGATGTTGCATCCGCCCGCCTTCATCATGAGCAGGCAGTTGGCGGTGAGCGAGAGGATGTGATAGAGCGGCAAGGCGGTGACGATCGCCTGCGGCTCGTCTTCGTCCACGAACGGTCTCAACCACGCTGCGGCCTGCTCGAGGTTGGCGAGGATGTTGCGATGCAGGAGCACCGCGCCCTTGGACACTCCGGTCGTGCCCCCCGTGTACTGAAGGAACGCGATGTCTTCGTGACCGACGGCGACGCGCTTGAGATCGAGCCGCTTCCCCTCCCGGATCATGGCGTTGAAGCGGATCGTGCCCGGGATCTCCCATCGAGGGACCATTCTTTTCACGCGACGCACGACGAAATTCACGATCGCCCCCTTCGCTCCGAGCAGGTCGCCGAGCGAGGCGACCACCACGTGCTTCACGGGGGTCCTCGCGATCACCTGCTCGAGTACGTGCGCGAAATTCTCCAGCACCACGATCGCCTCGGAACCCGAGTCCTCGAGCTGATGGTGCAGCTCGCGAGCGGTATACAGGGGATTGACGTTGACCACCACGTAGCCGGCGCGCAGGATGCCGAAGACGCACACGGGGTACTGCAGGCAGTTCGGCATCATCACCGCGACCCGCGCGCCCCTCGCGAGCCCCTTTCCCTGAAGCCAGGCGCCGAACGCCCGCGCCAGACGCTCGAGGTCCCCGAAGCTGATCGTCCTGCCCATGTTGGTGTAGGCCGGGCGGTCGCGGTATTTCGCGGTGTTGCTCTCGAACAGATCCCCGAGCGAGCGGTACTGAAGGGTGTCGACCTCGGCCGGGACGCCCGGCGGGTAATGCTTGAGCCAGATCCTGTCCATACCTCCCCCTTGTGCCGCGCCTTCTTGCGGGCGCCGGGTCGCCGGGGTCTGGGAGCGTGCCTCAGCCCCGAATCTGCCTTAGGTTATCGCATTGGCGCGGCGCACGCTCGCAATCATGCTGCTGACCAGCAAAAATTCCCGCCGGCTCTCCCGGCTCCCGGCCTGCCGGCGCAGCTCGTCGAAGTTCCTCCTTCGCCCCTCCTCGGATTTCTCGTTGAGCCGCCTCAAGTTCTTGATCGAATGCTCCTGGACGTATTCGAGATTCACGGTGCGGCGCTGGCGCACGTAGAGGTCGAGGAGCGTCTCGTCCGCCTCGCGGCGGCACACTTTCCCGAGCTTTTCGGTGAGATTGAACGAGTCGTGTATCCCTCCGTTCAGCCCAAAGGCTCCCATGGGATTGTTCAGGTGCGCGGCGTCGCCGGCGAGGAGGACGCGTCCCGCGCGGAAATCCTTGGCCACGCGCTGGTGCACCTTGTAGAGGCTCTTGTACTTGATCTGGTAACGCTCCTTCTTCGGCAGAAAGCTCTGCATGCGCCTCTCGACCATTTCCTCGGACAGGGTCAGCCCCTCCTCCTCTTCGGGCGGCACCGGGAAGATCACGCGCCATATTCCCGGCGGCCCTTCGTCGGGCATCTTGAACAGCGCGGCCCATTCCTCCGGATCGGCGAGGTACGCGTTCATCGCGTAGCCGTGCGGCGCATAGTCGTAGGTCGTGCTCGCCACGACGAAGCGCTCGTCCCAGGTGAAGCCGTCGAACCCCACGTCGGTGCACTTGCGCACGGTGCTGCGGCCGCCGTCCGCGCCGACCAGCCAGGCGGCCTCGAATATTTCCGTTCCGCCCGGGGTCGCCGCAGTCACCGTGACCGCATCGGCCGTCTGCGAGACGTCGGTCACCTTGTGCGAGAAACGCACCGCGGCGTTCGGAAAGGCCGCGAGCTTGCCGAGAATGATCGGGGTGAGACGATGCTGCTCAAGATGCAGGCGGTACGGATAGGGTGTGAGGTCGCCGATTTCGGTCACGTCCCACTCGACGATGACGCCTTCCCTGCGGTCGCGGATCTGCCAGCGCGGCACCTTGATCGCCGTCTTGTGCATCTCGTCGGTGATGCCGTAAGGCGCCATCAGCTCGAGCGAGGGCGGATGATAGGTGCCCGCGCGCAGGTCGATCGTAAGCGCCGGCTCGGCTTCCAGCACCAGCACGGAAACGTCCTGCTTCGCGAGCGCGAGCGCAGTCAGCAGGCCGACCGGCCCCGCGCCCGCAACGATCACCTGAGTTTTTTTTGCCATTCCCCGATGCCGGGATTCTACGTTACGGCCGCTCGGCCGAGCGCACCCGGCGAGCGAGCGCGATGCACGCGAACGTCCCCGCCGCCGAGAGGATACCGATCATCCAGTAGCGGGTCAGCTCGCCCTCGGCCGAGCGGCCCACGACGAGGCTCGCGACGAACGAGGCCGCGCCTGCGGCGAGCTGCTGGATCGAGGAATTGAAGCTCATCACGCTGCCGCGCAGGCGCGGTTCGGCGCCCGAGGTGATCAGCGCCATCGCGGGCACCATGCGCGCCGAGGACGCCGCGAACATGAGCATCGAGACGAGCACCGCGACCGCGAGCGGCGATCGCGGCAGGCTCGTCATCGCGAGCGCCGCGACGCTCGTGGCCGCGGCGGCCACGGCAAAGACCGCACGCCGGCCGATGCTGTCGCTCCAGCCGCCGACAAGGCGCGCAGTGAGGAGCGCGGCGATCCCGGCGACCAGATACACCAGGGGCAGTTGCGCTTCGCTCACGCCCACGTTCGTCACCAGGTACGGCGCGATGAAGGGAAACACGAGGAACCCCGAGAACACCAGCAGGGCCGAGAACGCGAAAATCCTCAGATGGTTGGCCTCGCCGAACACGGCTCTGAGCTGGGCGAGCGCGTTGCGCTCCCCGCCTGCCGCGAGGTGCGCGCGCACCGGCGGAATGACGAACCAGGCCGCGAGCAGGATCGCAGAACAAAGCGCGGCGAGGAATACGTACGGCGCGCGCCAGGTGAAATGCAGCGCGAGATACAGGCTGATCGGCACGCCCAGGATCGAGGCGAGCGAGAACGCCGACATGACCGCGCCGAAGGCCCGGCCGCGCCGGTTTTCCGGAACCACGTCCGCGACGATGGTGAAAATATTCGCGGCGACCACTCCGCCGAAAGCGCCGGCCGCGGTGCGCGCGGCGAGCAGCGTCGCGTAGCTCGGAGCGAGGGCGCATGCCGCCATGGTCGCCGCAAAACAGGCGTACAGCGCGAGCATCGCGGTCTTGCGGTCGAAGCGGTCGAGGACGAGCGCGGAAAAAAAGCCCGACAGGCTCGCGGCAACGGCGTAGATCGAGACGAAGAATCCGAGCTGGGTCGGCGTGATGTCGAACGAGCGCATGAGCTGCGTGCCCAGGGGCATCAGCACCATGAAATCGACCATCTGGCTGAACTGGATTCCCGAGAGCACCAAGAGCAGCAGCCACTCTCGCGGCGCGGGCCGCATCTCGGGGCTCATGGCTCAGGCCCCGCGGACGGCGCGGCGGCGGATCGCCCACGCCATGGCGATCGCTCCGGCGCCGAGGCTCACGAACGCCAGGCCCCAGGCGAACGGGCTCGAATTGCCGCCCGCCACATCGAGCACGGCTCCGAACACGAGCGGCGCGAGGAACCCCGCGCCGAAGCCGAGCATCGAGTGCACCGCCATGGCCGCGCCGCGGATGCGCCCATCGATGCGCGTGACGAGACCCGCGGTCAGCGCCGAGGAATCGCCCATGATGAGGCACATGTGAAGCATGACCAACCCCACGAGCGCATACGACGGGAGCGCGGCGGCGAAACCGAGCGCGCAGGTGAGCACGCCCGAGGCGAGCATCGCCATCCAGATCAGACGCTCTCGCCCGCGGCGCATCGCGAGCTCGTTGCCGCCGATGCTCGCCGCCGGAGCGATGAGATTGGCGACCGCCGCGACCGTCACCGCCGACCAGGCCGCGGGCGCCGCCCCACCGGAGATCTGCAGCTGCTGCGCGAAAACGAGAAAGGCGACGAGCCAGGAGCGCGAGCCGAACAGCTCCCAGCAGTGCACGGCGTAGCCGAAGATGTAGGGCCGCACCTCGCGGCTCGCGAGCACCGGTCGGAAGTCGAGCATGCGAGCGCCGTGGAGCGGCGTCGGCTTCCTCGAGGGAAGTCCGAGCGCGACCATCAGCCCCGCGGCGAGCGGCCCGATCGCGCCGAGGCCGAACGCCCAGCGAAAACCCATCGCGCCGGCAATCCAGCCCGAGAGCAAGATCGAGAGGCTAGCGCCCAGGCCGAACACCGCGGTATAGAAGGAGACCGCGCGGCTCTGCGCGCCCGTCCCCGAGACGTTGTCGGTGAGCGCGCGCAAGCCCGGCATGTAGGTGCCGGCGATGCCCGCCCCGGCGGCGAGCTGCAGGAGCGAGGCCGAGACGAGTCCGTTCGCGAGGAGCGCCATCCCCGCGAGAGCGGCCGCCGCCATGACGCTCGAGACGAGGTAGACGCGCCGCGCGTCGACGCGGTCGGTGAGGCTGGTGAGCAGCGGCACCGCGGCCATGTAACCGGCGAAAAACGCCCCGCTGATGAAGCCGGCCTGCGAGTTGTTCAGGCTCCACTCGTGCTGCAGCCCCGGGAGCAGCGTCGCGTAGGTGGAGAAGCCCGCCATGCTCGTCACGTGCGCCGCGCACATCCACGCGATGACCCGCCACGCGCGCGGCTGAATCACCTTAATGTTCCCTCTCCCGCTTGCGGGAGAGGGCTAGGGTGAGGGTCGTTCAGTGCCTCGAAAATTGCTGTTGACACCCGCGTCAATATCTCGCAGCCATTCACCGGTGCTTGAAAATGGGCTTGCGTTTCTCCACGAACGCCGCCATGCCTTCCTTCTGGTCCTCGGTCGCGAACAGCGAGTGGAACAGGCGGCGCTCGAAGAGCATGCCTTCCGCGAGCGGCGACTCGTACGCGCGGTTGACGGCTTCCTTCGCCATCATCACCGACGGGAGCGAGAACTCCGCGATTTGCGCGGCACAGGCGAGCGCCTCGTCGATCAGCTTGTCGGCGGCGACCACGCGCGAGACTAGGCCCGCGCGCTCGGCTTCGGCTGCGTCCATCATGCGCCCGCTGAGCACGAGGTCCATCGCCTTCGCCTTGCCCACCGCGCGCGGCAGGCGCTGCGTGCCGCCCGCGCCGGGGATGATGCCGAGCTTGATCTCCGGTTGGCCGAATTTGGCGGTGGCGGCGGCAATGATGATGTCGCACATCATCGCCAGCTCGCAGCCGCCGCCGAGCGCGTAGCCCGCGACCGCGGCGATCACGGGCTTCCTGATCGATTTCATCCGCTCCCAGTTGCGCGTGATGTACTCGCCCTTGTAGACGTCCATGTAGCCCCGGTCCTTCATGGCGCCTATGTCGGCGCCCGCGGCGAAGGCCTTGTCGCTGCCGGTGACGATCATCGCGCCGATCGCTTCGTCCGCGTCGAATTCGGCGAGCGCGTCGCCGAGCTCGTTCATCAAGGCGTCGTTGAGCGCGTTCAGCTGCTTGGGGCGGTTGAGGCGGACCAGACCGACGCGTCCGTGCGTCTCGACGAGGATCATTTCGTAGGCCATGCGAATTCCGGTTCCTATTCTAAGGTGATTTTCCGCTCCCGAATCACCCGGCCCCAGCGCTGCATCTCCGCGCGGATCCACCGGTCGAGATCCGCGGGCGAGCCGGGCGCGGTTTCCAAGCCCAGCTCGGCGAAGCGCCTTTTCATCTCGGGCTGCCCGAGGACCCTCGCGACTTCGGCGTTGAGGCGCGCGACGGTATCGCGCGGCGTCTTCGCCTGAGCGAGCAGCCCGACCCAGGCCTCGGACACGAAGTCCGGGTAGGTCTCGCTCATCGCGGGGACATCGGGGAGCACGGCGCTGCGCCGCGCCGAGGTCACGGCGAGCGCGCGCAGGCGTCCCGCTTTCAGGTGCGAGCTCACGCTAGTGACGGTCGCGAACATCGCGTCGACCTGGCCCGCGACCAGATCGCCGAGGGCGAGCCCCGCGCCCTTGTAGGGCACCAGGGTGACGTCGATCGCCGCCTCGAGCTTGAGCAGCTCCGTCAGCAGCCGTGCGGGAGAGCCGGGGCCCACGGCGGCGAAGTTGAGGGCGCCCGGCCTGGACTTGGCGAGCCTCACCAGCTCGCCGACCGTGCTCGAGGCGAGCTTCGGGCCGGCCACCAGGACGAGCGGCCCGCGCGCGAGCAGCGATATCGGAGCGAAATCGGCGAGCGTGTCGTAGGGAAGGCTCGCGAAGAGGTACGGATTGGTGGCGTGGCTGTCGAACACCGCGAGCAGCGTGTAGCCGTCGGGCGCGGACCTCGCCGCCGCCGCGGTGCCGAGCGTCCCGCCCGCTCCCGGGCGGTTGTCGACGAGGAAGGTCTGTCCCAGCGCTTCGCCGAGGTTCGACGCGAGGAGCCGCGCGCAGATGTCGGCGAGCCCGCTCGTCGCGTTCGGGACGATGATCCGGACCGGCTTGCTCGGGTACGGTTGGGCGCCCACCTCGCCCGCGCCCGCCGCTGCTAGAATCGCAAGCGCGAACAGCACTGCCGTCCCGGGGCGTCGTTTCATCCGCGCATTATGACCGCTGCTATCGAAAAGTTTGAGCGCCCCGTCCGCGAGCGCGTGAGCGCCGAGGAGTGGCAGCTGCGCCGCGAGCTCGCCGCCGCACACCGCCTGGTCGCGCACTTCGTCTTCGTCGACATGACCTACAACCATATCTCCGTGCGTCTTCCGGGCGAGCCGCGGCATTTCCTGGTGAAGGCGGACAACGTCTTCATGGAGCAGGTGACGGCGTCGAACCTGGTGAAATACGACGTCGACGGCAATCAGGTGATGGAGTCCGGCCACAGGGCGAGCGCCGCCGCCTACAACCTGCACGCCGCGGTGCTCAAGGCGCGCCCCGACATCGTCGCCGCCGTGCACACGCACTCGCCCGCGAATCTCGCGGTGTCCGCGCAGAAGGGCGGCCTCAAGCCCATCACGCAGCAGGCGATGCGCTTCTACGACCGCATTGCGTACTACCCGAACGTGGCGGACGACACCACGCCCGAGGGCACGGCGCAGCTCGCGCGCGCGCTCGGCGACAAGTGGACCATGATCCTCGAGAACCACGGGGCGCTCGTGTGCGGCACCTCGCTCGCCGAGGCCTACATCTACCACCACTTCTTCGAGCTCGCCTGCCGCGCTCAGGTCGGAGCGCTCGCGGGCGGCGGCGAGCTCATCACTCCTTCGCCCGAAGTGTGCGAGGAGCGCGCGAGGAAATTCGGCCGCATCGGCCAGTACAACCGCGAGAGCCGCGACTGGGTGGCGGGCATGGCGCTCGCCCGGAAGCTCTTTCCCGATCACGAGGAGTAGCGGTCATGGCAAAGAAAAAGAGCGTTCGCTTCGACGTCGGCGGCGTGATGCTGCCGCAGCCTTTCAAGATCCGGCGCCTGGGTCATTTCGGGCTGAACGTGCCCGATCCCGCGGCCTGCCTCGATTTCTACTGCGAGGGCCTGGGCTTCCGCATCTCCGATCCGCTCGACATCGCCGAGCACCACCCGAAGCGCGACGAGCTGAGGAAGCTCGGCGACACCCATATGTATTTCCTGCGCCACGGCACCGATCACCATTCCTTCGTGCTGTGCAACGGCATCATCTACAACGCCGCCGGCCGCGGGGGCGACACGCCGCCTGACGTCACCGTAAACCAGATGACCTGGCAGGTTTCGAGCTTGGCGGAGATCTCGCGCGCGATCGATTGGTTCAACTCGAAGGGCGTGCGCATCAGCCGCGCCGGCCGCGATATGCCGGGCTCCAACTGGCATTGTTATCCCTACGATCCGGAGGGCCACCGCAACGAGATCTACTACGGCATGGAGCAGATCGGCTGGACGGGGCTCTCCAAGCCGAAGGCGATGCACGAGCGCGGATTCCGCGAGCGGCCGCCCCTGCCGCAGATGCCCGAGTACGAGGAAGTGAAGCAGAGCGCGGCGAAGGGCGTCGATTTCAATTCGGGCTTCCGCCACCCGGAGACGATGCCGGCGAAGTACGACGTCGACGGCATCCTGCTGCCGCGGCCGTTCAAGATCGTGCGCCACGGCCCGATCCGGCTTTTCTGCCGCGACCTGAAGGAGATGGAGGATTTCTACACCGGCGTCATGGGCTTCACGCGCACCGAGGCGATAGGCTGGAAAGGCCATCGCTGCGCCTTCCTCCGTTGCGGCACCGAACACCACTCGCTCGCGCTCTATCCGATCTCGCTGCGGGAAAAGCTAGGGCTCTCGTCCCATACGACGGTGATGAGCTTCGGCGTGCAGGTCGCGACCTACCGGCAGCTGCGCGCGGCGGTCGATTTCCTCAAAGGACGCGGCGGCAAGTTCGTCGAGATCCCGAGCGCCCTCACCCCCGGCATCGACTACAGCGCCTACGTGCTCGACCCGGCCGGGCACGCGATCCAGCTGTACTACTACATGGAGCAGATCGGATGGGACGGACGCCCGCGCCTCGGAAGAAGGCGGACGCCCGAACGCGTCGCCGACTGGCCGAAGGCGGTCGAGCCCAAATCCGATACGTATACAGGCGAGCCCTACCTGGGGCCCTGGGGCTGACAGCCTAGAAGAACGCGTGCCACTGAAGGAAGAGCTCGGTCGCGTTCTGCGCGTTGTTCTGCGGAATGCCGTTGCTCTTGCGCGCGCCCAAGCGGAACTGCGTGAACTGGAACGGCATGTATTCCCACACCGCGCTGTAGCGCTCGCGCTGGTCCTCCTTCACATCGGCGTTGGGATCGTAGTATTCGTAGGTGAGCTTGAGGTTGTGGCCCTTGGCCGCCTCGTAGTTGCCTTCGACGAGCGTCGCCCATTGCTTCAAGCGCCCGGTCTTGGTTCCATCCTCGGTGCTGTAGATTCCCGAAGCGAGCCAGGAGATTCTGCCGGTGCGCAGCCCTGCGAAGACGCTCTGCATGCGGTGATCGGCCGCTCCGTTGAAATTGGTGCTCGCGGAGAGGCCCGCGCGCCAGGCGGGCTGCACGTAGGAGAAGAGCGAGCTGAACAGCTTGCCGCGATTGATCTCGTTGCCTCCGCCTTGGCCGTTCGTCACGGAAACGTTGACGGACCACGGCCCGAGCTCGAGACCCCCTTCGACGCCGTCGTCGAATGAATTGAAGCTCGTGCTCGTCGCCTGGCGGATGAAGGCGGTGTCGTCCTCGATGCGCAGCCCGAAGGGAACGAACATCCGGCCCGCTTTCACGTAGGCGGTCTTGTTCGCGAACCAGAGCATGGCGTAGGTCTCGCGGTTGGTCGCCGCGCCGGGCGAAACGTGCTCGTCCAGGTAGATCGTCAGGCGATCGGCGATCGGCTTCACCTCGAGATAGGCCTGGGCACTCGGTTTGAAAGCGAACGTGTCGGTGTCGTGCGGGACGGCAACGTACTGCGAAGTGGCCCGCAGGTCGGCGCCGAACGCGAAACGATCGTTGAGTTTTCCCGTCCACGATTCCGGTTCGGATCCGGCAGCGGCCGTTTGACCCGTCATGAGATCGAGACGCTCCGCGGCCATCGCGGTTTGACTATAGCTGCTGCCAAACTCGGTGCGCTTGCCGCCTCCCGTGGGATTGACGTGGCAGACCATGCATTTGTACCCGGTGCGCACCGCGAGATACGGCTCGGCGATCGAGGCGGCGGGCGCGAGCAGAACGAGGGCGAGCAATGTCGCCGCAGTTACCGTTCCGGTTTTCATGACACCCCCTTTTGTTATTGTGTCGGCGCGCCGCCCTGGATCCACTGGCGGATCACGTTGACCTGCGCCGTGGTAAGGTAAGGCCCGCCGTCGGGCATGCGGTCGCCGAGCGTCTGCGTGCCCTGGAGCTTCTGGATGAGGAAGCTCGCGTCGGGATCGCCCGGAACCACGCGGATCAGGTTCGGATCGCGCGGGCTCGGAACGTTGATTAAATTGCCGGCGGAGAAACCCGGATCGAGCCGCAGCCCCTGCTGCGCCCCTGTCCCGCCGTGGCAGCCCGGGACGGCGCAAGTGACAGTAAAAACGTTGTCCTGGATGGAGGCGAGCGTCGGCTGCAGCCCGGTGGGCTGCCCGTTCTGGTCGAGCCCCTCGCCGCTGCCGGCCCCACAGGCGGCGAGGGCTAGCGTCGCGATCGCTATTGCTTCCCGCACGAGGAACCGGTCAGGACCCGCCCCTTATTGGACTGCGATATTCCCGCGAATCTCGCCGCCCCCGCAAGCAACAAGAGGGGGAGCGGGAGGGGGGGAAGGGTTAGGGCAGAGGACATTGGTGCTGTGAACGTTGAAGTAGAGATAGTTCGCGGAGAAATCCGTCAGATTCTGCGCGCTCATTGGCGATCCCGCGGCCGGGTACGCGATATTCGTTCCAGCGCCGTCGACATTGGTTTGAAGAGTGGGGAATCCGAGGATGACAGGACCGTTGCACGTAGATCCTCCGGCACACGTAGGAGGGGTTGTTTTCACAGACGTGTGGATATGCGCTGCGCTCGCATTGCTCACGTTGTGCGCGATGTACGTGATCAAGACGGTGTGGTTCTGGGTCGCCGCGTCGTGGGGCGCCGCGTCCACTATCACCGTACCGTTGCCGGTCGCAGTCGACTGGCTGGCCGGCACTTCCTGCGTGTTGTCGAGCGGCGCGAGGCTGGCGACGACGCCGCCCTGGACGTTGATCTGGCCGCGTATCTCCCCACCAGGATTCGCCACCGTGTGAACGTTGAAGTACAGCGTCCCCGCGAGCAGCTCCGCGTAATCCGCAGGGCTGAGCGCAATATTATTCAGCACCATCCCCGTTGCATTGTCAGAGGCCATGGTTAATCCGACTGCGATGCTTCCATTGGCCCGTTGAATATGCGCTCCGCCTCCTCCGCCAAGCGGAGCACCGGTCAACCCGCTGAAGGTGATGCCGCCCGTGATCGCCCTTGTAGTCGGGTTGACGATCACCCCGCCTTGGCCTATGCCCGTCGCCATCGTGTTCGCTTGCGCGCCGTCTAGCCGCGCTGAGCGGATGACCGTCTCCGCCGCCTGTGCCGCGCAGGTCACGGCGACGTTAGTGATATTTGTCGTGCCCATCAACCCCGCGCCCGTTGGTGAAACGGTGCAGCGGTCATTCGCATCGACCACCTGGACATTGTAGGGGCTGGTGTAAGCGACCGCGCTGGGGAAGTTGAACGGGCCGTTTGACACGGTCATATCGCTGCCGCCGTTGAGCTTCAGCACCACGGTGCCGGTGGCGCCCGAGAGGGTGCCTCCGACAGAGTACATCGGCGTGGTCGAGCCGCCCGACGATCCATATCCCCCGCCGCCACCTCCGCAGGAAACGATGACCCCGGCCAGGACACCAGACACGATCAGGCCTATCAATGCGTTTCGGACGGTCCTCATGAGCATCCCCCTTCGTAGTTAGTGTTTGCCATGCCAATGGCATAGCGGCTGTTTTCTCGGCCTGACGTGTAAACAGAAGCCCGGCGGGATTATTCCGCGTCGAAAGGAGCGGCGTATTTACGTTCTGTTACAAGAGCGCCGCGAGGAGAGGTGCATTAGAGACTCCTTATGTTCCGGGTGCGCAAGCCGCGGAGCAACCGACCGATGGCGCACCTCAGGCGCAATTCGGCGGCAGGCCGATGGGGTGCGACTCTTCGGCGAACTTCGCGATCGAGAGGATCATCGGCTCGGAAAATCTCGGGCCGACGATCTGCAGTCCCACCGGGAGCCTCGCGGCGGTGAGCCCCGCGGGCACGCTCGCCGCGGGCAGCGCTGCGAGCGACACGAGGAACGTCGGGCCGATCCAGTCGATGTAGCTCTGCATCTTCCGGCCCTCGACCACCTCGGGGTAGTTCTTTTCCACCGGAAACGGCGCAACCGGAGCGGTCGGCGTGAGGAGTGCGTCGTAGCGCTCGAAAAGGGCGCGCCAGCGGTGCCAGATCTCGGCGCGCTTGCGCTCCGCGCGCGCGATCTCGCTCGAGGTGAGCGCGAGCCCCGCGCGGATGTTGCCGGCGAGGTTGTCGCCGAGCTCGCCGATGCGCTCGAGGCGATCGAAATGATTGCCCACCATCGCCTCGCCGCGCAGCGCGAGAAACGCGTCGCGCCCGTCCGCGAGGTTGAATTCGATCTCCTCGAGCGCCGCGCCGTCGGCGTCGCGCAGATCGCGCGCCGCGGTGCGGCAGATGCGCTCGATCTCCTCGTCGACGCCGATTCCGGCGATGTCGGGCGCGTAGGCGAGGCGCAGGCCCCTCAGGCTCCTCGCTTTTGCGACCGCATCGCGCGCGCTCTTCCACGGCGCATGCGTGGAGAGCGGCGACTTTCCGGAGAGCCCGGTCATCGCATCGAGAAGCAGGGCGCAGTCCTCGGCCGAGCGCGCCATCGGCCCCGCCACGCTCTGGTCGTGCCAGGGCATCGCCGCCGGGTGCTTGGGAACGAGTCCCGCGGTGGTGCGCAGGCCGAGCACCCCGCAGAAGGCGGCCGGCGTGCGCAGCGAGCCGCCGAAATCGGTGCCCTCGGCGAGCGGCGCCATGCGCGCGGCGAGCGCCGCCGCCCCGCCGCCGGTCGATCCCGAGGCCGAAAGCGCCGTGTTCCAGGGATTGCGCGTCGCGCCGAACACCTTGTTCACCGTGTTCGCGCCGGCGCCGAACTCAGGGGTGTTGGTCTTGCCGAGAACGATTGCACCGGCCGCTTTCAGCCTCCGCACCACCTCCGCGTCTTCGGTGGGCACGTGATCCCGGAACAAGGTCGACCCGAAGGTCGTGCGGATGCCCGCGGTGAGCGTGAGGTCCTTGATCGCGACCGGAACGCCGTGCAGGGGCTTCAGCTTCGCGCGCTTCTTCACCGCGCGCTCCGCCTCGCGCGCCCAGGCGAGCGCTTTCTCGGCGGCGACGGTGCAGAACGCGTTGACCGCGGGGTTGATCCTCTGGATCGCCGCGAGATGCGCCTCGACCACTTCGACCGGGCTCGCCTTTTTCGTGCGCACCAGGCGCGCGAGCTCGACCGCTGAGAGATGAGTCAGCTTGTGCGCCATTGGCAGGAACCCGCTTTCCGCGGCAATGATATCTCCCCTACTCCACCTTCGCTCCCGAGCGGCGGATGATGTCCGCCCACTTTTCCGTGTCGGCGCGCAAGAACTCGCCGAACTGCTCCGGCGTCATCGGGCGCGCTTCGATGCCGAGGTTCCTCATGCGGAGCGCCACCTGCGCGTGCGCGAGCGCGCGCGAAGCGCGGTCGTTCAGCCGATGGACGATTTCGCGCGAGGTGCCCGAGCGCGCGCCCAGGCCCACCCACGACGTCGCCTCGAACCCCGGCAGACCCGACTCCGCGAGCGTGGGAATTTCGGGCGCAGCGTCGATTCGCTTCAGCTCGGCGACCGCGATCGCGCGCAGGCGGCCGTCGCGGACGTGCTGCAGAGTGGTGCTGGTGTTGACGAAGCTCATCGCCACGCGGCCCGCGAGGAGGTCGGTCGTCGCCTGCGCGGCCGACCCCTTGTAGGGGACGTGCGTGGCGTCGACGCCCGCGAGCGACTTGAGCAATTCCATCGCGAGGTGCCCGGTCGAGGCGACCGCCTGCGAGGCGTAGTTAGCGTGGGCGCCCTCGCCGCGCAGCCAGGCGAGCAGCTCGCGGAGATCTTTCGCCGGCACGGAAGGGTGCACGACAAGGAGCAGCGGCGCGACGCCCAGCATCGCCACCGGCGCGATGTCGCTCGCCGGATTGAAGGGCATGGAGTCCATCAAATGGGCGTTGATCGCGAACGGCCCCGGCGGCGCGACGAACAGCATGTGGCCGTCCGCGGGCGCCTTGACAACCAGATCGACGCCGATGTTGCCGTTCGCCCCCGGCCGGCTCTCCACCACGAACGGCGTGCCGAAGGTCCTGCTGAAGTCCTCGGCGAGCGCGCGCGCGAGGAAATCCACCGACCCTCCCGGCGGGCTCGTCGCGATGATGCGCACCGTGTGGCTCGGCCAGGCCGCCTGCGCGCGCGCGGCGAGCGGCAGCGCCGACGCGACGACGAGCGTCAAAACGCTTAGCGCACACTTCATCGAACGGCATTATCGCATCCTCGAAAAGGACCCGCGGGGCGCGCGGTCAGGGTAAGCTGCAGCCGCTCGAGTGTTACGACACCCCTCACCCTGCGAGGTTTACATGAAACCGCCTGTCCTGCTGCGCGTCGCTTCGCTGCTCACCCTGATTTTCTGCGCCGGGCAAACCTACGGAACCCTGGGCTCTTCCTCGGTCGACCCGGAACAGGCGGCGGTGTTCATGGCCATGCAGACCTATCCGTTCGAGATCATGGGCGCAAGGCGCACGCACTGGCAGTTCTACCGCGGGTTCAGCCTTCTCTTCAGCGTGACTCTGCTGCTGCTCGCCGTGCTGCTGTGGCAACTGGCGCGCCTCGCGAAAAGCGACCCGGCCGGGGCGAAGCCGCTCATCGCCTCCCTGTTCCTGGCTTACCTGGGATTCACGATCCTGAGCGGGGTGTATTTCTTCATCGCGCCCGCGGCGTTCTCCGCGGCCGTGGCGATCTGCCTCGCCCTCGCGTTCACCTCGACGAGAACCGGCTGATCCCGCAATTCGCCGGCGATGGCCGGGCGCTGGGGTAGAATCGCGCGAATGCCCGTGAGCACCATGTCCGCACCCTCTCCCAGGAAGCAGGAGGAAGCCTCGCACTCGAACTTCATCCGCCAGATCATCGAAGCCGATCTCATGGCGGGCAAGTACGCGACGCGCAAGTGGAACGGCAAGCCCGGCTCGGCGCTCTCGCTTCACCGGGCGCCGCCCGATCCGGCGAAGATCCGCACGCGCTTCCCGCCGGAACCCAACGGCTATCTGCATTACGGGCACGCCAAGTCGATTTTCCTCAACTTCGGCCTCGCACGCGACTACGGCGGCGCCTGCCACCTGCGCTTCGACGACACCAACCCGGCGAAAGAGGAAACGGAGTACGTCGATTCGATCCGCGACGCGGTGAAGTGGCTCGGCTTTTCCTGGGAGGATCCGGGCGGGAACACGAACGAGTACTACGCCTCGGACTACTTCGAATACCTGTACCAGTTCGCCGAAGAGCTGGTGCGCCGCGGCCACGCCTACGTGGACAGCCTCTCCGCGGAGCAGATGCGCGCGCTGCGCGGCACGCTCACCGAGCCCGGCAAGAACAGCCCCTACCGCGAGCGCGGCGTCGAGGAGAGCCTGAAGCTCTTTCGCGAAATGCGGCAGGGCAAGTTCGCCGACGGCGAGCACGTGTTGCGCGCGAAGATCGACATGGCCTCGCCCAACATCAACCTGCGCGACCCGGCCATGTACCGCATCCGCCACGCCGCGCATCACCGCACCGGCGACCACTGGTGCATCTATCCCACCTACGACTGGGCGCACGGCGTGTCGGACGCGCTCGAGAACATCACGCACTCGCTCTGCACGCTCGAGTTCGAAGACCACCGGCCGCTCTACGAATGGTTCAACGAGCGCCTCGCCGAGGACTGGACCGGGTACGACGGCGTGAAGAGGCCCGGCCTCCTGCAGCGGCCGCTGCCGCGGCAGGTCGAGTTCGCGCGACTCAATCTGACATACGTCGTGTTGTCCAAGCGGAAACTGATCCAGCTCGTCGAGGAAAAACACGTCGACGGCTGGGACGACCCGCGCATGCCGACGCTCGTCGCGGCGCGCCGGCGCGGTTTCACCCCCGAAGGCTTTCGACTCTTCGCGGAGCGCATCGGCGTGGCGAAGGCGGATTCCTGGATCGACTTCTCGGTTCTCGAGGACTGCATGCGCGAGCACCTGAACGAAGTCGCCCCCCGCCGCATCGCGGTGCTCGATCCGGTGAAGCTCGTCATCGAGAACTACCCGCCGGGGAAGGAGGAGGAATGCGAGGCACCCAACCACCCGCAGAAGCCGGAATGGGGCAGGCGCAAGCTGCCGCTCTCTCGCGAGCTGTGGATCGAGCGCGAGGATTTCTCCGAGAACCCGCCGAAGGGCTACTTTCGTCTCTTCCCCGGCAACAAGGTGCGCCTGCGCTACGGTTACGTCGTCGAGTGCACCGGCTGC
Source organism: Betaproteobacteria bacterium (assembly GCA_005881575.1). GTDB lineage: Bacteria > Pseudomonadota > Gammaproteobacteria > Burkholderiales > SG8-39 > VBDM01. The sequence continues at coordinate 22,874 of VBCA01000038.1, forward strand.
GACAAGGACGCGGACGGCAGGGTCACGGCAGTGCGCTGCAAGTACGATCTGGACACGAAATCTGGCACGGCGGGCGCGGAGACGGTCAAGGTGAAAGGGAACATCCATTGGCTGAGCGCGAAGCATTCGCACGCGGCGGAAGTGCGGCTGTACGACCGGCTGTTCAAAGTCCCGCATCCGGGAGCGGGAGACAGCGAGCTCGTGCCGGACCTGAATCCGGATTCGAAGAAGCTCGTCACCGCACAGCTCGAGGCCGCGCTCAAGGACTCCCGGCCCGAGGAGCGGTTCCAGTTCGAGCGCCACGGCTATTTCACCGCCGACTTCGCCGACTGCAGGCCGGGCGCGCCGAAATTCAATCGCGCGGTGACGCTGAGAGACAGCTGGGCGAAATCCGCCCGTCCGTAGGCGGAAGCTGAGCTCACGAGGTCTGCTCCAGTCTCACGTCGCCGGTATACGACACCCCGAAGCTCTGCCAGATCAGCGTCCTAGCCTCTCCTTCCTCAACGGGCCGTCGCCTCGCGGCGACGGAATCCAAGGGCTTCCCAACCCGGACAATGCGCTAACTGTTTGATCGTCAGCGGATTCGATGGTCTGGCACGGAGGTTGCGGTCATCCGCTCATTCGCGCAGGACGTCTGGCGGCACCTGCGCCCCAAAACATACGGGAGACCGCTATGGACCGCAGGCTGACTGCCGAAGACATCGATTGGCTGCGCAAGTTGCGCAACGCAAGAGCCGCAAACCAGCCTTCTCCCGACATCCCCACGAGCGTGGTACGGCGACTGACGATGCTCGCCTATCCGGAAGTCAAAGGCCACAAAGTACATTCGATCGCGTTCAAAGACCGCGACGAGCCGAACCGGAGGAAACAAAACACCTGACCCTTCGCGCGATGCCGCGATCGGGGCGCTTCGTGCGCCCCGAATCAGTTTACGGCGTCCGCTTCCCGCCTAAAGGGGGCAATTCAATCGGCTTCTCCCGATGTGAACTTCCAAGAATACGATATCGCATCCCGTCTTTGGCCCGACAAGGGAGGTAGAATCCGAAAACAGGATTGGCGAGGGCCGAAGAATGTGCCGCGGGCTCCTGAAAATCTTCCGATGGGCGCTCGGATCACTTCTCATCCTAATTCACCGGCCCGCTGCCCTCCCCGAAAACAAGAAAGCACTCGGCATTGCGCCCCGGAGCTTGGGTGCGATATTGTTGACGGTCGGCTTGCTAGCCGGTTGGGATGCGGTTGCTGCAGACTCCGCCGTGGATTCTGGCGCGTCCGCAAGCGTAAACGGTTCGGCACGGGCCGGCTTGTGGAGCAAGTCGCGCTCGTTAGACCAAGAATCTGATATCGCTACTGGTGAGGGTGCGCTATGGGCAAAGGCCCAGCTCGATTTGGGAACCGTGGGCGACGCAAATTTCGACGGTTGGGTCGGCGACCAATCGCGCGGGAACTCCGTCGGCAATCGGTGGAATCGGTACGAACGATTGCGTGAGCTGTATTGGCGGAAAAGCGCGGGCGATGTCGATTTGAGCTTGGGACCGCAGATAATTGTTTGGGGCCGTGCGGATGCGATCAAACCGACCGACAACCTGACACCACGGGATTTTACGCTACTGACGCCGGAAGACGGTGACCAGCGCTTTGGCAACTTTGCCACCAGCGCCACTTATCATATCGGTGAGTACGCTGTTCAGTCCGTGTGGTTGCCGACGTTCCAAACCAGCGTGATTCCGCTTCGCCCCGTTTCCATGGTGAGCTACCGTTATGACTCCCCGCCGCGACGCAACCAGCTGGCGTTCAAGTTCGACTACACCGGGCGCGAGCTCGATTGGTCGCTGTCTTATTTCGATGGGTATGACACCATTCCCGACTTGGCGCTGGTCGGCGTCGGCCCGAGCGGTGTCACGGTCGGGCTGACCAATCATCACTTACGGGTATGGGGCGCCGATGCCAGCTGGAGCGTGGGCCGCTATGCGCTGCGCGGCGAGGTCGCATCGATGCGCCCGGATGCCGAGGAAGCCGGCGCGTTCGCGCACAAGCATCCGCAGACATGGTTGGTGATCGGGGGCGAGCGGAGTTTCGGCGAACATCTTAACGTCAACTTGCAGTATTTCGCGCAGAAGGTGGCGGGTTTCAGCAGCCCGGACGACCTTGCCGACCCGATCGCGCGCGGGGTCGCCTGGCAGCAGGCTGCGACCGCCAACCAGATTGCGGGTTTCCAACAGGGGTTTACGCTCCGTCTCGCCTGGAATTGGGCCAATGACAGCTGGCATGCGGAGACATCGACCATCTTCAGCGTCACCAACAGCGCCCGTCTTTGGCGCGGGAGGCTGGTCCATGCGCCCGATGACCACTGGCGCATCAACTTTGGTTTTGATCGTTACGGCGGTCCGGACCACAGCCTTTTCGGTGCGCTGAAAGACAACTCGACGCTCTTCAACGAATTGCGCTATGTGTTCTGAAATCAGCATTTTTGAGATGTACGCAGAAGAGCCACGCCACGAACAGTCAAGCTTGTTGAGACGGTAGATTCCGACATGGAAACTTTTGTCCGGATGATCCTGGCGTGGCGGGCCGTGACGATCTTGTTGATTTTGATGGCCTCGGCCTTCCTGCTGGCGCAGGTCAAGAGCCTGAAGATCATCATGGATAGCAACGATTTTCTGCCGCAGTCCCACCCTTACGTGGTAACCACGAATAAGGTCGAGCAATTGTTTGGATCGAAGTACGTCTTGATCATCGCGATCACGCCCACTTCGGGCGACATTTTTCAAGCGAGCGTCATTGAAAAAGTGCGACACATTACCGAGGGGGTGGTGAAAACGCCGCGCGTGATAAAGACCCATATCCTTTCTCTGACGGCGCGCAAGGCAAAGGATATTGAGGGCGCCGGGAGGGAAATGGAAGCCCGCCCCCTTGTTGGGTCCACCCCCCCGAGCCAGGCGCAGCTAAGTGCGCTGAGGAAAGCGCTACTGCGTAATCCGGTTTACCAAAACACCATTGTGTCGAAGGACTTCAAGACGACCGCCGTGTTGGTCGAATACCGGAACGGTACCGGCGGAATGCGCGCCATCATGGACGCGCTGGAACCGATCGTTGCCCGCGAGCGCGACGCCTCCGTCAATATCGCGATGGGAGGCCTGCCGGTGCTTCTGGCTCAGTTGGAGAGACTGTCGCAGCGGATGGCGATCCTGTTTCCGCTCGCCGTGCTATTGGTGGGCCTAATTCACTTCGAGGCATTCCGTACGCTGCAGGGCCTGTTCTTGCCTTTGGTGACGGCCTTGCTTGCCACATTTTGGGCGGTCGGGGTGATGGGTCTCGTCCACGTCCCGATGGACGCATTCAACGCGACGACCCCGATCCTGATTCTCGCCATCGCCGCTGGCCACGCCGTTCAGCTTCTGAAGCGATATTACGAGGACTACGAGCGGCTCAGCCTGCGCGGAGCCTTGACCCCCAGGCAGGCCAGCAATGAAGCGATTGTCGTTTCGATGGTGCGCGTCGGCCCGGTGATGCTGACCGCAGGGCTGGCTGCCGCGGCCGGATTTTTCTCGCTGGTGATTTTTGACGTCAGCTCCGTGCGCACCTTCGGCATATTCACCGGAATTGGAATCCTGAGCTCCCTGGCGGTGGAATTGACCTTTATTCCGGCCGTCCGCTCTCTTTTGCCGCCGCCAAAAGTCCAGCGTACTTCGCAGCGAAAAGCAATTTGGACGCGTATCACCAACACGATCGCAAGCTGGGTTACCGGGCCGAAGAGCGCGTTGGTGTCCGGTGCATCCGCGCTGGTCGTAGCGGTCGCTTTGGCAGGTGGAGCGAGAGTCATCGTCGACACGAGCACGAAGGGTTTTTTCTCGCAAGAGCTCGATTTCATGCGGGACGATGATTTACTGAACCAACGTCTTGGCGGCACCAACACGATTTATGTGCTGGTCGACGGCGACCGCGAAGATCGGATCGAGGACTCTGCGGTGATGAAGGGTATCGCCTCCCTGCAAGAGTGGTTGCAGTCGCAACCCAACATCGGCAAGACGACGTCGATAGCAGACTTCGTCAAACGCATGAACCAGGCGATGCACGGCGAGGACCCAAAATTCGATTCGATACCGGACAGCAGTGAGTTGAATTCGCAATACCTTCTCTTATACTCCCTGTCCGGCGATCCGAGTGACTTTGAAAATTACATCAACGGCAGCCACAGCGCCGCGAATATCTATGTCTTCTCCAAGGTCGATAACAGCGCGACAATCGAGGGCCTGATTGAGCGAATGAATCTGGAAATAGCCAGGATAATGCCCTCGGACGTGCACGTTTCAGTGGGTGGCGGCGTTCCCGCAAGTGCGGCGCTGAATCAGATCATGGTGCACAGCAAAATACTCAACATCGTGCAGATCGCCGGCGCGGTGTTCGTCATCGCGGCACTGGTGTTTCGCTCGGCGGTCGCCGGCG
>VBCA01000039.1 GCA_005881575.1 Betaproteobacteria bacterium
TGCGAGCTGCCCAAGGGGACCGAGATGGTGATGCCGGGGGACAACGTGAAGATGGTGGTGAGCCTGATAGCGCCGATTGCGATGGAGCAGGGCTTGAGGTTTGCCATCCGCGAGGGCGGCAAGACCGTAGGCGCCGGAGTCGTCGCGAAAGTGATCGAATAATATGGCCGTGCAGAGCCAGAAAATCCGGATCCGCCTCAAGGCGTTCGACTACCGCCTGATCGACCAGTCGGCGCTCGAGATCGTCGATACGGCCAAGCGCACGGGCGCCGTCGTGAAGGGTCCCGTGCCGCTGCCGACGCGCATCGAGCGCTTCGACGTGCTGCGCAGCCCGCACGCGGACAAGACCTCGCGCGACCAGCTGGAGATCAGGACCCATCTTCGCCTCATGGACATCATCGATCCCACCGACAAGACGGTGGACGCGCTGATGAAGCTCGATCTGCCGGCCGGAGTCGATGTGGAGATCAAGCTGTAGGGGCAGCAGCGGCACAATTGAATCGCCGACCCATAGCAGTCGGCACCTTGAAAAAGGGCAGGAAGATGACTTTAGGATTGGTCGGTCGCAAGGTCGGCATGACACGCGTTTTCACCGACGACGGCGACTCGCTGCCGGTGACGGTGCTGGACGTGTCCGACAACCGCGTGACCCAGATCAAGTCAGGCGCGACCGACGGCTACAGCGCCGTGCAGGTCACGTTCGGCAAGCGCCGCCCTTCGCGCGTCAACAAGGCCGCAGCCGGCCACCTCGCCAAGGCTGCGGTCGAGGCCGGTCACATCCTGCGCGAATTCCGCGTGCCGGAAAGCGAGTTGGACAATTTCAAGCTTGGCGGAAAGATCGGGGCCGACATCTTCAAGGTGGGACAGATCGTCGACGTTTCCGGAGTCTCGCAGGGCAAGGGTTTCGCCGGGGTGATCAAGCGTCACCATTTCTCCTCCAATCGCGCGAGCCACGGCAACTCGATCTCGCACAACAAGCCGGGATCGACCGGGATGGCGCAGGATCCGGGACGCGTGTTTCCCGGCAAGCGCATGGCGGGTCATCTGGGGGCCGCGCAGCGCACTTCGCAGGGTCTCGAGATCGTGCGCGTGGACCTCGAACGCCAGTTGGTCCTCGTGAAGGGGTCCGTTCCGGGTAGTCGCGGCCGCGACATCGTGGTGCGGCCCACTTCCAAAGCGACGCGGGTCAAGGGTCCCTCGCCGAAAGCTGCGCCGTCGAAGGCCGCAGCTTCAGCGGCTCAATCGGCCAGGACAACACCCGCACCGGCGGGCAAGGCCGCGCCCGCGCCGGCAGCCAAAGCTGCACCCGCAACAGGGGCCAAGGGAGCGTGATGGAGCTCAAGCTCATCAACGAGCAGGGGAAGAGCGGGGCGAGCGTAGCTGCGTCGGACGCATTGTTCGGACGCGAGTTCAACGAATCGCTGGTGCACCAGATCGTCGTCGCCTACCAGGCGAACGCCCGCAGAGGCACGCGCGCGCAAAAGGGGCGCAGCGACGTTCGTCACTCGCACAAGAAGCCCTGGCGGCAGAAGGGCACGGGGCGCGCCCGCGCCGGCGACGTCGCGAGCCCGCTGTGGCGCGGGGGCGGCAAGATTTTCCCGAATTTGCCGGACGAGAACTTCTCGCAGAAAGTGAACCGCAAGATGTATCGCGCCGGAATGTGCTCGATCCTGTCGCAGCTCGCGCGGGAAGAGCGCCTGAAGCTGGTGGAGAGCTTCAGCGTGGAGGAGCCGAAGACGAAACTTCTCGCGCAGAAGCTCAAGAAGATGGGCCTGGCCTCGGCGCTGGTGATCACCGACGAACTGGACCAGAACCTGTTGCTTTCCTCGCGCAACCTCGTGAACGTGCGGGTGCTCGACGTGAACCACGCCGATCCGGTATCGCTGATCCAGTTCGAGCACGTCATCTTGACGAAGAAGGCGATGGCGCGGTTCGAGGAGATTCTTAAGTGAGCCCCGTCATGGACAAACAGCGCCTGATGCAGGTCTTGCTCGCGCCGCAGGTCTCGGAGAAGAGCACTTTCGTTGGCGAGAAGAACAACCAGTACGTGTTCCGCGTCGCAGCGGATGCGACCAAGCCCGAGATCAAGGCGGCGGTCGAGTTGATGTTCAAGACCAAGGTGAAGTCGGTCCAGGTCACCAATGTCAAAGGCAAGGACAAGCGCTTCGGGCGCTTCGAAGGACGCCGCCGCAACTGGAAAAAGGCCTACGTCTCGTTGCTGCCGGGACCCGACGGCAAGAAGCAGGAAATCACCTTTCAGGCTCAGGAGTAGACCGTGCCGCTCGTAAAATTCAAACCCACCTCACCCGGCCGGCGGCAACTCGTCAAGTTCGTAAATCCGGATCTGCACAAGGGCGGTCCTTATCAGCCCCTGGTCGAGAAGCAATCCAAGAAGGCCGGCCGCAACGTCAACGGCCATATCACCGTGCGCCACCAGGGCGGCGGGCACAAGCAGAATTACCGCATCGTCGATTTTCGCCGCAACAAGGATGGCATTGCGGCCAAGGTCGAGCGGCTCGAATACGATCCGAACCGGAGCGCGAACATCGCCTTGCTCTGCTACGCCGACGGCGAGCGCCGCTACATCATTGCGCCCAAGGGTGTGACTGCCGGCACCCAGCTCATGTCGGGAGTGGAGGCGCCGATCAAACCGGGTAATACCTTGCCGCTGCGGAACATCCCGGTCGGCACCACGGTTCACTGCATCGAGATGCAGCCCGGCGGGGGCGCACAGCTCGCGCGCGCCGCGGGCGCATCGGTTCAGCTGCTTGCGCGAGAGGGCAGCTACGCGCAGTTGCGGCTGCGTTCGGGCGAGATTCGCAAAGTGCACGTCGACTGCCGCGCCACCATCGGCGAGGTCGGCAACGAGGAGCACAGCCTCGAGACGATCGGCAAGGCCGGACGCGTGCGCTGGCGCGGCGTGCGCCCGACCGTGCGCGGGGTCGCGATGAATCCGATCGACCACCCGCACGGCGGCGGCGAGGGCAAGACCGCGGCCGGGCAGGATCCGGTGAGCCCCTGGGGGGTGCTGACCAAGGGCTACAAAACCCGCAAGAACAAGCGCACACGCGGCATGATCATCCAATTCCGTCACAAGAAACGAGACAAGGGCTAGACCATGGGACGCTCGGTCAAGAAGGGTCCTTTCGTGGACCACCATCTGGTGAAGAAAGTCGGTGCGGCGCGCGCGGCGAGCGACAAGCGCCCGATCAAGACCTGGTCGCGGCGCTCCACGATTCTGCCGGATTTCGTCGGGCTGACCATCGCCGTCCACAACGGCAAGCAGCACGTCCCGGTATACATCTCGGAAAACATGGTGGGGCACAAGCTGGGCGAATTCGCCTTGACGCGCATTTTCAAGAGCCACGGCATGGCGGACAAGAAGCTTCTGGAAGCCGCCGCGGCGGCGCGAGCCGGCGGAGCGCACGGAACCCCCGGAGCTCCGACTGCGCCGACTGCCCCTGCGCCGGCCGCTTCTGCGGTAGCCGCCCCTCCAGCGGGCGGCGAGAAGAAGTAGGGAGAAGACATGGAAACCCGCGCGACGCTGTACGGGGTGCGGCTTTCGGCCCAGAAGGGGCGGCTCGTCGCCGACCAGGTGCGCGGGCTCCCGGTGGAAAAGGCCCTCGATCTGCTTGCCTTCAGTCCGAAGAAAGCGGCGCACATCATCAAGAAGGTTCTGGAATCGGCGATTGCCAATGCCGAGCACAACGAAGGCGCCGATGTCGACGAGCTGAAGGTAAAGACCATTCTCGTGGAACAGGGCATGTCGCTCAAGCGCTTCCAGGCGCGCGCAAAGGGCCGAGGCAACCGCATCACCAAGCGGACCTGCCATATTTTCGTGACAGTCGGGGACGACGAGAACAAGAAGGCGCCGGCCAAGCCAGCAAAGAAATAGGGCACCCATGGGACAGAAAATTCATCCGATCGGCTTCAGGCTCAGCGTCAACAAGAACTGGTCCTCGCGCTGGTACGCCAACAGCAAGAACTTCGCCACGATGCTGAACGAGGATCTGAAGGTCCGCGATTATCTGAAGAAACGGCTTTCCCATGCCTCGGTCGGCAAGGTGATGATCGAGCGGCCGGCCAAGGACGCCCGGATCACCATCCATAGCGCGCGGCCCGGCGTCGTGATCGGCAAGAAGGGCGAGGACATCGAAATGCTCAAGGCCGATCTGCGCAAGCTCCTCGGCGTGCAGATGGTCCACGTGAACATCGAGGAAATCCGCAAGCCCGAGGTCGATGCGCAGCTCATAGCGGATTCGATCGCGCAGCAGCTGGAAAAACGGATCATGTTCCGCCGTGCCATGAAGCGCGCCATGCAAAACGCCATGCGCCTGGGCGCTCAAGGGATCAAGATCATGAGCGCGGGGCGCCTGAACGGTATCGAGATCGCCCGCACCGAGTGGTATCGCGAGGGGCGCGTTCCCCTTCATACGCTGCGCGCGGAAATCGACTACGGCTTTTCCGAAGCGAAGACCACCTACGGCGTGATCGGCATCAAATGCTGGGTTTACAAGGGCGAAGTGATGGCCAAGGGCGACCAGCCGGTCGCGCCTCCGGCCCCGACGGGCGACGAGGTCCTCGCGGCGAAGAAAGTGAAGAAGGCGACGCCCAGACCCGCTCCGATCGCTGCCGAGGAGAAGCCCGAACCGGTCGCGGCGGTCAAGGCGGCGGCCGACGCGGGGAGTCCGGCCGCGGCCAAGCCCAGGGCCCGGCCCCAACCGGTCGCCGCGAAAAAGGCCGGAGACGCGAAGGCAAAAGCCGAAGCGAAGCCGAAAACCGCGGTGAAGAAATCCCGCAAACCCAAGACCTCGTAGGCGAGGAGCCATTTCATGCTTCAACCAGCCAGAACCAAGTACCGCAAACAGCAGAAGGGGCGCAACCGGGGTGTCGCTACTCGCGGAACGAAGGTTTCTTTCGGCGAATACGGCCTCAAGGCGACGACGCGCGGACGCCTTACCGCGCGCCAGATCGAGGCCGCACGCCGCGCCATGACGCGCCACATCAAGCGGGGCGGGCGCATCTTCATCCGCATCTTCCCGGACAAACCCGTCTCGCAAAAGCCCGCAGAGGTGCGGATGGGCAACGGCAAGGGAAACCCGGAGTACTTCGTCGCTGAAATCAGGCCGGGCAAGGTGCTCTACGAAATGGACGGAGTGGACGAGCCGACGGCGCGGGAAGCGTTTGCCCTGGCCTCGGCCAAGCTTCCACTTCGCACGATTTTCGTGTTCCGTCAGATGGGGTGAGGGTCGGACAAGGGGCATGACCATGAAGGCCAGTGAACTCCGCGCCAAGGATCCGGCGCAGCTTTCCAAGGAGCTCGAGGAGCTGCTGCGAGCTCAGTTCGGCCTGCGTATGCAGAAAGCGACGCAGCAGCTCACCAACAGCAGCCAACTCAAAATAGTGCGCCGTGACATCGCGCGGGTGCGCACCATCCTCAAGGAAAAGGCGGAAGTGAAATGAGCGAGGCCAAGACCACCCGTACGCTGACCGGGCGAGTCGTCAGCGACAAGATGGACAAGACCGTCACGGTATTGGTCGAGCGCCGCGTCACCCATCCGATGTACGGAAAAATCGTCACTCGCTCGAAGAAATACCACGCCCACGACGAGAAAAACGAGTGCGGCGAGGGTGATTTGGTCATGATCGAGGAGTGCCGCCCGATCTCGAGGACCAAGGCATGGCGGATCGCCAAACTGGTCGAGAAGGCGCGCGCCGCGTAGGCTCGCGCACCGCGAAACGACGGGCTGATCTCCCGATAGATTTGGCTTGGCAAGGGTTTTGATTTCGCGTAGAATTCGCTGCCTTTTCACGTCCCGGACGGGATCCAAAACTGCCTGGCCGTAACGCATTCGGGCCGGACAAGTTGGAGACGGAAAAAATGATTCAGATGCAGACGGTGCTCGATGTCGCCGATAACACCGGCGCGCGCGCTGTGATGTGTATCAAGGTGCTGGGCGGCTCGAAACGCCGCTACGCCAGCATTGGCGACGTCATCAGGGTAAGCGTCAAGGACGCGGCGCCGCGGGGCCGCGTCAAGAAAGGCGAGATTTACCACGCCGTTGTGGTGCGTACGGCCTTCGGCGTGCGTCGCGCGGACGGCAGCCGCATCAGGTTCGACTCGAACGCGGCGGTGCTTCTTACGCCCAAATTGGAGCCGATCGGCACGCGCATCTTCGGGCCCGTGACCCGGGAGCTCCGCAGCGAGCGCTTCATGAAGATCGTTTCGCTCGCGCCCGAAGTACTGTGATCGCCTGCAAACGGTTGATGCCCGGGACTATGGAAAAAATCAGGAAAGGCGACGACGTCATCGTCACCGTCGGCAAGGACAAGGGAAAGCGGGGGACGGTGCTGCGGATCGTGGATGCGAGGCACCTCGTCGTCGAGGGGGTCAACCGCGTGAAGAAACATCAGCGCCCCAACCCCGTGAAGGGCCAGACGGGCGGCATCGCGGACAAAGACATGCCGATCGACATCTCCAACGTCGCGCTGTACAACCCGCAGACCAAGAAAGCCGACCGTATCGGCTTCAAGCTGATGGAGGACGGGCGCAAGGTGCGCGTGTTCAAATCCAACGGCGAAATGGTGGACGCTTGATCCCCTAGGACCCCGACAAACCCGCTCATGGCTCGCCTACAAGACTACTACCGCAAGGACGTGGTGCCCGATCTGATGAAGAAGTTCGGGTACAGGACCTCGATGCAGGTGCCTCGCATCAAGAAGATCACTCTCAATATGGGCGTGGGCGAGACGACGACGGACAAGAAAATCCTGGACAACGCGGTCGCCGATCTCACCAAGATCGCCGGCCAGAGACCCGTGGTCACCAAAGCCAAGAAATCGATCGCGACGTTCAAGGTCCGCAAGGGGTTTCCGGTCGGGTGCATGGTGACATTGCGCGGGAGGCGCATGTACGAGTTCCTCGATCGTCTGGTCACCGTGGCGATCCCGCGTATCCGTGACTTCCGCGGCATCTCGAGCCGCGCATTCGACGGCCGCGGCAACTACAGCCTCGGCGTGAAGGAGCAGATCATCTTCCCGGAGATCGAGTACGACAAGATCGACGTTCTGCGGGGGCTCAACATCAGCATCACCACCACCGCGAAAACGGACGACGAGGCGCGCGCTCTGCTTGCCGCCTTTCACTTTCCATTCAAGACCTGAAGGATCGCCATGGCCAAGCTCGCCGTGATCAACCGCGACAAGAAACGCCGCCAGACGGTGGCCAAGTTCGCCGCCAGACGCGCGGCCCTGCTCGCAATCATCAACGACGCCAGGCGCTCGGACGAAGAGCGCCAGGAGGCGCGCGAGAAGCAGCAGCAGCTGCCGAGGAACGCGTCGCCCGTGCGGCTGCGCAACCGTTGCAGGCTCACCGGCCGGCCGCGCGGGGTGTTCCGCAAGTTCGGGCTCGGGCGCAACAAGCTGCGCGAAATCGCGCTGCGCGGAGAGATCCCGGGCCTCATCAAGGCGAGCTGGTAGGAGACACCCCGCATGAGCATGACCGATCCCATTGCCGACATGCTGACCCGCATCCGCAACGCCCAGATGGTCGGAAAGACCGCGGTCGGCGTTCCGTCCTCGAAGCTCAAGATTTCCATCGCCCAGGTGCTGAAGGACGAGGGGTACATCGACGGCTTCGCCGTTCATGAAAAGGAAGGGAAACCAGAGCTCGAGATCGGCCTCAAGTACTACGCGGGGCAGCCCGTGATCGAGAAAATCGAGCGAGTGTCCACTCCGGGGTTGCGGATCTACAAGGGGCGCGACGAGCTGCCCCGCATCATGAACGGGCTCGGCGTCGCGATCGTTTCCACCTCCAAGGGCGTCATGACCGATCGTAAGGCGCGCGCCACCGGTGTCGGGGGCGAAGTGCTCTGCATCGTCGCCTAGGAATCGGCCATGTCGCGTATCGCGAAATATCCCGTAACGCTGCCCAAGGGCGTCGAGGCGACGCTTGCAACCGAGGCCCTCTCCATCAAGGGGCCGCTCGGAACGTTGTCGCAGCGGTTGCGCAGGGACGTCAGCATCGAGAAGGACGGCGACAAGCTGGTATTCAAGGCCCTCGAGGATTCGGACGAAGCGAACGCCATGTCGGGAACCCTGCGGGCGCTTGCAGCCAACATGGTGCTCGGCGTGACCAAGGGATTCGAGAAGCGGCTGACGCTGGTCGGGGTCGGCTATCGCGCGCAAGCGCAAGGGGACAAGTTGAACCTAACCCTGGGCTTTTCGCATCCCGTGGTGCACCCCATGCCCAAAGGGGTGAAGGTCGAGACACCCTCCCAAACCGAAATCGTGATCAAGGGGCTGGACAAGCAGCTCGTGGGACAAGTCGCCGCCGAGGTGCGCGCCTACCGCTCGCCCGAACCCTACAAGGGCAAGGGCGTGCGCTATTCCAACGAGCGGGTGATCCTGAAAGAAACCAAGAAGAAGTAGGGAACTACGATGATCGACAAAAAAGCGGCACGGCTTCGGCGCGCTTCGCAGACGCGCCGAAAAATCCGTGAATTGGCGAAGGTGCGGCTGGCTGTGCATCGAACCAACACCCACATATACGCCCAGCTGCGCTCGGTGGACGGCAAAGTGCTGACCTCGGCCTCCACCATGGAGAAGGAGGTGCGCACCGCGCTCCCGAACGGCGGCAACAAGGCGGCGGCGGTCGCGGTAGGCAAGCGTATCGCCGAGAAAGCGAAAGGTTTGGGCATCGAGGCCGTTGCGTTCGACCGCTCCGGCTACAAGTACCACGGCAGGGTCAAAGCGCTGGCAGACGCCGCGCGAGAGGCCGGACTCAAGTTCTAGCTTGGCGGCGAACGGGAGGCCTTCCTCCCGAGGTCCCGATTTAGGCGAGCACTCTAAAGGAATCACGATGGCGAGAATGCAACCCAGGATGCAGGGCGGCGAGCAGCGCTCGGACGGCCTGAAGGAGAAGATGGTCTCCGTGAACCGCGTCACCAAGGTCGTGAAGGGCGGGCGGATCCTCGGTTTCGCCGCGCTCACCGTCGTCGGGGACGGCGACGGAGCCGTGGGCATGGGCAAAGGCAAGGCGCGCGAAGTGCCCGTGGCGGTGCAGAAAGCCTTGGAAGAGGCGCGCCGCAAGATGTTCCGCGTGTCTCTGAAGAACGGCACGCTGCAGCACGCCGTGATCGGCAAGCACGGCTCCTCCAAGGTGATCATGCAGCCGGCTTCCGAAGGAACGGGCATCATTGCCGGCGGCCCCATGCGCGCGGTGTTCGAGGTGATGGGTGTCACCAACGTGCTCGCCAAGTGCATCGGCTCGACCAATCCCTACAACGTGGTTCGCGCGACGCTCGACGGCTTGAAGAGGATGAATACTCCCGCGCAGATCGCGGCCAAACGCGGCAAGTCGATCGAGGAAATCACCAGCTGAGGGCAAGACGCATATGGACGACAAGAAAATTCGCGTGACGCTCGTCAAAAGCACCAACGGCTGCAAGAAGGAGCATCGCGCCACAGTGCGCGGCCTCGGGCTGCGGCGGTTGCGTCAGACCGTGGAGCTCAAGGACACGCCGCAAGTGCGCGGCATGATCAACAGCGTAATTTACCTGGTGCGCCTCGAGGGATAAATGGAACTCAACACGCTGAAACCCGCTCCCGGCTCTAAGCACGTGCGCAAGCGCGTCGCCCGCGGCATCGGCTCGGGGACGGGTAAAACGGGCGGCCGCGGGCACAAGGGCCAGAGGGCGCGCTCCGGGGGCTTTCACAAAGTCGGCTTCGAGGGCGGGCAGATGCCGCTGCAGCGCAGGCTGCCCAAGCGTGGCTTCAAATCACCGACCCGGGAGGACACCGCCGAAGTGCTGCTGTCGGATCTCGAGCGCGTCAAAGCCGAGAAAATCGACCTCGCGGTGTTGAAAGAAGCAGGCGTCGTTCCAGGATCGGCCAAGGGGGCGAAGGTGATCGTCTCGGGCAAACTCGCGCGCAAAGTGACGCTGACCGGCATTGCGGTGAGCAAGGGCGCGCGGACTGCGATCGAAGCGGCGGGCGGCAGCACCGATGCCCCGATTCCTCAACCCAAGCCCAAACGCGAGCCCAAGGCGGTGCCGGTGTCCCAGCCTCAGTCCGAGGACCCACCGGGAAAAGGGGAAGCGAGACCCGAAAAGCGCGCAGGCGAGGCGAAGGCAGCGAGCGAATCGAAAGGCGAGCGCAGCGCGAAAGACAAGAGCCAAGGGAAAGACAAGAGCCAAGGGAAAGACAAGCGCGAACCAAAGGAAACTCGTCCGGGGCCGGAGGGCAAGAAAGGCGGCAAAGCCTAGATGGCCGCGCCGAACCCGCAGCTCGGCAAGACCGGCAAGTACGGCGATCTGAAGAAGCGCCTGACGTTTCTGCTTCTGGCCTTGGTCGTTTTCCGGATCGGCGCGCACATTCCCGTGCCGGGAATCGATCCGATCCGCCTTGCCGAGCTGTTCCAGTCGCAGCAGGGCGGGATTCTCGGACTGTTCAACATGTTCTCGGGCGGAGCGCTCTCGCGCTTCACGATCTTCGCGCTCGGCATCATGCCCTATATCTCGGCTTCGATCATCATGCAGCTCATGACCGCGGTGTCCCCGCAGCTCGAGCAGCTCAGAAAAGAAGGCCAGGCGGGCCAGCGCAAGATCACCCAGTACACGCGTTACGGGACGGTCTTTCTCGCGCTTTTCCAGGCGACTGGCATCTCGATCGCGCTCGAGTCACAGCCCGGACTTGTGATCGACCCTGGCCTGATGTTCCGCTTCACCACCGTCGTTACGCTGGTCACGGGCACCATGTTCCTGATGTGGCTCGGCGAGCAGGTGACCGAGCGTGGTTTGGGCAACGGCATCTCGATCATCATCTTCGCCGGAATCGCCGCGGGATTGCCGAATGCAGTCGCCGGAATGCTCGAGCTGGTCCGGACCGGCGCCATGTTTCCGCTCACGGCGCTCGCGATTACAATCGCCGTCGTCTTGGTGACGTGGGCGGTCTGTTTCGTCGAGCGCGGTCAGAGGAAGATCTTGGTCAACTACGCCAAGCGCCAGATCGGCAACAAGGTCTACGGCGGACAAGCCTCGCATCTGCCCTTCAAGCTCAACATGTCAGGGGTCATACCGCCGATCTTCGCCTCATCGATCATCCTGTTTCCGGCGACCATTGCCGGCTGGTTTACAAGCGGTGTCGCAGGCAGCAACACCTGGGAACTGCTGTCGAAGGGGCAAGTCGGGGCGGCATTCAGCCTGGTGATCAGGGACCTCGCATCCACGCTTACGCCGGGCCAACCGGTGTACGTCATGCTCTATGCAAGTGCGATCGTTTTCTTCTGTTTTTTCTATACGGCGCTGCAATACAATCCGAAGGAGACGGCGGACAATCTGAAGAAGTCGGGCGCCTTCGTTCCAGGCATCCGGCCCGGCGAGCAGACGGCGAAATATCTAGAGAAGATCCTCTTGAGACTTACCTTGGCCGGCGCCATCTACGTAACCCTGGTTTGCCTGTTGCCCGAGTTCCTGATCCTGCGGTGGAATGTACCGTTCTACTTCGGCGGTACCTCGCTACTCATCATCGTCGTGGTGACGATGGACTTCATGGCGCAGGTGCAGGCCTACATCATGACGCACCAGTACGAGAGCCTGCTCAAAAAGGGGGGGTTCAAATGAGAGGAATCCCGACGACCCGGTGATGGGTGCGAGAACAAGGGGGCACGGCGCGTTGAGAACCCCCGTTTAGAGGGACAGAACAACAGTAACGAACATGGCGAAAGAAGACGTGATCCAGATGCAGGGAGAGATCATGGAAACCCTGCCCAACGCGACCTTCCGCGTCAAGCTGGAAAACGGACACGTCATCCTGGGACACATCTCCGGGAAGATGCGCATGCACTACATCCGGATTCTCCCCGGAGACAAGGTGACCGTCGAGCTGACGCCCTACGACCTGACTCGCGGACGCATCATATTCCGCGCGAAGTAAACCGACTGAAAGGAAGCACGCATGAAAGTACTCGCCTCTGTGAAAAAGATTTGCCGCAACTGCAAGATCGTGCGACGCAAGGGGGTTGTGCGCGTCATCTGCAAGGAACCCCGCCACAAGCAGAGGCAGGGGTAGCAAATCGGTAGTTAACGAACGGATTTCACGTTATAATTTCGGGTTTCCTTTTCGGCGAATAAACGGAGCAGGGTATGGCCCGCATAGCGGGAGTCAACATTGCGAATCATCAGCATGCCGAGATCGCGTTGCAGGCGATCTTTGGCATCGGGCGCTCGCGCGCGCAGGCGATCTGCGCTTCAGCCAAGGTTAATAAGCATTCTAAAATCAAAGACTTGTCAGAATCAGACATGGAGCGTCTGCGCGAGCAAGTCGCAAGATTTACCGTCGAGGGCGACTTGCGCCGCGAGGTCTCGATGAATATCAAGCGGCTGATGGACCTCGGCTGCTATCGCGGCACCCGTCATCGCAAGGGACTGCCGGTTCGCGGCCAGCGCACCCGCACCAACGCGCGTACGCGCAAAGGCCCGCGCAAGGCCGCGGTCAAGATTACCGCTGCGGCCCCGAAGGCCGGCTGAGCGAACGAGGATCCCGACCATGGCAAAACCGCCTGTCGCACCGACCGCAGCAGCACGCGTTCGCAAGAAAGTGAAAAAAAACGTGGCCGAAGGCATCGCCCACATTCACGCCTCGTTCAACAACACCATCGTCACCATTACCGATCGCCAGGGCAACGCCCTGGCGTGGGCGACATCGGGCGCCGCAGGGTTCAAGGGCTCGAGAAAATCGACGCCGTTCGCCGCCCAGGTCGCGGCCGAGCAGGCCGGCCGCGCAGCACAAGAGTGCGGCGTAAAGAATCTCGAGGTGCGCATCAAAGGCCCGGGGCCCGGAAGAGAGTCGGCGGTGCGCGCCCTCAATGCACTGGGTCTCAAGATCAGCAGCATCGCGGATGTGACGCCCGTGCCCCACAACGGCTGCAGGCCGCCGAAAAAGCGGCGCATATAGAGGAAACGCATGGCCCGAGATCTGGATGCCAAGTGCCGCCAGTGCCGCCGCGAGGGGGAGAAACTCTTCCTCAAGGGCGAGAAGTGCTTCACCGACAAATGCGCGATCGAGCGCCGCAGCTATGCGCCGGGACAGCACGGACAGAAAAGCGGCGGCCGTATGTCCGATTTCGGCAAGCAGCTGCGCGAGAAGCAGAAGCTGCGCCGCATATACGGGCTCCTCGAGCGCCAGTTCCGCAAGACCTATGCGGAGGCTTCGCGCAGCAAAGGCGTGACGGGCGAGCGTCTTCTGCAGCTCCTGGAGTCGCGCCTGGACACAGTTTCGTACCGCATGGGGTTCGGCGCGAGCCGCACCGAGGCGCGCCAGATCGTGCGGCACAACGGCATCCTCGTAAACGGCAAGCGTGTCAACATGCCTTCCTACCAGGTGCAGCCGGGCGACACCGTCGAAGTTGCGCCCAAGACCAAGGAGCAGCTTCGTGTCAAGGGCTCGGTCGCTGCGGCCGAAACGCGCGGCTTCCCGGAATGGATCGAGGTCAATGCAAAGGAAATGAAAGGCACGTTCAAGGCGCTTCCGGCACGTTCCGATCTGCCTTCCACGATCAACGAAAGTCTGGTGGTCGAGCTGTATTCGAGATAGCGCTGCACTCGAGTATCCGGCGAAAGCCACATCGTATCGAGGGTCTTACATGCAAACCAGTGGATTTCTGAAACCGCGCATCATCGATGTCCAAGGCATTGCCCCCAATCACGCCAAAGTCGTGATGGAGCCGTTCGAGCGCGGGTACGGCCATACGCTCGGCAATGCGCTGCGCCGAGTCCTGCTTTCGTCGATGCCCGGATTCGCAGCGACCGAAGTGCAGATCGCGGGAGTGCTTCATGAATATTCGACGATCGAAGGCGTCCAAGAGGACGTCGTAGATATCCTGCTCAACCTCAAGGGAGTGGTGCTCAAGCTTCACAACCGAGAGGACGCTCTGCTCAATCTGAAGAAAAAGGGCGAAGGTCCGGTGATCGCAGGCGACATCGAGGCCACTCACGACGTCGAGATCATCAACCCCGAGCACGTGATCGCGCATTTGTCTCCTGGGGGCAAGATCGAGATGCAGATCAAGGTCGAGAACGGGCGCGGATACATCCCCGGGAATCTCCGTGTCGTCCCCGAGGAATCCAAGGGAATCGGCAAGATCATTTTGGATGCTTCGTTCTCGCCCGTCAGGCGCGTGTCCTATTCGGTCGAATCGGCGCGAGTCGAGCAGCGCACCGACCTCGACAAGCTCATCATCGACATAGAGACGAACGGAGTGATCGAACCCGAGGAGGCGATCCGTTACGCAGCGAGGATCCTGGTCGATCAGCTTTCCGTCTTTGCGGCGCTCGAAGGCACGGCTCCGACGGTCGAGGAAAAGAAGGCCCCGCAGGTCGATCCGATCCTGCTGCGTCCGGTGGACGATCTCGAGCTCACGGTACGCTCGGCGAATTGCCTCAAGGCGGAAAACATCTATTACATCGGCGACCTGATCCAGCGCACCGAGACCGAGCTTCTCAAGACGCCCAATCTGGGCCGGAAATCGCTCAATGAGATCAAGGAAGTTCTGGCCTCGCGCGGGCTGACTCTCGGCATGAAGCTCGAGAACTGGCCGCCGGCCGGGCTGGAGACCGCCCGGACCTCGTGATCGCAGCGAAGGGAAAAAAAGATGCGACACCGGCACGGACTCAGGAAGCTCAATCGCACCAGCAGCCATCGCCTCGCGATGTTTCGCAACATGACCGTGTCGCTGTTGAAGCACGAGCTCATCCAGACCACTCTTCCCAAGGCGAAAGAGCTGCGTCGCGTGGTCGAGCCGATGATCACACTCGGCAAGCAAGCCACGCTTGCCAACCGGCGCCTCGCCTACAGCCGCTTGCGCGACCGCGGCATCGTTGCAAAACTCTTCTCCGAGCTGGGGCCGCGCTACGCGAAGCGAAATGGCGGCTACCTGCGCATCCTGAAGTACGGGTTCAGGAAAGGAGACAATGCGCCGATGGCGCTGGTTGAATTGCTCGACCGGCCTGAGCCGAAGGAAGAGGCCAAGCCGGCTGAGACCAAGACATAGGGTACGCCGGCTCAGCGGATCAGGATCGCCCGGTAGTCGTTGACGTTGGTCCGGGTCGGCCCCGTTACGACAAGATCTTCGAGCCGCGAGAAAAACCCGTACGCGTCATTGTCGGCGAGCAGTTTCCTGGCGTCGAGCCCGAGACGGGCCCCGCGCCCTAGCGACTCGGGCGTGAGTACCGCACCCGCATTGTCTTCCGAGCCGTCGATGCCGTCGGTGTCGCAGGCAATCGCATAGACGTTCGCGGCGCCCGCGAGCTCAACAGCCAGCGACAACAGAAATTCAGTGCAGCGTCCGCCGCGTCCGTTGCCGCGCACGGTGACCGTGCATTCCCCTCCTGAAATCAGAGCGACTGGCGGCTTCAGCGGGTCTGCGTGTTGCGCGATTTGACGCGCGAGGGCTGCATACACTTTCGCTACTTCCGATGCTTCGCCCGTCACGCTGTCACCGAGGTTCATGGTGGGGACGCCGCGTGCATGGAGAAATTCCTGTGCCGAAAGCAGCGCCTGGCGCGCCGTCGCGATGACGCGGTTTTCGACGCGCGCAAAGATCCCGTCACCCGGTTTGGGTGTTTCAGGAACCTCTCCGCCTGCGCCTCGTTCCAGGTGTTCCCTAACCGCAGGAACCGCGTTGACACCGTAGCGGTGCAGGACTTCGAGCGCGTCGCCGTACGTAGTCGGGTCCGGCGCACATGGACCCGAGGCGATGTGCGTGGGATCGTCACCCGTGACATCCGAAATGATCAGCGCGAGCACTGGTGCTCTGCACGCCGCCGCGAGCCGCCCTCCCTGAATCGCCGAGAGGTGTTTTCGCACGGTATTGATGTCCTGGATCGGTGCACCGCTGCGCAGCAGTTCCCTCGTCGTCGCCTTCAGTGCTTCCATGCCGACGGTCTCTACCGGAAGACTGAGCAGCGCCGAGCCCCCGCCGGATACGAGGGCGAGCAGCAAGTCGCTCGGCGCCAAGCTTCTCGTTCGTTGCAGGATTTCTTTCGCAGCGGTTTCGCCCGCCTCGTCGGGAACGGGGTGCCCGGCTTCGATCACCCTGACGCGGCGCGTCGGCAGCCCGTGGCGGTAGCGGGTGATGACCAGGCCCTCCAGCGGCGCGTCGCGCGGCCAGTGCTGTTCGACCGCAAGCGCCATCGAGGCAGCGGCCTTGCCCGCGCCGATCACGAGCGTTCGGCCCGACGGCGGATGAGGGAGGTGGCCCGGGAGGATCTCGAGCGGGTCCGCGGCGGCGACGGCGGCCTTAAAGCTCTGCATGAGCAGCTGCTTCGGATCCATGCGTGGACTCTAGCCGTCGCTGGCGGTGGCCGTGTCGCTCTAGACGTCCATCATTTCGAGTATGGCCTTGAACAGACCACTTTCGGGGTCGCACACCTCGTCCAAAACCGTGAAATGATTTTTTCCCGGGCAGGATATGTCTGTACGGCGCACCTTGCCCCATTTTTCCCCGATGAGCCGGTTCTGGATGTGGAATCCCTCGTTTTCCTCTCCGCCCACGGCGGTGTAGAGGGGTGCGTCGGTAGCGGGAGGCAGGAATGCGGGACTCACTTTCAGTGCCGAACTTTCGTCGAGGTGCACGTCGCAATTCACCGAAGGTACCTTCACGATCTCCGTCAGGTCGTACAGGCCGCTGATAGACATCGCAGCGCTGACGACCTTCTTCGGCAAGCCCGGCGAGTATTCCGGCCATCGACAGCAGAGCATCATGGCTGCCAGATGCCCTCCTGCTGAGTGCCCGCACAGGCATAGCCGGTTCGCGGGCGCGCCGAAATTGTCCCCGTTTCGGCGCAGCCACGCGCAGGCTTGGACCATCTGCATCACGATGTCTGCGACTCGCACCGCGGGGCAAAGGGCGTAGTCGGGCACCACGACCGTGACCCCGGCGCCGGCGAGCGCTGGCGCGACGAACGAAAACCGTTTCTTGTCGAGCGAACGCCAGTATCCCCCGTGGATGTACATCAAAAGCCCGCGGCTTCTTCCTTGGGCGCGAAAAACGTCCATTTTTCCGGCTTCGCCCGGGCCGTAAGGCACGTCCAAATAGCACTCGAGGGCGGCGCGGGCTCGCTGCGAGTGCCTGTCCCAGCGGTCGAAGATTTCCTGATGGTCCTTGACTATGAGCCGCGGATTGTAGAGAAGGTCGTAGTTTGCTTTGTCCGCGTTCATCGTATTGTTCCGGAAAGTGGGTCTCGCCGCACTTCGGGCGCGCAAAGACGCCGCCGAGCACGGGAATCAAAAGTGCGTGGATCTTGCTACGTCGCGCGGCTTAGAACGCCTCGCGCCAAAGATCGAGTGCCTGTTGCACTGGGCGGTCCGAAAAACTGAACAGCACCGCCTGTTCGTCCGCTTCGAGGTTGTATGGCAGCCAGGACGGGCAGACGAACACGTCCCTGGGTCCAAAGACCAGGATCTCGCCTCCAACGCGGCAGCGGCCTTTGCCTTCGACCACCGCATATACCGTGGAGTCGCTCGAGCGATAGGCCTTCCCCTTGAATCCCTTGGGCAGGAGCTGCAAGAAGGTGCCGATGGTCGGCATTGCCCAGTCGCCCGTCACGGGGTTCGTATACTGCAGCTTGTGGCCCCAGCAGGGGTGCGCGTCGTTAGCCTGCTCAAGCGTCTCGAGCGCTTCGCGAGCACGCTGATACGGATACCAGAAAAGCGGCGAAGTGCGGGTCTTCGCCCTGTACTCCACCGGTTTCATGGTGTTGCCGAATTGCGCGAGGTTGTCGCCTTCGGTGCGGCTCGTGTGCTGGGCTTCCTGCGGCCCCTTTTCCATGAACTGGGCATCGAGCAATTCGACGAGCGGGACGTCGAGGCCGTCCAGCCATACCATAGGTTCTTGCGAGGGATTGCCGTGGTCGTGGAAAGTCCACGACGGCGTGATGACGAAATCACCAACGCCCATCGTTACTCTCTCGCCGTCCACCGCGGTGTACGCGCCCTTGCCTAGCAGAATGAAGCGCAGGGCGGATTGCGAGTGCCGATGCGAGGGCGCAACTTCCCCGGGCAAGATCAGCTGCAGCCCCGCGTAAAGGCTGTGGGTAATGCTCGAGCGGCCCCTAAGTCCGGGGTTCTCGAGCACTAAAACCCGTCGCTCGGCCTCCTGTGCGCTGATCAAGCGGCCGGCCTCCTGGATCCAGGGCCACATATGATCCCATTTCCAGAGGTGAGGCTTGCAGGGCGTGCTGGGGGTGGGTGTGATGATGTTGTGCAGCACCTCCCACAATGGGGTGACGTTGGCTTTGTCGATCTTGTCGTAAAACGCCTTGCGATCTGCGGCAAGCTTGGTTTGCAGAACGGCGGCCATCCGCTCCTCCAGAGACCCAGACGGGTAGAGAAACGATTTTCCGCCAAAGCAGACGATCGCGGCAACCTCGCGCGCCGGCCACAGCGATTCGGGCCGAGGGCAAAGGCGAGCGCCCCGAGATAGTTGGGCAACTGCCCATTTTTCTCGTGTGATTGCCTGCTGGCGCCTGCAAATGTTGTCTGTGGTTCTAAAGTCGGGTTTTGGGAGGGTGTGCCAAGAGTGTTTCATAATTATATTATTATTCATGGTATTATATCGGAGTATGCGCTAACCCATAAAGGGACATCAGGCTAGTAGGATGGATCCCACTATTCGTCCCACTTTCACGATGGGCAAAATTGTGGTTGACCCTGGTTGCCTAGGCATCTTGTAATGACGCCGAAGCAGCCAGTCGCTTCGACGGGAGGAAAGAGGAGGAGATGGCGTGACGGCTGAGCAGTTGCTGAGCGAGATCGCGGATTACTGCAGGCGCGTCGGCATGGCCGAGTCGACCTTCGGCCGGCGTGCCGTCAACGACGGTAAGCTCGTCGGACGGCTGCGCATCGGCGGACGCGTGACCATGGAAACCGTGGAGCGCGTGCGCACGTTTATGTCGGAGCACCGGTCGGTCGAGAGCCGCGGTTTGGTTCGGCTGCGGTCCTCAGCCGGGAGCCTGGCCGGCGGCGAGGCCGCGGTCCTGGATCAGCCCAAGGTCGCCGTGCCCTCCGAGGCCAAGCACGAATCGAAGACCAACTTTCGTTTCTACGACAATCGCCAGAAATATTTGCTGTTCGTCAGCACCTGCAGCGAGAAATGGGTGGTCGCGCAGCGGGTCGGCATGGAACTCGCCAATATACATCCGCGTCCTCCTGCGGTCAGGGTGTTCGATGCCGGCGTCGGCGACGGAACGGTCCTCGCCCGCGTCATGCGCGCAATGCACCAGCGGTACCCGACGATGCCTTTCCACATCGTGGGCAAGGAAATCAGCCTAGAGGACGTTCGGCTCGCGCTCGATCGCATGCCGGACCGCTTCTTCGAGCACCCGGCGACGGTGCTCGTCATGACCAATCTCTACTACTCGGAAGCTCCCTGGCTCACGCCGAAGTCGGTCACCGCCGCCACGAGTCTCGTCTGGAAAGAGGTCGCGCTTACGGGAGCGACCTCCAGCGAGTTCGAACAGCAGATCATCGGACTGCAGCCGTTCCTGAACGAGCACTGGCGCGCGGCCGTGAGCAAGACGAGCGGCAATCCCGTGTATGCGAAGCCGGTGGTGCTCGTGCTGTACCGGGAAGATCATAAGTTCCTTCTCGACCAGGTGTTACCGCGCCGCGGCGCCGCCCGCGCCGACTACGACCTGGTCATAGCGTCGCAGCCCTACCGCGCCCGCGCCTCGGCCGAGTTCAAGGCGTCCAAGGTCCTTGCTCCCCTCGCGCGGAGCCTCGCGTCGGGCGGGCGGATGATCGCGATCCATTCCCACGGCCGGGACCCGGGGCTGGAAATCGTGCAGCGCGTCTGGCCGGGAGAAACTCCGTTCCAGACCGATCGCCACTCGCTGCTGAAGGCCACCCGCGCCGCGCTCGGAGCGGACGGCCGCGACCTCAACTTCAACGCCTATGCGGACAACCGCTCGATATTCCGCTACGAGATGCACACGCTCCCGGAGGAAATCAGCGACGCGATCGGCACCTCGACCCTTCTCGCGGCGTGGAACGCCGCCGTTTACGTGGCGCAGATCGAGGATCAGCGCCTGGGCGAGGTCATGGGAGACCGCGGATATCTCGAGGCGACGCAGGAGGTGCTGCGTCGCCACAAGGGCCTCTGGTTCCTCGACGAGTCCTACGTGATCTCGCGCAAGCGCGACTGAGCGCATGCAAGCGGACCTGACCGTGGAGCCTGAAACCGCACTCGGCGCATTAAAGGACGATGAGCGCCGCAACATTCCGGCTCTACTCGCCGGGGCCTCGCTCGAATTGTCATCTCGGGATCCGGCCGAGATCGACGCGTGCGCCGATTTGCTCGAGCCGGGGACTGCGGTTTACATCAGCATGCCGCCGGGACAGACCTACCACGGAAACGTGGCCCTGGCCACGCGGCTGAGACGAGCCGGCTTTCGCCCGGTTCCCCACGTTGCGGCGCGCCGGATCGCCAGCCGCGATGCGCTCGAGGAATACCTTGCTCGCGCTGCGGGCGAGGCGGGCGTTGACAGCGCCCTTGTAATTGCCGGCGACAGCGACCGGTCGAGCGGGCCGTTCGATTCGAGCCGTGCTCTTCTCGAAACCGGGCTGTTCCAGCGTCACGGGGTCGTGCGCATCGGAGTGGCGGGCTACCCCGAAGGTCACCCCAAGATAACGGAAAGCGCCCTTGAGAGCGCGCTCACCGCGAAGAAAGTCCTAGCCCGAGAGGCGGATCTCGATCTGCAGATCGTGACGCAGTTCTGCTTTGAGTCCGCGCCGATCCTCGCATGGGCCGCGAAGATGAAGGGGCACGGGCTGCCGATGCACATCGGGCTCTCGGGAGCGGCGAGCCTCCCGCGCCTGCTGCGATTCGCGGCGCTTTGCGGTATCGGAAACTCGGTCCGCGCCCTCAAAGCGCGACCCCGGGCGATCACGCGCCTTCTGGTGGAAGCCGGCCCGGAGGTCGTCGTGAGGGACCTTGCGCGTCCAGGCCGTGCGGCGATCGCCGGAGTCCACTTCTTCTGCTTCGGAGGCCTTTTGAGGACCGCGCGCTGGCTGCGAGGAGTGCGTGAAGGGCGATTCGAACTGACGCCCGACGGCGGTTTTCGGGTCGAGGCTGCCTAGGAGAACCGGCAAGATAAGGCAGAATACGCGCGATGCACACGCAGGCACTTATCGTCGGCGGCGGCCCGGTGGGTCTTACGCTCGCCATCGATCTCGGCAGGCGCGGCGTGCGCTGCACCTTGATCGAGCAGAAGGAAGCACCGCAGTTTCTGCCGAAGATGGAACGATGCAACGCGCGCACCATGGAAATCTTCCGGCGCATGGGAATCGCCGACAAGGTCCGCGCCGCCGGACTGCGCGGCGACATCCCGATGGACGTGTTCATCATCCTGTCGCTGGCCGAGCCGCCGCTTCTTCACCTGCCCTACCCTTCGGTGGAGAGGGCGCGCGCCGAGATCCGCGCCTGCAGCGACGGGAGCCTGCCGCTGGAACCGTACCAGCTCATTTCGCAGTACACGCTGGAGCCGCTGCTGAAGTCGATCGCCGAAGGGCTGCCCTCGGTGACGGTACGCTACGCTTGCCAGCTTGAATCGTTTACCCAGGACGAATCAGGGGTCATCGCGAGCGTGAAGCACGCGGACGGCAC
This sequence comes from Betaproteobacteria bacterium, assembly GCA_005881575.1. Taxonomy (GTDB): domain Bacteria; phylum Pseudomonadota; class Gammaproteobacteria; order Burkholderiales; family SG8-39; genus VBDM01. Next base: position 21,662 of record VBCA01000039.1, read on the forward strand.
AGGCGGCGCGATCGAGGCGTCGTATATGGTGGGCTGCGACGGCGGCGCGAGCACCGTGCGCAAGCAGCTCGGCATCAAGCTGCGCGGCGAGTACAACATACTCGAGCTGCGCCAGGCGCTGTATCGCTGCGACGAGCTGTTCGAGCGCCTCCCCATCGGCAAGGGGCCCGGCAGAGGGCGCCACTATCACGTTGCCGACGGCAACAACGGCTTTCTCATCATGCAGGACTCGACGAAGCACTTCACCTTGCACGCCGTGGTCGAGAAGGACGCCGCCATGAACGCGATGTTCGAGCGCACCGTTGCAATTCCGGTGAAGTACGAGATGCTCACCTGCGCCCCGTGGCGGCAGAACCTGTTGCTGGCGGACCGTTATCGGGATGGTCGCGTGTTTCTCGCCGGCGACGCCGTCCACCTGGTCATCCCTACCGGTGGTCTCGGCATGAACTCCGGCGTCGGCGACGCGATCGATCTTTCCTGGAAGCTCGCTGCGACCCTGCAGGGATGGGGTGGGCCAGCGCTGCTCGACTCGTACGAATCCGAGCGGCGGCAGGTCGGCGATCGCAACGTCGGCGCCTCGCGCTACGCTTCGCTCGGGCGGCGCAAGTGGCACGCGCAATACCGGCCGAACATTCGCGAGAACACGCCCGAGGGCGCCGCCACGCGCGAGAACCTCGTGCGCGTCGCCAGCGTCGAGCAGCCCAAGTCGAACGAGATGATCGGCGCCGAGCTCGGCTACCGCTACGTCGATTCCCCGATTGTGTGCGACATACCCGGCGGGCCCGAGCACCGCTTCCGCGTCTATGAGCCGAGCACGTGGCCGGGCGCGCGCCTGCCGCACGTGTGGCTCGCCGACGGCACGCCGATGCAGGATCACATTCCGTACGAGGGTTACACGCTGCTGCGCCTCGGCCGCACGAACGCCGATACCTCGGCGTTGGAAAAGGCGCTGCGGACGTTGGGCGCGCCGCTCGCCGTACTCGACGTGCCGGACGACGCGCCGCGTCAGGTGTACGGCCACGATCTCCTGCTGCTTAGGCCCGACCTGCACGTCGTCTGGCGCGGCAATCAGCCGCCGGAGGATCCGGGAAACGTAGCGGCAACCGTAACCGGGTACGGGGAATCCGATACTCGTGCTCAGGCGACTCTGCGCTTTTCCGGCTGAGGCCGGCGCATGAACTTCACGGGCTTCGGCCTGGGCGGCAGCGGCGCGATGCCGAGCGTCTCCAGGGACAGCTCGAGCTTGCGCCCTTCGGGGTCGGCCAGCGCCGCCTCGCGCGCCTTGCGGATCGCGTCGATCCGGGCGCGATCGTCCGGCACCACGTCGCCCTCGACCAGCGTATCGAGGATCCTGAGGAAGTTTCCCTTGCCGCGCTGGTGCGTGTCGCCGTAGCCCTTGATCAACCGGCCGCATAGGCCAATTTCGAGTGCGAGCTCTGCGTCCCGCTTCGCTGCGGTGGCGATCGCGACGAGCCAACGGTCGATCAGGATCTGCTCCTCGTGCCAGCGCGAGGTCAGAGGCCGCAACGGCCGCAGCCAAGCGAGGAAACGAAGCGCGAGAAATCCGCTCACGCTGGTCGTCTTGACGTGCATGCCGATGTTGAGCTTCTTGGCAAGCCCGCTCGCCTCGGCGAGGGCCTTCAGCGGCCGCGCGAGAAACCGAGGGAGCACCGCGGTGAACTCGTCCACACCGGGCTTGAGGAATTCGATGATGTGCAGCGGCTCGTGCGGTTTCGCCTGAACCTCCTCGCGAACGCGCTCGAAGCGGCTTCTGCGCGTCTTCAGGTCGGCGACGCGGATCACGTCTTCGTAGCACATCCACAGCGCCAGAAAACGCCCGGTTTCGTTGGAGAGCTTGTATCCCTCCGCGGCGTGGTCGAGATTCACGATCGGCTCGAGGCGGTCGAGGTACAGCCTCGCGTAGCTACGGTCCTGAAAGCCGGCGCAGCGCGCCGCGCCCTCTTCGAGCATGGCTCGAGTTTCCTCCGGGAAGGTTTGTCTGACGCGTTCCGAGCCGCTCAGGCGCTTTCTTTCCGCAGGCGTCACAGTCTTGCTCGGCGCCGGCCCGGCTGCAGCGTCGAAGCCCGCCGCAAAACCTCTGAGGCTCGCCTCGGCGCCTTTGCCGCCCGAACGGATCGCCGCCTCGCAGTCGGCGCGCGCGAGCGGCAGCGTTCCCGAGCCGGCCAGCGCCCCGAACATCACCGCGCTGATCACGGTGGCGGCGGCATTCGCCTGCGCCTGCATGTCGAACAGGATCGCGCGCTTCGCGAGTTCCCGTGCCGCCTTGAGCACGACCGCGCTGTCGAACCGCCCGTCGCCCATCTGCATCTTCTCGGCGACGGTGTAGACGCGGTGGGTCGATGCGATCAGCGTGGTCCGGTCGCGCGTCACGAAGCCGTTTTGCATCGCGCGTCCTGCCTCGATCAGCTCGGAGGCGACCATGACGTCCACGTAGCAGGGCGCCGGTGTGAGCGTCATCACGGGGCGCCTGGCGCCGAGTTCGGAGATCTTCGCCGGATAGATCTCGACGTAATAGGTGGTGGCGCCGGTGCGCTGAGCCACGCCCGGAATCGAGGTGCTCTGCACCGGATAGTCGCGCGCGGTCGCGGCGGCGATGATCCAGTCGGCGAGCACGCCGCCGCCTTCGCCGCCGAGAGCGGCGATCAGGATGGTGATGGGACGTTCGGGTAGTACCACTAGCTTCTTCCTTCGGCCGGCCGGAGCCAGCCGATGACGGTGTTGCGCAGTCGCGCGACGAATCGGTCCAAGACGTTCGGGTTTTGTACGATCTCGGCGCGGAAGAACGAAGGGCAAAGGATCGCCGCGTGGGCGACCTCGCCGCACAGCCCGCAGCCGACGCAGTCGTTGTTCACGTGCGCCACCGGGTCCACCTTGAGCGGATCGCTGGCCGCCTTGACCGTGAGCGAGGGACAGCCGGAGAGGCGGATGCAGGAGTGGTCCCCCGAGCACACGTCCTCGTCCACGCCGAAGCGCGTGCGCACCACGCGCTTGCCCGCCTTGAGGGCCGCGGCGATCTGCGGGCGGATACGCCGCTGGCGCTCGAGCTGGCACTCGGCATCGGCGATGATGACCTTCAGCCCCCTGTAGGCTGAGCTCATCGCTTCGCGCAGCGTCTTCGCCATCTCGCTGACGCGGTAGGTGTACACCGGCTTGATCCACTCGACGCCGATCCCTTTGAGCGCGCGCTCGATGCTCATGTCGCCCGATTTCCACTCGGTCTGGTGCCGGGAGGAGGGTATGTTCTGCGTGCCCGTCGCCGAGGTGTAACCGTTCTTCATGATGACGAGAATGCCGTCGCTCTTGTTGAACACAGCGTTGGCGATGCCCGAGGTGAGGCCGTTGTGCCAGAAACCGCCGTCCCCCATGATAGTGACGGTGCGCCCGGAGAACATCGGTGCGATGCCGGAGTTCGAGGCGAGCCCCAGGCCGTAGCCGAGCACGGTGTTGCCGATGTTGAACGGAGGCAGGGTGGAAAAGGTATGGCAGCCGATGTCTGCCGAGATGTGAAACGCGCCCGACTCGCGCTCGATCAGCTTCATCGCCGAGAACACCGGCCGCTCCGGGCAGCCGATGCAGAACCCCGGCGGCCGCGCGGGCACGGCTCCCCCGAGCAGTTCTACGGCGCGCATCTTCGTGACGCTGAGCTCGTCCAGCACGCTACGAATGCCTTCGGAATCGACGCCCGCATTTTCGACGTGAGGCGCCATGGCTGCCAGCCACTTCGCGACGCCCGTGAGCACGACCTCGCCGGTGTACTCGCCCGCCATCGGCAGGAAATCCTTGCCGTGCACTTTCGTCTGCAGGTCGGCGCGGCGCAGCGCCGCGTGCAAGGCGTCCTCGAGATAGGCCGGCTGGCCTTCCTCGACCACCAGCACCGCGACTTTGCCTGAGCAGAACGCGCCGACTTCCTCCGGGATGAGCGGGTAAGTGACGTTCAGGACGTAGATCGGGATTTTCGAAACTCCGAAGGTGTCCGCGAGCCCGAGCTGCTGGAGCGTGCGCACCGCGACGTTGTACATGCCGCCCTGGCAGACGATGCCCAGCTCGGCTATCGGTCCCTCGAAGACCTCGTTCAGGCGGTTCTCGCGGATGAACTTCACCGCCGCCGGCCAGCGCACCTCGACCTTGTGCTTCTCCTGCGCGTAGGTCGCCGGCGGAAGCGAGACGCGGGCGAAGTCGAATTCGGGATTCTCGATCGCGTTCCTGCGCGAGAACTGCGGCGCGCGGTTGTCTTTCGCCTCGAAGGCGCCGTGCACGTGGCAGGCGCGGATGCGCAGCTCCAGCATGACCGGCGTGTTCGAGGCTTCCGACAGCTCGAAGCCCTTCTCCACCATCCTGACGATGGTCGGAAGATTCGGCCGCGGATCGAGCAGCCAGATCTGCGACTTCATCGCGAAAGCATGGCTGCGCTCCTGGATGATCGAGGCGCCCTCGCCGTAGTCCTCGCCGATCACGACGAGCGCGCCGCCGCGCACTCCGACCGAAGCGAGGTTGGAAAGCGCGTCGGAGGCGACGTTGGTGCCGACGGTTGACTTCCACGCCACTGCGCCGCGCAAGGGATAGTTGATCGAGGCGCCGAGCATCGCCGCCGCGCCCGCTTCGGACGCGTTGGTCTCGACGTGGATGCCGAGCTCGTCCATGATGTCCCGGGCGTCGTTCAGCACGTCCATCACGTGCGACACCGGCGCTCCCTGGTAGCCGCCGACGTAGGAGATGCCCGATTGCAGCAGGGCCTTGGTCACGGCGAGGATGCCTTCCCCGTGGAAAGTCTGCCCCGCGCCGAGCTTGAGCAGCTCGACCTCTTTCGTGAAGGAGCGTTCCATGGCTATACGCGGGCTAGAACAGCGCCTTCGGGAGCCACACCGCGACCGCCGGCACGAAGAAAACCAGCGCGAGCACGAGCAGGCT
>VBCA01000040.1 GCA_005881575.1 Betaproteobacteria bacterium
AAACCCGTTCTCGACACCCAGGCGCGCCACGGCAGCATGGGAGCCTCGGGTCAGCGCCTCCTTGAGCCCGTTGATGGCGTCGCGGTTCGAAATGTCGGCGAGGCCGGCGGCCCACACCGCCGCCGGAACGAGGAACGCGACGAGATATCCAGGAACGCGAAGCAAGAGCTCCTCCTAGTTCACGCCAGCGGCGTGCGCCTGCCGGTCGGCGTGGTAGGAGGAGCGCACCATGGCGCCGACCGCGGCGTGAGTAAAGCCGAGCGCCTGCGCCTCGCGCTCGAACATCGCGAAGACCTCCGGGTGCGCGTAGCGTGCGACCGGAAGATGGTGCGCCGAAGGCTGCAGGTACTGGCCGATGGTGAGCATGTCCACGCCGTGCGCGCGCAGATCGCGCATCACCTGGAGGATCTCGTCGTCGGTTTCGCCCAGGCCTACCATCAGGCCCGACTTGGTCGGAAGGTGCGGATGGGGCGCCTTGAAATCCGCGAGGAGCTTGAGCGAGTGCGGATAGTTGCCGCCCGGACGCGCCTGCCGGTACAGTCTCGGCACGGTCTCGAGGTTGTGGTTCATCACGTCCGGGAGCGCTGCTTCGAGCGCTTCGAGCGCGCGCTCCAGGCGACCCCTGAAATCGGGCACGAGGATCTCGATTTTCGTCCGCGGCGAGCGCTCGCGCACCGCGCGGATGCAGTCGACGAAGTGACGCGCGCCGCCGTCTTTCAGGTCGTCGCGATCCACGCTCGTGATGACGACGTAGGCGAGGCCGAGGGCGGCGATCGTCTGCGCGAGGTGTTCCGGCTCTTCCGGATCGGGCGCCAGCGGCCGTCCGTGGGCGACGTCGCAGAAGGGGCAGCGCCGCGTGCACAGGTCCCCCAGGATCATGAAGGTCGCGGTGCCTTTTCCGAAGCACTCGCCGATGTTGGGACAGGAGGCCTCCTCGCACACGGTGTGAAGATTGTTCTCGCGGAGGATTTGCTTGATCTCGTGAAAGCGCGAACCGGGCGAGGGGGCGCGCACGCGGATCCACTCGGGCTTGGCGAGGCGCTCTGCCGGCGCGAGCGCGATCGGGATGCGCGTCTTCGCGAGGCCCTTCTTCTTTTCGACGGCCGCCGTCATTGGTCCTCGATGAGGCGGGCGATGCGGCGGGCGAGCTCGTCGCCCATTTCCGCCGCGTCGGCGAGGACTCCGTGCGCGCGCGTCTGCGTGACCGCGAGACCGGGATAGCCGCAGGGGTCGATCGCCGAGAAGGGAGCGAGGTCCATGTCCACGTTGAGCGCGACGCCGTGATAGCAGCACCCGCGCCGCACCCGGAGCCCGAGCGCCGCGATCTTCGCGCCCTCGACGTATACGCCAGGTGCCCCGGTCCTGCGCTCGGCTCCGACGCCGAGAGCCGCTAGCGCTTCGATCAACGCCTGTTCGATCAAGCTCACCATGCCGCGCACGGTGAGGCCGCGGCGCACGAGATCGATGAGCGCGTACACGATCGCCTGTCCCGGCCCGTGATAGGTGATCTGACCGCCGCGGTCGACCCGCTCGACCGGCACTTCACCGCGCCGCGGGAAATGTTCGGAGCGGCCGGCGATCCCGACCGTATAGACCGGCGGATGCTCGAGCACCCAGAGCTCGTCGGGCGTCTTCGTCCCGCGCGAATCGGTAAAGCGGCGCATCGCTTGGTAGGTCGGGGCATACTCGGCGAGGCCGAGGTGCCTGATGATCGGCGCCCTTTCAATCTGGATTCCCGCTCTCGCGGGAACGACGGAGTGGACTGATCTCGCGGCGCTTTGCATGGGACGGTTCACAACACCATCGTCACCATCGGATGATCGCACAGTTCGCGGTAAAGCTCATCGAGCTGCTCGCGCGAGACCGCGCGCACATTGCAGGTGAGCGAAAGGTACTTCCCCTCGCGGCTGGGGCGCATTCCGAGCGTCGCCGGGTCGAAATCCGGAGCGTGGCGCTTCACCACCTCGATCACCGCCTGCGCAAACCCGGCCTGCGTCTTTCCCATGACCTTGATCGGGAATTCGCAGGGGAAGGCGAGAACGGGTAAGTCGTTTTCAGGCATGGGCTGGAGCACGCATCACCCTGGCTTTGTACTCCTGGTACAGCGCGTAGACGCGCTCGCACAAGGCCCCTCGTTTTCCTGCATTTTTGCCCCTGCCGACCGGCTGTCCGTCGAGCGTCGTGATGGCGAGCACCTCCCTCGAGGAAGAGGTTACCCAGATTTCGTCCGCCGAGCGCAGCTCGCTCTCGGCGACGGGGCGGACCTCGTGAGGAATCGAATGGGCGCGCAGAATCTCGATCACCACGTCGTAGGTGATTCCGGGCAAGATCAGCTGAGACTTGGGAGGGGCAAGCACGGTTCCGTTCCTGACGATGAAGACGTTGCTGGCCGAGGCTTCGGTGAGCTGTCCGTCGCGCACCAGGATCGCCTCCACGCAGCCCTGATCCGCGGCGAGGGTACGCAGCATGCAGTTGCCCAGCAGCGAAGTCGACTTGATGTCGCAGCGCAGCCAGCGGAAGTCGGGCAGCACGATCGCCTTGGCTCCGTCCCTCACGAGCTCCGGCGAGGGCGGGACGAGCTCGCTCGCCATGATGAAAACGGTGGGTTTGAGGCCCTTGGGGAAAGCGTGGTCGCGCTTGGCCGCGCCGCGGGTGACCTGGAGATAGATATTCTGGTCATCCCAGGGATTTCCCGCGACGATTTTTGCCACGAGCTCGGTCCACCTCGAGAGCGGATGCGGGTTGGCGAGTCGAATCGCGTCTAGGCTCGCCTGGAGCCGGGCCAGGTGCTCCTCGAGGCGGAACGGCCGCCGGGAATACACCGGGATCACCTCGTAGACACCGTCCCCGAAAATGAAACCGCGATCGAGCACCGAGATCTTCGCCTGCTCGATCGGCATGAACTCGCCGTTGAGATGAATCATGCGCCCTTCCTCACTTGAACCACAGCCGAACCGAATCCCAGGCTCGAGCGAAAAATCCTGCGACCGCGACGCTTTCCAGCGCGACCACCGGATACTCCGTCAGCGGTTTGCCGTCGTGCGATACGCGCAGCGTCGCGACGCGCTGGCCCGCTTCCAGGGGCGCGATGAGCGGCTGCTGGCTGACGAGCTCGGCCCGCAGCGCGTCGGCGGTGCCTTTGGGCACCGTCACGTACAGGTCCGCGGCGACGCCCGCCTTCAGCTCGCGCTCGCTGCCTTTCCACACCGGGAGCTTGCCGATCGCGTCGCCCTTCTGGTAGAGACGCAGGGTGTCATAGGACTGGAACCCGAAGTTGAGCAGCTTTTGACTCTCGCGGGCGCGCAGGTTCTCCGACGGCGCGCCGATGACCACGGACACGAGCCGTCGCCCGCCGCGCTGTGCGGAGGCGATGAGGGAATAACCGGCGCTTTCCGTATGGCCGGTTTTTACGCCGTCCACGTTCGGGTCGAGCCACAGGAGCTGGTTGCGGTTGCGTTGCGTGATGTCGTTGTAGCGGTATTCGCGCTCCGAATACAGCTTGTAGTACTCGGGATACTCGCGGATCAGGGCGAAGGTGAGCAGCGCGAGATCGCTCGCCGTCGAATAGTGTCCGCGGTCGGGCAGTCCGCTCGAATTCGTGAAATTCGTGCCCGTCATGCCGAGGCGCCCGGCCTCGCGGTTCATGCGTTCCACGAACGCAGGTTCCGAGCCTGCGAGGGCTTCGGCGAGAGCGATGCAGGCATCGTTGCCCGACTGGACGATCAGCCCGTGCAGCAGCTCTTCGACCGTGACGGGCCTGCGCGGCTCGATGAACATGCGCGAACCGGCCGTGCGCCATGCGCGCTCCGAGACGCGGATCGATTGACCGAGGGCGAGCGACCTGCCCTTGAGCGCCGCGAAAGCGAGGTACGCGGTCATGAGCTTGGTGAGCGAAGCCGGCTCGATGCGCTCCTTCGGATTGCGGCTCGCGATCGACTGTCCGCTGGTTGCGTCGAGGAGCAGCCAGGCGCGCGCATCCACCACGGGCGGCTGCGGCGCGGCGGCGAGCGCGACGCCGGAAAGCAGCAGCGGAAAGCAGGCGGCGAGACGACGTGACATGGGATCGCGAAGGACGAATTATACCGGGCGCAGCGGGCCCTCAGCGCACCGCGTCGCTCGATTCGAGCGCCGGCGGCATGCGCGCTGCCGACTAGCGCGGCAAGATGGCCTCCACTTCCACCCGAGCGCTCCCGGCGTTCACGAATCCGAGCTTGTACGCCGCGGCGTAGGACAGGTCGATGATGCGCTCGGCGTGGAACGGTCCACGGTCGTTGACGCGCACGACGATGCTGCGGCCGTTGGAAAGATTGGTCACGCGCGCGTAGCTCGGGATGGGAAGGATCGTATGCGCCGCCGTTATCGCGTACATGTCGTAGCGCTCGCCGCTGGACGTGGGCTTTCCGTGAAATTTGCGCCCGTACCAGGTTGCGATTCCGCGCCGACGGTACGGCGTCGGCGACTGGAAGGGGACGTATTTCCTGCCCAGGGCGGTGTAGGGACTGTTGGCGCCGGGGTTGAGCGGCTCCGATCGCGGTCTTGCGTCAGCGATTCGGTCTAGGTCGGCCGGAAGCGGTCCGCCGGGGCCGTCGTCGCCGTGGCTGCCCCCGATATGCTTCGGCTCGAGAGCGCAGCCGGCGAGGGCAGTGAGCATCAACGCCGCGAGCAGGAACGCGGGCGCAGGCCTGGTCACGTCTGGACCAGGGCGCGGTGATGCTGGATGCTCATCAATATGCCTATGCTTAAAAAGAGCGTCACCAGTGACGTTCCACCGTAGCTGATGAGCGGCAGCGGCACCCCGACGACGGGCAAGAGGCCGCTCACCATGCCCATGTTTACCACCGCGTAGGTGAAGAAGGTGAGGGTGATCGAGCCCGCGAGCAGGCGCGTGAAGAAAGTCGGCGCGTTGGCTGCGATCATCAGCCCGCGCATGATGAGCGCGAGGTAGAGCACCAGCAGCAGGCTCGCGCCGATCAGCCCGAATTCCTCGGAATACACGGCGAAAATGAAATCGGTGGCGCGCTCGGGAATGAACTCGAGGTGCGTCTGGGTGCCCCCCAGCCAGCCCTTGCCCGTGATGCCCCCGGAGCCCACCGCAATGGTGGACTGGATGATGTGGTAGCCCGCGCCGAGCGGATCGGACGACGGATCGATCAGCGTGAGAAAACGCCTGCGCTGGTAGTCGTGCAGCACGCCCCACAGCACCGGCAGGCTCGCAAGGACCACGGCCGAACCGCCCGCGATCACCTTCCACGAAAGGCCCGCGAGAAAGATGACGTAGAAGCCGGCGGCTGCGACGAGCAGCGCCGTTCCCAGATCGGGCTGGCGCGCGATCATCGCGGTCGGCACCGCGAGCAGCGCGAAGGCGACCACGTATTCGCGCAGTCGCAGCGCCGCTTCGTGCCGGTGAAAATACCGGGCGAGCATGAGCGGCATCGCGACCTTCATGAGCTCCGAAGGCTGGACGCTGGCGAATCCCAGGGGAAGCCATCGGCGTGCGCCGTTCCTCACGTCGCCGAACAAGGCGACGCCGGCGAGCATCACGAGGACCAGCACGAAGGCGGGAAGAGCGTAGCGCATGAATACCTGCGGCGGAATTTGCGCAGCGACCCACATCAGCACGAGCGCCAGGAGCACGTTGAGAGCTTGCGCGCCGACGCGCCCTGGCGCCTGGTAGGCGGCGCTGTAGAGCGTGGCGAGGCCGAGCGCGAGCACACAGGCGACGAGGGCGAACAGCGGCCCGTCGATCTTGGCAGTGAGCCGCTCGAGGAGGCGTCTAATCATTGGCCTCGTCCTCCTTCGGCGCGGGAGCGGCCTCCGCCGGCGCGTCGGCGGGCTCGCCGAGGGCGGGAGCGGGTCCCGCCGGCTTGTCGGTGCGCCTGGCGGGCGGGTGCGCCGTTTCCACCGGCTTGTCGACTCGCTTGCCGAGCAGATAGTAGTCGAGCACCTTGCGCGCGACGGGTGCGGCCGAGCGCGCTCCGAAACCGGCGTTCTCCACCAGCACCGCGAGCGCGATCCGCGGATTCTCCGCGGGCGCAAAGGCGATGAAGAGCGCATGGTCGCGCAGATGCTCGGCAACCGTCGCCTCGGAGTATTTCTCGTTCTTGCTGAGCGCCACGACCTGAGCGGTGCCCGTCTTGCCCGCGCTCACGTAGCCCGCGCCGGCGAAGGCGCGCGCCGCCGTGCCTTCCTTGTTGACCCCGACCATGGCGCGCTTCACCACTTCCAGGTTCCGGGCCTTGAGCGCTATGGTCTTGGAGGCCTCGGGCTCGACGTGAGTGCGCTCGCCCGTGATCGGGTTCTCGATATAGTCGACGAGATGCGGACGGAACATCACCCCGTCGTTGGCGAGGGTTGCGACGGCCTGCGCGAGCTGCAGGGGGGTGTAGGAGTTGTAGCCCTGCCCGATGCCCACGCTGATGGTCTCGCCCGGGAACCACCGTTGCTGCGCCGGATTCTTGAAGCGCTTGACCTTCCATTCCGGAGAGGGCAGCACGCCCACGAACTCGCCTTCGATATCGATTCCGGTGCGGCTCCCGAACCCGAACTGGCCGATGAAGCGCGCGATGTTGTCGATGCCGAGGTCGTTGGCGAGCATGTAGTAGTAGGTGTCGCAGGACACGACGATCGACTTGTACATGTCCACGACGCCGTGGCCGCCCGCGGTGGCGTCGCGGAATCGATTGTTTCCGAATACGAAGTAGCCGGGATCGAAGATCGTCTGCGAAGGCGTGCGTGTGCCCAGCTCGAGCGCGGCGAGCGCCATGTAGGGCTTGAAGGTCGACCCCGGCGGATACAGTCCGGTGAGGGCGCGATCATTGAGCGGCTTGTCCGGAGAATTGTTGAGCGCGTCCCAGCTTGCCGGGTCGATGCCGTCGATGAAGAGATTCGGGTCGTAGCCGGGCTTGGATACGAAGGCGAGTACTCCCCCCGTGGCAGGCTCGATCGCTACGAGCGCCCCGCGGTTTTCTCCGAAAGCGCGGTCGGCGGCTTCCTGCAGGCGAATGTCGAGGGTGAGCGCCAGGTTATTTCCCGGCACCGGCGGCGTGCGCGGTGCGAGCTTTTGCACGTTCTTGCCGGGCATGATGCGCCCTCCCGCGTCGGTCTCGACCTGTTCGAAGCCGGTAGTGCCGTGCAACGCGCTCTCGTAACGCTGCTCCAGACCCGTTTTCCCGATGTGGTCGGTGCCTTTGTAATTGCCCGACTGATCGCTCTCCTCTATGCGCTCGAGGTCGCGGTCGTCGATGCGGCTGATGTAACCCACCACGTGCGAAGCGACCTCTCCGAGGGGATACTGGCGGAAGAGTCTGCCCTTGATATCCACCCCCGGAAAGCGGTAACGGTTGACCGCGACCTTGGCGACTTCCTCGTCGGTGAGGCGATTGCGGATCGGCAAGGTGTCGCGTCCCTTGCTTTCGTCCCTCAGACGCTGGAAGCGCCGGCGGTCCTTGGGCTGGATGTCGACGATGGCCGCGAGTTGGTCGATCGTGCGCTCGAGATCCGCGATCTTGCTGAAGGTGAGCTCCAGCGTATATGCGGAGTAGTTGCGGGCGAGGACCACGCCGTTGCGGTCAAGGATGAGCCCGCGGTTGGGCGGATTCGGCACGATCGAAATGCGGTTGTCCTCGGCCTTGGTATCGTAGTACTGGTGCTGGATCACCTGCAGGTAGAAAAAGCGCCCGAACAGTACCGTGAATGCGGCGAGCACAACGACTCCGGCGACGCCCAGGCGCAGCTGGAAGTAATACAGGTCGCGCTTGGTGTCCCGGATCTCGGCGAGACGCATGAGTCTTCAGATCGGCCGGTTCTCGTCCACGCTCTCGGGCCTGCGCTGCGGCAGCAGAAGCAGAAAGCTCACGGTAGGCCACAAGGCCGCGGCAATGAGGGTCCCCGCGAAATACGCCAATCCCGGGAAAACCCCGCCCGCCACGAGCCGCACGGCGAGCATTAGCGCCTGGCTCAAGAGCAGCAATACCAGCACGTGCGCTGCCTGTCGCCAGGGCGAGAACCACAGGATGCGCCGGTGCAGGCTGACTGCGGCAAAGGCGAGAAAAGCGTACGCGAAGGCATGCTGGCCGAGGAGCGCGCTGTCGCCCGCGTCCATCACGAGTCCCACGAACCACGCGATGCCGATCCCCATCTTGCGGGGCTGATGCACGCACCAGAAGGTGAGCACGAGCGCGACCATGTCGGGCAGCCCCGTGACGTCGCGCCACGGCAGCAGGTTGAACAGCAAGGCGAGCACGAGGGTGAGCGCCATGTAGCCCACCTTCGCGGGCAACAGGATGCGCTGCGGCTGCTCGTAGAAGGACACTAGCCCTCCCTCGCGCTCATTCGCGGCCTCTGGAGCGCTTTGGCTTGGGGGGCTTGCCCGCCGCGGATTCCGTTTCCACCGGCGGGGTCGGGAGGTTCATTTCCCGGGACAGCACGAGCACCTGCCGGTTCTGTTCAGTCCCGGCGGTGGGCACGCATGTGATCTTGGCGAAAGAGTAGGCGGCGTCCTGCTCGATGCGCGACACCTTCGCCACCGGGAGGCCCGGCGGATAGGTGCCGTCGATGCCCGAGGTCACGAGGACGTCATCGGCAAGCACGTCCGCGTTCGTCGCCATGTAGCTCAGCTCGAGCGTACCTCTGTCGCCGCCGCCGTAGACGATGGCGCGCAGGCCGTTCCTCACGACCTGTACGGGGGTTCTCTGCTCCTTGTCCGTGATCAAGGTCACCTCCGAGAGCAGCGGATACACGCGCGTCACCTGCCCGATTACGCCGAGGTCGTCGATGACCGCCTGTCCCGGCTGGATGCCCTGCTGGCGGCCCTTGTCGACGATCACCTTGCGCGAGAAAGGATCGCGCCCCTGGTAGAGGATCTCCGCCAGCGTGGACTCGCGCGGCAGACGCTCGCGCGCCTCGAGCAAGCGCCTCAGCTGGGCGTTTTCGGAGCGCAGCGCCTGGACTGTCAGCAGCTCGTTCGCCGCCTGCAGCTGCTTCGCCTTGAGCTGCTCGTTCTCCTGCTTGAGCGACACCTGCGTCGTGAAAAATGCGGCGGCGGCGCCGAACATCTCCCCCGGAGCGAGCGCGACGCGCTGCAGCGGGTACGCGAGCAAGGCGATGACTTGACGCAGGGACTCCGCGTACCGGAAACGCGCGTCCAGCACCATCAGGAGAACCGCGAGACACACGAAAAACCCCAGGCGGACGAGCGGCGCGGGACCGCGGCTGAAAAACGGCGGCGGCTGGTAGTCCATCTATTCGCTTGCGAAGATGCTCCCCAGCTTATCCATCCTTTCCAGCGCCTTGCCCGAGCCGCGCACGACGCAGGTGAGCGGATCATCGGCGACGATCACGGGCAGCCCCGTTTCTTCCATGAGGAGGCGATCGAGGTCGCGCAAGAGCGCCCCGCCGCCGGTGAGCACCATGCCTTTTTCGGCGATGTCCGCGCCCAGCTCGGGCGGAGTCTGCTCCAGCGCCGACTTCACCGCGCCCACGATCTGGTTGAGGGGCTCGGTGAGCGCTTCCAGGATCTCGTTCGAGGAAATGGTGAAGCTCCTCGGGATGCCCTCCGCGAGGTTGCGGCCCTTCACTTCCATTTCGCGCACTTCCGACCCGGGAAAGGCCGAGCCGATCTCCTTCTTGACGTTCTCCGCGGTGGTGTCTCCGATCAGCATGCCGTAGTTGCGGCGGATGTAGTTGACGATGGCTTCGTCGAACTTGTCCCCGCCGACGCGCACCGAGCCCGAGTAGACCATGCCGCCGAGCGAGATCACGCCGACTTCGGTGGTCCCGCCGCCCACGTCGACCACCATCGAGCCCGTGGCTTCGGCCACCGGCAGGTCGGCGCCGATCGCGGCGGCCATCGGTTCCTCGATCAGGAACACCTGGCTCGCGCCCGCCTCTATCGCGGCCTCGCGGATCGCACGCCGCTCGACCTGCGTCGAGCCGCAGGGCACGCAGATGATGATGCGCGGTGAAGGCGAGAACAGGCGCGACTGGTGCACTTTCTTGATGAACTGCTTCAACATCTGCTCGGTGACGGTGAAATCGGCGATCACGCCGTCCTTCATCGGCCGGATCGCGATGATGTTGCCCGGCGTCTTGCCGAGCATCATCTTCGCTTCCTTGCCGACCGCCTGAATGGTTTTCTTGGAGTTGGGGCCGCCTTCCTGGCGGATCGCCACGACCGAAGGCTCGTCGAGCACGATGCCTTTGCCCCGCACGTAAATCAGCGTATTGGCCGTGCCCAGGTCAATCGCCATGTCGTCTGAAAAATATCCACGCAAAAAGCCGAACATCCTGCTGATTTCCTTAGGAAAGAGGGTTCTCGGTTGCGCTATAATACAGCAAATAATTTTCCGTTTTAAGCGATTTTTCATGCCGCTGTCCTTAGACGAAGTCCGTCGCATCGCCCAGTTGGCCCGAATCGGCGTCAGCGACGCGGAAGCCCGGACGGTCCTGGTGCAGCTGAACGACATCTTCGAGCTGATCGGGAGAATGCAGAAAGTCGACACCGAGGGGGTCGAGCCGATGTCGCACGGTCAGGACCTCAAATTGCGCCTGCGCGACGACGCCGTGACCGAACGGGACCAGCGGGAAGGTTTCCAGTCGCTGGCGCCTCAGGTGGAGCAGGGGCTCTATCTCGTTCCGAAAGTGATCGAGTAGCGGGATTCAGCCCGAATCCTGGGTCCCATGCTCAACGCCTCTCTCAATGAGCTGTCCGCCGCGCTCGCGCAGAAGAAAATCTCGAGCGCAGAGCTGACCCAGCTCTTCCTCGATCGCACCTCGAGACTGAACGGTGCGCTCAACGCGTTCATCACCGTCGATGCCGAGAAAAGCCTTGCCCAGGCGCTCGCGGCGGACGAACGTATCGCGAAGGGCGACGCGAAGCCGCTGACCGGGATTCCGGTCGCGCACAAGGATATCTTCGTTACGAAGGGCTGGCGCACCACCTGCGGCTCGAAAATGCTTTCTAACTTCGTGAGCCCGTACGACGCGCACGTGATCGAACGCTTCAACGCTGCGGGGGCGGTGATTCTCGGCAAGACCAACATGGACGAGTTCGCGATGGGATCCTCTAGCGAGACTTCGTTCTACGGACCGGTGAAAAATCCCTGGGGTCCGGCGTACGTGCCCGGCGGCTCCTCGGGCGGGTCGACGGCGGCGATTGCCGCGCGCATGGCGCCCGCTGCCACGGGCACCGATACCGGCGGATCGATCCGCCAGCCCGCTGCGCTCTCGGGTGTGTCGGGGCTGAAGCCGACTTACGGTCTGGTGTCTCGGTACGGCATGATCGCTTTCGCCTCCAGCCTCGATCAGGGAGGACCGATCGCGAAGAGCGCCGAGGACCTTGCGCTGCTTCTGAACGTGATGGCGGGGTTCGACGAGCGCGATTCGACCTCGGTCGAGCGCGCTGCCGAGGATTACCGCCGCGAATTGGACAGACCGCTGGCGGGTCTTCGTGTCGGCGTGCCCAAGGAGCACTTCGGCGGTGGACTCGCCGCCGAAGTGGGTAAGGCGATCGAAGCGGCACTCGCGCAGCTCGAGAAGCTCGGCGCGAAACGTGTTCCGGTCAACCTGCCCTCGAGCGGCCTCTCCGTGCCCGCGTACTACGTCATCGCGCCGGCCGAGGCCTCGTCGAACCTGTCGCGCTTCGACGGCGTGCGCTACGGCCATCGCGCGAAGGAATACCGTGACCTCGCCGACATGTATTTCCGCACGCGCGCCGAAGGCTTCGGCGCCGAAGTCAGGCGCCGCATCCTCATCGGGACCTACGTGCTCTCGCACGGCTACTACGACGCCTACTACCTCAAGGCGCAGAAGATCCGTCGGCTGATCGCAGACGACTTCGTGGCGGCGTTCAAGCAATGCGACCTCATCGTGGGGCCGACCGCGCCCACGGTCGCCTTCAAAATCGGCGCCAAGGCCGCGGACCCGGTGCAGATGTACCTGAACGACATCTATACCATCCCCGCCAACCTCGCCGGGTTGCCCGCGATGTCGATCCCGTGCGGGTTCGGGAAGGACGATCTTCCGGTGGGTCTGCACATCGTCGGGAACTACTTCAGCGAAGCGAGGATGCTCAACCTCGCCCACCAGTACCAGAAGGCGACGGACTGGCACCAGCGCGAGCCCGGCGGGATTCGGCCATGAACTGGGAAATCGTCATCGGGCTGGAGACGCACGCCCAGCTCTCGACCCAGTCGAAGATGTTCTCCGGCGCGTCGACCGCCTTCGGCGCGGCGCCCAACACGCAGGCGAGCGCGGTGGATATCGCGCTGCCCGGGGTGCTGCCTGTTGCCAACAAAGATGCGGTCGAGCGCGCGATCCGCTTCGGGCTCGCGGTCGGCGGAGAAAACGCGATCAATCGCCGTTCGGTCTTCGCGCGGAAAAACTATTTCTACCCAGATCTGCCCAAGGGCTACCAGATCAGCCAGTACGAGCTTCCCATCGTCAAAGGGGGGGAAATCAGGATCCTGACGAAGAGCGGGGAGAAAGCGGTTCGCCTCACGCGGGCCCATCTCGAAGAGGACGCCGGCAAGTCGCTGCACGAAGCCTTCCGGGACTCGAGCGGGATCGATCTGAACCGGGCGGGCGTGCCGTTGCTGGAAATCGTCTCCGAGCCCGACATGCGCTCGGCGGAGGAGGCGGTCGCGTACGCAAAAACGCTGCATTCCCTGGTCCGCTGGATCGGGATTTGTGACGGCAACATGCAGGAAGGCTCGTTCCGCTGCGACGCCAATGTCTCGGTGCGGCGACCGGGCGGCCCGCTCGGCACGCGCGCCGAGATCAAGAACCTCAACTCGTTCCGGTTCCTGGAGCACGCGATCGAGTTCGAGGCGAAGCGCCAGATCGATATTCTCGATGACGGCGGAAAAATCGTCCAGGAGACGCGGCTCTACGATGCCGACCGCGACGAAACGCGCGCGATGCGTACCAAAGAGGAGGCGCACGACTACCGCTATTTCCCCGATCCGGATTTGTCCCCGCTTGAGGTCTCGGAAAAGTGGATGGGGGAGATCAAGGCGAAATTGCCCGAGCTGCCGGAAGCGAAGCGAAAGCGTTACCAGATCGAGTACGCTTTGTCGCTCTACGATGCCAGTCTGCTCACCGATACCCGCGAAAAGGCCGAATACTTCGAACTCGTTTGCCGGTCGCTCGAAGGCCCCGCTCCCAAGACGGTCGCGAACTGGATTACGGGGGAGCTGTCGGCGCTTCTCAACGATCGCGGCATCGATTTTTCGCAACTCCTCATAAGCGGCAAGGCTTTTGCGAAGTTGTTGGACCGTATCAAAGACGGCACGATCTCCGCGAACGTGGCGAAGGAGATTCTGCACGGAATGGCGAATGGCGAGGGTGACGCCGATGCGATCATCGCGAAGCGCGGCCTGAAACAGATCAGCGATGCCGGCGCGATCGAAAAAATCGTCGACCAGGTGATCGCCGCGAATCCAAAGCAGGTCGAAGACTACCGAGCCGGGAAGGAAAAGGCGTTCAACTCCCTCGTCGGCCAGGTGATGAAGGCGACCCAGGGCAAGGCGAATCCTGCGCAGGTGAACGAGATTCTGAAGCGGAAGCTGGCCGGTTAGCCGAAGGAATCTACCGCTTCTGGGACCCGGCTTTCCCACCGGTCAGCTCGACGTAGCGGCGCCTGTCTGCGTCGTACTTGGCGTTGATCCTGCTGATCTCCTTCTTTTTCGCGTCGAGCAGAACGGTCTGGTTCCTGATCTGGATCTCGTTGTTGGCGATTTCCTGTTTGAGCTTGAACGGCATCGGCTTCTTCACGTAAAACTCTTTTTCCGATTCCAGTTCCTGCCGGCGCTTCTGCGCCCCGGCGATGCTCCTTTCCGTGTCCTCGATCCCGCCCTGCGCTTCCGCGAGGGCGCGGGTGCGCGCGTCCTCGATGTCCTTTTCGCTGGAATAGGTGTTGAGCAACGCGAGGTTCTTGCGGCGCTCCTCCCTGGATCGCTCTTCGTCCTCGAGTTTCTTCCTGCGCTCGGCTTCGCGCGCCTGCTCCTGCGCTGGGGTCAGAGGGATTACGGCCGGGTTCTTGCGTATCAGCGTGCCCGACTTGTTCAGCTCCTGCGTGTCGCGACCCAGGCACTCCGGAGGCGGCACCTGCGTGTAATAGACCTTGCCCCTTGCGTCGACGCACTTGTACATGCGCTCCTGCGCCGCTGCGGGAGCGGCGGCGAGCAGCGTGCAGCAGAGTAACATCACTGTGCGGCCGCGCATGATGAGCGATCCTCTAAAGTTGCCCTTGCTCCGCTTTTTTCGGAGAGAATTCGCGGAATGTTACGCATTATCACGCTCAACCTCAACGGCATCCGCTCGGCGCTCGCCAAGGGCTTTCCGCGCTGGCTCGCGCGTCAGCGTGCCGACGTGGTGTGCGTGCAGGAGGTCAAAGCGCAGGAAGCGGACCTCGCGGGCCTCGCGCTCGTTCCCAAGGGGTATCGCGCCTACTACGATTGCTGCTCGACGAAAAAGGGCTACAGCGGCGTCGCGCTGTACTCAAGGGCGGAACCGGAGAGCGTGTCCCGCGGTTTTGGCAGCCGCGAGTTCGACCCCGAGGGAAGGTTCCTTCGAGCGGATTTCGGCGCGCTTTCCGTGGTGTCGGTATACCTGCCCTCGGGGTCGAGCTCGGAGGAGAGGCAGCAGGCGAAGTTCCGTTTTCTCGACGAATTCATGCCGGTGCTGAAGGGTCTCAGGGCGGGCGGCAGGGAGTTCGTCCTGTGCGGCGACTGGAACATCGCGCACAAGGAGATCGACCTCGAGAACTGGCGCGGAAACCGCAACAACTCGGGATTCCTCCCCGAGGAGCGCGCCTGGCTCAGCGAGACTTTCGACGGAGTCGGCTGGGTGGACGTGTTCCGCAAAGTCGATCCAAGGCCGCGGCAGTACACCTGGTGGTCGAATCGTGGCCAGGCCTGGAAGAAGAACGTCGGCTGGCGCATCGACTACCATATCGCGACGCCGGGAATCGCCGCCAAGGCGAGGAAGGCGCGTATCTACAAGACGAAGCGCTTCTCCGATCACGCGCCGTTGACGATAGACTACGACGCGAAGCTCTGATGTCTACGTCCTATCTCGAGGTCTTCCGCAGCCCGCGCCTCGCCGTCATCCTCGCGCTCGGGTTCTCCTCGGGGCTGCCGCTCGCGCTGACCGGCGGCACCTTGCAAGGGTGGATGACGGTCGAAAGCGTGGACCTGTCGACCATCGGAATCTTCACGCTGGTCGGCCTTCCCTACGTCTGGAAATTCCTGTGGGCGCCGGCGATGGACCGCTTCGTGCCGCCTTTTCTCGGGCGCCGCCGCGGATGGCTGCTCTTGACGCAACTCGCGCTCGCCGCGGGGATCGCGGGGATGGCGTTCCTGTCGCCGCGCTCGAATCTCACGGCGATCGCCTGGCTCGCGCTCTTCGTCGCCTTTGCCTCGGCGTCGCAGGACATCGTGGTCGATGCGTACAGAACCGACGTGGTGAGCCGCGAGGAGCGCGGGCTCGCGGGCGCGCTGGGCGTGGTCGGCTACCGCCTGGCGATGCTCGTCTCCGGAGCGCTCGCGCTGGTGCTCGTCGCGGGCTCGGGCTGGATCCCGGCGCTCGGCTGGCGCAACACCTATCTGCTCATGGCGGCCCTGATGGCGGTCGGGGTCTTCGCCGCGTTCTGGGGCGAGGAGCCTTCCACCGCGCCTGCGGCGCCCAGGACTTTGCGCGAGGCGGTCGTCGAACCCTTGCGCGAATTCTTCTCGCGGCCCAGAGCCGGCTGGATCCTGGTGCTGCTCGTGCTGTACAAACTCGGCGACGCATTCGCCGGCTCGCTCACCACCGCGTTCCTTTTGCGCGGCGCGGGGTTTTCGCTGGACGACGTAGGCTTAGTGAACAAGGCGGTCGGCCTTGCCTCGACCATCGTCGGGGTTCTCTTCGGCGGGGCGTTGATGGTGAGGCTGGGCCTCTATCGCGCGCTCATGGGGTTCGGTGTCCTGCAGGCGGTGTCGATACTGACTTTCATGTGGCTCGCGCTCGTCGGCAAGAGCTATCCGATCATGGTGTTTGCGGTGGGCTTCGAGAATATCGCCTGGGGCATGGGCACGGCGGCGTTCGTCGCGCTGCTGATGGCGCTGTGCGACCATCGCTTCACCGCCACGCAATACGCGCTGCTCTCGGCGCTCGCCTCCTTCGGGCGCGTGTACGTCGGTCCGGCCGCCGGCTACGCCACCGACCCGAAGTACCTGGGGCTGTCATGGGCGACGTTCTTTCTCTTGGCTTTCGTCGTCGCGCTCCCCGGGCTCGCGTTCGTCTGGCTGCTGCGCGAGGAGATTGAGCGCGCGGAAGTCGCGGCGACCCCCTGAGGGATAACTGAACGCCTATTTCTTGTTAGGAGTCCCGAGAAAGAGCGAGCAGCTTTAGTGCGAGCACAAACTGCGTCATATCTGTTCCGGCTGCGCACAGCCGCTCGCACTCGACTTCAAGCTCGGACTGCGTGAATTCAGCAGACCGCACGAGTTGTCCATCTTTTCTCCAGTAGAAGCATGCTTTTGAATCGGCTTCCTGCCTGACCTTCCAAGTCAGCTCTTCATTCATCCGGCACTCTCCATCACTGTAGCTAAAGAGCGACAATTGTAGCTAAAGAGCTACACAAAAGTCGAGAAAATCATTCTCCCGCTAGTGAACTAGTGAAGTAGCCCAGAAGGGCCATAGATAAGCGCCGTGTCGCTGCCCGAGCTCGGGCTGGACCAGCAGAGTCTCACGGACTATCTAGCTCTGCGTTGGCGCCGGAAGTCCCTCAAGATCTCGCGCGCCGCGTTGTGCCCCGGAGCTCCGGTGACGCCTCCGCCCGGATGCGCGCCGGCACCGCACAGATACAGCCCGGGCACGGGCGAGCGGTAATCGGCGTAGCCGAGCACCGGCCGCGCCGAGAAAAGCTGGTCGAGGGTGAGCGCTCCGTGGAAGATGTCGCCGCCGATCAGGCCGAATTCGCGCTCGAGGTCGAGCGGCGAGAGGATTTTTCTCGCGAGGATGCTCGCCTTGAAATTTGGTGCGTGGCGGTTCACCGTTTCGACGATGGCGTCGGCGGCTGCTTCTCTCGCATCGTCCCAGCTGCGGCCGCCGGGCAGCACC
Organism: Betaproteobacteria bacterium; assembly: GCA_005881575.1. Taxonomy (GTDB): domain Bacteria; phylum Pseudomonadota; class Gammaproteobacteria; order Burkholderiales; family SG8-39; genus VBDM01. The sequence continues at coordinate 17,101 of VBCA01000040.1, forward strand.
GGGTCGAAGTGCTGGCAGAAAAGGCTCGCCACGTGTCGTCCCGCCGGCGCGAGGCTCGGATCGACGGTGCTCGGGATCAACATCTCGATGATGGGCTCGCGCGAGAAGCCGACGGTGCGCGCGTCGAAGTAGGCGCGCTCCATGTACGTGAGCGAAGGCGCGATGATGATCCCTGAGCTGTGGTGCGGCTGGGCGCTTTTCCCCGGTGCGCAGGTGAAATCCGGCAGCTCCGAGAGCGCAACGTTCATGCGAAACGACCCCGAGGCGCAGCGCCAGCGCTCGATTCTCGAGCGGAACTCGGCGTCGAGCACGCCCGGTTCGAGCATCTTGAGATAGAGAAGCTTCGGGTTGACCGCGCCTGCGATCGCGCCCGCCTCGATCTCGGTTCCATCCCGGAGCACGACGCCTGAGACGCGGCCGCCTTTCACCCGCACGGCGAGCACTTCGGCTCCGGTCGTGATCTCCACGCCGCGCGCGCACGCTTCCCTCGCGATCGCCTCGCTCACCGCGCCCATGCCTCCGAGCGCGTGTCCCCAGGTTCCGCGCTTGCCGTTCACCTCGCCGAACGCGTGGTGCAGCAGCACGTAGGCGGAGCCGGGCGAGTAAGGGCTCGCGAAGTGCCCGACTTGCGAATCGAATCCGAACACCGCCTTGATCGGATCGCTCTCGAACCACCAGTCGAGCAGCTCGCCCGCGCTCTTCGTGACGATCTCCCACAGATCGCGCTGTGAGCGGCGCGAAAGGAGCGCCAACTTTCCGCCGAGCGCGAGCGCGCGCAAGCCGCTGCGCCAGCTCATGCCGAGGTTGGGAGGTGTTTCGAGGACGAGTCCGCGCAGCGTGTCGGCCGCCTCCTCGATCGTCCGGTAGTAGTCGGGCAGGCGCTCGGCGTCGCGCCGCGAGAAGCGGGAGAGCTCCTTCTGCGTGTCGGCGGTGGTCGGACCGAGCCTGAAGCATCGTCTGTCCGGAAGAGGGAGAAAATTGGCGAACGGGCGCTCGACGATCTTCAATCCATGCTCGGCGAGCCGCAGCTCGCGGATCACCTTGGGATTGAGGAGGCTCACCGTATAGGCCGCCGTCGAGTTGCGAAAGGCTGGTGCGAACTCCTCGGTGACCGCGGCGCCGCCGACGAGCGCGCGGCGCTCGAGCACCCTTACTTTCAGGCCGGCGCCGGCGAGATAGCAGGCGCAGACCAGGCCGTTGTGTCCGCCGCCGACGATGACGACGTCGTAAGGCACTAGCGCCGCTTCTCGAAGCGGTAGACGGCGAGGCTGCCGAAGAAGTTCGCAAGCGTCCTGACGGGCCGGCCGCGGTGCAGCGTGACGCGTTCGAGCACGCGGATGCCGTGGCCCGAGCAGAACGACTCGAAGTCCGCGATCGTAAACAGATGCACGTTGGGCGTGTTGTACCACTCGTAGGGCAGCTCGGCGGACACCGGCATTCTTCCAAGGGCGATCTGCAGCCGCAGGTCCCAGCGCCCGAAGTTCGGGAACGAGACGATCGCCTCGCGCCCGACGCGCAGCATCTCGAGCAGGATCTCCTCGGTGCGGCGCACTGCCTGCAGCGTCTGCGACAGGATCACGCAATCGAAAGACCCGGCGTCGAAACCCGCGAGACCCCGCTCCAGATCGCTCTGGATGACGTTCACGCCGTTTTTCACGCAGGCGAGCACGTTGGCGTCGGCGATGTCGATTCCGTAGCCGCGGGCGTTGCGGGTTTGCTTCAGGTATTTCAGCAGCAGGCCGTCTCCGCAGCCGAGGTCGAGAACGGTCGAATCCGGCCTGACCCAGGCGGCGATCGCCTGGAAATCGGAGCGGCCCGAAAGGGCGCCTTCTTCCTGCCCGGTCATACGCGCTCGAAGACGCCGTCGAAATAAGCGCGCACGAGCGCGTGGTAGCGTGCGTCGTCGAGCAGGAACGCATCGTGCCCGTGCGGCGCGTCGATCTCCGCGTAGGACACGTCGCAGCGGTTGTCGAGGAGCGCCTTGACGATCTCTCGCGCGCGCGACGGCGCGAAACGCCAGTCCGAGGTGAACGACACCACCAGAAACCGGGCGCGTGCGGCGGCGAGCGCCCGCGACAGATCGTCGCCGTGCGCGGCTGCCGGGTCGAAATAGTCGAGCGCGCGCGTGATCAGCAGATAGGTGTTGGCGTCGAAATACTCGGAGAACTTGTCGCCCTGGTGGCGTAGGTAGGACTCGATCTCGAAATCGACGTCGAAGTGGAACTGAATCGAGTCCGCGCGGAGTGCTCTGCCGAATTTCTCCATCATCGCGTCATCGGACAGGTACGTGATGTGGCCGATCATGCGCGCAAGACGCAGGCCCCGGCGCGGCACCACGCCGTGCTCGTAGTAGTCGCCGCCGTGGAAATCCGGGTCCGTGGTGATCGCCTGGCGCGCCACCTCGTTGAAGGCGATGTTCTGCGCCGAGAGCTTGGGCGCGGCCGCGACGACGATGGCGTTGCGGATGCGATCCGGATAGCTGATCGTCCATTGCAGCGCCTGCATCGCGCCGAGGCTCCCTCCCATCACGGCGGCGAAGGAAGCGATGCCCAGCCGGTCGGCGAGCCTCGCCTGCGCGTCCACCCAGTCCTCGACCGTGACGACGGGGAACGAGGAGCCGTAGGGCTTCCCGGATTTGGGATCGATGCTCTTCGGGCCGGTCGAGCCGAAGCAGCCGCCGACGTTGTTCACCCCGACGACGAAGAACTTCTCGGTGTCCACCGGCTTGCCGGGCCCGATCATGTTGTCCCACCAGCCGAGGCTGTCCGGGTCGTCGGCGTAGTAGCCGGCCACGTGGTGCGCCGCGTTGAGAGCGTGGCAGGCGAGCACGGCGTTCGATCTCGCCGCGTTCAACGTCCCGTAGGTCTCGTAGACGAGATCGTACGAATCCAGAACCGCGCCGCTGCGAAAGCGGAGCGGTTCGGTGAAGCTCAGCGTTTGCGGCCTGACCGCGCCGACCGATCGCGGCTCTGTCCCGTCTCTTGGCGCCATAAATAAAAAACCCGCTTAGCCTGCCTGCTAAACGGGTCGCCCTCGCTTTAGCAATATTTGTTTGTCGCCCGCCGATCGGCGGGCGGCGCCTGCAAGCTGATGATCAAATCGGCGCGAAGGAAGAACTTACCTCAGCGCGGCCGCGGCGTCAATTCCCCGGAGACGCTTTCAACCGGAGTTTGCGCTGCTGCCAGCGCTCGCGGCGCACGCGCTTGCGGCCCATTTTCTGCCGGTGAAGCTCGATCAGGTGAGCGCGCATCTTGGCGAGGACGAAATCGCGCACGTCGGCAGGCATCTGGGCCGCCTCGCGCTCGAAGCGCGGAACGACGGTTCCCGAATCGAATTTTCCGTCGCGCACCAGGATCGGCGCCTGCCCGACCCCGACGTCCATGCCCTCGCCGTGATCCACGCCGTCGTGGTAGAAGCCCTCGGGATCGCTCCAGACCAGGGCGCGCTCGTTCAACTCGACGTCGTAGCACAGCTGGAATCGGACGAAAGCCCCGCCCGGATCCTGCCAGATGAACAGGTCGAAGTAATCGCTCTCGAACCAGCGGCGCTTGAGCGTGGGGTTGTTCTGCTCGACGACGAGAACTTCTCGCAGCATCGCTCTACAGGGGGAGGGTCGCCGGCCGCAACTCAGGCGTTGAGCTTGGCGAGCAATGCGCGCGCCCTTCCGGGGTCGAGCGCGCGGTAGACGCGCGCGGCCGGCTCCTCGACCTCCCGGACCCGGGTCCGCAGGACCTGTTGCTTGATCGCGAGCAGCTGCGCCGGATGCATCGAAAACTCGCGCAGCCCGAAGCCGAGCAGCAGACGCGTCATGGCCGCATCGCCCGCCATTTCCCCGCACACGGCCACCGGAGTCTTGGCGCGCTTCGCGCTGCGGATGGTCTGCGCGATGAGCTGCAGCACCGCCGGGTGCAGCGGGTCGTACAGGTGCGCCACCGTATCGTCAGTGCGATCGATCGCGAGCGTGTACTGGATCAGATCGTTGGTGCCGATCGAAAGAAAATCCAGCTTGCTGATGAAATATCTCAGGGACAGCGCCGCGGCCGGCACCTCGATCATGCCGCCGATCTGTATGCGCCGGTCGTACGGGACCTTTTGGTCGTCCAGCATTTCCTTCGCCTGCCGCACGGCGGCGAGCGTCTGTTCGACCTCGTGCGCGTGGGCGAGCATCGGAATGAGCAGGCGTACCTTTCCGTAGCGGGAGGCGCGCAGGATCGCGCGGAGCTGGGTCAGGAACATCTGCGGCTCGGCGAGACAGAAGCGTATCGCGCGCAGGCCGAGCGCCGGATTGGGGCCGCCCCGGTCGGCGCCGTTGATGCTCTTGTCGGCTCCGAGGTCGAGCGTCCTGATCGTGACCGGCCGGCCGTGCATCGCGTCGGCGACCTCCCGATAGGCCTCGAACTGCTCGTCTTCCGAAGGCAGATCGTCCCGGTTGAGGAACAGGAACTCGCTGCGGAAGAGGCCGATTCCTGCGGCACCGGCTTCGTTGGCCTCCTTCACGTCCTGCGGCAGCTCGATATTGGCCTGAAGGTCGACCGTGACCCCGTCCATCGTGGCCGAGCGCGCGGTGCGCAGGCGCTTCAGCTTCTGCCGCTCGGCTTCGATTTCGCCCCGCAGCCGCCGATATTCCTCGAGCACCCGCGCGCCGGGATTGACGATCAGCACGCCTTCGCGGCCGTCGACGATCACGAGCTCGTTCTCCCAGATCATGCTGCGCGCGTGATGCAGGCCCACGATCGCGGGGATGTTGAGGCTCCGCGCGACGATGGCCGTGTGGGAGGTGACCCCGCCCAAGTCGGTCACGAAGCCCGCATACTGGTGCTGCTTGAACAGAATCATGTCCCCCGGCGACAGGTCGTGCGCCACCACGATCAGCTCCTTCTCGCTCGAGGGCTCGGCGGGCGCGTGCCCCGTGCCGAGCATCGCCTTCAGCACGCGCTCGACCACCTGCACGATGTCTTGCTTGCGCTCGCGCAGGTACGGATCGTCCATCTCGTCGAACTGCGCGACGAGGTAGTCCATCTGCAGCATCAGCGCCCATTCGGCGTTGCAGCGACGGCTGCCGATGAGCTCGCGCGGGACAACGGAGAGATTGGAATCGTTGAGCAGCATTGCGTGCAGGCTGAGTATCGCCTTCATCTCCGCCGGGGCCCCGGCGGGCACGCTCGTCTGCAACGCGGCAAGCTCGCCCCGGACCTGCGCGATCGCGCGGTCGAAGCGCGCGATCTCCGCCTCGATTCCCTGCGGTGCGATCTCGTAGTGGGCGACTTCCAGGCGCGCGGTCGAGACGAGGTGCGCGTGGCCGATCGCGATCCCTCCGGCGACCCCCGCCCCGTGCAGGGTGAAGCTCGCGCCGGTCGCCATGGAATTCTCGCCCGGTTTCACCGAAACTTACTCCTCTTCCCCGAAGCGCTCGGCGATGAGGCGAACCACCGCGGCGAGCGCGCTTTCCGCGTCCTCGCCGTCGGCTTCGATGACGACGCGGCTGCCCTTGCCTGCGGCGAGCATCATGACGCCCATGATGCTTTTTGCGTTCACGCGCCGGCCGTTGCGCAACAGCCACACCTCCGCGGCGAAATTCCCGGCGAGCTGCGTGAGCTTCGCGGCGGCGCGCGCGTGCAGTCCCAGCTTGTTGACGATTTCAGCTTCGGCTCGCGGCATTGCACGCGTCCGAATTCAGCTGGACCACGCCGTCCCGCCCGCCGCTCATCGCCTTGTCGACCACCGCGGCGAGCGGCTCGTCGCGATAGGTGAGCGCCCGTATCAGCATGGGGAGGCTCGCCCCCGACAGGCCTTCGACCTTGCCGGGCTCGAGCAGGCGCGTAGCGATGTTCGAAGGCGTCGCGCCCAGAATGTCGGTGAGCACCAGCACCCCGTCGCCAGCGTCGAGCTGGCGCACGAGCTCCTGGGCATGGGGCAGGATCGCGTCCGGACGGTCGTGGACGGTCACGCCGAGCTGCTGCACCTGCAGCGGGCGCTTGCCGAGCACGTGGCTCGCGCCGTGGATGAGCGCCTCGCCCAGGGTGCCGTGCGCGACGATGAGAACTCCGACCATGAAAGCCTCTTTTGCGAGCCCGGTGAAGAAAGCTCGCAGCGAAAGGCCTATTGTGCAGCGGCAGCGGAAATTCGGTAAGGGGGAATCAGCTGGTGGTCTGAACCACGACCTCAGCTCGGGCGGAAGGCCTCCGGCGCGCTGAGCAACGGTTTACCGTGCGCCGGCGCTTACTAGACCGGAATGTCGATATTGAGGGTCTTCGCGCGGAACACTCCGGGCTCGCCCTGAGTCCCACACCTCAATTGCCGATTTGCACCGCGATCACGGCCGCGCCCACGCCGCCTTTGCCGTCGGTGACTACGTAGACAAAGTAGTCGGTGACATTGCTTGCGCCGACCGGCGGCGTGTAGGTCACCATATTGCCGGCGAGAGACACCGCACCTCCGCGACTCGTGGTGGTTTGCGACAAGGCGTAAGACAAGGAATCGCCGTCGAGGTCGCGAGTCAGTGTGGAAAGATTGACCTGCTTTTGGGCTCCAGCCGCCGTTGCGACCGTGGCGAACGCGGCATCTGGGTGCCTGTTTCCGGCCAGGGCCGCCACCCGCCCGTCTAGCCAGGCGGTGATGCGGCCTACTGCGGTCGGCTCGATACCCATATAACCGTGAAAGTCGAGCGCTCCGCAAACATCGCGTACGTCGGGCGCGGGAAATACCGTGACGGGCACGCCGCCGCTCACGGCGTCGATTGCCGCGTTCACCCCGGCGGCGGTCAGATTGTCGAAAAGTGCCTGCGAGTCGACCGGCCTGGTGACGCCGCACAGGTCGCTGGTATTCAGCAACACGTGCGCGGGACGGCGCACGAATCCCGGCTGCAAACTGGGGAAGCCCGGCTCGTTGATGAATAGCCTGTCGGGGAAGAGGGAGGACCTCCGGGTGACCGCGCTCGAGAGCGAGATGCCGGCGGCGATGAGGTTGTTCGCCACCACGGAGAGAGCGCCCTTGCTGGTGCCGGACAGGAACACGTCGAGGTTGTCGGTGTTCACTTGCCTGAGCACGGCGAGGATATCGATTGCGTGGTCGACGGAGATGCGGTATTCGTCAACGTTCTGCACGGTGTCGCTGGGAGTGGCCGTCGGCCGGTCTGACGGGCGGTCCATTGCGACGGCGAGATAGCCGGCTTCGGCGAACAGCTGCGCGGTGCGCACCAGGAAGTTGCCGCCGCTGGTGACGATCGCGCCCGTCGTCGCGTTACCGGTGATATTCATGTCGAGATCGCCGCCGCCGATCAGGAGCACCGCCGCCTTGGGTGCACTACCGCTCGACGGGCGATTAGCGATGTACTTGACGATAACCGGAGTCCCCCCTTCGGTGGTGCGCGTCGTGACCTCCCCATAGAAGCCGCAAGCCCCCGATACGGTCCGGGCATTGAGCGTGCCGTCGGTATTTACGATGCTCGGGGAGGTGCACCTCGACAGGCCGCCCGAACCGAACACGTGCACCAGGGCAGTTCCGTCGACCGTCAGCCCGGCGCTGTCGGTGACGCGATAGTTGAAGCTGTCCGGCCCGAAGAAACCGGGATTGGAGACATAGACGAGCTTGTTGCCGATCACGGAAGCGGTACCGTTAGCCGGCGTGCTCAGCAGCTGGTGGCTGAAGGTTTCCCAGAGGTCCGCGTCCTCGACGAAGGGCGTGACCGCGGTGCCCGGCGTCGCGGTGCGCGCCGTGATGCCGGCGTGCGTGGCGCTCGGCGCGTCCGCCACCGGCGCTACCGTCACGTTTGCCGCGGCGACCGCCGAGAGGCCGCCGGAATCGGTCGCGCGAAAGCTGAAGCTGTCCTGACCGTTGAAATTCGCGTCGGGCGTGTAGACGATCTGGTTGCCGACGACGCTCGCCAGCCCGCGCCCGGGCTGGGTCACGATCGCGAAAGTGTGCGTATCCCCGATGTCCGGGTCGATCACCGCGGGGGTCACCGGCGCGCTCGCCGCATCCTCGGTAGCGAAGATGCTCAGATCCGCAACGGACGGCGGATCGTTGACGGCCAGCACGGTCACCGAAGCGGTGCCCACCACGCTCAGATTGGTGGAGTCGGTGGCGCGGAACGTGAAGCTGTCCGGGCCGTTGTAGTTTGAGGCCGGCGTGTAGATGAGCTGGTTGCTCACGACCGCGGCGCTGCCGTTTGCCGGCTGAGAGGCGATGCTGAAGGTGAAGGTCTCTCCGGCGTCGGGATCGCTGACGCTCGGGGTGACTGGGGCGCTCGCCGCGTCCTCGAGGGTTGTGATGCTCGCGCTCGCCGCCGTCGGCGGGTTTCCGGGCGGATGCCCACTGATGACGCCAACGATGATTGCGATCAGAGCCGCCAGGGATATGAGCCCCAGCAGGAATTTCTGGATTGCAGCCAGGATAATACTCAGCATCGATCGCTCTCCCTTTTATTGTCGGAATCGTGCAGCCGAATGATATGCCGTCAGCGCATGAGTGGAATCCCCAACATTGGGTACGGCCGCGGATCGTCCCCAGAATTGGGTACGGCGATGAGTTCGCGGGAACAAGTTGATGCGATGTATTCTATGCGTCAGGCCCGACCACAGGAGAGAAGATGGCCGCTGCGCCGGAGACGGCACCGATCGCACGCGTGGCGATGGTCGAGGACGACCGGGATACACGGGCGCGGCTTGCCGCCTCGATACGCGCGCAAGGTTCGCTGCGGCTCGTGGCCGAATACGCGACCGGCGCAGAGGCGCTGGCGGGGCTCGATTCAGGTGCGCCCGACGTCCTGCTCGTCGACCTCGGGCTGCCGGACATTTCCGGTCTGGAGGTGGTGCGCTTTGCCGCAGGCCGGCATCCGGATTGCGACATCCTCGTCATCAGCATCTTCGGCGACGAGGCGAACGTGCTCGCAGCGCTCGAGGCGGGCGCGCGCGGCTATCTGCTGAAGGGTTCGCTGCAGCACGACATCGCCTTCGACATCCAGGACATCCGCAACGGCGGCTCGCCGCTTTCTCCGGTCATCGCGCGTCAAGTGCTAAAGCGCTTACAAGCGCCCGGGCGCGAATCCCCGACGAAGACGGCCGGGGCGGAGGACGAAACCATACTCACCGCGCGTGAAGGCGAGATTCTCAATGCCATCTCGCGCGGTTTCTCCTACGCCGAGACCGCGCAGATGCTGGGCATATCTGTCGGCACGGTGCATACCTTCTTGAAGCGCATCTACCGCAAGCTCGCGGTGCACTCGAAGACCGAGGCGGTGTTCGAGGCGAACCGCCTGGGGCTGATCCGATGAGATGCGCCGCCGGGGCGGGGCTCGTCCTCGCGCTCGCCGTCCCCTTCGCGCACGCGCAGATTCAAGTGGTGCATGTCCTCGAGCGCGGAGAATTCGTGCGCAGCGCCGCGTTATCGCCGCTGCCCGACGATGCGCCGTGGGAACCGGTGAGCCTGCCGGACAACTGGTACCTGTCGCGGCCAGGCGCTGCGCAGCCCGGCTGGTACCGGCTCCCGTTTGACCTTTCTCCCGAGCAGGCCAGTGTGCCTACTTCGCTCTATCTGCCGCGGAACAGCGCGCGGCGGATGCTTTTTGTCCTCAACGGCTACCGGGTGGGAGGCAACCTGGGGTACGGCGACCCGGGCACCCGCTACTGGGCACCCCCGCTCATCATGAACGTGCCCCCGCTGCTGCTGAAACCCGGCCGGAATGTCATGCAAATAAGAGTCGTAGCGGTGCCGGACCTCCGCCAAGGGCTGACGCGCGTCATCCTAGGACAGGGAACGGCGGGACGCGCGCTCTACGAACGCAGGTACGCAACGCAGGTCACGAGCTTTTTCATGTTCAGCGCCGCCGCACTGCTTTCGGGATTGCTGGCCGCGGCCTTCTGGATCCGCGAGCGCAGCGACACGACGCTGCTGTGGTTCGCGGTCACCGCCCTCGCATGGGCCGCGGCGGCCTTCCCCTGGCTGCACGTCGTGCTGACTCCGCCCGCGTTCGGCCAAGGCCCTCTTGCCTTCGCAGCGCGCTTTGCGTACGCGGCACCGATGCTGGTGCTCTGCCTGCGCGTCGCGGGCCAGCGCTGGCCGGTCGGCGAAGGGGAGCTGTGGATTTTCACGCTGGCCGGACTGGCTCTCGCGTGGCTCTTGGGCGAGGACGGACAAGGCGCGGTAATCACGTACTGGAGCGTGGCCTACCTGGCCGCGCTCTTCGTCCTGCTGATCGTGCTGATCCGCTCGCAGCAGCGCCGGCGCAGATGGGCGTTCTGGCTGCTCGCCGCCGCGCTGGTCTTCGCCGTGCTGCTCAATGCGCACGACCTTGCGTGGTGGATGGGCTGGATAGACTACGAAAGCTTCCAGCTCGCGCACTTTCACATTCCGCTCGTGCTTTTCGCGATCGGCGCGACGATCATCGATCGGCATTTTCGGGCGGTCGGGGCGGTCGAGCGGGCGAAGCTCGAGCTGGAGGAAAGGGTCGAGCAGAAGACGCGCGAAATCGAGGCGAATTACGCGCGAGTCGAGGAGGCCGAGCGCGAGAAGGCGCTTGCCCGCGAGCGCCAGCGCATCATGGCAGACATGCACGACGGCGTGGGCTCGAGCCTCGTCGCTCTGCTCGGCGCGGTGCAATCGGGACAAGCGGCGCTGCCGGAGGTCGAACGGCGGCTGCACGATACACTGCAGGAACTGCGGCTGGCCGTGGATGCCCTGGAGCCTACCGATGGCGATCTGGGCGTGATTCTCGGCAACGTGCGCCACCGCATGCGGGCGGCGATCGAGAATTCCGGCGTGCGGTTTCACTGGCGGGTGGGAGAGCTGCCGCAGTTATCCTCTCTTACGCCCAAGGCCGTTCTCGCCGTCCAGCGGATCGTGCTGGAGGCCCTCACCAATTCCTTGCGTCATGCACGCGCACGCGACGTGACGGTAAGCACTCAGATCAACGGAAGCTCGTTGCAGATCGGCGTTTCGGACGACGGCATCGGATTCGACGAGGCGAGCATCACGCCGGGCCGTGGACTCGAGAACCTGCGCCAGCGCGCGCGCGGCCTGGGCGGAACAGTTGACATCCGCTCGGCCAGCGGCAAAGGAACAAGCGTCACTCTGCGATTGCCGCTGGACTCCGTGCGCGACGCTACGTAGCTACGCAAGTAGTCACCTTGAGCAGGCGGCCTCTAGAGCGTCGAGGAACATTCCGGCGACATTGAAGCTGGTCTGCTCGGTGATTTCCCGGAAGCACGTGGGGCTGGTCACGTTGATTTCGGTCAGGTAGTCGCCGATCACGTCCAGACCGACGAGGAGCAGGCCCGCTCGCGCGAGCTCCGGCCCGAGCGCGTTCGCGATTTCCGAGTCTCGCCGCGAGAGCGGCTTCGCGACGCCGGTGCCGCCTGCGGCGAGGTTAGCGCGCGTCTCGCCCGGCTTGGGGATGCGCGCAAGGCAATGCGGCACGGCTTTCCCCGCGATCAGCAGGATGCGCTTGTCGCCCTCGCGGATCTCCGGGATGTAGCGCTGCGCCATCACCGACTTGGCGCCGTCGCGAACCAGCGTCTCGACGATGACGTTGCGGTTGGGATCGCCCGAGGCGACGCGAAACACCGATTCCCCGCCCATTCCGTCGAGCGGCTTGAGCACCACGTCGCGGTGAGTATCGATGAATTCCTGGAGCTGCCCGGCGAGCCGCGTCACCAGCGTCGGCGGGGAGAATTGCGGGTATTTCGCGATCGCCAACTTCTCGCTGTGGTCGCGGATCGCGCGCGGGTTGTTGAACACCTTTGCGCCTTCCTTTTGCGCGAGCTCGAGCAGCCAGGTGCTCGCGACGTACTCGGCGTCGAAGGGCGGGTCCTTGCGCATCAGCACCGCGTCGAAATCGGCGAGCGGCGTCGCCTTGGGCGGTGCAGTGCGGTACCAGGGGTCTTTCTCCCCGGTCAAGGTGAGCCGCGAGATCTCGCCGACGACGCGCCCGCCCTTCCACATCAGGCCTTCCTGCAACATGAAATGAAGCTCGTGGCCGCGCTTCGCAGCCTCGACCATCATTGCGTAGGTCGAGTCCTTGTGGATCTTGAACGAGGACAGCGGATCGGCGACGAATGCGATTTTCATCGTACGAAGCTTAACGCAAGCCGTGCCGCGCGTCAGGCGCGAGCGCCTAACCCGGGGTCTTGTAGATCGAATCGGGCAGCCAGGTCGCGATCTGGGGCACGTAGGTGACGAGCAGCAGATAGAGCACCATCACGAAGATCCAGGGCGCGAACGCGACGGTGGTTTCGGTGAGCCCCATCTTGGCGATGCCGCTCGCGACGTAGAGATTGAGACCCACCGGTGGATGGATGAGGCCGACCTCCATGTTGATGGTCATGACGATGCCGAAGTGGATCGGGTCGACGCCGAGCTTCATCGCGACGGGAAAGAGGATGGGCGCGAGCAAGAGCACGATCGAGGAAGGCTCCATGAAGTTCCCGGCGATCAGCAGCAGGATGTTGACCCCGAGCAGGAACACCCAGGCGGAGAGGTGCTTGTCGATGATCCACTGCGCCATCGCCTGAGGGATGTTTTCGGAAGTGAGCAGAAATGAAAACAGGATCGCGTTGGTGATGATATAGAGCAGCATCGCGCTCATGTTGGCTGAAGTTAGCAGCACTTTCGGTACGTCGGAGAGCTTGAGATCGCGATAGACGAACACCGCGACGACGAACGCGTAGACCGCGCTCACTGCGGCAGCCTCGGTCGGCGTGAACACGCCCCCGTAGATCCCGCCGATCACCACCACGATCAGCAAAAGCCCCCAGATCGCGTCCCAGAACGCCGCCCAGATTTCCCTCAAACTTGCGCGCGGCATGCGCGGGTAGTCGTGGCGCCGGGCGATGACCCAGGTGATGCTCATTAGGATCGCGGCAAGGAGGATGCCTGGCACGATGCCGGCGATGAAGAGCTTGCCGACGCTCGTGTTGGTGGACACGGAGTAGATCACCATCACGATCGAAGGCGGAATCAGGATCCCGAGAGCGCCGGCAGTGCCGATCGAGCCGACGCCGAACTTGCGCGGATAGCCCTGCTTTTCCATCGCCGGGATCAGGATGGTGCCGATCGCGACCACGGTGGCCGGACTGGAACCGGATACCGCGGCGAAAAGCGCGCAAGCGAACACGCCCGCCATGGCGAGGCCGCCGTGGAAGTGGCCGACCAGGGCCGTGGCGAAACGGATCATGCGCCGCGCCACCCCGCCGTGGGTGAGAAAGGTTCCTGCGAGAATGAAAAACGGGATCGCCATGATGGCGAATTGGTCGAGCCCGGTGAACAAGCGCTGCGACACCAGTTCCGCCGGAAGATCGGTCATGAAGAACAGAAACGTGAGCACGGTAAGGCCGAGCGCGATCGAGATCGGCATGCCGGTCAGCATCAGCAGGACCAGCAGGATGAAAATGATCCAGCCGTTCACGTCCGCGCGCCCGTTTGCAGTCCTTCGACATGCGCGTGGCCGTGCGAGGGCAATTCGCCTGAGCGGCGAAAACGCCACGCGACCTGCAAAAAGCGGTAGCACATCAAGGAGGACCCGAGCGGCACGGCCAGATAGACCACCCACATCGGCAGCTCGAGGTCGGGCGAGACCTGGCCGGTGCCGAACATGCGAAACACGAACATGCCGCCCAAAACGGCGATCACGCCGGTGAAGAGCGCCCCGGCGAGCAGATCGAAGGTGATCCAGAAGCGGCGCTTTGGCGGCGCGAGCAGCCGCACCAGGACGTCGACGCCGACGTGAATGCCGGTGCGCACCCCGTAGGCCGCGCCGAACTTCGCCATCCATATGAAGAGGTAAATGCACAGCTCCTGCGCCCAGGTGAGGTTGATATGCCGGGTGTAATTCCACACCCACGCGATGTCGGCGGTATAGCGATACACGACGGAAATGAAAATGACGCCTGTCGCGAGCGCCATGAAGCTCGCGACGAGCCACTCTTCGAGATGATCGAGGACGCGGTTGAACGTGCGCATGAAAGCGCCGTGCGGACGGACGAGCCGCGTCAGCCGCCGCCGCTGCCGGCTATTTCTTCGCCGACGATTGCGCGACCGTTTTTTCTATCGCCTGCAGCGTATCCTTGCCGACCACGCCCTCGTACTCCTGGTAGAGCGGCAGCATGGCCTTGCGCCACACGGCCTTCTCCGTCGAAGGCAGTACGTACACATCGGTGGTCTTCGCCGCCTTTATTTTCACCAGCGCGTCGTCGTTTTCCTTCTTCGCGATGTCCCATACGTACTGGGTCGATTCCGCCATAGCTTCGACCAGGCTTCTGCGGATGTCCGCAGGCAAGGCGTCCCAGAATTTCTTGTTGACGATCACCGCATACATGACCACACCGTGGTCCGACAGCGTCATGTGCTTCTGCACTTCGTGCATCTTCTGCGTGTACTTGTTCGAGGGCGTGTTCTCCTCGCCGTCGACGACCCCCTGCTGCAGAGCGGTGTAGACCTCGGAGAACGCCATCACCTGCGGGATCGCGCCGAACGCCTTGATCTCGCCCTCGAGGATCTTGGAGGACTGGATGCGGATCTTCAGGCCCTTGAAGTCGTCGAGCTTCCTGAGGGGCTTGTTGGCCGTGAATTCCTTGAAGCCGTTGAACCAGTAGGCGAGCCCGACGATGCCTTTCGGCTCGAGCAGCTTGAAGAGACCCTTGCCGACCGGGCCTTCGACGACCCGCTCGAGCGACCGCTCGTCGTCGAACATGTAGGGCAGATCGAACACCTCGAACTTGCGCACGCCCAAGGGGCCGAACTTCGACACCGAAGGCGCGAGCATCTGCACCGCGCCCAGTTGCAGCGCCTCGAGCTCCTCGCGGTCCTTGTAGAGCTGGCTGTTGGGGTAGATCTCCACCTTCACCCGACCCTTGGTCTTCGCCTCGGCAAGCTCCTTGAAGCGGATCGCGCCCTTGCCTTTGGGCGTCTCATCGGTGACGACGTGGCTGAACTTGACGACGACGGGTTGCTGCGCCTGCGCTGCGGTGAAGAGCGCGAACGCGATGACTGCTGCGGCGAATTGCACGAGCTTCATGGCCTTCCCTCCTAACGACGCGCAGGCTCAAGCGGCCTGCTGTGAAGTGGTCCGTCCCCGGTTTTATTTCACCGCCTCGAGCATGTAGTCCACCGCCGTCTTCACTTCCGCTTCCGACAGCGTGAGGTTGCCCCCTTTGGGCGGCATCGCACCCTTGCCCTTGAGCGCGTTCTCGTACACGTGCTCGGTGCCGTGAGTGAGGTGCATCGCCCACGCTTTCTTGTCGCCGAACTTCGGCGCGTTCGCCACGCCTGTGCCGTGGCAAGCCATGCACGTCGACTCGTATACCCTCTTTCCGTCGACCTTGCCGGAGGCGGCTCGCGCCGGGGGCGCCGCTGCGGCCGGCTCCTTGAATTTCGCTCCTGCCGCGTTCGCCATATACACGACGGCGCGCTCGACTTCGATGTCGGAGAGCTCGGACGCGCCGCCCTTGGGAGGCATGGCGCCTTCGCCTTTCAGCGCCACCCGGACGAGCTCCTTCTGACCTTCCTTGATGCGCGGCGCCCAGTCGCGCCGGTCGCCGAATTTCGGCGCTTTCGCGACCCCGGTGGCGTGACACGCCGTGCACACCGACTTGTATATCTCTTCTCCGGTCTTGAGGATCTTGCCGGCCGGCCCCGCCGTGCCCATGTTGACCTCGGCGACCGGCTTGATGCGCTTTGCGACTGCTTCGGGCGATTTGGCGTCCTCGTCGTAGTTCCGGCCGCTCGTCGCGAGTTGCGCAAGCAGGACGATGACGATGATCGTTCCGACGAAGAAGAGCACCAGCGCGGTGACGAGCTGCTTGGGAGTCTTGATCAGGGATTCGTGGCGCTTTGCGCTCATTCTCGCGCCTTCAGGCGGGCGTAGAAACGCACGCATTATAATCCCTTCTCATGATCGATCCCCTCGTCGTCGAAGAACTGATCGACCGGGCGCTCGCCGAGGACATCGGCTTCGCCGACCTCACCTCGGAGCTGGTGATCCCGGCCGACGCGCGCGCGGAGCTCGCGCTCAACGCGCGCCAGGACATCGTCGTCGCCGGCATCGAGGTCGCCGCGCAGGTTTTCCGCCGCCGCGTGCCGCAGTGCCGGGTGGAACTGCGCGTGAAGGACGGTGATCGCGTCAATGCGGGCACGGCGATGGGGAGAATCGAAGGCCCGGCTCGCGGGCTGCTCGCGGTGGAGCGAACCGCGTTGAATTTTCTCCAGCACCTTTCCGGAGTCGCCACCCTCACCGCGCAGTACGTCGAGCGCGTCGCCGGGACGCGGGCGGTGCTGATCGACACGCGCAAGACGACGCCGGGCCTGCGTGCGCTTGAGAAGCACGCGGCGCAACTGGGCGGTGCGCGCAACCACCGGTTGCGCCTGGACGACGGCGTGCTCATCAAGGACAACCACATCAGCGTGTGCGGCTCGATCGCCCTTGCCGTGAAGCGCGCACGCTCGGTCGTTCCCGTCCTCACCAAGATCGAGGTCGAATGCGATACGCTCGGGCAAGTGAAGGAAGCGCTCGAGGCGGGGGCCGACATGATTCTGCTCGACAACATGGGCGCGGAAGACCTGCGCCGCGCGGTCGCGCTCTCGGGCGGCCGCGTTCCGCTCGAGGCTTCCGGGGGAGTGAGGCTGGAGACCATCCGCGCGATCGCCGAGACCGGCGTCGATTTCATCTCGGTGGGCCGAATCACGCAGTCGGCGCCTGCGGTGGACATCGGCCTCGACGCAGTCGTCAGGATCTGACATGGCAAGACGCTCAGTGTGCCTGTTCTGCTCGGCGCTCGAAGATCTCCCGCCCGCAGCACGCTCCCTCGCAGCCGAATTCGGCGCCGCCTGCGCCGGGCGCGGACTGCGCCTAGTCTACGGCGGCAGCGGCCGTGGGCTCATGGGCATCGCGGCGCGCGCCGCTGCAGCTGCGGGCGGCGAAGTGCTCGGGATCATGCCGCGCCATCTCATCCGCCCGGAGCGCGCCGCGTCCGACCTCGGCACGCTCAAGATCGTCGAGTCGCTTGCCGAGCGCAAGCAATTGATGACCGAATCCGCCGACCTTTTCGTCGCGCTGCCCGGCGGAATCGGCACCCTCGACGAGCTGCTCGAGATGCTCACGATGAACGACCTGGGACTGCAGGACAAACCGGTGATCCTGTGCGCGAGCGACGGCTTCTGGCAGCCGTTCGTCGTGATGATCGAGCGCTTCCGCGCCTACGGCGTGCTGCGGCCGAGCGTCGAGCGCAGGCTACGCACGGCCGCTTCGGTCGAGGAGGCCATGCGCCTCATCGAAGACCATCTGTCGTCCGCGCCTCACGGGACGCAGTCCGCTCGATCGCGCAGTGTATAATTTCCTCTCCCGCGCCCGTAGCTCAGGGGATAGAGTGATGGCCTCCGAAGCCATAGGTCGCGCGTTCGATTCGCGCCGGGCGCGCCAGATTCCACCGCACTGCAATGCCGCAGAGTAGGGGAGGCAGCATGCGCACCAAGATTCGCGTTGGCGTCCTGGCGGGCGCCGTCCTGCTCTCCGGAACTGCGGGAGCCCAGACCGAAATCCAGTGGTGGCATTCGATGCAGGGGGCGCTCAACGACAAGGTCAACGAGCTCGCCAACGGCTTCAACGCCAGCCAGAAGGAATACAAGGTCGTCGCGATCTTCAAGGGACAATACCCCGAATCGATGACCGCGGCGATCGCCGCGTTCCGCGCCGGCAACGCGCCGCACATTCTGCAGGTGTTCGAGGTCGGGACCGCGACCATGATGAGTGCGAAGGGCGCGATCAAGCCTGTCTACGAGCTGATGAAGGAGGCGGGCGAGCCGTTCGACGCGAAGAACTATCTTCCCGCGGTCGCGGGCTATTACACCGACAGCAAAGGCAACATGCTGTCGCTGCCCTTCAACAGTTCGACTCCGGTGTTCTACGTCAACAAGGATGCGCTCAAAAAGGCCGGCCTCGACGGCACCGCGCCGAAGACCTGGAAGGAATTCGCAGTGGTTGCCGGCAAGCTGAAGGCCGCCGGACAGCAGTGCGTTTATTCCACCGGCTGGCCTGCGTGGGTGCATGTCGAGAACTTCAGCGCCTGGCACAACCTGCCGATCGGCACCCGGGAAAACGGCATCGCCGGCACCGACACGGAATTCAAGATCAATTCTCCGCAGCACGTAAGGCACGTACAGATGCTGGCCGACTTCGCCAAGAAGGGCTTGTTCACCTATTCGGGGCGCAAGAACGAGGCCGAAGCGCGTTTTTTCAGCGGCGAATGCGCCATGCTCACGTCGAGCTCGGGCGCGCAGGCGAACATTCGCCGCAACGCGAAGTTCGACTTCTCGGTCAACTTCCTGCCCTATCACGACGACATCAAGGGCGCGCCGCAGAATTCGATCATCGGCGGCGCGAGCCTCTGGGTCATGACCGGCAAGAAGCCCGCCGAGTACAGGGGCGTAACGAAGTTTTTCTCCTATCTGTCCTCCACCAGCGTGCAGGTCGACTGGCACAAATCGACGGGCTATGTGCCGATCACCAACGCTGCCTACGAGGTAACGAAGAAGGACGGTTACTACGAAAAAGTTCCCGGCGCCGACATCGCCGTGCGCCAACTCGCCAACAAGGCGCCGACGCCCAACTCGAAGGGCCTGCGTTTCGGCAACTATGTGCAGGGCCGCGAGGTGATCGAAGAAGAGATGGAAGGGGTATTCGCCGGCAAGAAGGACGCGAAGGCGGCGATGGATGCCGCCGTGCGCCGCGGCAACGAGATCCTCAAGAAGTTCCAGGCGGCGAACAAAAGCTAGAAAGTGGAAAAGCGGGTCGTCTTCCGCTCGGCGTGGCTGCCGTACGCGCTACTCGCGCCGCAGATCGCCGTAACGATCGTCTTCTTCTTCTGGCCGGCGGCGCAGGCGTTCTGGTATTCGTTCCAGATCCAGGACGCCTTCGGCATCAATAAAGAGTTCGTCGGCCTGCGCAATTTCGCCGATCTGATTCACGACTCGAACTACCTGGCGTCGTTCCAAACCACCGCGATCTTCAGCCTGCTGGTCGCGGGGAGCGGCATCGCCATCTCGCTCGCGCTCGCCGCCATGGCCGACCGCGTGCTGCGCGGCGCTCTCGCCTACAAGACGCTCCTCATCTGGCCCTATGCCGTCGCGCCGGCGGTGGCCGGCGTGCTCTGGGCATTCTTGTTCGCGCCTTCGATCGGGATCGTCACCTACGTGATCAAGAAAGCGGGCTACAACTGGGACTGGGTGTTGCAAGGCGACCAGGCGATGCTGCTGGTGGTGATGGCGGCGACCTGGAAGCAGATCAGCTATAACTTTCTCTTCTTCCTCGCCGGTCTGCAATCCATTCCGCGCTCCCTCGTCGAGGCCGCGGCCATCGACGGCGCCGGCCCCGCGCGCCGCTTCTGGACCATCGTCTTTCCGCTGCTGTCGCCGACCACGTTCTTCCTGCTCGTCGTCAATATCGTGTACGCGTTCTTCGACACCTTCGGAGTGATCGATTCCACGACCCAGGGCGGGCCGGCGGGCGCGACCCAGATTCTCGTCTACAAGGTGTACTACGACGGTGTGAAAGCGGGCGATCTCGGCGGCTCGTCGGCGCAGTCGGTCATCCTGATGCTGATCGTCATCGCGCTCACCGTTGCGCAATTCAGGTTCATCGAGAGAAAGGTGCAGTACTGAATGCTCGAGTCATGGTAGAGAACCGGCCCTGGCTGACGGTTGTGTCGCACGCCGTGCTGATCGCTGGAATCGCGGTCATCGCCTTTCCTCTGTACGTCACGTTCGTCGCTTCGACGCTCACGCTGGACCAGATCCTGCAGGTGCCGATGCCACTCGTGCCGGGGGATCGCCTCTGGGAGAACTACTCAAAGGCGCTGACTGCGGGCGCGAGCGGTGCGGCCGCCGCCCCCGTGGGCCGGATGATGCTGAACAGCCTGGTGATGGCGGTCGCGATCGCGCTCGGCAAGATCGCGATCTCGCTCATCGCCTCGTTCGCGATCGTCTACTTCCGCTTCCCCTTGCGGAACTTCTTCTTCTGGATGATCTTCGTCACCCTGATGCTGCCCGTCGAAGTGCGCATCATCCCCACCTACAAGGTGGTCTCCGATCTCGGCATGCTGAATTCCTACGTCGGCCTGACGCTGCCGCTGATCGCCTCGGCGACGGCCACGTTCCTGTTCCGGCAGTTCTTCCTCACGATTCCGGAGGAGCTCGCGGAGGCCTCGCGCATCGACGGCGCCGGGCCGATGCGTTTCTTTTTCGACGTCGTACTGCCGCTCTCGAAGACCAGCATGGCAGCGCTGTTCGTGATCCAGTTCATCTACGGCTGGAACCAGTACCTCTGGCCGTTGCTCGTGACTACCGACGAGTCGATGTATACGGTGGTGATCGGCATCAAGCGCATGATCCTCGGCGGCGATGCGCTCACCGAGTGGAACGTCGTCATGGCGACTGCCATGCTCGCCCTGCTGCCGCCGGCCGCGGTCGTCGTGCTCATGCAGAAGTGGTTCGTCAAGGGTCTGGTCGAGACGGAGAAATGATGGCGCGCGTATCGCTGCGGGACGTGAAGAAGACTTACGGCGTGCTGCAAGTCATTCACGGGGTGTCGATCGACGTCGCCGACGGCGAATTCGTAGTCATCGTCGGGCCGTCGGGTTGCGGAAAATCCACGCTCCTCAGGATGGTCGCGGGCCTGGAAACGATCAGCTCGGGAGAGATCGCGATCGGCGAGCGCGTGGTGAACGAGCTCGAGCCCAAGGACAGGGACATCGCGATGGTGTTCCAGAACTACGCGCTTTACCCGCACATGTCGGTGTACGGCAACATGGCGTACGGCCTGAGAATCCGCAATCTCTCGAAATCCGATATCGACGCGCGCGTGAAGCGCGCCGCGGCGATACTCGAGCTCGGAGCGCTGCTCGAGCGCAAGCCGCGGGAGCTCTCGGGCGGGCAGCGCCAGCGCGTCGCGATGGGCCGCGCGATCGTGCGCGAGCCGGCGGTGTTCCTGTTCGACGAACCCCTTTCCAACCTCGATGCCAAGCTGCGGGTGCAGATGCGCGTAGAGCTGCAGGCGCTGCACCGCAGGCTGGGGACGACGAGCCTGTACGTCACGCACGACCAGGTCGAGGCGATGACGCTCGCGCACCGGATGATGGTGATGAATGCGGGCCGCGCCGAGCAGATCGGAGCGCCGCTCGAAGTCTACGCAAAGCCCGCCACGACCTTCGTCGCCGGCTTCATCGGTTCGCCGCCGATGAACTTGATGCCGGCGCGCCTGAACGGCCGCGAAGTGCTGCTCGGGGTGCGCCCCGAGCACCTGGAGCCCTGCGGCGAATCGGAGGCCGCCTTCGTCGCCGCCGTCGATCTCGTCGAACCTCTGGGCGCCGACACCCTCGCACACGGAACGGTGGAGGGCACGCGCATCGTCGTCCGGCTCACCGGTGCGCAGCGCGTGTCCGAAGGCCGGCTCCCTCTCCGGTTCGACCCCGCCCGGCGGCACTACTTCGACGCGGGGAACGGCGCACGCATCGAGGCGGAGTGAGCGCCCCACGGGTTTGATTGATAGAATGCCCCGAGCTTACCCTTCCGCGATTCGCCTTCGAGCGGAGATTCCGATGCAAAGATCGATCTTTCTTGCCGCCCCGATGCTGCTCTGCTTCGCCGGCGCCTTTGCCGGCGGATCGAACTACGGCATCGCCCCGGGGGCGAAGCAGCTCAGCGGAAAGATTTCCGAGTGGCCGGTGCCCACCCCGAAATTCGCGCGCGATCCCGCCCCGGGTCCGGACGGCAACATCTACATCACGGTGATGCAGGGCGACCGCATCGCGCGTTTTGACACCCGCACGCAAAAATTCAACGAATGGGATCTTCCCTCCGGCGCGCATCCGCACGGGCTGCTGGTCGACAAGGAAGGCAAGGTCTGGTACACGGGAAACGGGAACGGGACCATCGGCGAGCTCGATACGAAGTCCGGCAAGGTCATCGAACACCGCGCGCCTTCCAGAGGCAGTCCGCATACGCTGGTGATCGATGAGGGCGGCTCGATCTGGTTTACGAACCAGTCCGGCTCCGTCGGACGTCTCGACCGTTCGAGCGGAAAGTTCACCGAATACAAGATGTCAGGCGGGCCCTACGGCCTTGCGCTCGATAAAGAGGGCAGGGTCTGGGTGTGCCGCATGAGCGCGGACAGAATGGGGATCATCGACGCCAGAACCGGCAAGATCTCGGATCTCTATATGGGCCCGGGATCCCAGCCGCGCCGCGTCGCCACCGCCCCCGACGGCACGCTCTGGATCACGCTCTACGGCAACGGCAAGCTCGCGCACGTCGATCCCGCGGCGGTCAAGGTCATCAGGGAGTACGAGATGCCGGCCGGCGCGAACGGCGGACCGTACGCAGTGACCGTCGACGGCTCGGGGCGCGTGTTCGCGAACGAGATCCAGACCGACACCGTGGCGATGCTCGATCCGAAGACCGAGCAGTTCCGGGTGTTCAAGCTGCCGTCGAGGAACTTGGGCATTCGCAAGGCGATCGTCGACGCGCAGGGGCGCTACTGGTACATGGGCTCGCACAACGGGCGGCTCGGCGTGATCGAATAAATCACAGAGGAGCATCAAGCATGCGAAAACTGTGCGGACTCCTGGCACTCGCGGCGCTCGCCGTGGCGACGGGCGCGCTCGCGCAAACCTATCCGACCAAGCCGATCTATCTCTACATACCGTTCGCGGCGGGCGGGCCGACCGACACGCTCGGGCGCAATCTCGCGCAGGTGATGGGCAAGCCGCTCAAAGTACAGATCATCGTGGAGAACGTCGTCGGCGCGGGCGGGACCATCGCCGTTGCTCGCGCTGCCAAAGCAGCGCCCGACGGCTACACGGTGCTGCTGCACCACATCGGAATGTCGACCGCACCTGCGCTGTACCGGACACTGACTTTCGATCCGCTCAAGGATTTCGAGTACATCGGCGAAGTGGCCGACGTGCCGATGACGATGATCGCCCGCGGCAACTTCCCTGCCGCGAACTTCAACGAGTTCCTCGCCTATATCAAGGCGAACAAGGACAAGGTCACCTACGCGAACGCGGGCCTAGGTGCAGCCTCGCACCTGTGCGGCCTACTGTTCATGACCGCGATCCAGACCGACTTCACCACCGTCCCCTATAAAGGAACGGGGCCCGCGATGAACGATCTCCTGGGCGGGCAGGTCGATTTCATGTGCGACCAGACCACCAACACCACCGGTCAGATCCTGGGCGGCAAGGTGAAAGTGTTCGGCGTCACCAGCAAGAAGCGCGTGCCCTCGCTGCCCAACGTTCCCACGCTCGACGAGCAGGGGATCAAGGGCTTCGATGTGGTCGTCTGGCACGGGCTCTACGTGCCCAAGGGCACGCCGAAGCCCGTGGTGGGCCGCTTGAACGCCGCGCTGCTGGACGCGATCAAGGACGCGGACTTCAAGGCCAACCTCGCGAGGCTCGGCGCCGAGCCGGTGAGCGCGGATCGCGCGAGGCCCGAAGCCTTGCACAAGCTTCTCCAATCCGAAATCGCGAAGTGGGGGCCGATCATCAAGAAGGCAGGGCAGTACGCCGACTGAGGTCCGCGCGGGATGAGCGGCATTGATCCGCATGCTGACAAAAAGCCGGCCGCAAAATAGAACGGAGGGCGGGAAACCATCCCCGCCCTCCGTTGTGCCCCCTGACCGCCTCCCAGCAAACTCTCAGTAGTCGTGGCGCGCGCGAACTGTGCGCGCACCGCTTTCGTGTTGTTATCAATCGCGGTCGTGATGACCGCCCTCGCCGCGTTCGATGCGGCCGCGGATTTCGCCGGGGGCGAAGACCGTCGAGTGCACGTTGGCGTAGGTTGCACCGGCGCGGATCGCGCGCACGACCTCATCGAACTCCCCGGCGTCGATTCCCTGGCCGGTGGCGGTGAGCACTTGGGCGGGAGTGATCGTCCCGGTCACGGTGCCCCCCGGCGTCGGACAGAACGGCGTAACTGCGGCGACGGCTGCAGGGGCCGGGGTGCCCGCAGTCTGGCAGAGCCAGACCACGATGCCGCCGACCGTGTGCCGCTGGCCGAAGTGGATATGGGCTTGGGTGACCGCTCCCTCCCTTCCCCCGACGCCCTCGTAGCTCAGCTCGTAATGGATCGTGCTTGCTCCGTCGTCGATCACCGCCCGGAAACTCCCGCGAGCGTCGGTCGATATCGCACCACGCTCTGCGGTGGTCGCGTTGGCGCTGTGAACCTCGTTGTAACCGGAAAGCCGGGCGGAGAACCTGTCGCCTTCGTTCCGGTCGTTGTCCGCCATCGCTGCAGCGGAGAAGCCGACCGTAAACGCGGCGAGCGTCGCCGCAACCGACCGCCGTGGCATTCGCGTTGTCATGTTCTACCCCCTATAAGATTGACTCGCTATTTCACCCTTTAGTCTCGCGCGAGCGAGCGTCGCGCGATTCGCGATACGGCATGATCCGAGCGAGCTATGTTTCTCGAGTGACGCCCGCGCGGTCGTTCATTCCTCCTCCTTGGGTGTTCAGGGGTTCGGGAAAAGTCGCAGCTGTAAACAGATATACTCCAAGGTTCATTCCATCGTGGCTACTCCCCACGAGCCGCCAAACGGATCAGCGGCGACGCGAAAACACGCGTAGCAGCCAGAGCGCGAAGGCCGCGAGGATGGCGGCCGAACCGATCAATCCGTAACGGCGCATCTTCTTCTTCCTGCGCGCGGTTTCGGCGCGTTCCTCGGCCATGAGCTGCGCGAGGCGCTCGGCGGGGCTCGCCTTCGGCTTCTCCTCGGCGGCGGCCGCAGGCGGCGGATTTCCGCTCTTCTGCGCCTCCGCCTCGCGCCGCGCCTGGGCGATGAGCGCGGCCTCCCGGGAAGAAAGCTTTTCCTTTTCCATGGGCTACATGAGAATGATATCGAACTGCTCCTGTCCGTAGCTCGTCTCGACCTGCATCGACACGGGCTTGCCTATGAAGTCTCCGAGCATCGCCAGGGATTGCGATTCCTCCTCCAGGAACAGGTCGATCACCGATTGCGAGGCGAGGATGCGGAACTCGCGCGCGTTGAACTGGCGCGCCTCGCGCAGGATTTCGCGCAGGACCTCGTAGCACACGGTCTGCGCGGTCTTGACCACGCCACGCCCGCCGCAGCTCGCGCAGGGCTCGCACAGCACGTGCTCGAGCGATTCCCGGGTGCGCTTGCGCGTCATCTCGACCAGCCCCAGTCCCGTGAATCCGTTCACGTTAATCCGGGTGCGGTCGAGCGCGAGCGCCTTGTTCAATTCGGCGAGGACTGCGGAACGGTGCTCCGCGCTTTCCATGTCGATGAAGTCGATGATGATGATGCCGCCGAGGTTCCTCAGGCGCAGCTGGCGCGCGATCACCTGCGCGGCCTCGAGATTGGTCTTGAAGATCGTGTCGTCGAAACTGCGGGTGCCCACGTAGCCGCCGGTGTTGACGTCGATCGTGGTCATCGCCTCGGTCTGCTCGAGGATGAGGTAGCCCCCGCTTTTCAATTCCACCCTGCGCGAAAGCGCCCGCTCGATCTCGTCCTCGACGTTGTGAAGATCGAAAAGCGGCCGCTCGCCGGTGTAGTGCTCGAGCTTCGCTAGAACCTTGGGCGTGTACTCGGCGGCGAATTCCTGGAGCTTCTGGAAATTCTCGCGCGAGTCGATGATGATCCGGCCTGTGCTTTCGCCCGCGATATCGCGCAGCACCCTCTGCGCGAGCGACAGATCCTGGTAGAGCAGCGTCGGCGCGGGCGCGGTAGCCGCGCGGCCGCGGATGCCGTGCCAGATTTTCTTCAGGTACTCGATGTCCCCGCGCAGCTCGGCGTCGGTGGCGGTCTCCGCCACGGTGCGGATGATGAATCCCCCGGTCTCGTCCGCGGGCAGCAGCTGTGCGAGCTTCTCGCGCAGCAGCTGCCGCTCGGTCTCGTCCTCGATGCGCTGCGAAATGCCGATGTGGGGGTCCTGAGGGAGATAGACCACCAGCCGCCCGGCGATCGAAATCTGGGTCGAAAGACGCGCGCCCTTGGTGCCGATGGGGTCCTTGATCACCTGCACCAGCCGTGACTGGCCTTGCGAAAGAATGCGCTCTATCGGCTTTGCCGGCGCGGCGCCGAGGTGGGCATGCTGGCGCTCCTCCCAGATGTCGGCGACGTGCAGGAACGCGGCGCGGTCCAGGCCGATCTCGATGAACGCCGATTGCATGCCGGGCAACACGCGCGCGACTTTCCCGACATAGATGTTGCCCACGAGGCCCCGGTTCGCCGCGCGCTCGATGTGCAGCTCCTGCGGGACGCCCGCCTGCATCACGCCGACACGGGTTTCCTGCGGCGTGCAGTTGATCAGAATATCCTCGGTCACAGGCCGAATTTCCTGATCAATTGCGCGGTTTCGTACAGCGGCAGCCCCATGATCCCGGAATAGCTGCCGTGCAGCTCGGTGATGAAGGCCGCGGCGCGGCCCTGGATTGCGTAGGCGCCCGCCTTGTCGGTCGGCTCGCCGCTCTCGACGTAGGCCTCCAGCTCGGGTTCCGCGAGGTCGCAGAAGCGCACCCGGCTCTCGCTCACGACGAGGTCCGAGCGCGCCTCGAATTTGATCGCGACCGCAGTGAGCACGCGGTGCTCGCGCCCGGAGAGGAGCCGCAGCATCCGCGCCGCGTCGGCGGCGTCGGCGGGCTTGCCGAGAATCTTCTCGTCGACGCAGACGACCGTGTCGGCGGCGAGCACCGGAAACCTGCGCAGCCGGCGCTGCACGACCCGGTCCCAGCCCACGTCCGTCTTGGCCCGGCACACGCGGCGGACGTAATCGTCGGGAAGCTCTCCCGGCAGCTTCGACTCGTCGACGTCGGGGCCGCCGCGCGCCGGGTGCTCGCGCAGCACCAGCACCTCGAAAGCCACGCCGATCTGCTTCAAGAGCTCGCGTCGCCGCGGGCTGCGCGAGGCGAGATAGATCAGGGTCCTCGCGGGGTTCTTGATCATTCGCGGTGGTACGGATGATTGTGCAGGATCGAGCTCGCGCGATAGAGCTGCTCGGCGAGGAGCACCCGCGCGAGACCGTGCGGCAGGGTCATCGCGGACAGTCGCAGGAGGAGCTCGGCGCCGCCCTTCGCGGTCGGCGCGAGACCGTCGGCGCCGCCGATGAGGAACGCGGTATCGCGCCCGTCCCGGCGTTGCGCGGCCAGCCAGCCCGCAAACCCGGCGGTGCTGAGCTCGCGCCCGCGCTCATCCAGCGCCACGCGCGAAGCGCCGCGCGGCACCGCCCGCCCGATGCGCCGGCCTTCCGCCTCGAGCAGCTGCGCCATCGATTTTCCGCCCGAGCGGGGCTCGGGGCGGATTTCGATCAGCTCGATCCTCAAGTCGCGTGGCATGCGCCTCGCGTAGTCCTGAAACGCATCGTCGACCCAGCCGGGCATGCGCGACCCCACGGCGATCACCCACAGTTTCATCTGCCGCGCGCCGATTCCGCCTTTCGCCGGGCGCGCGGTTTGCGCGGCTTCGGCTGGCCCCAGAGCTCCTCGAGATTGTAGTGCGAGCGCACCGCAGGCTGCATGATGTGCAGCACGATGTCGCCCAGATCGAGCAGCACCCAGTCGCCTCCGTCCTCCCCCTCAACCCCGTAGACGCGACCGCCCGCCGCTTTCGTCTTTTCCTGGACGTGGCTCGCCAACGCCTTCAACTGGCGGGCGGAGTCCGCGCTCGCGATGATCACGCGGTCGAACATCGAGGTGAGATGCCTCACGTCGAAGACCTCGATCTCGCGCGCCTTGATGTCCTCCAGCGCCGCGAGCGCGGCTTTCTGGAGCTTGCGAAGATCCACCATCAGGGGGCGCCGCCTGGGTGGGCGTAGAGCGCGTGCGCCTCGATGTAATCGAGGACGGCCGAAGGCAGCAGGTAGCGCGGGCTGCGCGCCTGCGCGAAGTGGGCGCGGATGGCGCTCGCGGAAATGTCGAGCGCGGTGGTGCCGTAGGTGACGACGCTTCCCCCCGGCCGCTCGCGCAGGACATCGGGGGTGCCGGCGCGCTTGCGCCACTCGGCGGCGAGCGCGGCCGGCATACCGCCGGGGGTGAGCGAATGCCCGGGACGCTGCGCGACGAACACGTGCGCGAGGGGAAAGAGGTCGCGCCAGCGCTCCCAGGAGCTCAAGTTGCGAAAGGCGTCCGTCCCGAGGAGCAGCACGAGGGAGCGCTGCGGGCCGAATTCGTTTCGCAGCCGTTCCAGCGTCTCGACGGTGTAGCCGGGCGCGGTCTGGCGGATCTCGGCGTCATCCAGCTCGAACAGGTCGTTTTTCCCGATCGCGAGGCGCACCATCTCCAGGCGATGCATCGCCGGCGCACGCGGCGCGCCGCGGTGCCAGGGCTGGCCGGCAGGCACCCAGCGCACGCGCTCCAGACCGAGAATCTCGGCCGCCTCCTGAGCGAGGCGCAGGTGCCCGAAGTGCACCGGGTCGAAGGTGCCGCCCATGATGCCGATGGGCGCGCTCATCTACGGTTCGTCGCGGCGGGCAAAATCAATGCCGTCTCAGGGATCCAAGGTGCTTGGCTTACTGCCGGATCTGGCCGCTGCCGAACACGACATACTTCTGCGAGGTGAGGCCCTCCAGGCCCACCGGACCGCGCGCATGCAGCTTGTCGGTCGAAATGCCGATCTCCGCGCCGAGGCCGTACTCGAAGCCGTCGGCGAAGCGCGTGGAAGCGTTCACCAATACGGAGCTCGAATCCACCTCGCGCAGGAAACGCCTGGCGCTCGCTTCGTCTTCGGTGACGATCGCGTCGGTGTGCTGCGAGCCGTACTTGCTTATGTGCTCGATCGCCTCGTCCAGATCTTTCACCACGCGCACCGCGAGGATGGGCGCGAGGTACTCGGCGTACCAGTCCTCCTCCGTGGCGGGCTTCATCCCGGCGACGAGCGCGCGGGATTTTTCGTCGCCGCGCAGCTCCACGCCCTTGCCGGCGTAGATCTTCGCGAGCCTCGGCAGCACCTTGGGCGCGATCTTTTCGGCTACCAGCAGCGTCTCCATGGCGTTGCACACGCCGTAGCGCTGCGTCTTCGCATTGTCGGCGATGCGGATCGCCTTTTCGGGGTCGGCGCGCTCGTCGATATAGACGTGGCATACCCCGTCGAGGTGCTTGATCATCGGGATGCGCGATTCGCGCATCACGCGCTCGATCAGGTCCTTGCCGCCGCGCGGCACGCAAGCGTTGCCCGCTTTCAGGCACAGCGCCGCGGCGTCGGCGGTGACGTTCGGGCGCGATTCGTAGACGATGCCGATCACGCCCAGGGGCACGCGCATCCTGCCGACCTTGATACCGGAAGGCTGTTCCTTCAATTCGCTGATCTCGCCCACCGGGTCGGAAAGCTTCGCGACCTGCTCCAGGCCCTCGGCCATGCTCTCGATCGTCTTTTCGGTGAGCGTGAGACGGTCGATGAAAGCCGCGTCCTTTCCGGCAGCCCGAGCCGACTTCACGTCCTCGGCGTTCTCGGCGAGAAGGTTCTTCGCGTCGCGGCGCACCGCCTTTGCGGCGGCGAGAAGCGTGCGGTTCTTGCTTTCCGTGTCCGCACGCGCGACCTCGCGCGACGCGTCGCGAGCGCGCCGGCCGACT
>VBCA01000069.1 GCA_005881575.1 Betaproteobacteria bacterium
CACGGTCCTCATCAAAGATAGAGCGCTGGCCTGGGCCGTCGCCTGGGCGAGCGTCGAGGAAATCGACAGCCTAAACATCCTGCAGGCGAGCCTCCTCGCCATGCGGCGCGCGGTGGAATTGCTTTCGGTCTCGCCGCACGAGGTGTTGTTCGACGGCCCGCAGTGCCCGATGCTTGCGGTGCCGGCCCGAGCGATCGTCGACGGCGACGCGAAAATAAGAGTGATCGCCGCGGCATCGATCCTCGCGAAGACCGCGCGCGACGCCGAGATGCGCCGGCTGCACGGGCAGTTTCCACAATACGGTTTCGACGCGCACAAGGGGTATCCGACGCCGCGGCACCTTCGCGCGCTGCGACGGCACGGCGTATGCGAGGTCTATCGCCGCAGCTTCGCTCCGGTCCGCGAGATCCTGGACCGTGAGCGTTGAGGGCGCGGCGCGAGCTCCGCGAGGAGCCTGCGCAGTCCTTCCCGCTCGGCGGCCGGCCGGAACAGTGGCCGGCGGGCTATGGTAAGACGCTTCAGCCGCGCGTAATAGGCGGGATCCAGGGCCGCCCGACGTATCTGGCGCGCAAGTGCAGCTTCGCTTGCGAGCCGGTAGGTACCGGGGTAGCCGCGCCCGAGCATGCCGACGTTCCCCGAGATCCGGGAGGCGACCACCGGCACGCCCGCGGCTGCGGCTTCGCAAATCACGTTGGCGCCGCCTTCCATTCGCGAGCTGAGCACGAGGAGGTCGCTTCGCGAGAGCCAGCCAAGCGCAGTTCGATGCGGCACATTTCCCAGCCACCGGTAACGGCGATCGGCGCTCATCAGGCGCTGCGCTTTGCGGGCCATGTTCGGCGAGAGCGCCTCGCCGAGGTGAACGATCTCGAGTTCAGGCAAATCGGCGAGATGAGCGAGCGCAAGTGCCGCGCGGAAGGGATCTTTCTCTTCCCGCAGATGTCCGATCACCGCCAGACGAAAACGGCGCGAAGGCGGTTCACGGGAGGCGTGGACTTCGGCTGACTGGTAAATCACACGGGTCTTGCGTCTGAACCGTGCCGGAAGCTCGAGCCTTCCCATGTCCTGCAGGACGACCAGGCGATCGGCGAGCGCGAGCGAGGCCCGCGCGTCGCTATCCGTGCGGATGTCCCGGTACAGATCGGTGCCGGTCAGCACGACGACCAGGGGCGATTCGGGAAACCGTTCGCTGAATTGCGCGATAGCGTCGTGGCTGCGCCGAGCGTGGAGCGCGATCATCGCGTCGGCCGCCCGGCCGTCCCAGCGAACCGAGACCCGGACCCGGTGGCCGAGCGAGCGCAGCATCGCGGCCCAGCGCGTCGCGGTGTGGCGGTTGCCGCTTCGAGAGCGTGCTCCAGCGGGGGTGATGAGCGCGATTTTCATGCTATGTTTGAACCCTCTTATGTTTCCTGAATCTCTGTCGCGGCAATTGCGCGATGCCAGGCAGCGCACCCGCCTCCTCACCCGCGATCTCGAAGGTCCTCAATTGTTCGGTCCGAAGCTCGCGATCGTCAATCCGGTGCTGTGGGAGCTGGGGCACGTCGCCTGGTTCCAGGAGCTCTGGTGCCTGAGACTGCGCTCCGACGAAACGCTCTCGGAGAGCATCCTCGAAGGCGCCGATGCGCTCTACGATTCGGCGGGGGTCGCGCATGACACGCGCTGGGACCTGCCGCTTCCGGATCTGCGGGCCACGCTCGAATTTCAGGATCGCGTCCTCGAGCGCGTGCTGGCGCGGCTCGAGCGCGAGCCGGACAACGAGTGGTTTCTCTATTTCGTGCAACTGGTGCTCTTCCACGAAGACATGCACGCGGAAGCGTTTCACTATACACGGCAGACGCTCGGCTATGCGGACCCGCTAGCGCGAGCCGAGGATGCAGGGAAGGGCGCCTTGGACGGAGACGTCGAGTTGCCCGGCGGAGAGTTTCTGCTCGGCGCGGCGCGAAATTCCGGGTTCCATTTCGACAACGAAAAATGGGCTCACCGGGTCAAGCTCGAGCCCTTCCGCATTGCCCGGGCGCCGGTCACGAATGCGCAATTCCTGGAATTCGTTCGCGACGGCGGGTATTCCCGCCGCGATCTCTGGTCGCC
Source organism: Betaproteobacteria bacterium (assembly GCA_005881575.1). Taxonomy (GTDB): domain Bacteria; phylum Pseudomonadota; class Gammaproteobacteria; order Burkholderiales; family SG8-39; genus VBDM01. Next base: position 2,086 of record VBCA01000069.1, read on the forward strand.
CGAGGGCTGGAACTGGAAGCAAGGGGCTAGAGGCCCTCGCTACTGGGTCGAGCGTGACCGGGAGTGGCGGGAGCGGCGCTTCGACGAGGAGGTGCGCCTGGACGGCGATCTCCCGGTGATGCACGTCAACTGGCACGAGGCGAACGCCTATTGCCGCTATGCGGGCCGGCGTTTGCCGAGCGAAGCGGAATGGGAGATAGCTGCGGCGTTTTCGCGCGTCACACCGGCCAATCTGGGCGGATCGGGCCGCGTTCCCGTGGGCGAATTCGCGGAGGGAGACAGCGCTGCCGGCTGCCGCCAGATGCTCGGCAACGTCTGGGAGTGGACTTCCAGCACCTTCGCGCCCTATCCGGGTTTCGTATGCGATCCCTATCGCGAGTATTCCGAGCCATGGTTTGGAACTCACAAGGTACTGCGCGGAGGAAGCTTTGCGACGCCCTCGCGGCTGATCTCCAATACCTGGAGAAATTTTTATACTCCGGACCGCGGCGACATCTTCGCGGGATTCCGTACCTGCGCCATCGAGTGAAGTCCATCCAGTCCAAAGACAACCCGCAGATCAAGGCCCTGATCAAGCTGGCCGGATCGTCGCGGGAGCGACGCAGGACCGGTACCACGCTTCTGGAAGGCGAGCATCTGGTGCGTGCGTATCAGGAGAGCGGCGGCGTAGCCGAGACGATCCTCGCCAGCGACACCGCCCTTGCCGATCCGAAGGTCCGCCGGTTTTTCGAAAACGTTCCGGCGCGTTCGCGCCTCGCGCTCGCGGACGGCCTCCTCGACCGCATCTCCCAGCTCGTGAGCTCGGCCGGTGTGGCGGCGGTCATCAGGACGCCTCAACCGGGTCCAGTGCCGCAAAGCGTTTCGGACTGCCTGCTGCTGGAAAACATCCAGGATCCGGGAAATCTGGGATCGATCTTTCGAACGGCCGTGGCGGCAGGCGTGTCGCAGGTTTTCCTGTCGAAGACCTCGGTCTTCGCCTGGTCGCCGAAGGTCATGCGCGCCGGCATGGGCGCGCATTTCTTCCTCTCGATCTTCGAGGGCGTGGATGTCGACGAATTCGCGCAACCGTTCCGCGGCTCGGTGGTTGCCATGGAACCGCGCGCCGGAGCCTCGCTCTACGACCTCGACCTCAAGGGGGCGGTCGCCTGGCTGTTCGGCAACGAGGGCGCGGGATTGTCCGAGAGGGCAGGCCACCTCGCCACGCACCGCGTACGCATCCCCATGCCCGGCCCCGCCGAGTCGCTGAACGTCGCCGCGGCGGTGGCGATCTGCCTCTTCGAGCAGAATCGCCAGCGAAGCGGCGGCTAGTAGCCCCTGCGCTCCAGCTTGAATTCCTGCATGATCGTCGTGGCGATTTCCTCGATCGATTTCGTCGTCGAATTCGCCCAGCGTATGCCTTCGCGCGACATCAGTTTCTCCGCCTGCTGCACTTCGTAGCGGCAGTTCTCCAGGTCGGCGTACTGGCTGTTGGGTCGGCGCTCGTTGCGGATCTCCCGCAGCCGTTCGGGCGCGATCGAGAGTCCGAAGAGCTTGCGGCGGTGGGCCTGGAGCGCGGCGGGCAGGCTCATCCGGTCGAAGTCCTCCGGGATGAGCGGGCAGTTCGCCGCGCGGATTCCGAATTGCAGCGAGAGATACAGGCTCGTGGGGGTCTTGCCGCTGCGCGACACCCCGACCAGGATCACGTCCGCCTTGTCGAGGTCCCTGGACGAAGCCCCGTCGTCGTGGGCGAGGGCGAAATTGATCGCGTCGATGCGGTGGGTGTAACCCTTGGCGTCCCGCGCGCTGTGGGACCGGCCTATCGTGTGGGTGGATTTCGCGCCGAACTCCGCCTCGAGCGGATCCAGAAAGCTCTCGAAGAAATCCATCACGAAAGCGTTGGCCTTGCGCATCGTTTCGCGCATTTCGGCGTTGATCAGAGTGGTGAAGACGACGGGCCGGCCGTTTCCCGCGGCGGAGGCCTCGTTGATCCGGGTCACGCAGGCCTGGGCCCTCTCGACCGAGTCCACGAAGGGGACGGTCGTCTGTTCGAACTGGATGCCGTCGAACTGCGTGAGCAGGCTGTGACCGAGCATCTCGACCGTGATCCCGGTCCCGTCGGAGACGAAGAACACGGTTCGGCGCGGATCGGGCATGAAAAAGGGGTGGGGCGGAGTATTTTGGCTGCGCGGGGAATGCGCTGCCTGTAACATAACGGTTTCAACATGATCCTTCAACCTCGGCGAAGGACCGCTCCATGACTCGGCTCAAATACGTGGTGAATTTCGATCGGCTCGGAATGGGCGACATCGAGCGCGTTGGCGGGAAGAATGCATCGCTGGGCGAGATGTTAGTCCAGCTCTCCAAGGCGGGAGTCCAGGTCCCCGGCGGCTTTGCCACCACCGCCGCGGCGTTCCGCGAATTCCTCGCGGCAGGCGGCCTGGCGGCGCGCATCGAGGCGCGCCTGAAGGGACTCGATGCCGACGATGTCGAAGCGCTGGCCCGGTGCGGCGCGGAGATCCGCGGCTGGATCGAGGCCACGCCATTTTCGAAACAGCTCGAAGCGGAGATCGGAGAGGCTTTCCGCGAGCTGACCGGAGGAGACGATACCGTATCGCTAGCGGTGCGTTCCAGCGCCACGGCCGAAGACCTGCCCGATGCCTCTTTCGCCGGACAGCAGGAAACCTTCCTCAATATCCGCGGCCTCGCCAACGTGATGACCGCGCTCAAGCACGTGTTCGCCTCGCTCTACAACGACCGCGCCATTTCTTACCGCGTTCACAAGGGATTCGCGCACTCGGCGGTGGCGCTTTCGGCGGGAGTGCAGCGCATGGCGCGCAGCGACCGGGGCGCGAGCGGAGTGATGTTCACGCTCGACACCGAGTCCGGCTTCCGCGACGTGGTGTTCATCACCGCGTCATGGGGCCTGGGCGAGCTGGTCGTGCAGGGCGCGGTCAACCCGGACGAGTTCTATGTCCACAAGCCGATGCTGCGCGGCGGCAAGTTCCCGGTGATCCGGCGCGGTCTCGGCTCGAAATTGCAGAAAATGGTATTTGCCGAGCCGGCACGGACCGGCCTTTCGGTAAAGACGGTGGAGGTGCCTGAGGCCGACCGCAACCGCTTCTGCCTGAGCGATGAGGACGTGATCGAGCTCGCGCGCTTCGCGCTCAGGATCGAGGAGCATTACCAGCGCCCCATGGACATCGAGTGGGCGAAGGACGGCGCCGACGGGAAGATATATATCCTGCAGGCGAGACCCGAGACCGTGAAGTCGCGGAGATCCGCCGAAGGGCAGGAGCGCTTTCTCCTGAAGCAGAAATCCGAGGTTCTCGCTTCGGGGCGTGCCATCGGCCACAAGATCGGGGCGGGCATCGTGCGCGTCCTCAAGGACGCCTCGGAGATGGGGCGCATCAAGCCGGGCGACATCATCGTGACCGACATGACCGATCCCAACTGGGAGCCGGTGATGAAGCGTGCCGCGGCCATCGTCACCAACCGCGGAGGCCGGACCTGCCACGCCGCCATCATTGCGCGCGAGCTGGGCATCCCCGCGGTGGTCGGCTGCGGCGACGCCACCAGCACGCTGAAGGACGGGGAGTCCTGCACCGTGTCCTGCGCCGAAGGGGACACGGGAAACATCTACCGGGGCATCCTCGAGATCGAAGTGAGCTCGCGGGAATATGGCGAGATGCCGAAATGCCCCGTCAAGATCACGATGAATATCGGCAATCCGCATCTCGCTTTCGACTTTCAGGCGCTGCCGAACTGGGGAGTCGGGCTCGCGCGCCTGGAATTCGTGATCAACAACATGATCGGGGTGCATCCCAAGGCGGCGCTCGAGTATCCGGACCTCCCTGCCGACCTCAAGCGCGAGGTCGAGCACGCGGCCCGGGGCTACCGCGACCCGCGCAGCTTCTTCGTCGAAAAGATGACCGAAGGCGTCGCCACCATCGCGGCCGCGTTCTGGCCGAAACCGGTGATCGTGCGCCTCTCGGATTTCAAATCGAACGAGTACAAGAAACTGATCGGCGGGGCGCGCTACGAGCCGGACGAGGAGAATCCGATGCTCGGATTCCGCGGGGCCTCGCGCTACATCGCAGAATCGTTCCGGCGCTGCTTCGAGATGGAATGCCAGGCGATGCGCCGGGTGAGAAACGAACTCGGGCTCACCAATGTCGAGATCATGGTGCCGTTCGTGCGCACGCTGGGCGAGTGCGCTCAGGTGATCGAGCTGCTCGCCGCGAACGGCCTGAAGCGCGGGGAGAACGGCCTGCGGCTCATCATGATGTGCGAAGTGCCCTCGAACGCGGTGCTCGCCGAGCAGTTTCTCGAGTACTTCGACGGATTCTCGATCGGGTCTAACGATCTCACTCAGCTCACGCTCGGCCTGGATCGCGACTCGGGCCTCGTGGCCGACGCGTTCGACGAGCGCGATCCGGCGGTGAAAGCCATGCTGCGACTGGCGATCCAGGCCTGCCGCAAGGCAGGAAAATACGTCGGCATCTGCGGGCAGGGCCCCTCCGACCATCTCGACTTCGCCAAATGGCTGGTGCACGAGGGCATCGAGAGCCTGTCGCTCAACCCCGACACGGTGGTCGAAACCTGGCTGCAGCTGTCGCGCGAAGCCGATGCGTCGGTCAAGGAGAAGGTGACCGCGAGCTAGTACTACCGCGAGCGCAGCAAGCGCTGCTGCTCGCGCTTCCAGTCTTTTTCCTTTTCGGCGGCGCGCTTGTCGTATTGCTTCTTCCCCTTCGCAAGACCGATGTTGATCTTGACGCGCCCACGCAGGTAGTGCAGGTCGAGCGGGACTAGGGTGTATCCGGCGCGATCCACCCTGCCGATGAGGCGGCGGATCTCCTCGGCATGAAGCAGGAGCTTGCGCGTGCGCAGGGGATCGGGGTGCACGTGCGTGGACGCGGCCGAGAGCGGGCTGATGTGCGCGCCGATGAGGAAAATCTCCTCGTTCCGCACCATCACGTAGGCTTCCTTGAGCTGAGCGCGTCCCGCGCGGATCGCCTTGACCTCCCACCCTTCCAGCGCGATGCCCGCCTCGTAGCGCTCCTCGATGAAATATTCGTGCGGCGCCTTGCGGTTTTCGACGATCGTCACGAAAAGAGATTTCCTTATATGATGCGCCAATTCTACAACGATGATAGTCGTCGACCGATCGGCGCTGGTGGCTCACAGCGCGCAGAAAATGTATGCCCTCGTCGCAGACGTGGAATCCTACCCGCAGTTCCTGCCCTGGTGCGACCGGGCGGTCGTTTCGGCGAAGGAGCCGAATCGAACGGTCGCGACCTTGCACATCAACTTCCACGGCCTGAAGAAGGAATTCACCACGGAGAACGTCAATCAACCCGGCGTGCGCATCGACATGACGCTGGTGTCGGGACCTTTCCGCAGCCTGGAGGGGAGCTGGCTGTTCATTCCGCTTTCGGAGAAGGCCTGCAAGGTGGAATTCAAGCTGCGCTACCAGTTTGCCAGCGTGCTGGTCGAGAACGCGGCCGGATCGGCGTTTCAAGACATCACGGATACTTTCGTCGACGCGTTCGTTCGTCGCGCGGACGAGAAATTCGGCAGCGCATGAGCCCGTCCAAGATCTCCGTTGAAATCGTCTACGCGCTTCGCGATCGGCAAGTGCTGCGCCGGATCTTGCTTCCGGATGGAAGCACCGTCGAGGACGCGATTTTGGTGAGCGGCCTGCGCGCGGTGTTTCCGGATATGGACACGACGCACGTCGGAATCCACGGAGAACCGGTTCCCGTCACCACGATCCTGCGCGACCGCGACCGGATCGAAATCTACCGGCCGCTGCAGGTCGATCCGAAGGAAGTCAGGCGGATGCGCGCCGGGAAGAAGCGCGCGAAGGAATGAGGATCAGTTGCAGGACTGGGCGACGTCGCTGCGCGCGCGCGCCTTTTCCTGCTCGATCTGCGCGTCCTCGAGATAGTAGCGCTCGCCCTGCGCGTTGATGCGCGACTGGCGACCCCCGATCTCGTATTGCGTGAGGCGCTCCCGGGCGTTGCGGCAGTTCTCTTCCTTGCGCCGTGCTTCCGCCGACTTCTGCTCGGATTCCTTCGCCGCCTTCGCCTGATCCTGCTGGCGCTTGCGGAACGCCTGCTCCTGCTCGGCCGCAGTCTTGGGCGCTGCGCTCTTGGCCGCCTCGCCTTTGGCGGCGCTGTCGGCGGGTGCTGCGGCGGGAGCCTGAATGGCGCCGCGTGAAATCGATCCCGGCTTCGTGTTCGCCGGACAGGGATCCTGCGTATAGATGATTTTGCCCGCCGCGTCGATGCACTTGTGGACTTGCCCCTGCGCGCTCGATACGGCGAGGGATGCGACGGCAAACAGCGCGGCTCGAATCATCACGGGTTTTCCCCGACGGGTGACGCGCACCATATCGAGTTTTAACGCACCCGTCAATCGAAGGGTGCACGAGAAGCCCGAGAATTTACGGGTAAATGCGAGCGGCGTATAATCCGACTTTTGGGTGTGGCAATGCGTCCAGTCCAGAAGGCTCTCACCTTTGACGACGTCCTTCTCGTACCGGCCCACTCCAGCGTCCTTCCCCGCAATGTCAGCCTCAAGACCCGGCTGACGCGCAACATCCAGCTCAACATCCCGCTCGTCTCGGCGGCGATGGACACGGTGACCGAATCTCCGCTCGCGATCGCGATGGCACAGGAAGGCGGCATCGGCATCATCCACAAGAATCTTCCACCGAAGAAGCAAGCCGCGGAGGTCGCCAAGGTCAAGCGCTACGAATCGGGCGTGCTCCGCGATCCGGTGACGGTGACTCCGGATATCACGGTGCGAGAGCTCCTCGCGCTCACGCAGCAGCATCGGGTGTCGGGATTCCCGGTCGTGGAGAAGGGCAAAGTGGTCGGCATGGTCACGAACCGCGACTATCGCT